>JBEEFW010000076.1:0-30233 GCA_041166385.1 Acidimicrobiaceae bacterium | reverse complement strand
AGGGCGCGGAGGAGCGAGGTCTTGCCCGCCTCATTCGGTCCAACAATCGCTGTCAGCTTTCCCGGAACGCGGAGAGTCGTCTCTTGTTCGAATCGTCTGAAATTCCGCACGATGATGCGCTCGAGTTCCATAGCGCCTCCAACACGCCTCATGTCGATGCTGCCAGGCGGGAGGGTCCACGACGGCGATGGCGCTACGCGACCGACGACGACCTTCCATCGCGCGACAGCCGACCACCGACGCGGTTACCAAACCTGATGGCGGACGGAGCAACTCGAGGAATCGCATGCCACAACCGCTAGGGAAACCGCGCGGAGAACGGCCGCGGGATGGACGCGGGATGGCGTCTCGGCGAGCGAAGCGAGCCAAAGCCCTGTGCACCGCACGTGAGCAGGGAGAACTCGTTGGAGGCGGCGACCGGAATCGAACCGGTGTACAGGGCTTTGCAGGCCCTTGCCTAAACCACTCGGCCACGCCGCCAGAACGGGGAACGTTAGGGCACAACTGAGGCCGCTCACTCTTGGAGCGATTGGCGACGGGATGTGTCGCCAACGGCGCCAAAAGTCGGAGGGGTTGAACTCTTGGCGCGAATGACGACCTTGCACGTCGTCAACGGTCCAAAGTGGCGTCAGGGGGCGGACTAGAACGTGTTCTCGGCGCGCCGCTAACGTCCCGGGCCATGCGTACGTACGAGCAGTTGTTCATCGGCGGTGAATGGGTGGCCCCCGCGGGGACGGACACGATCGACGTGATCTCCCCCCACAGCGAGGAGCTGGTCGGGCGGGTCCCCGACGGCACCGAGACCGACATCGACCGCGCGGTCGCGTCCGCTCGCGATGCGTTCGACAACGGCGACTGGTCGCGGATGGATCCGGCCGAGCGCGCCGCGATCGTCCAGAACTTCGCCAACGTCTACGCCGGCCAGATGATGGAGATGGCCACCATCGTCACCGAGGAGATGGGCTCGCCCATCACGTTCTCGCAGTTGGCGCAGTCGCCGGCCCCTTGGATGATGCTCACCGCGTTCCTGCAGGTCGCGGCGGAGTTCCCGTGGGAGGAGCGCCGTGCGGGCGTCCTCGGGGGCGACGTCATCGTGCGCCACGAGGGCGTCGGCGTCGTGGGTGCGATCGTGCCCTGGAACGTCCCACAGTTCGTCACGATGTCGAAACTGGCCCCGGCGCTGCTCGCGGGCTGCTCGATCGTCATCAAGCCGTCGCCCGAGACCCCACTCGACGCGTTCTTCATGGCCCAGCTGCTCGAGGAAGCTGGCGTACCCAAGGGCGTCGTGAGCATCGTCCCCGCTGGCCGGGAGGTCGGCGAGCACCTTGTCCGCCATCCGGGCGTCGACAAGATCGCGTTCACCGGATCGACGGCCGCCGGTCGCAAGATCGCCAGCATCTGCGGCGAGCAGCTCAAGCGCTGCACCCTCGAGCTCGGCGGCAAGTCCGCGGCGATCATCCTCGACGACGCCGACCTCGCCGCCACGATGGAGGGCTTGAAGTTCGCCTCGCTGATGAACAACGGGCAGGCGTGCGTCGCCCAGACCCGGATCCTCGCGAGCAAGGAGCGCTACAGCGAGGTCGTCGACGCGCTCGGCGCGATGGTCAGTGGCATGACGGTCGGCGACCCGAGCGACCCCGCGACGGAGATCGGCCCGCTCGTGGCCGAGCGCCAGCAGGAGCGCGTCGAGAAGTACATCGCGCTCGGTCAGGAGGAGGGCGCTCAGGTCGTCGTCGGTGGCAACGGCCGTCCCGACGGTCTCGACAAGGGCTGGTACGTGCAGCCGACCGTGTTCTCCGGTGTCACGAACGACATGCGCATTGCCCAGGAGGAGATCTTCGGCCCGGTGCTGGCGGTCATCCCCTTCGATGACGTCGACGACGCGGTACGGATCGCCAACGATTCGGAGTACGGCCTCGCGGGATCGGTCTGGACCGCCGACATCGACCGCGGGCTCGACATCGCCCGGCGGGTCCGCACGGGCACGTATGGCATCAACCAGTACACGATGGACTTCATCGCTCCGTTCGGCGGCTACAAGGGTTCCGGCATCGGGCGGGAGTTCGGACGCGAAGGCCTCGAGCATTATCTCGAGGTCAAGTCGATCGTGCCGCCGGCCGGCAGCTGAGGTTTCTCGTCTAGCCCTGGCCAAAAATGGGCACACGGCGGCGGACCACCACTTTCCGTGATGACTACGCAACGCAGTGCTGACACGCGGCGTCTGTGCCGATTTATCCACTAGGCCGATCGACTCATTCTCCGAAACCCTCCCGTTCTTGTAGGGTTGCGCCGTAGGCAAGGCGAAGTCGAACGCAGTGCGTGGTCGGACACAGACCCGCCGAGCCAAGGGTGGAGAGGCCAGATGTCGGCTCAAGTTCGCGATCTCGAGGCGGTGGAGACCCGAACGGCCACTCTGCGCGAGGCCGCCGCTCTCCCCGATCGCCGCTCGCTCTCGCTGCGACGCGTGCTGCAGGCCTGCGACCTCGCCGGGTTCCTCGTGGGCTGGTCGCTGGCCTGGTTCGTCTTCCACGGTTCCACCGAAACGGCCCCGCTAATCGGTCGCCTCGGCGAGCTCGGCCTCATCGTGGCCAGCGGCATGGTCTTTGCTTCGATCCAGGGGCTCTACCTCACCCGCATCACCACCATGCGGGTCGTGGCCTACACCCGGCTGTGCTGGGCCGCGTTCGGGTCGGGCTGCGTCGCCCTCGTACTCACCTCGATCGTCGAGACGCAGTCGAGCATCCGGCTCGCCGCGCTCGGCGCGATCCTCGCCCTGGCGGCCACGGCCATCGGGCGGTATGGGTTCGACTTCTGGCTCGGCAAGGCCCGTGGCGGCGGACGGTTCATGCGCCGCGTCGTGTTGGTCGGCGCTGGCAGCGACGTGCGCGAGTTCCATGAGTTCCTCTCGGCCAACCCTGAGCTCGGCTACGAGGTCACCGCGATCGTCGGGACGAGCCAGGATCCCGAACTCGGCGTGCCCTGGCTCGGGGCGGCGCGCAACGCGCGCATCGCCGTGTCGTCGACGCACTCGTCGGGCGCGATCGTCATCGCCACCGGACTCGCGACCGACGAGCTCAACGACACCACTCGCGACCTCACCGGCTCCGGTGTTCACGTGCATCTCTCGAGCGGACTGTTCGGCGTGAACTACCGCCGCCTGCGCGCCGTGCCGCTCGGGCACGAACCGTTCCTGTACGTCGAGCCCGCGACGCTCTCCACCTGGCAGCTCACGGTCAAGCGGGCGATGGACATCGTGCTCTCGTCGGTGCTCCTCATCGTCACCTCGCCCGCGCTGCTCATCGCCGCGGTGGCCATCAAACTCCACGACCGCGGCCCGGTGTTCTTTCGCCAGGTGCGCGTGGGCCGCAACGGCAAGGAGATCACGGTCCACAAGCTGCGCACGATGAGCGTCGACGCCGAATCTCGTCTCCTCGAGATCAAGCATCTCAACGAACGCGTCGGACCGCTGTTCAAGACCGAGGCCGACCCACGCGTGACCCGCGTCGGTGCCTTCCTGCGCTCGACCAGCCTCGACGAGATCCCGCAGCTCCTCGACGTGCTCCGCGGCGACATGAGCCTCGTCGGCCCCCGCCCGGCGCTCCCAGACGAGGTTGCGGAGTTCGACGACGAGCTCCTCGGTCGCCTTCGGGTGCGCCCTGGCGTGACCGGGCTGTGGCAGGTCGAAGCGCGCGACAAGCCGTCGTTCGACGCCTACCGCCGTCTCGATCTCTTCTACGTGGAGAACTGGTCGCTGCTGCTCGATCTGGCGATCGTCATCGACACGCTCCCGGCGGTCGCTGATCGTGGGTTGCGCACGATCTTCCGAGCGGCGCGCCGCACTCGACGGGTCGAGGCAAGCGTCGAGGCACCGGTGCCCGCCGCGGCCGAAGCGGTGCTTTGACCAAGGCGTCGAGGCGGCGGGGTGGGCCCCACGTCCTGATCATCGTGCAGAACCTGTCGGTCCCTCTCGACCGACGGGTGTGGCTCGAGTGTCAGACGCTCGTCCGTGCGGGCTACCGGGTCTCAGTCATCTGCCCTCGAGGCGCGGGCGACAGCTCGTACACCGAGCTGGACGGCGTTCGCATCCACCGGTACGCACCGGCGCCCGCGGCGCGCGGCATCCTCGCGTACGGGTTCGAGTTCGCGTACTGCTGGCTTCGGGCACTCGTGTTGACGTGGCGCATCCATCGCGCCGAACCGCTGGCCGTGATCCAAGGCTGCAACCCACCTGACACGTATTGGGCCCTTGCTCTCCTCTTTCGGCGCGCCGGCGTGCGGTTCGTCTTCGACCACCACGATCTCTGTCCCGAGCTGTACGACTCGAAACCGGGCGAGCCGTCGCGCTGGGTGCGCTGGCTGCTGCGCTGGCTCGAACGGCGCACGTTCGCCACAGCGGATCTCGTCCTCACGACGAACGAGTCGTATCGCGAACGTGCGAGTGCGCGCACCGATCGGCCTGCGGACGAGATCGTGGTCGTACGCAGCGGACCAGATCCCGCGAAGATGCGGCGCGGCACACCCGAGCCCGACCTGCGCAACGGCCGCACGTATCTCGCCTGCTATCTGGGCGTGATGAACCCGCAGGACGGGGTGGATGTCGTCGTGCGGGCCGCCGATCACCTCGTGCACGGCCTCGGCCGCGACGACGTCCAGGTCGCGCTGCTGGGCGACGGCGATTGTGGCGAGGAACTCCGCCGTCAAGCCAGCGCGCTCGGTCTCGACGACTACGTCACGTTCACCGGGATGGTGGGGTCCGCGGAGATCGAGCGCTGGTTGTCGACCGCCGACGTCGGCCTCTCCCCTGACCCCTACACCGTGTTCAACGACGTGTCGACGATGAACAAGACACTCGAGTACATGGCGTACGGGTTGCCGGTGCTTGCCTTTCGGCTCACCGAGACCGCGGTGTCGGCCGGACCGGCCGGCGAGTACGTCGCGGTGTGGAGCGACGAAGGCGACGAGGCGCATCGCTTCGGCGATGCGCTCATCGGGCTGCTCGATGACCCCGAGCGCCGGGCGACCATGGGGGCCGCTGGACGCGAGCGCATCGAGAAGTCGCTCGGCTGGCCGGCGTCAGCTGCGGTGTATCTCGCCGCCTACGACCGCCTCACCGGACGTCACCTGTCGCTGGTCAGCGCCGCCTGAACGTCGCCCGGCGCGGCGCGCGCCGGCGTCCTCGTGATGCGCCGGAGGCCGCCAGCAATGCCGATCAGCAGGAACAACGTTCCGGAGGCCATCGGGAAACTGAGGGCGTCGAACGTCGCGAACGCCAACGCTCCGGCGGCGATCGAGGCCGATAGCGCCTGACCGAGATGACGAGTCTCCTCGTCTGCGGAAGCCTGGCGAGCCGCGCGGCCAGCGCTCATGCCGGCGAACAGCAGTGCGGTGAGCGCGACGAATCCCACGATGCCGATCTCGACGAGGGCGAGGAGATACTCGTTGTCGAACACCGTGTAGACCTCGGGCAGAAACGTGAAGAACCCCCTGCCGAACACCGGTTGCCTCATGAAGATGTCCGCGAACACCGCGTAGTCCTGTGTTCGTCCTGACGTCGACGGGTCGCTGCTGATGTTCAGGAACAGCCCGGATACGGCATCCAACAGCCCAGGAATCGCTGCTTGCACCGCCGCGATGAAGACGGAACCCATCACCAGGGCGCGCTTGATCCGCGGCCGCGGCCACGTGGGCATCAGCACCAGCATCGCGAGAGCGACTGCGATGACTGCCGATCGGGACAGGGACAGCGGGATGCCAAGTGCGATCAGACCAACCGCCAGCCACCACCGCCACCTCGCCCTGGCCGAAGCGTGCAATGCGAAGTGCAGCGCAATCGGAAACACCATCGCCATCACGACGCCGAACTCGATCGGGTGGGCGGCAGTACCGGCCACCCGGTTCAAGGAGGCGCGTTGCACGAGGTCGTTGAGCTGTTGGTTCTGCTTCAGGCCCGGCACCGTGAGCACGTCGTTCACCTCGAACGCGGTGAAGAATTGGTACAGGCCGAGGGCGGCCAGCGCGGTGGTTGCGGCAACGAGGCGGCGGAGCAGCGTGTTGACACGAGCGAGCGACTCGAGGCCGTCAGTGGCCAGAAGCGTGATCCCCGCGCAGCCGGCGAAGAACAGGATTCCGCGGTCCGCGGCACTGAGCTCGATGGGGACGATCGGCCGGAACGCGAGCGCGGCGTAGCTGGCCAAGATCGCCAGACCCAGGAGATAGACGCAGCTGCGCACCGGACTCCGACCCGTACCCACACCGGACCCGAGAACGAAGCGGCTGAGCGCCCACCACCACAGCAACGAGATGCCCAGCACGTTGGCTGGTGTTCCGCTGCTACCCAAGGGTTCGAAGATCAGCACCGACGGCACCAGGATCAGCAGGCACACATGTACCGAGAGGAGCGCAGCTGCATCGCGCTGCGAGTTGCGTACGAGGACGTACAGCACCGGCGCGAGCAACACGGGAACGCCGTACTGCGGCTTGCCGAACAACGAGACGACGAAGACCACGGCGATACCGAGGCCACACGCGAACACCACACGTTCGCTCGCCGAAGAACGGCGAGATCGGACCACCACCGTCCCGGGAAGCGGGTCGATCATGTGTCAGTGCCCCCGCGGCTCAATCGCGCAGCCTCGCCGGCTCACGCGGCTCTCTCGGCTCGCGTGACACGGGAAGCGCGGGCGCCCCGTACAGCTGCTCGCTCCACTCGTTCGGATCGCGGCGCCGGTTGCGGGTGAGGCCCTCCATGAGGAACGGCATGCTCAACGTGGCCAGGAATCCCAGCGAGCCCACGGCCAAGCCGGCACGCACCCTTCCGCCGTACAACGACTCCGCCTTCGGTTCAGCCAGCAGCGGGCGAGCGGTGATCATCGCTGCCGGATCGACGCCGGACGCGGCCTGCTGTTCCTGCAACGCCCGCGATGCGGCGTCGGAGACGAGATGCACAGTGGAGACCGCGCGTTCGGCCGTACTGGCGGTGGCGTCGATCTCGATCAGCGGCAGGTCTTGCGTGTTCTCGGTGGTGAGCTGCTTGAGGTTGAACTCGCCCGCGCCGAGCTTCGTGAGCGCGTCCTTGGAGGACGGGTCGGTGATCGCCAGCGCCATCAGACGGGCCGCAAGGGTCTCCTCGGACCCCGCTCCTCCGAACGCGTTGCGGGTCGTGGTCGGGCTGGCGGGATTCACGTCGGGCGGCGGCGGTGCGACCGGCGCCGGCTGAAAGAGCAGGGTTCCCCGCGCCTCGTACGTGACCGGCACGGACTGCGCGACCAACAAGGCCAACCCGGCAGTCACGAGAATCATCGGCAGTACGAGGAACCACCAGCGACGCACCAGCCGCAGGACCGTCAAGACATCCACGCTCCATGGTACGCCGAGCGGCACGCACCACCCGGTACAGGGGTGTGGGAGAATTTGGAGTGAGCGATGATCCAGCGAGCACGCCTGAGACGCTCGGCGTCGTCGTCGTGACACACAACAGCGCCGCGATCGTCTCGGACTGCCTTGCATCGATCAGCGCGGCGTCGTCCGAGGTCGCGTCGCTCACGCTGGCGGTCGTCGACAGTGGATCATCCGACGGGAGCCTCGAAGCCGCGTCGGCCGCGGCACCGGACGCGGTCACTCTGTCCCTCGGCAGCAACGCCGGCTACGCCGCCGGGATCAACGCCGGCGTGCGGGCTCTCGGCCCCACGGATGCCGTCCTCGTGCTGAACCCTGACATCCGTCTCGAGGCAGACTCGCTGCGCGCGCTGCGTTCCGCCCTCGCCGTTGCTGGAACTGGCATCGCCGTCCCGCGGATCGTCGATGAACGCGGGACCGTGCAATACAGCCTGCGCCGACGCCCCACGTTCCTGCGAGCGGTCGGCGAAGCCGTCGTCGGGGGCACCCGAGCGGGTCGGGTATCGGCCATGGGCGAGATGATCGTGGACGAGGCGACCTACGACCGCCCGGGGGTCGTCGATTGGGCGACGGGCGCGGCGATGCTCATCTCCCGCACGTGCCTCGACAAGGTCGGCGCGTGGGACGAGTCGTTCTTCCTGTACTCCGAGGAGACGGACTTCGCACTCCGAGCCGCGGACGCCGGGTTCTCGGTGCGGTACGTGCCAGAGGCGTCCGTCGTCCATCTCGGGGGTGAGGCGATGACATCGCCGAGGTTGTACGCCCTCCTCACGATGAACCGCTTGGAGCTGTACCGACGTCACCACAGTCGGTTGGCCTCGGCCTTCTATCGAGGCGCACTCGCGTTGGGCGAGGTGCTGCGAGCACCCTTCGCCCGGACACACCGCGCCGCGCTGCGTGCCTTGATCTGATGTGCGGCATCGCCGGCATCGTGCGGTTCGATGGCGCGCCCGTCGACGAACGCGTGCTGCGCGCGATGGTCGACCAGTTGGGTCACCGCGGTCCCGACGATCGCGGACAGTGGATCGATGGCTCGGTGGGGTTCGGTCACACTCGCCTGTCGATCATCGACGTCGCCGGCTCACCGCAACCAATGGCCTCGTTCGACGACCGCCGCCATCTCACGTTCAACGGCGAGATCCTCAACTATCGCGAACTGCGGGCCACCCTCGACTATCCGTTTCGTACGAGCGGCGACACGGAGGTGCTCCTCGCTCTCCACGCCGCGCACGGCGATGCAATGGTGCCCATGTTGCGCGGGCAGTTCGCCTTCGCTATGCACGACCGCGACGCGCGAACGGTCACGCTCGTACGCGACCAGCTTGGGATCCTGCCCCTCTACTGGTATCAGGACGACTCCGTCCTCGTTTTCGCCTCCGAGATTCGAGCGCTCGTTCCCGGACTGCCGCGTGCGCTGGCCGTCGATGAGACGAGCATCGCTGACTATCTCGCCCGCCGCGCGGTGCCGGCGCCGTTCACGTTGTTCGACGGCGTTCGCAAGCTCCGCCCGGGGCACGTGCTTCGTGTCGACGAGACGGGCTCTACCTCCGAGGAGCCCTACTGGCAGCTGCCGACCGACGCGCCGCGTGAGGTCACTCCCCGCGTCGCCGTCGACGAGGTGGCTGGGGCCTTACAGCGATCCGTCGCCCGCAACCTCGTGGCCGACGTACCCGTCGGCGCGTATCTCAGTGGGGGGCTCGACAGCAGTCTCATCGTCGCCCTGATCAATGCCGCCCGCGACGGCCAAGGCGTCGAGACGTTCTCCGCCGGTTTCGGCGACGAGCGCTTCGACGAGCTTCCCTTCGCCCGGACCGTGAGCCAAGCGCTCGACACGCAACATCACGAAGTGCACGTGTCCGCTGACGACTTCACCACGCTGTGGCCGCGACTCACGTCGCATCGAGGCGCGCCTGTGTCGGAACCCGCAGACGTGGCCGTCTTCCGTCTCGCAGAACTGGCACGACAGCACGTCAAGGTCGTGCTGTCGGGTGAAGGCAGCGATGAGCTCTTCGGCGGTTATCCCAAGTACCGCTACGCCCGCGCCGCGCAGGCGTTGACGGCGGTGCCCTCACGCATTCGAACGCCGCCTCTCGATCTGTTGCAGCGGGCACTGCCAGCGCGGGCAACCCGACCGCGCACGATGGTGCGGGCTCTCAGCGCAGCCGATGACGACGCGGTGCTCGAGGGCTGGTTCGCTCCGTTCACGACATCGGAGCGGCGAAGCCTGCTCGGCCGCGCCGACGGGCACGGCCAGCGCGATGTCGTCGAGCGGGCGAGGGGCGACATCGTCCGACGGATGCTCTATGTCGACTGCCATGCATGGCTGGCCGACAACCTGCTCGAGCGGGGCGATCGCATGTCGATGGCGGCGTCCATCGAGCTGCGGCCCCCGTTCCTCGACGTGGACCTCGTCGAGCTCGCGTTCGGCCTCCCATCATCCGTGAAGGTTCGGGGCGGCACGAGCAAGTGGGTCGTCAAGGAGGTCGCAAGGAGCTACCTGCCGGCCGAGATCGTCGATCGGAAGAAGGTCGGCTTTCGCGTACCGCTCGACGAGTGGTTCCGCGAGGGTCTTCGAGAGATGGCCAGCGACCTGTTGCTCGGGCCGAGCTCGTTCGTGGGCGGCGTCATGGACCGCGATGTGATCGCGCGGTTGCTCGCGACCCACGACCGCGGCCGCCGGAACGAGGAGATTCGCATCTGGACGCTCCTCAGCCTCGAGGTATGGCACCGGGAGTTCTTCGGGTGAGCACGCCGTCGTACATCTGCTTCTCGGCCCAGGACTGGTGGTACTTCAACCACGCGCACTCGGACTTCCAACTGATGCTGCGGATCGCCGAGACGCGCAAGGTGCTCTTCGTCAACAGCATCACGCTGCGCATGCCATTGCCCGGACGGTCGAGCCACTTCGTGCGGCGACTGGTGCGCAAGGCGCGCAGCATGACAAAGCGGCTCAGCCACCCCGAGCCTGACCTTCCCCACTTCGCAGTCTTCACGCCTCTGGTGCTGCCGCTCTACGGCAGTGCGCGCGCTCGACGACTCAACGCACGGCTCATCGCCGGTCAGGTCCGCCGCGTCGCCAAGCGGCTCGAGATTCGTACCCCGGTGTGTGTGGTCACGATTCCGACCGCGGTCGATGTCCTCTCGCATCTCCACCACGGACCGTTGATCTACAACCGATCGGATCGACACTCGACCTTCGGCGAAGCCGACCGCGACACCATCGGTGCCATGGAGGAGCGCCTCCTACAGGAAGCCGACCGAGTGCTCTACGTGAGCTCCGCGCTGATGGCCGAGGAGGCGTCGATCGTGGGCGATCGCGGCGTGTTCCTCGATCACGGCGTCGATGCCGAACACTTTGCGTTACGCAGGCAGCCGACTCACCCAACGGACATCGCCGACCTGCCTGGGCCAATCATCGGATTCTTCGGCGGCCTCGACGACTACCTCGTCGACCTCGAGCTCATCGCGGAGCTCGCGCGCGCGATTCCGGAAGCGACCGTCCTGCTCATCGGTGAGGCGTCACATGCCATGGACCGCGTCGAGGCGATTCCGAACGTGCGCTGGCTCGGCGCCCGTCCGTATGCGGACATTCCCTCGTACGGCGCGTGCTTCGACGTGGCGATCATGCCGTGGCTCGACAACGACTGGATCCGCTACGCGAACCCGATCAAGTTGAAGGAGTACCTCGCACTTGGATTGCCGGTCGTGAGCACCGACTTTCCTGAAGTGCATCGCTACCGCGAGTTCGTCCGCATCGCTGCGACGAGCGACGCGTTCATCTCAGCAGTGCGCCAGACGCTCGCGGATCACGGCTTGGCGACGCCCGAGCAGCGACGGCGGGCGGTTGCGGATGTCACCTGGCATTCACGAGCAGCATCGCTGCTGGAGATCAGCGAGGCGGTCGTTACGGAGCGGTGACCGGGAGCCCCGTGTCGGCCCAGGTGTTGCCCGAGAACTGGTTGCCAGGAGCAGCCGCCTCGTAGCCGGTGACGGGGCCGAACAAGCCGCTCTTCGGGAACAGCGTGCGACCGAACTTGTTGCCCACGATCCTCACGTTGTCTGCATGCGCGTACGGCTTCTCGGGCAGCGAGCCGGCGTACAGCGCGTAGGCCCCTCCGTTGAACAAGTTGTTCTCGGCGAGCACATCTTGGATGGGAGCGAAATCGCCGAGCAGCACGAGGGCACCTGTGCAGCCGCCGCCGGGGAGCGGGCTGTTTTGCACCTCACAGGTGATGTTGTTGTGGCGGAGGACCATGTGCGCTCCACCGTTGGAGATCGCTCCATCGTTGTGCGCCGTTTCGGAGTTGTAGAGGTTGTGCACGTACGAGTCGATGATTGTCACGTCGTTGTTCATGTGGAAGCCCTGACCACCGTCGTGCAGGTTGCACCGGATGCAGGTGTAACCGGAGTTGCCGATCAGCTGTCCCCGCGAGTTCTGTTGCTTGCCGTCGATCTCGACGTCGCGGACCACGATGCCGCGGTTGTCGTATCCGACATCGATGGCTCCGCCCCAGCACGCCCCGTTCTGTCGCACTCGGGTGTTCTGCACGGTGACGTTGTTGGCACGAATCACGAGGCAACCGTCGATGTCGAGACCGTCGACCACCGCGCCTGCCTGCGTGACGGTGAAACCGCCTGACGGGTTGAGCGACTTGCCGGCGGGCACGCCGGTGTTGCTGGCATCGGGCCACGCGGCGAGCGTCGGGGCTGGCTGCGTGACCGGCGGTGCGGTGGTCGGAGGGGGAGGCGTCGTCGACGTCGTCACCACCGCGAAGACGGCGGTTGCGACGATGGTCGCGCCGCCTTTGGTGATCGTCTTTGCCTTCACGGAGAACTCGCCGGGTTGGACAGTTTGGGTTCCGGCCGGATCTGCGACGGTACTGGCCCCGGCAGGCCTCGTCATGACATCTGTCGCTGATTCCGAGACCTCGACCAACTGAGGCGTCGTTGTACCGACGGCCCCGGCTGTCGCGACGGCATACGACCCCAGCGGAAGGACGACGAGCAGGGCCGCAGAGGCGAGGCGGCGTTTCGAGCTTCGACGGACGGGCGCGTTGAACACGGGTGCGGTTTCTCCTCCAGCGAGCCGCTCTGTTTCCTTCAGAGGCGGCGAGTGCAACTTCCACGTTCATCGACCAATGGGGCGTGGACCTTGACCGGATTGTCACGCTCCGCGCTCGAAGCGGGCCGGAGAGGCTCAAGTACGCTCGGGTTTGCCTCGACTCCAGCGACAGCTCGACCGAAGGAACTCCGGTGGTGGTGACTCAAGACGAGCCTGACCTGGGGCGCATGGTGGCCCGGGGGCTGCGCTGGAGCCTCGTCAGCAACCTCACGGCTCGCGTCGGAACGGTGCTCATGGGCGTCGTGCTGGCCAGGCTCCTGGCTCCGAGCGAATACGGCGTCTACACGGTCGCCTTCGTTGCTCTGATCATCTTGTCGAACATCAACGACCTGGGCATCGAGACCGCCCTGGTCCGCCACCCGGGCGACGTGGACGCCGTCGGCCCCACTGCCGTCACGGTCGTCGGGGGCTCGAGCGTCGTGTTGTTCGTCGCCGCGTTCATCGGCGCCCCGGCGTTCGCAGCCGCCTTCAACGCTCCAGAGGCAACCGGGGTCATTCGGCTGCTCACGGTGTGCGTGCTCATCAACGGCGCCTTCGCGATGCAGTCCGCGTTGCTGACTCGGGAGTTCCAGCAAGGGCGCCGTGCGATTGCCGACCTCACGGGCCTCGCAGTGTCGATCATCGTGACGATCGTGCTCGCCTGGATGGGCTATGGGCCCTGGAGCCTGGCGTGGGGCCGCGTGATCGGGAACTTCGTCAACGGCCTGCTGCATTTCATGCTCGCGCGGGCTCGCTATCGACCGGGATACGACCGCGACGTCGCCCGCACACTGCTCACGGTCGGGTTGCCGATTGCCGGCACCTCCCTCTTCGCTGAGGCAGTGAACGACGTCGACTACATCGTCGTCAGTCGCGTGCTGGGGGCGACGTCGTTGGGGTTGTATCTGATGGCGTTCAACCTCTCGAGCTGGCCGGTGGGCACGTTGTCGTCCTCGGTCAGCAGGGTGTCAGTGCCGGGCTTCGCCCGTCTGCAACACGATCGCGAGGCCGTGCAGGCGGCATTCGCCCGATCCCTTGGTCTTCTGGTCGGTGTGAGCGCATTCCTGTGCGTGCTCCTGGGCGTGCTCTCTCTCCCGATCGTGCGTTTCGTCTACGGCCCGCCGTGGTCTGACGCGGCGCTGGCCCTCCGGTTCCTGGTCGTCCTCGGCACCGTGCGCGTCGCGCTCCAACTGGGCCGCGACCTGCTCAACGCACTCGGACGCGGTCGAGCCACGTTGGTCATCCAGGTCCTATGGCTCGCGGCACTTGCGCCGGCACTAGCGATCGGCGCCACCCACGACGGCCTTCGGGGCGTCGGCATCGCGCACATGCTGGTGGCCGTGAGCATTCCCGTGCCCGGGATGTTGATCGCGTTGCGTCGCGCTGGTTTCTCTCTTCGCGCCGTCCTCGCCGAGCTTCCTCGGCCGCTGGTCGGGGCGGCGTTGGCCGGCGTCGCCGCGTACGCGACATCGAGCATGGTCTCGGGCGACTTCGTCCGTCTCCTGGTCGGCGGTCTGAGCGCACTCGCCGTCGAAGCCGCAGTCGCCGGACCGTTTCTCTGGCGACTCGCGCGAACTCAACGCCCGCTCGAGGACGCGCCGGCGGCGCCAATACTCGACTCCCGGCCATCCCTCGGACCGGACCAAGCTCCGCTCTAACGAGACGGGTCCTTCGACAACAGGTCCTGGAGCTCGTTCGCCCGCGCTTCCCAGGAATGCCGGGCGGCGAACGCCTGCCGCTCCTGCATCTCGTCGTTGGTCAGCGGTCGCGCCAGCTCGCGTGCGACGGCCGCCGCAAAGTCATCCGGCGTGTCTGCGATCGTCACCAGGGGTGTGGCGAGGGAGTGTGTGGCGGGCAGCCCGGTCGCGACCACTCGGCGACCGGCGGCGAGGTACTCGAGCGTCTTCAAGGGAAAGCTCCCCCGGTTGAACTCGTTGTCGGCATACGGCGTGACGCCGACGTCGATCCAACGGAGATAGCTCGGCATCGTGGCCAGCGGGCGCTGATCGATCCACTGCACGTTCGGGCGGGCGAGCAGCGCGTCGAGCCCGTCCACTGGCTGCCGTGGGCCGACGAGCAGCAGCGAGACACCGGTCGCGGCGACCGCTTGGAGCAACGTGATGTCGATCCGCTCGGAGATGTGGCCCACGAAACCGACGACCGGTGCCGGCAGCGTGACATCGCTCGCGTAGGGCACGTCGTCGACTCCGGCAAATCGTTCGGCGTCGCAGCCGTTCGGCAACACGACAGTCCGTGCGCCGAGCGCGTTCCATGTATCGGCGATCTGGGGAGTGACGCACACCACCAGATCCGCAGTGCGCGCCTGCCGGCGCTGCTGCGCCTCGATCACCGATCGACGCACGCCCATGAGCTCAGCACCAGCGACGAAGTCGTCAGTGGCGAGGACGATGCGACGCCGTTCATCACACGCGCCCAACAGATCGCGCTGGTTGGCCACGATCACCGCATCGACCGCGCCCCCCAACTCTCGGACGGCGCGACGCAGCTGCCGCTTGATCGAGTGCTCGGTGACCCGAGCGAGGACCATCCGATCGATGCCTGGCTGCACGACGGGCGTGAGTCGCGCCAAGCGGTCGTCGAGCAGCTGCACCCCGCGCGCCAGGGACACCGGCCCCTGCCCCTGGCGGCGCACCGACACAAACGACCGGGGCGGATCGACGAACAAGACGGGCGACACGCGCGCAAGCCGAAGAGCGAACTCCTTCGGCGGAGACGCCATGCCGTCCCAGCTCGCGCCGCTGCACACCACGAGCAGCCCGTCCCAGGACGTCACCCGCGACCCCCTCTGCCGCCGAGCGCGGCCTTGAGACGCTCCGAGCGCAACCGGTCGATCAGCGGTTCGTCGATCGGGTCGAGCGCTGCCCCGGTGACCCACGAGAGCAGCAGATCGGCGAGCGCGGGATTGCGGGCGAGTGCGGGACCGTGAAGGTAGGTGCCGAGCACGCGTCCGGACACGACACCGTCGACTCCGCCCGCACCATTGCCGTGCCCGACCTTGACTCGCCCAAGCGGTGTGGCCCCTGGCCCGACCTCCGTGACGCCACCATGGTTCTCGAACCCCGTGAGCAGGGGAAGATCGAACGCGGTGGACTCGACGACGAGCTCACCGATCTGCCGTACCCCCTTGGGCCGAGTCGTGCAGTCAACGATGCCGAGCCCGGGCTGCTGGTGGCCATCGCTCCCCGTGAAGCTCTCACCGAGCACCTGCAGGCCGGCGCACACCGCGAACACGGTTGCTCCGAAGTCCACGGCGCGCGCGAGCCCTGTCTCCACCAATCGAGCGGTGGCGAACGTCTGGGGCGCGTCCTCGCCGCCGCCCAGCACGTAGATGTCGCAGCCGTGCGGAAGCGGGTCGTCCATACCGACGCGAACGATCTCCGCGGGGAGCCCGCGCCACCGCAACCGCTGCGCAAGGACGACCGCGTTGCCGCCGTCGCCGTAGGTTCCGAGCAACTCCGGAAAGACGAGGGCGATGCGGACCGCACTCTCGCCGCCGCCGCTCATGCGCGGGCCCCGGCCGCGCGTACGAGGTCGGCGAAGACCGTGTAGTTCACCACCACGTCGACCTCCGGCGCGTCGAAGTGCTCGAGCCCATCAAGGATCGCCCCGTCCCACACGTCACACGCCACCTCGGCGTAGCGCAACCGCACCGCGAGATCGGCGGCGCGCTCCCCTGCCGCGACGACGCGCCGGCCGTGCAACCGTTCGAACTCGACGTCCCACAGCCACGACGGGTCGCGCCCGTCGGCGATCTGCGCGTTGATCGCGAGCACCAGGGGCCGGTCATCGTGTTCGATCATCGCGATGAGCTCGCCCCAGCCCGCGGGGTTCTTGGCGAGGAGCAGGCGAGCGCGCGTGCCTCCGACGGTGATGGTCTGGTACCTGCCGGCCACAGCCGTCACGGTGCCGAGCGCGCCGGCGGCGACCGCGAGGGGCACTCCGAGCTTCGTCGCAGCCACGACCGCCAGCGCGGCGTTGCCAACGTTGTGGTGCCCCGGAACGCCCGGTCGCAGGGGAACACGGGCGTTGTCGACCACGAGCTCGTCGCCTTCCAGCTCGATCGCCGGTGGCCGTCGCAGCCCGCACTCACACCACCAGTCGCGACCTTCGCGCCGGATCGGGCGGCCGCAGTTCGGACACGAAGCAGCATCCTGCCGCCACCGCAGGCCGACCCCGACGAAGGTCACGTCGGTGGCAGTACCGGCGCCGTACACGACCAGCGGATCGTCGGCATTGGCGATGACCGTCGCCGTTTGCGCGCTCAGCACGCGTCGCCACTCAGTCGCAACCTTCCGGACTTCGCCGAACCGGTCGAGCTGATCGCGGGACAAGTTGAGCAACACGACGGTCGGCGCGACGAAGCTCGGGAGCAGCGAGGGCAGCGCCAGCTCATCGATCTCCAGCACCGCTAGATCGGTGTTGCGGGCGCGCCGGCTGCTGAGCAGCGCGACGATGCCCGAACGCAGGTTTGCGCCCTCGATGTTGGAGGCCACCTTCAAACCGCCGGCCGAGCACGCCGCGGCCAGCATCGCAGTCGTCGTGGACTTGCCGTTCGTGCCGGACACGACCGCGATCCGCCGTCCGGCGGCGAGCGCATCGAGTGCATCCGGTGCGAGCGCGAGCGTCACCCGCGCTCCGATGACCGAACCCTCGCCGCGACCCACGAACCTCGACATCGCACTCGTCGCCCGACCGAGACCGGCGGCGGCGCGCGTGCGAAGGGAGAGCCGGGCGCTCATCGCGCCAACGGGAAGCGGTGGGCAATCGACCGGAGAGCCAGCGGTCGCGGCAGGACGGCGAGACCGACGAACCACGCGACGTGACGCGCTTGGCCCGCAACGCGGAACTGGGGATGGCCCACGATCGCGCGGACACCGTCTGCCGCACGCGCCCAGCGCCCCGGCGCACGACGCAGCCGGCCGCGGGCGGCGCACAGGCTGGCCAGGATGTAGTCGCGCGGTGCCCACGCATCGGCCGCCTCAGGATCGTCGAACACACCAAGCGCGCGCCCCCGCGTGCGGATCATCTCGTGGAGCTGCTCGCGCTGCTCGATCCGGTGCTCGAGCCACGAAACACCCTGCGGGAGCGGCATGAGGCTTTTGTTGAGGCCATGCGCCCGGTAACACGCGAGCGGGCGTACCAGAGCCACGACTCGGCCGGCGAGCGCCCCGCGATAGGAGAAGTAGAAGTCCGGCGCCGTGAGATCCGGAATCGGCATCGCCGCTTCGACCACAGAGCGTCGATATGCCTGCCCCGTGGTCTCCGGCCAGAAGAACGAACACCGCTCCAACAGCAGAGGCCGCAGGTCGCCGCCCCAGAGCGGACAGCCGTCCGGCGGACGATGCGCACCCGACACCCGTCCCTCGGCGTCCACGACATCGAGCCGGCCCAGCACCATCGTCACCGCAGGATCCGCGAAGGACTCGACCAGCCGCGCCGCGGCATCGGGGTAGACGAGGTCGTCAGAGTCGTGGAACACGACGATCTCACCCCGTGACAGCGCGAATGCTCGGTTGCAGGCGGCCGACTGCCCTCGCTGCTCTTGCAGCTCGACCACGATTCGGTCCCCGTACTCGGCCAGGACCTCACGCGAGTCATCCGTCGAGCCGTCGTCGACAACGATGATCTCCACGTCACCATGGGTTTGCGACAGCAAGGCATCCAGCATCGGGCGAAGAAAGCGGCCGTAGTTGTGGTTCGAAACGCAGAAGGAGACCAAATCGCCCACTGAGGGGAAGGTTACGCAGCATGCCCCGCAGGCCCGACATAGGTCCGAAGGACCATTTCATCCACCAGGGGTTTCAGAGGTATACGGAAATGGGCGATACTTCTTCCGTACGTGCGTGGCGTGCGGACGCCACAGCGCACGTCTCCGCGGGGAGGAGGGGTGGTGGGATGACCGACACGATTCGCCGCATCGTCGGCACTGAAGGCCGTCTCGCCGTCGACGTCGCCACGGTGGAGGACGACGCGAACCTCTATGACCTGGGGCTCACCTCACACGCCAGTGTCAACCTGATGCTTGCGCTCGAAGATGCCTTCGACATCGAGTTCCCCGACGAGATGCTGCGGAAGCAGACCTTCGAGTCGGTCACTGCGATTCGTGCTGCACTCGAGGAGCTGACCGCGTCGTTGCCGCAAGGCTGACGTCATGAGTGCCCTTCCGGTGAACGCCGCCTCGTTCCAGGACCGACCTCCGCCGGCGTCGGGCGACCTCGCGAGCGTTGCCACCAGGATCGGCAGCACGGCCGCAGCGCCTGCGGCAGCCGCCGTTGATCGAGACGCGCGCTTTCCTTCTGAGGCGATCGACGCCCTTCGTCGCGAACGCATGTTGTCGGTGCTGGTGCCCGCAGACCTCGGCGGCGGGGGCGCCTCGATCGTCGATGTGGCTGCCGCGGTGGATGCGCTCGGCCAACACTGCGCCTCGACCGCGATGGTGTACGCCATGCACCAGATCCAGGTGCACTGCCTCGTCCGTCACGGGCAGACGCCCGCCCTGGATGGATTTCTCCGAGAACTGGCCGCGCAGGAGCTGCTCCTCGCATCCGCGACGACCGAGGTCGGCATCGGCGGCGACGTCCGCTCGAGCGGATGCGCGCTCGAGCGCCAAGACGGCCGGTTCCACCTCGAGAAGCAGGCTCCCGTCATCTCCTACGGAGCCAATGCCGACGGAATCCTCGCCACCGCTCGTGCCTCCGAAGCGAGCACGGCCAACGATCAGGTGCTGGTGCTGTGCAGGCGGGCCAACACCTCGTTGTCCGAGACCAGCGGGTGGGACACGCTCGGCTTTCGGGGCACGTGCAGCCTCGGCTTCAGCCTGGCGGCCGATGGTCCCGTCGACGAGGTGTTGACCGATCCGTTCGCCGACATCGCCGCCCGCACCATGCTGCCCACCTCGCACATCGTGTGGAGCTCGGTGTGGCTGGGCATCGCCACCTCCGCGGTGTCACTGGCGCGTCGCTTCATCCGCAACGAAGCCCGCAAGTCTCCAGGTCGGTCACCCGCAGCCGCGGTGCGCCTCGCTGAGCTGGTGGCGTCGCTGCAGGAGTTCAGCGCGCTGGTCGAAAGCACTGCGCGGCGCTACCGCGACAGCGAGGACGACCCGGTCGAGCTCAACAGCATGGGCTTTGCCATCGCGATGAACAGCCTCAAGTTGTCGAGCTCGGCGTACGTCGTCGACATCGTCACACGAGCGATGTCGGTGATCGGGATCTCCGCCTATCGAGAAGACTCGCCCTACAGCATGGGGCGATTGTTGCGTGACGCCCACGGGGCACCGCTCATGATCAACAACGACCGGATCGCGGGCCACAACGCGCAGATGTTGCTTGTCCACAAGGGCGAGTAACGACCGACGTGGACGAGTACACCAAGTTTCGCGATGAGCTGATCGATGCCGGGCACCTGGTGCCCAGCGGGGTCGACGGGATCTTCGGCAAGGGGGCCGACTTCGAGGCGATCATCGAGGGCGTCAACCGTTGCGCGTACGACGCCGGCCGCGACATGGACGCGGTGTCGTTGTCGTTCCCACCGCTGTTGCCGCGCACGACACTCGAACGCACGGACTACCTCCGCGCCTTCCCCAATCTGATCGGCCGGGTGCACGCGTTCACGGGTGGCGATCGTGAACATCGCGAGCTGCTCGCCCTGCTCGAGTCGGGAGAGGAGTGGGCCACCCACCTCGAGCCGACCGACCTCGCACTCTGCACGGCCACCTGTCATCCGATCTACCCGACGGCGACGGGCCAGCTGCCTGAGGGTGGACGGCGGTACACCTTGTTCGGCTGGAACTTCCGCCACGAGCCGTCAGTGGACCCAGCCCGGATGCAAGCTTTCCGGCAGCGCGAGTTCGTCTACATCGGCGACCCAGCGGGCGCAGAGCAGTTCCGCGACGTGTGGATCGACCGAGCGCGCGACGTTCTCCGGTCGCTCGGTCTCCCGGCCGAGGCCGTCGTCGCGAACGATCCGTTCTTTGGCCGTTCCGGCCGGCTGCTCGCCGCCGGACAGCTCGAGGAAACGCTCAAGTACGAACTCGTCGTGCCCATCTGTTCGACCGAGAAACCGACGGCGATCGCGTCGTCGAACGCGCATCGCGATCATTTCGGTCTGCCCTTCGGTATCACCACCGCCGACGGCGAGACCGCGCACTCGGCATGCGTTGGCTTCGGACTCGAGCGAATCACCTTGGCGCTGCTGCACGAACACGGTCTCGACGTGTCGCTCTGGCCGGTAGCGGTTCGCACGAGGCTGTGGCCTTGACCGCCGAACTCCTCGGCATCGACGCCGCGACGTATCGACCACACCCACTCCACACCACCGAGCGTGTGTGGCCGGAGAGCAACTGCTACGTCGATCTCTGGATCGAGACGCTGCATGCGCTTGGTTTCGAGCCGCTCGCCGCGGCCGCCTTCACGCTGAGCACCGACTTCGAGGGCGACCAGTGGACCTTCTTCAAGTTCCCGCTCGAGGACCTGCGGGCGATGTACGGCATCGACGTGAACGAGATGAACGTGTGGCAGCCACTCGAGACGCACGTGGTCGAGCAGCTCGCCCTCGGCCGGTTGCTCACCGTCGAAGCCGACAGCTGGTACCTGCCGGACACGACTGGCGTCGCCTATCGACTCGACCACCAGAAGACGGCGATCGTCCCACAGCTCATCGACCCTGACGCTCGACGGCTCGGCTACTTCCACAACGCCGGCTACTTCGAGCTCTCGGACGACGACTACGACGGCGTGCTGCGCCGCACCGACGAGCTCCGAGACCCGCGGGTGATGCCGCCCTACGTGGAACTCGTGAAGCTCGACGGGGTCCGGCGCAGTGCCCTCTCCGAGCTCGTCGAAGGTGCCATCGAGCTCACGCGGGCCCACTTGGCCCGTCGGCCGGCGACAAACCCGGTGCAGCGCATGCGCAAGCGGCTCGGGGACGACCTCGAATGGCTGCGCTCGCAGCCACTGGAGATGTTCCACCGGTGGGCGTTCGGCTTCTGCCGGCAAGGCGGGTCCAACGCCGAGCTGGCCGCGGCGTACGTCGACTGGCTCGCCGCGAACGACAGCAACGCGATTGCTCCAGCGGCCGACGCCTTCCGCGAGTTGTCCAACGCAACCAAGACGTTGCAGTTCACATTGGCGCGTGCGGCGCGGGGCCGCTCTGTCGACGTCGACGGAAACCTCGACGCGATGGAGCGCCACTGGGACTCGGCCATGGCTGTGCTGGTCGCTCGGTATGGCTGACGCCGCCACGCGGTGGAACCTGTGCGCAACTCCTCCGGGCGCGGCGCAAAACCCCGACGAGCTCACTGCCCTCGACCTCCAATGGTTGCCGGCGACCGTGCCCGGCACCGCCGCGAGCGCGCTGCGCGCCGCGGGGCGTTGGTCGATCGATGACGACCGCGACTTCGACGCCGACGACTGGTGGTGGCGGGCGACCTTCAGGGTCGCTGACGGCTCCGAGCATTCGTCGCTGCTCGACATCGGTGGTTTGGCCACGATCGCCGACGTCTGGCTCGACGGCCGACACATCCTGCACAGCGAGAACATGTTCGTCGCCCACGCCATCGATGTCGGGCAGCTGGAGAGCGGCTCGCACGATGTGACCATCCGCTGCGGCGCGCTCGCGCCACTCCTGGCCATGAAACGCCCCCGGCCGCGATGGAAGACCCGTCTCGTCCGGAACCAGAGCCTGAGGTGGTTCCGCACGTCACTGCTCGGCAGGATGCCGGGCTGGTCACCGACGGGTGCGCCCGTTGGCCCCTGGCGAGGGTGCGACCTCGTCGCGGCGCATCCGGTCGTGTCCTCTACGGCTCGCGCCATCTGCGACGGCGCCGATGGGGTCGTGACGGTCGACGTCCGATTGCGCGATCCAGAGGCACACTCGACCGCGCGCCTCGTGGTGACGGTCGGGGCCGTCGAGGCCGAAGCAACGCTCGAGGGCGACCGCCTCCACGCGACGGTTCGGTTGTCACAACCCGTGCGGTGGTGGCCGCACACGCACGGTGAGCCGAAGCTGTACGACGTCACACTCTCGATCGACGACTCCGTGACGCACCTCGGCCGGGTCGGCTTTCGGACGATCGAAGCCGACACCGACGACGGCGGCTTCTCGCTGCGCGTGAATGACCAATCGGTGTTCTGCCGAGGAGCGTCGTGGATGCCGGTGGATCCGGTGGCTCTCACGACTGACGCAGGAGCGTTGCGGGCAGCCCTGGACGACGTGCGTCGCGCCAACATGAACATGCTCCGACTGAGCGGCACGACCGCGTACGAGGAGGACACCTTCTACGACCTGTGCGACGAGCTCGGCATCCTGGTCTGGCAGGACGTGATGTTCGCGAACATGGATCCGCCGACCGACCCCGACTTCGTCACCGTCGTCAAAGGTGAAGTGACACAACTGCTCGATCGACTCGGTCATCGACCTTGTCTCGCGGTGCTGTGCGGGGGTAGCGAGGTCGAGCAACAGGCGGCCATGCTCGGCTTGTCCGGCGGCGCGCGGAGGATGCCGCTGTTCGACGACATCATCCCGACGATCGCCGAAGCGGCGGTCCCGGGTCTCCCGTACGTCACGTCTTCGCCGACTGGTGGTGTGCTGCCATTCCACAACGACAGCGGCGTCGCGCACTACTACGGCGTCGGCGCCTATGAGCGTCCGCTCACTGACGCGCGGCGGGCCAACGTCCGGTTCGCGACGGAGTGCCTCGCGATTGCGAACGTACCCGACACGCTGGCCGCCGAGCAGGCCGACTCCAAGCAGGGCGTGCCCCACGACAACGGAGCGGACTGGGACTTCGCCGACGTCCGAGATCACTACGCCCGCGAGCTCTTCGACATCGACCCTGACGCGCTGCGCGCCGCCAACCCGAACCGGTATCTCGACGTCGCACGAGCCACGAGCGGCGAACTCATCGCCGCCACCGTGGCTGAGTGGCGGCGCGTCGGCTCGAGTTGTGCCGGCTCGCTCATCTGGTTCTTGCGGGACCTTCACCCGGGCGCCGGATGGGGACTCGTCGACGCGCAGGGGCTGCCGAAGCCGGCGTGGTGGTACGCCCGGCGCGCGATGGCGCCGGTCGCCGTGCTCGCGCTCGACGAAGGACTCAACGGTCTTCACCTCCATCTCGTGAACGACACGGCATCGGCCATCGAAGGAACGCTGCGCGTCGATCTGTTCGCGCGCGGTGAGCTGCTCAGCGACACTGCGGAGCACCCGGTCAAGATCGCTGGTCGCAGCGGACAGGTCGTGATCGCTGATGCGCTGTTCGACGGCTTCCGAGACCTGACGTGGGCCTACCGCTTCGGTCCGCCGAGCTACGACGTCATCGCGGTCACGCTCCTCGACAGCGACGACGAGCCGATCGCGCGCGACTTCCACCTTCCGGTCGGACGAGCGCGGGAGCTCGAGCCCGCCGTCGGCCTGACGGCGACGAGCGAGCCAGACGGCGCGGGGCAGTGGCGGCTCACCATTCGCTCCGACCGCTTCGCCCAGTCCGTGGCGTTGCAAGTCGCCGGATTTCGGCCGGACGACAACTGGTTTCACGTCGCTCCGGGCACCCCTCGGAGCGTGAAGCTGGAAGCGCTCGAGACCGACGGTCGAGCACCGGAAGGCGAGATTCGGGCCCTCAACTCAGTATCCGGTTGCCGTATCAGGGCGGCCGAATGAGCACGACACCGTTCTGGTTCGGCCCCGAGGACCGTCGGCTCTTCGGATGGCTGCACGAGCCCGTGGGACCACCGCGAGGCGGGGTCGTCCTCTGCTATCCCGTCGGCTACGAACATCTGCTCGCGTACAGCACCTTTGCAAGGCTCGCGGAGCGGCTCGCGAGCGCGGGGTTTCTCGTTCTGCGATTCGACTACGACGGCACCGGCGACTCCGCGGGGAACGACTACGAGCCGGCACGAGTGCGCGCGTGGCTCGAAAGCATCCGCCGGGCCATCGAACTCGTTCACGGGATGACGGGCCAGAACGTCTCGCTCGTCGGCATGCGGCTCGGTGGGACGCTCGCGGCCATGGTCGCCGGAGAGACCAGTGACGTGGCCGGGGTTGTTCTGTGGGACCCCTGCGTCTCCGGGCGGTCGTTCATCCGCGAGTCGAAGATGCTGCACATCGTCGGTGTCGGTGTCGACGACCATCCAATCGACGACGGCGCCGTCGAGGTCGCGGGACACGTGTTCACCAAGGAAACCGTCGCCGAGCTCGCCGCGGCGGACCTGGCCAGCATCGAGGCCCCGCTTGCGCCGCGCGTCCTCGCGCTCGTCCGATCGGACCGGACGTTCAACAGCAAGGTCAAGGCGCACCTCGACGCGACCAGCGATGTCACCTGGGACGACGCCGTCGGGCAGGGGGATCTCATTGACGAGCTCGCGCTCATCGAGCGGGTTCCTCTCCAGGCCATCGACCGAATCGTCGACTGGATGCAGGCCGCGTTCCCATCCGACGGTTCGGCGCCGATGGCTCGCCCTGAGCTACCCAACACTGCCGTGATGCGTCACGGCGATGACGTCGATGTCGTCGATGTCGTCGAGCGTCCCGTCCGCCTCGGCGCGCTCGGCTTGTTCGGCATCATCACCGAGCCGCTACCTGGCGACGGCGACACTCCGATCGTCATCTGCTTGAACTACGGAACCGCGCACCACATCGGCCCGAGTCGCCTCTGGGTGGAGTTGGCACGCGAGTGGGCCGCGCATGGGGTGCGAGTGCTCCGGCTCGATCTCAGTGGTGTCGGCGATAGCCCTGTCCGTTCCGGTCAGCGCTCGGGACTGTCAAACGCGCCTGAGGCGTTCGACGACATGGTGCAGGTGCTGACCGACCTCAACTCCGCCGACCCGCACGATGCCGTCGTCGTCGGCGTGTGCTCTGGCGCGTACCTCTCGATCGACGTCGCCGCGTTGCACGGCGTCCGCGGCATCTACGCGCTGAACGCAAACCTGCGCTTCGAACCCGACGATCTGCTCGCGGGCGCGGGCGACGCCAATCGAGCGCTGCCGCCAAGTCGATCCTTCATTCGCCGCGTGAGCGCCTCGGGACTGGGCGACCGTCTGAAAGATCGGCTACCGCCACTCTTGTGGCACGTGCTCGACCGCTTGCACATCCACCCCGCGCCAACGCACGCACTGGAACGCATCGTGGACAAGGGTGTCGATACGTTCATCGGCTACGGAACCGACAACCTCCTCACCATGTTGACCCAGCGGAGCAAGTACGCCCTGCGCCGCCTCGAGGAACGCCCCAACTTCCACCTCGAGGTCGTCGACGGCATGGACCACCTCCTCATGCTGCGCCGCCACCGGCAACGGATGGCCGACGCGCTGACGGCCCACATCGTCCCGAAGTACGCGTCTGCAGGCCCAGCCGCGCAGCGCAGTCCCGTCTCGACATCCGAGAGCTAGGCATCGTTGCGCCCTATCACCGTCGACTCGCGCAATCGCGAGACGTGGGCGTCGACATCGACCTGGTTCGGGACATCATCTGGCTGGAGCGACAACGGCGAACCGATCGCGTTGGCCGCGCTCTCACCCCTCGTCCGCGATCAACCCCTGCTCGACGTCGGGGTCGGCGGTGGGCGCACCACTGCGATCCTCCACCTGTTGAGCTCCGACTACGTCGCCGTGGACTACTCGGCCGAGATGGTCGATGTCTTTCGACGCCGGTATCCGGGCGCGGAGATACATCATGCCGATGCGCGTGACCTCTCGCAGTTCGACGACAACCGATTCGGGCTCGTCTATTTCAGCTTCAACGGCATCGACTCCGTCGACCACGACGGCCGCGCACTGGTGCTTGCCGAGTTCCATCGAGTGCTCCGGCCGGGCGGCCACGTCCTCTTCTCCACCCTCAACAAGACCGGGCCGGCGTACCGAGGCGGCCCGTGGCGGAGCGCGAGCACCGGCGACTCATTGCCCTACCGCGCGGCGCGTTTCCTCGGTCGTTTGCCGTTCAGAATTCCGGCGTACGCCGCGAGCTATCGCAACTGGTGGCAGAACCGGCAGTTGCACGTCGATCACGGCAGCTGGGCGCTTCGCACCCTCGGTGCCCACAACTATGGCCTCGTCGCGCACTTCACGACGCTCGCCGCAGAACTCGAGGCCTTGGTCACAATTGGCTTCGAACCGGTGACGACGTTCGGCGACGACGGTCGCGAGCTGCAGCCCGCCGACGATCTGAGCGCGATCAACTGGTTCCACATCAGCGCGCGCAAGCCGATGACCGCACCCGCCGCCTCGTGACGGCACCAGTCGAGACGACCGCGCGGTGGATCGGACCGCGTGACCGTCCGCTACTCGGCTGGTTGACCACACCGACCGATGGCTGCACGTCCAGCGCGTGCGTCATCCTGCCGCCCGTCGGCTACGAGTACTGGAGCACACATCGCACGCTGCGCGCACTTGCCGAGCGCCTCGCAGCCGCGGGGCACACCGTCCTGCGAATCGACTACGACGGCACGGGCGACTCCGCCGGAGATCAATGGGACGACGACCGGGTGAGCGCGTGGCGATCGAGTGTCACCCACGCGGCCGCCGACCTGCGCTCCCTCGGCGCCACGACGGTCACTGTCATCGGGTTGCGCTTCGGCGCAACGGTCGCGCTGTTGGAGGCACGGGGTGTCGGTGCCGACGCCGTCGTCGCGTGGGCACCAGTGGAATCCGGCCGCCGGTTCGTGAAGGAACTTCGGCTACTCGGACAACCCGTGCCGTCGAGCGACGGCGCGATCGTCGTCGCCGGCTCGGTCTTTCCCGAACCGGCGCTCTCGGCGTTGGCCGCGCTCGACGTCATGGAGCTCGATGCGTCTCCCGCCGCTCGCGTCCTGATGGTCGAACGACCCGACCGTCCCGTGGCGGACACCGCCATCGACCACATCGAGGCATTCGGAGCGACCGTGACTCGACTGGCGCTCGAAGGCAGCGAGCTCGCGTTGGATCTCCCCGCGGAGTACGCGACTGTTCCGGCGGAGATCCTGGATGCGATCACCGAGTGGGTCGGTGACGCACGTCGCGAGCCACGGCATGCGTGTACGGGGGATCGCGCCGCTGCCGTTCTCTCATGGAGGGGCGTGCGGATCAACGAGCAGGTCGCCACGCTCGGGCGACGAGGGCTCGTCGGCATCGTCGGTACTCCGGCGGACGACGACGCCCGACCGGCTGATCACGCAACCGTCGTGTTCTTGAACAGCGGCTCGGAGACGCACATCGGGCCGGGCCGGGCGTGGGTCGAATATGCGCGCACGCTCAGCGCCGCGGGCCACACCACCGTTCGGGTCGACTTCACCGGCTGGGGTGAGAGCCCCGACGGCGACCACGCGCCCGGACGGCCGTACGACGCGCACACGCTCGACGACACCGTCGCAATCGTCGAGGACCTGACGGCTCGCGGTCACGAGCGGATCGTCCTCGTCGGCCTTTGCGCGAGCGCATGGGTCGCACTGAAGGCGGTGCTCCTTGTTCGCGTCGCGGGCATCATTGCCCTGAACCCGCAGATGTACTGGGAGCCCGGCGACCCCGTCGAGGCCACGATGGCCGAGACTCGGAAGCGGCGTACGCCGGAGCGTCAGCGGGAGGAGCGCGGCGCCAGGCTCGGGCTCTGGACGCTGCTGGACGGGATCGGGCTCCGCCACCGAGCGGCGACATGGCTGCGAGCCGTCGCTCGCCGCCGCACACCCGTGCTGCTGGTCTTCGCCGAGGGCGACGATGGCCTCGAGTTCTTCAACAACCGCGTGGCGCGGAGCCTGCGGCACGTGCAGCGGTCAGGGTTCGTGGAGGTCGTGGAGGTGCCCGGCATCGACCACTCGATGCATCGCCATTGGATGCGGGCCGACATGGTCGCCGTGATCACCGGCTTCCTCGACCGGCTCCGGTCTCCTTAGCGCGAGGACTTCCCGGTCGAATCCGGACGGACATCGCTGACCGAGAATTCGACCGGCAGCTCCACCCCGTCGGACCGTCGGCGCAGCCGGTATCCGGCATCGGTGGCCTCACTGACCTCGAAGCCCGAACGGAACGCAAACTCGAATCGATCTCTGACTTGGACGGGCGTGCCCGACGGCAGCCACCGCTGCTCGTACGCGTGTTCCGCCATCCGCCTACCTCCCCCGTTCGTCGGTTCCTGCGTACAGGAAGGGGCAAGGCTCGCGGGTTCCCTTGGATTCGGCAAGGGCAATTCAGGAATTCGTCCCATACGTCGCGATCAGGAGACCACGGCGACGGAGTACGTGAGCCCCAGGAAGCGCTCGGGGTTCGTACGCGGGGGGAGGTCGTCAACTGACCAGTGACAGCGTGAGTCCGGCCTGCGCGAGGTGGTACGTGACGATGATCGCCATACGGTGCCATCCGCGCGGGTTCACGAAGCGCTCCCAGGCGATGAGCGCATCCGAGCAGAAGAACAGCGCAGCACCACCGATGGCCAACGGATTCTCTGTGCCAACAGCGCTTGCGACCATGGCAGAAATGACGGTCATGTAGGCCCCCACGGGGCCGGCCATCGCAGGTTCACCACTGGCCAGCACGGAACGGAGCACCCGCGAACCGACGACCACCACGGCGACGGCGGCCACTGCCACGCCGACACCGAACGCGCCGTAGCTGACGCCGTCGATCCACAATCCGACGATGAACGCAACATGGGCGAGCAAGAACGACGCCAAGCCCGCGATGAACAGGTCTCGCTGAAGCATGAGGAACACGTCGCCGAGCATGGACAGGACGAGGGCGACGACGAACCAGGCCCGCAAGGCGCCGTTGTCGACGTCCGCAGTGGCCGCGACACCCACCAGGAGTGCGATCGTGAGCGGCTTGCACACATACTCGAGGGGCTTGCTGCCACGCTGGACCGCCAGCCAATCGCCCACGGCGACGATCACGGCCGCGGCCAGGAACACCCACGCGGCGAAGCTCACGACCGCAGAGCGTACGGTGTCGTATTCGGCCGAAGAGCAGTGAGCGGAGCATGGCGAAGCACCGGCGTGGACAACAGCCTCATTTCCTCAGGCTGATCGCTGTCGCGACCCTGCTCGGCAGCGGACTGGTCGCCTTGGTCACCGACGCCGACGCGGCTGCCGCGCCGTCGTTCTCGGTGAACGCAGGGGGTGCGGCGATTGCGGGCTCGCCGGCGTGGTCGGCCGATACCGCGGCGTCGCCGTCATCGAACGTGAACGCCGCCGCCACCGGCAACACCGTGTACACGACCTCGAGCGCGATCGCGATGACCGACCCGTCGGTCCCGGCCGGCACCCCGATGGCCGTGTTCCAGTCCGAGCGCTACGACGCCGCCGGCGGACCCGAGATGACCTGGTCATTCCCCGCCAGCGCCGGCCAGTACCAAGTGAAGCTCTACTTCGCCGAGATCTACTTCACCGCCGCCGGGCAACGCAGGTTCAACGTCACCATCAACGGCAGCGCCGTTCTCACCAACTACGACACCGTCGCCGACGTCGGCCCCCTCAAAGGCGTCGTCAAGACCTTCCCCATCACCACCACCGCCGCCACCCCCACCATCACCATCGTCCTCGGCCACGTCACCGAGAACCCCGCCATCAAAGGCCTCCAAATCATCCCGCCGGATGGGTCTCCTCCGCCGCCGCCACCACCACCGCCACCGCCTCCTCCACCGGCGTCGTCGTTCTCGGTGAATGCAGGAGGCGCCGCCATCGCGTCACCGGCGTGGTCGGCCGATACCGCGGCGTCGCCGTCATCGAACGTGAACGCCGCCGCCACCGGCAACACCGTTCACC
>JBEEFW010000075.1:0-3193 GCA_041166385.1 Acidimicrobiaceae bacterium | reverse complement strand
TCGATCTCGTCTTTCCTGGGCTGGCGTACCACCCGCTCGAAGGAAAGCTGCGCGATCTCGTCGACCCCTTGAAGCAAGAGGTGCGCGACGCGGGGTTGTGGGCGTGCCATCTCGGGCCTGACCTCGGCGGCCCGGGCTATGGCCAAGTGAAGCTCGCGTTGATGAACGAGAAGCTCGGCCGGTCGAACTGGGCGCCGATCATCTTTGGCACGCAGGCGCCCGACACCGGCAACGCGGAGATCATCGCTCACTACGGCACCGACGAGCAGAAGGAGAAGTACCTCCAACCGCTGCTCAACGGCGAGCTGTTCTCGAGCTACTCGATGACCGAGCCCCAAGGTGGTTCGGACCCCACGCAGTTCGAGACGCGTGCCGAGAAAGACGGCGACGAGTGGGTGATCAACGGCTGGAAGTTCTTCTCGTCGAACGCGAAGACATCGTCGTTCTTGATCGTGATGGTCGTGACGAACCCAGACGTGAGCGCGTACCAGGGCATGTCGATGTTCCTGGTCCCGACCGACACCCCTGGTGTCAACATCGTCCGCAACGTCGGTTTGATGGGAGAGGCACGAGGTCACGAGGGCAACCACGCGCTCATCCACTACGAGAACGTGCGTGTACCAGAAGAGAATCTGCTCGGCGGCGAGGGTCAAGCATTCGCGATCGCGCAGACCCGGCTCGGTGGTGGCCGCATCCATCACGCGATGCGCACCGTCGGCATGTGTCAGAAGGCTCTCGACATGATGTGCGAGCGGGCGCTGTCGCGTCACACGCAAGGCAGCCTGCTCGCGGAGAAGCAGAGCGTGCAGAACTTCATCGCCGACTCGTACATCGAGTTGATGGAGTTCCGCCTGTTCGTGCTGTACGTCGCGTGGACGATCGACAAGCACAAGGACTACCGCAAGGTGCGCCACGACATCGCGGCCGTGAAGGTTCGGATGCCGGAGGTGTTGCAGAACATCGTGCAACGCTCGATTCAAGTGCACGGTGCGCTCGGTGTGTCGAACGAGCTGCCGCTGGGTGGCATGTGGATGACCGCGCCGGTGATGGCGCTCGTCGACGGCCCGAGTGAAGTGCATCGCGTGACCGTGGCCCGTCAGCTGCTCAAGCGCTATCGGCCGGCCGAAGGCCTGTGGCCCACCGAGCATCTGCCGACGAAGGTCGCCGAGGCGCGCGAGCTGCTGGCCGACTACATCGAGCACGAAGTCGCGAACGCTTGAGTGAGCTAGATGCACAAGACGACGAAGCGAGGACCGCGGGGCTCGTCGACCACGCGCGGCTGGCCGAATGGATGGACGAGCGCGGGCTGCCCGGCAAGGGCGAATCTGTCGAAGCCACGTTCATCACGGGTGGCGCGTCGAACGAGATCTTTGCGATTCGGCGCGGCGAGTACGAGTGCGTGTTGCGCCGACCGCCGGGCAAGGTGCCGGAGGGTCGCAACGAAACCATGTTGCGCGAGTACCGCGTGCTCGAAGCGCTCAACGGCACCGATGTCCCGCACCCGGAGGCGATCGCCGCGTGCGACGACACGAGCGTGATCGGCGCCGCCTTCTACCTGATGAGCCATGTCGACGGCTGGTCGCCGATGAACACGAAGCCGTGGCCCGATCCGTTCGTCACCGATGTCGAGGCGCGCCGCGGGCTCGCCTTTCAACTCGTCGACGGGATCGCCAAACTGTCCAAGGTCGATTGGCGAGCGCGAGGGCTCGAGGGGTTTGGCAAGCCCGACGGCTTCCACGACCGCCAGGTCGACCGGTGGATGAGCCACCTCGAGAAGTTCGCGTTCCGCGACATCCCTGGTACCGAGGAAGCCGCGGAATGGCTGCGCCACCACCGCCCTCGGTCATGGTCGCCCGGCATCATCCACGGTGACTATCAGTTCGCCAATGTGATGTTCGGCTACGGGCCGCCGTCGCGCCTCGCCGCGATCGTCGACTGGGAGATGGCGACGGTCGGTGATCCGCTGCTCGATCTCGGCTGGGTGATGATGGGCTGGCCCGACCCTGGTGAGGAGAGCAGCGCCGGCTACGTCGACTACACCGGGATGCCCTCACGCGTCGAGATCCTGGACTACTACGCGAACGAGAGCGGCCGGCCCGTCGACGACATCGACTACTACGTGATCCTCGCCCGCTTCAAGATCGCGATCGTGCTCGAGGGTGGCTACGCGCGGCTGGTCAAGGGCGATGCGGACAACCCGAACATGCAGGCGTTCGGCGACATCGTGCTGTCGATGATGCGCAACGCGGCCGAATTGGCTGGTAGCACCCAGCTTTAGGACCCGCCTACCAATGCGCATCTCGGGCCAATAGGGTCGTTGCCCCATGTTGGCGCGTGAGCCCGACCCGAAGAGCGGCAAGGTCCGAGTGACCTTCCGGCTTCCGGCCGCCGCGGGTGCAACCGTGGCATGGGTGGCGGGGGAGTGGAACGACTGGTCGCACCTTGCCGACCAGATGGAGGCAACGGGCGACGGCGTGCTCGAGTGCAACGTGTTGCTCGAACCCGGGCGGTCGTACCGATTCCGCTACTACCTCGGCGGTGGGCGATGGGAGAACGACTGGGACGCCGACTCGTATGTCGACAACGAGTTCGGCGGCGCTGACTCCGTCGTGACGCTCGACCGGATCGAGTCATCTCCCTCGAACGGTCGACGAGCGGAGTCCGTTCCGCCGCCGCGTGTTGACGATCGCGCCTGAGCCGCTCGACTCCGCCGATGCGCGGCGTCTGATCGGCGAGCTCGACGAGCACCTGAACTCGCTGTACCCGCCGGAGGACAACTTCACCGAGCTGCCGACGGCTGACGCGTTCTTGATCGCGCGCGTCGACGATGTCGCAGTTGGATGTGGCGCGGTGCGCTTCCTCGATGCGGAGACGGCCGAGGTGAAGCGGATGTATGTCGGGCCGCTGGCGCGGGGGAGTGGCGTGGGCCGGCAACTGCTCGACGAGCTCGAGTCCGTCGCCCGCGAGCGCGGCGCGCTCCGGCTCGTGCTCGAGACGGGTCCGTTACAACCAGAGGCGCTCGCGCTCTACGAGCGCGCCGGCTTCGTGACGACCCCGTGCTGGGGCGAGTACGCCCACGGCAACAACAGCATCTGCTTCGAAAAACCACTCACCCCATAGCAAATCCCACTCAGACATACACAGATTTGTGTATGTCTGAGTGGGATTTGGAGTGGGGCTACTCGAAGAGGAG
>JBEEFW010000074.1:0-6446 GCA_041166385.1 Acidimicrobiaceae bacterium | reverse complement strand
CTCGCGTTTCACAACTTCGAATGGCTCGCCAGCTCACGATCGTCGATCGGTCACGAAGCACCGGTGCTCGAGAACGGGATCGTCCGCATCCCGATCTTGTTCGACGACTTCGATCTGCACGATGGTGCCCGCTACGACACGTGGGAGCACGACGCGCTGGACACCATCGCCCGCGCCATCGAGCGTTGGGAGCCGGCGACCTTCTCGCTGCACGACTGCTACGGAGCCGACTGGCTCCCGCACTACGAGGAATTCCTCGGCAAGGTCACCGCCTTCGGAGAGACCGGGACCCTCGACGAACTCGCCGCGCACACGCTCCTTCGCGCCGCCTTGTAGCGGTCTCCCAGCGGTCCCAGCACGCGGGACTGGTCCCGCGTAGTTTCAGCCCCGATGAGCGGCGATGGGAAGGGCGGGCGTTTCCGAGACGCGTTGCGTTCGCGGGACCTGAAATTCCTCGCCGGAGCGTTCATCATCGACGGGCTCGGTTCGTGGGCCTACCTCACGGTCCTCATCGTGTACGTGTTCGAACGCACGGGCTCGACTGGGTGGATCGCCTTGATCACTGCGTCCCGATGGCTACCGGGTCTCCTGATGGCCAGCTACGGAGGCGTGCTCGCCGACCGCTACGAGCGCACCAAATTGATGATCACCTCCGCGCTCCTCTCGTATGTGGCGATGGCGGCGATCGCGTTGGTCGTCGCCACCGACGCTCCTCTCGTGCTCATCCTGGCGTTGTCGGCGCTCTCGGCGATCGTGGCTGCGCCCTACCGACCGGCGTTCGGCGCGTTGACTCCGGAGGTCGTACCGGAGCGCGATCTCACCGCGGCGAACGGTCTGTTCTCTGCGCTCGAGAGCCTGGTCGTGGTCGTCGGGCCTGGCGTAGGCGCCCTCCTGCTGCTCACCGACGAACCCGCGGCCGCCATTCAGCTCAACGCGTTGAGCTTTCTCGCGGCGGCCCTGCTGTTGGTCCGAGTCCGTGTGCGCAGTACGGGCGATGTGCCGGAGGAGGGCCAGAGCGCGTTCAGAGCGTTTCTCGACGGCCTCGGTGCGCTGCGAGCCGAACGGATCGCAACGGTGCTCGTGTTGTTCTGCGCGCTCGACTCGGCGGTGTACGGCGCCAGCACCGTGCTCTATGTCCCCATCAGCGAACAACTCGGTACCGGATCCGACGGCTTCGGCTATCTGTTGGCCGGCAGCGCGCTCGGGGGCGTCATCTCCGCGGGGCTGGCCAACCGCCTGAGCGCGTCACGCCGTCTGGCGCCGATCATCGTCGGCGGAATCGCGTGTCAAGCCATCCCGTTCGGGTTGACCGCATTCGTGCACACCCCCGCCATCGGATTCGGGTTACAGGTGATCGCCGGTATCGGAATGATCATCGTCGACGTCCTCGCGATCACCGCGTTGCAACGCGACATGCCGCGCGGCGTGCTCGGTCGAGTCCTGAGCCTGCTCGATGTCGCAGTGGTGCTCGCCATCCTGATCTCGAGCTTCGTGTTCGCCTTCCTGCTGAGTCGCATCGACCTGCACCCGGCCCTGTTCGTGCTCGGCATCGGGTTCCCCGCGGTCGCGATTCTCTTCATCGGTCCGCTCCTTCGCTCCGATCGCCAGACCGCCGACAGACTCCGCGAACTCGAGCCGCGCATCGCACTCCTCCAGGTGCTCGACTTGTTCGAGGCCGCGTCGCGGCTGGTGTTGGAGCGCCTCGCCGGTTCGGTCGAGGTGGTCGAGTTCCCCGAGGGAACCGACGTGGTCCGCGAGGGTGAACCCGCCGATGCGCTGTGGATCATCGCCGGCGGGGAAGTGACCGTCACGGTCGACGGACAGTTCGTGCGAACGATGGGACCGCGGAGCTACTTCGGCGAGATCGGCCTGCTCCACGGGATCCCGCGCACCGCCACGGTCCGGACGGTCGAGCCGTGCGTGTTGTGGCGACTGTCCGGGGAGGACTTCCTCGACGCCGTTCAGGCGAACGCCGCGAGCACCTCCCTGCTCGGAGTTGCGTTTTCCCGGCTGTCCCGAACGCATCCGCGCCTCGCCGACGCGCCGCCGGACGTCAGCGCAGCGAGCTGACGCCTCGGGTCTCGGCCACCCAGCGGTTGGCCCGGAGGTCCACGAAGATGGCTTCGGCTTCTTCGAGCAGCGCGGCGGCGTCGCCGCCGTCACCGCGTTCCTGTAGGTGACGAGCTCGCTCGAGCAACGTTCGCGCGAGGTAGAAGGGAGCGCCGAAGTCACGAAACTCCTGCGCCGCGGCTTCGAGGTCCGCGTCGACCGCGACCGCGTCGTCGCCGCGAGCGCGGCCGACAAGGGCCCTCAGCCGCAACAGGTGGGCGTGCGCCAGCGGGGTCACGACGCCCACCGGCGCATCGGCGACGAGGCCAAGGAGTCGTGCGGCTTCGCGCGTGTCACCGGTGGCCAGCACGCTTTCCACGGAAAGCGGCCAGAGCACCGGGAAGTCGTCGTCGATCCCGAACGCTCGGTGGGCGGCGTCCGTGGCGCGCGCCAACAGGAGCGCGCCCTGCGCGGCATCGCCGTCTGCCTCCGCGGCCAGACCCTCCATCCACGCGGAGATCGACAAGCCAATGTCGTCCGTGGCGTCGAACACGGGCACCTCGAACTCGATGTCGATCAGCTCGCCGCGAGCGGTGCGAATGAGCACCAGTAGCGACCGGAACATCGCGAGCTCGAGGTGATGGCTGGCCAAGTCGTCGGAGTACTGCGAGAAGAGCGCCTCTACCCCGTCCCAGTCGCCCGAGACCCAGTCGGCGAGCGCGAGGTTCAGGCTCGAGTTCCGGATCAGGTCGCGCGCACCCGCCTGGAGCGTGACCTCGACTGCTTCGCGGCCGGCGACTCGCGCGAGCTCCAGCTCGCGGTTCTTGAGAAAGGCCGACATGTTGAGGAGGGGATTGATCATGGCGCGCGGCAGATGCTCTCGACGGCCGAGGTCGACGGATGCGCGCAGCAACGCGAGCGCGCCAGTGGGCCGCCCGGTCTTCAACCACAGGATGGCCTGGCGGTTCAGCAAGCTGACTACCCGCTCCCAGTCCTGACCGGCTTCGGCCAGCGTCAACGCGCGGTCGTTGTACGCCTGCGCCGCATCGTCCTCGTTCCGGGCCGAAGAGACAGCCGCAAGCTTGTCGGCGAGGAGCAGGATGGCCTCTTCGGTGTCGGGGACGCCCACGAGCTTCTCGTACACCGGACGCATGAGCTCGAAGGCTGCGTCGAAGTGATACCCCGTGAGCAGGAATTCGCCCATGAGGGCGACAGCGCGCCCGGCGTCGACCTGCCGATCCATCGATTCGTAGGCCGTCCGAGCTTGTTCGGCATAGTCCATTGCTTCGTCGACTCGGTTCGAGGAGCGTGCCGCGCGGGCGGCGCCTTCGAGCAGCGGGCCGCGGTCAATCGCATCAGGCTCCCGCGCGAGCGCGGTCGTGTAGTGCCGAAGCGCTTCGTCAGGTGACCCCAGCGCTTCGGCCCGGCGCGCGGCGCGCTCGAGCCTTTGCAGTGCCGCGGCGATCAGGTCGCGCGCATCGTCGTCGTCGGGCCCGTTGTCGTGCGCATCGAGGTAGTGCCGCGCGATCACGGCGGTGACCTCGTCACCTTCGCTGATCTGTTCGAGATACCGCGCCACGGCGAGATGCCGCTCCTTGCGGTCGCGTCGCGACAATGTCTCGTACGCGACGGTGCGCACGAGCGCCTGGACAAACCGGTATTGGCCACGCTCGGCCGAGAATCGGTCGCTGTGGACCTCGAGGATCTCCTTGCGGACGAGTTCCTCCAGAACCTCGTCAAGGTCCTCGACGCTGCTCACCGCCTCGAGCGCCTCGCGTGAGAACGCGAGTCCGTGCGCAGTGGCGTCCTGCACCACCTGCCGCTCTGCCGCGGTCAGCGCGTCGAGTCGGGCCGCGATCAGTGCTTGCAGGCTCGGGGGCGCGTCGAGGGTGCTGAGATCGACGCGCTGATCGGCATCGGGGGCGAGGACATAGTGGCCTTCGCGGGGGATGACCGCGTCGCGGTCGATGAGACCGCGCACCATCTCCAGGGCATAGAGCGGGATTCCCTCCGACCGTTCGACGAGCGCACGGCACGCTTGCTCCGGCAGACCTTGGACGAGTCCGTTCACAATCTCGGTCATCACCGCTTCACTCAACGGCTCGAGATACACCGTCGTGGCGCGCCGTCCGCTGCCCCAACCGGGACGGGCGTCGGCCAGCTCGGGCCGGGCGAGCGACAGTACGAACAGCGAGAAGCGCGCGTTTTCCAGCAAGTAGTCGAGGAAGTCGAGGAGGTCGTTGTCGGCGTACTGCATGTCGTCGAACACGAGGACGACGCTGCTGTCGTCTTCGCGGACACGCTCGAAGAAGTTGGCCCACGCGGCGAACAGGTCATCGCGCCCAAAGGTCGCCTGCCCGTCGGAGCGAATGGTCTCGAGACCGAGCAACGCGGCCAGCCGGAGGCGGAGCCACTCTCGCTCGTTCGGTTCGACGACGAGGCGCTCGAGTCCCGAGGTGAGCTTGTCGTCGACAACGGAGGACGATTCGCCGTCGGTCACGCCGAGGCGGGTTCGCACCATCTCCGCGAGTGCCCAGAAGCTGACACCATCGCCATAGGACAGGACGCGACCCCGATGCCACAACACGACCTCGGAGATGCCGCTCACGTACTTCTCGAACTCCCAGACCACCCTCGTCTTGCCGACGCCGGCGAGGCCTGAAACGGCCACCAACCTCGGCCGTCCTTCGTCGATGGAGGCGTGGAAGAGTTCCTTCACCAATCGGAGCTCGTGTTCGCGCCCGAGGAACGGGGCCTCGAGACCGTCGACGCGCTGCACGCCGCCGACGCTGGCGACAATGGCCCGCGCCGAATACAACCGAACCGGCTCGGCCTTTCCCTTGAGGAGATGGTCGCCCGCCTCGGTGTACGTGACCGCCGCCGAGGTGATCGATCGCGTGGTCTCGTCGACCCAGACCTGACCCGGTTCCGCCGCGCTCTGCACTCGCGCCGCGGTGTTGACGGCATCACCCGCGACCATTCCCTCTCCGACGGCGCCGAGCGTGACCGCGACCTCGCCGGTCACGATGCCCACGCGCATGTTCAGGTCAGGTACCCGAACCTTCTCCGCGAGGCCGGCCACCTCGCTGAGCAAATCGAGACCGGCGCGCACCGCTCGCTCCGCATCGTCCTCGTGCGCGATCGGCACGCCCCAGACGGCCATCAAGGCATCGCCGATGAACTTCTCGATGGTGCCGCCGTATCGAGCCACGATCGTGTTGGCCATCGCGAAGTACTGCGACAAGAGCTCCCGTGTGTCCTCGGCGTCGCGGGCTTCCGCCAGCGCGGTCGAACCCACGAGGTCGCCAAACAGAATGGTCGTGAGACGCCGTTCCGCGACGCGCTTCGAGGCGTCCGGCAGCGTGGCCGCGGACGCCGCCGGTGACGTGAACCCAGACAAGTCCCCGCCGCAATCGCCGCAGAACTTCTTGCCCTCCGGATTGTCCGCCGAACCGCAGCTCGGGCAGACGAGCGCGAGTGCCCCGCCGCAATCGCCGCAGAACTTCTTGCCCTCGGGATTCTCCGCTCCGCACGAAGGGCACGAAACCGCCACTGGATTCACCCCCTGTCGCTGTGTCCGCGTCCGGCAAGAGCGTACGAGTCAATCGACCCCGCCGCGGCACGTGTCCGGGTTGTGCGGTTTCCTACTTCGGCGCGAACCGCTGTCCGCCGTCCAGGCGAATCGTTCCCCCGTTGAGCATCGGGTTCTCGACGATGGCGACCGCAAGACGGGCGTACTCGCTCGGCTTGCCCATCCGCTTCGGGAACGCCGCGTCACGCGTGAGGGCGGCTTCCATCTCGTCGGGAATACCAGCGGTGATGCCCGTGGAGAACAGGCTCGGAGCGATGGCGTTCACCCGCACGCCCACACTGCCGAGATCTCGCGCCATCGTGAGGCTCATGCCGGCGATGCCCGCCTTCGCCGCGGCGTACGCAACCTGCCCGATCTGCCCTTCATACGCGGCGATCGATGCGGTGTTGATGATCACCCCGCGCTCGCCGTCCTCGTTCGGGTCGTTGTGACTCATGTGCCACGCCTGGAGGCGATTCAGGTTGAAGGTGGCGATGAGGTTCAACTCGATGATCGAGCGAAATTCCTCGAGCGGGAGGGGCCCGTCACGACCGATCGTGCGCTTGCTCCGCCCGCCCCCGGCCGTGTTTACCGCGATGTGGATGGCCCCGTGGGCGGCAATGACGCTGTCGATGGCGGCTTCGGTCCCACTCGCGTCCGTGACATCGCAGGCGTGAAAGGTGGAACCGCCGCCCAGCGCGCCCGCGATCCTGTCGCCTTCTGAGCTCGGCAGGTCGACGATCGCGATGGTCGCCCCCTTCGCGGCCAGTGCTTCGGCCGTGGCCTTGGCCATGCCCGATGCTCCGCCAACGATGACGGCGACCCT
>JBEEFW010000073.1:0-19139 GCA_041166385.1 Acidimicrobiaceae bacterium | reverse complement strand
TGTCGCGCGGGCTGTTCGAGTGGATGGTGGTGATCGAGCCGTCGTGGCCGGTGTTCATGGCCTGCAACATGTCGAGCGCTTCTCCGGCGCGACACTCACCGACGACGATGCGGTCGGGGCGCATACGCAGGCAGTTCTTGACGAGGTCGCGGATCGTGACCTGGCCGCGGCCTTCGATGTTCGGTGGTCGTGCCTCCATCGCGAGCACGTGGTCCTGGTGGAGCTGGAGCTCCTTCGCGTCTTCAACGGTGACGATGCGCTCATCCGAGGGGATGAACGACGAGAGCACGTTGAGGGTCGTGGTCTTACCGGTACCGGTACCGCCCGAGACGATGACGTTGAGCCGGCCGACGACGCAGGCCTGCAGGAAGCGCGCCGCGTGTGCGTTCAGGGTGCCGAACCGGATGAGGTCGTCGATCTGGTACGGATCCTTGGAGAACTTTCGGATGGTGAGGAACGGTCCGCCGATGGCCAGCGGGTGGATCACCGCGTTGACGCGGGAGCCGTCTGGCAGGCGAGCGTCGACCATCGGCGTCGACTCGTCGATGCGACGACCGACCTGACCGACGATCTTGTCGATGATGCGGCGGAGGTGCGTCTCGTCCACGAAGCTCGCGCTGGTCTTCTCGATGCGGCCCGCGCGCTCGGTGTAGACCGACTCGGGGCCGTTCACCATGACTTCGGTGACGTCGTCGTCCTTGAGCAGACGATCGATCGGGCCGTAACCGAGGATGTCATCGGAGACGTCTTGGATCAGCTGGGCCTTGTCGGCCGCGGACAGCGGCGCGCGCTCTTGCGCGAGGGCGGCATGCAACTGCTCGTGGACACGCCGGCGAAGGTCTTCCTCCGACAACCGCTTGTCGTAGAGGATCGGGCCCAGTTCGTCGATCAGATGGTGATGGATCTTCTGCCTGAGCTCGTCGAGCACCGGGTCACGCCGCCGTCCGCCCGGCTGCGCAGCACCGCTGCCCTGAACCTCGTGGAGCCGCTTGTAAAGGCTCATGTCAACCTCTCCTCACCCTGTTGCCTGTTGCATTCCGCCTACCGGCGCTTCTTCTTCGCGTCAACTGTGAACAGATCCGCCAACTGCTCGATCGCACGAGCGACTCCCGACTTCGGGGCATCGAGCACAACCGGTGCGCCCTTGTTGACCGACTGCGGCACGACGACGTCGCTCGGGATGAGGCAGTCGGCTTTCACTTGCAACGTGCGCTCGACCTCTCCGACGTCGAGCTTCACCTTCGAGTTCGCGCGGTTGAGGACGAGACGCAGCTTCGACATCGGAGTGTTGAGCAGACGAAGCGTCTGCAGACCGATCTTGACGTTCTTGATGTTCGGGATGTCCATGCCGGCGACGAGCAGCACGTCGTCGCTCACCTCGATGAGACCGAGCACGACGTCGTTGAAGTACGCCGGTGTGTCGACGACGACGAAGTCCGCGAAGGTCCGCAGCATCTCGACGATACGAACCATTTCGTCGGCGCCGATCTGGTCCGCGAACGCGGGCTCGAGCGGTGCCGGCAGCACGAAGACGCCTGACGGCTCGTGCTTCACGAGCAAGTTCTGCAACAACGACGAGTCGAGTCGATCGATCGAGCCGACGGCATCGACGATCGTGTGTTGCGGTGCGAGCTTGAGCATCACGGCGATGTCGCCGAACTGCAGATCGGCATCGACGAGAACCACCGGGCGCTCGCTGCGACGAGCGAGGACCACCGCGAGGTTCGCGGCGATGACGGACTTGCCCGCTCCGCCCTTGGTCGAAAAGACGGTGATGACATGACCGAGGTCACCGGTTGGTTCGGTGTAGCCCTGCGGTGCCGGAGCACGCGATGACGAAAGCGTCTCGACCACGCGGCGCACCGCTTCGGCGAGTTGCGTGGTGTCGACCGGTGCGGGCAACACGTCGCGGATGCCGGCGCGCAGTGCCTGCCGGAACAAGTCGGTGGACAGCTCGGGCGCGATCAGGATCGCGCCGACCTCTGGGCGGTCAGCGATGAGCTTCTCGGCGGCGATGATGCCGTCGGGCAGGGCGCATGACGGGCCGAGCACGGCGACCAGCGGGATGCCGGTGAGACGTTCGCGGAGCGCCTCGATGCTGGCCACCGGCACCGCGAAATCGCCGAGCTGCATGGCCAAACGGCTGCGCACGGCCTGGTCGGCATCAACGACCGCGACCGCGGCACCCGGGCCGCTGCCATGGCTGGTCAGCGGCGGGTCGTCGCGACCTGCGGGTTCGTCGTCACCGAGAAAGAAGCTCATGGTCCTTGTCTAACTGCCTACTTCTGTCCTTGGAAGCCTTGTGGGCCATATGGCGTGAGTTGGTTCAGGTCTTCGCCGGGCAGCAGGCCGTCGACGGGGAACGCTGCCTGCTTGGGGATCGCCTCGGGCGAGTAGTTCTGCGGCAACAGCGTGAGGTAGAGCTCCTCCGGAGCGATCGACGCAATCAGCAGCGCGGCCTGCGGCGGCACCTCGAGCGTGATGAGACCGGTGTTCACCGAGGTCTGCGCGGCACCCGTGGGCGTCGCCGTGTTGGTGCCCGACGCCGTGATCTCACCGGGCTGCGGCACGGCCGTCTTGTCGACGAACAGCACCCGCGCGGCCTGGTAGAGGAATCGAGCCGGGTTACAGATGTTGGTGCCACCGTCAACCGCCTGGCCCTGCGCAATCTGCGCTGCGTCAGGCTTCGAGACGACCGCACCCTTCGGCGCCTCGATCGTGATCTTGCCTGCATCGTCCGGCTTCTTGCAGTACGCCGTCTCCGGCTGCACGAGAATGTTCACGAAATCACCCGGCACGATCACGCCGGCGACACCCTTGGTCTGGTCGACCGAGATGGTGATCGCCACGCACGGAACCGGCTTGTTGTTCGTCGAGCCCACGGTGTTCGGCAGCGCGCAGTCGTTCGGTACGCGACCGGCAAACGTGATCTGACTCTCGACCTGGTCGGCGAACATGCCATCCACCAGGATCTGACCGGTGGTGTAGTTCGCAACCGCCACCTTGTCCTGGATGATGCTCGCGTCGACGATCGCGGTGACCGGCTTGAACTCGGCCGCGATCTGCGCTTCCACGATCGCGCCTGAGTCTTGCATCTCTCGACCGGTCTTCCCCTTGGGGATGTCCTTTGCGACCTTCAGCACGGTGACCTGGCGAGCGTTGCCGCGCGCACGGTCGTCTGCGCTGTTGACGTAGTTGAAGACCAGAAACGCAGACAGGGCACCGACGACCACTGCTGCGATCAAGATCAACGTTCTGCGAGAGCTCACACCCACCTCGTTCCTAGGACCAACATGAACCCGCGGCGCACGATGTCGACGCGACAAACGCCGCGCCTTTCCTCACGTCACCTCGGTACTTCTCCCCCGAATCCTGCAGCATCGTAGGTGCCGGGGGACGTCGAAACTGGGAACCATCTCTGGCTCCGCAGCCTTCAGATCGGCTTGTCGAGGGCGGAAACTGAGTGTGCTTCCGGAAAAATCCCGATTGGTAGGAGACGCGGCTACTCCGCGTCGACGTCCGGCCCGTCTTCCGTGGACGGAGGGTGGTCGCCGGGGTCTGATTGGGGCAATTCAGGCGTGGTGCTGATCTCGCCGCCCTCAGACTTCTCGTACTCCTCCCACGCCGATTCGATGGCAGAGGCGTCGTACGTGGGGCCGATGTAGTTGCCCTCGTCGTCGTACGCGTGCTCACCGAAGTGCTCGCGGTACTCCTCGGCCACCTCGCCGCCCTCGGCCGCCTGCTTGATCGACAGGCTGATGCGCCGGCGGGCGAGATCGAGATCGATGATCTTGACCCAGAGCTCTTCGCCTGGCGTGACCACCTGTTCGGGCAGATCGACGTGATGCGCCGACATCTCCGAGATGTGCACCAGGCCTTCGATGCCGTCGCCCACTTGGACGAATGCGCCGAACGGCACGAGCTTCGTGACCCGCCCGTACACGAGCTCGCCCACGCGGTGCGTGGTGGCGAACTCCTGCCACGGATCTTGCTGCGTCGCCTTGAGCGACAGGCTGATGCGCTCGCGATCGAGATCGACGTCGAGTACCTGCACGGTGACCTCGTCGCCGACGGCCACGACCGAGCCCGGATGGTCGACGTGCTTCCACGACAGTTCGGACACGTGGATGAGGCCGTCCATGCCGCCGAGATCCACGAATGCGCCGAAGTTCACGACGCTCGACACGACACCGGCGCGAACCTCACCCGGCTTCAGGTTGGCGAGGAAGTCCTCGCGCTGTTCCTTCTGCGTCTCCTCGAGCCACGCGCGGCGAGACAGCACGACGTTGTTGCGGTTCTTGTCGAGCTCGATGATCTTCGCTTCGAGGCTGCGACCGACGTACGGCGCGAGGTCGCGAACGCGGCGGAGCTCGACGAGCGATGCCGGGAGGAAGCCGCGCAGTCCGATGTCGAGGATGAGTCCGCCCTTGACGACTTCGATCACCGGGCCGCGGACGATGCCTTCCTCTTCCTTGATCTTTTCGATCGTGCCCCAGGCGCGCTCGTATTGCGCGCGCTTCTTGGAGAGGACGAGGCGACCTTCTTTGTCCTCCTTCTGGAGGACGAGGGCCTCGATCTTGTCGCCGAGGCTGACGATCTCGGAGGGATCGACGTCGTTGCGAATCGACAGCTCGCGGGATGGGATGACGCCCTCGGACTTGTAACCGATGTCGAGCAGCACTTCATCGCGATCGACCTTGACGACCGTGCCTTCGACGATCTGACCGTCTTCGACCTCCACCATCGAAGCGGCGTAGGCCTCTTCGAGTGACATCCCCCCGAGGTCGTCTTCCACCACCTGGCGGGGCACGTACGCCGGCTCGCTCTGCTCGGGTGGTTCGGTGGTGACGCTGGCCTCTGCTGGAGGAGCTTCAGGCGTGGGGTCGGGGGTCTGGTCGGACAAGGAAGAGCCTTACTGGTGACAGGTCGAGTGGCCCACTCGATTTGAGCGGCCCAAAAAGGTACCACCAGCGGGCACTTACGCCTTCCGGCCGACCATTAGCAGCTCTGGCGTCTCGATGGTCGGCGCCTGCCGCTGATACTTCCCGGGCTCGACTGACCACACCGCGTCGACCCGCAACCCGGCGCGATCGCAGAGCAGCTGGAGCTCGCGGGCGGTGTAACAGGTCGTCCAGAGATCGGCGTCGGCCTCGATGCCCTCCTCGCTCTTGAGCACCGTGCGCTCGTGCTGCACGCCGCTGGCCACGTCGAAGGACCCGGTCTCCTGGGGGTACCGGACCTGGAAGTACGAGGAGAAGGCGCTGACGGCGAAGCGGCCGCCTGCACGCAGCGAACGAGCGATGCCGGTCAGGACGTCGATGTCGTCGACGGGTCCGACCAGCCCGAATGCGCCCTGGCACAGCGAGATCGCGGCGTCGAACTCCGCGTCGAACCGCAGCGTGCGGGCATCGAGCCGTTGGAACGTTGCCGACGCGCCGTCAGGCGTTCGTTCGTTGGCGAGGTCGACGAATCGCTGTGAGATGTCGACACCGACCACGTCCATGCCCTTCGCCGCGAGCGCATGGGCGTGGCGCCCCGGGCCGCAACCGACGTCGAGCACCCGCTCGCCGGGAGCGAGCTCGAGAGCCTCCACGAGGAACGCGGCTTCTTGCTCGGTTCCCTTCGTGAACGAATACCTCAGGTATGCCGCTCCGAGGTGGTCGGCCAGAGGCTCGAACCAGTGCCCTTCGGTCAACCCTGACCCGGAAGCGTGGACGTGCAGTCCCACCGTGGCGGGAAGTAGTTCCATTCCTTGCTCGTGTTGAAGCGCTCACCACCGCACTTGTCGGCCGTGCCCAGGGCGACGCCGACGGAGAAGAGGACGAAAACCACTGCAACGACTATCGCCGTCAGCAGCAATGGCCGCAACGCGCGCCACAGCGTGCCGGGCATGCGCTGCCCGAGATGCAGATGTTCCGGAGGTGGCATCGACACGTTGGTGACCCCTTCGTCCCGTCTAGCTCTTTGCGTCCGCCCACGTAGCGCCGAAGGCCAGATTCACGGCCAACGGTACCCGTAGCTCCGCGGCTCCGCCCATGACCGTCGTCGTGAGTTCGACCGCGTGGTCGTGCTCTTCCGGCGGTACTTCGAGCAGCACCTCGTCGTGGACTTGCAAGATGATCCGACTTTTCAGCTGCTCGCCCTCGAGCGCGTTGTCGAGCCGCACGAGGGCCACCTTGAAGATGTCCGCGGCCAATCCTTGGATTCCAGCATTCATGGCTTGGCGTTCACCTGCTTGGCGGATGCGGTAGTTGCCCGACGACAGCTCCGGGATCAAGCGACGGCGACCGAACAGCGTCTCGGTGTAGCCGCGCTCACGCGCCTCGGCCACGGTCTGCTCCATGTAGGCCTTGACCGTCGGAAACGCCACGAAATACGCATCGAGAATGACCTGCGCTTCATCGGTGGGGATGCTGAGCCGCTGCCCGAGGCCGTAGGCCTCCATGCCATAGGCCAGGCCGAACGACACCATCTTCGCCTTCGACCGTTGCTCGATCGTGACCTTCGACGGATCGACGTTGAAGATGCGCGCCGCCGTCGCGTTGTGGATGTCCTCGCCGGACTCGAACGCCGCAACAAGACCCGGATCGCCTGTGAGGTGCGCTATGCAGCGGAGCTCGATCTGGTTGTAGTCGGCGACGAGCAGTTCGCACCCCGGCGCAGGGATGAACGCTTTCCGGAACGAGCGGCCGAGCTCGCTGCGCACCGGGATGTTGTGCAGGTTCGGCGCGTCGGAGCTGAGCCGTCCGGTGCGAGCGACGGTCTGATTGAACGTCGCGTGGATGCGACCGTCCGGCTGCACTTCACCGAGCAGGCCTTCGCCATACGTCGACCGCAGCTTCTCCACCTCCCGATACCGCAAGAGGTGGTCGATGATCGGGTGCTGTCCCGCGAGCTTCTCGAGTGACGCCGCGTCGGTGGAGTAGCCGGTCTTCGTCTTCTTCTGCGGCTGCAACCCGAGACGATCGAACAGGATCTCGCGCAGCTTCAGCGTGGAATTCACGTTGAAGTCCTCGCCCGCGTCCTCACGGATCAGCTGTGTGAGCTCGGCGCACTCGGCCGCAAGCATGTCGTTCAGGTGCTTCAGCTCGGCGGCGTCGACGCCGACACCGGCCGTCTCCATGCGCGCGAGCACCCGCACGAGCGGGACTTCGATGTCGTCGTGCAGCGACCGCAATCCCTGCGCGTCGAGTGCCTTCGTGATCGGCTCGACGAGACGCGCGACCGCGAGCGCTCGTCGTGCGGCCTCTTGCATTGCTCGGCTCACTACGTTCGCCTGCGCTGTCGGCTCGTCGCTGGCGCTTCCCTCGCCGACCTCCATTGCAAGATCGAGCTGCCCCGGTGGTGGCCCGCCGCCATCGATCGGCAACTCGAGCCCGGCGTAACGCAGGAGCAGATCACCCAACAGGTAACGCGATTCCGCCGGGTCGAGTAGGTACGCGGCGAGCATCGTGTCGAGCTGCAGTGTGCGGAGGTCGGCTTCGAGCTGTCCGAGCAGCGCCCGCATCAGCGGCTTGGCGCCGTGAGCGGCGATCGGTCGAGCATCCTCGACGATGAGCGCACGCAATGCGTCACGCACGTTCGCGTCGTCGAGCACGTCGCGCGGCAACCATCGAGTCTCGGACTGGCTGGCATCGACGACGATGGCCAAGCCGACGAGTGGGCTGCGTCCCTCGGGACCGTCCCACGCCGCTTCGATGGCGAGTGCGTCGCTCCCCTTGCGCAGCCCGGTGAGAAGCGTGACCGCGTCGGTCGGGCGGTCGACGGTCGTCACCTCGGCTTCGAGCACTGCCGTTGCCGAGATCGCCGAGCTGCCTTCGACGTCGCCGAAGGCCTCGACCAGACGGTCCTGCAGCGTGCGGAATTCCAAGAAGTCGAAGAGCTTGCGCACTTCTTCTTGATCGAAGGGCTCGAGGCGCAAGCCGTCGGGCGCGACCTCGAGCGGCACGTCGCGCAGCAACACCATCACGTCGGCGTTGCTCCGCACCTTCGCCTCGTGTTCCGCGAGATTGGATCGCAGTTTGGGTGTCTGGTCGTCGAGGTGCTCGTAGATCCCGTCGACGCCGCCGTACGTCACGATCAGCTTGGCGGCCGTCTTCTCGCCGACGCCCGGCACTCCTGGCAGGTTGTCGGACGGATCGCCGCGCAGCGCGGCGTACTGCGTGTACAGCTTCGGCGGGACACCGGTGCGCTCCTCGATCCCCGCCTCGTCGTACAGCGCGTAGTCCGATACGCCGCGGCGGTTGTACAGGACCTTGATCAACGGATCTTCCACGAGTTGGTACGCGTCTCGATCGCCGGTGACGATGAGCACGTCGTCGCCTTGGTCTCTTGCTTGTGTCGCCAGCGTCGCGATGATGTCGTCGGCCTCGAAGCCTGGAGCCTCGATGATCGGGATGCGGAACGTCTCGACGACCTGACGCACGAGCCCCATCTGCTGCCGCAGGATGTCGGGCGCGGCAGTTCGGTTTGCCTTGTAGTCGGCCACGGCTTCGTGGCGGAACGTCGGCTCCGGCCGGTCGAACGCGACGCCGATCCCGTCGGGCTTGTGGTCGCGCACGAGGTTCAGCAGCATCGACGTGAACCCGTAGACCGCGTTCGTGACCTGTCCCGAAGCGAGCGTGATGTCGGTGGGGAGTGCGAAGAAGGCGCGGTACGTCAGCGAGTTGCCGTCGACCAACATGAGCTTCGCCACGAGTTCTGACTCTAGGGGTCGAGCCAGTCGATGAGCGCGGCGAGACGATCCGTGAGATCGCGGTAGCCGATGAGGTCGGCGGGCTCGGCTCGCAGCCGGGCGGCCAGACGCGAACGCACGTCCTCGTCGAGGCTTCCGAGCTGCGTCTGCTGCGTGCGAATCGTGAACAGCACGGCCTCACTCCTCGGGAGCCGGCGCAGCGTTTGCCGTTCGCTGCGCAACCACTGCTCGGCGGGCGGCACGCCGCTCGTCGGCGGCACGTCGGGCGCGAACAGGTGCGGGAGTTCGTGAATCGCGAAATTGCGCCGGCCGACCACCGTGCCGGTGGTCAGGCGACGCAAGAACGAGTCGACCCTGGAGCTGAGCTCTGACGCGTAGCCGGGAACACGGTGGTGGACCTCGGTGAGCGGCCTGCCGATCATGTCGCGGAGGTGCCAGTGCGAGGGAAAGCAGACGCAGCCCGCGACCAACGTGCCGTCGATGAGCACGCACAGGTCTTCCTCGACTCGCAGGGCGGCCCGTTCGAGGGGCCGGAGCACCTCGGTGTCCGTCCCGGCCAGCACCTCGTCGCGATGCTCCGCGAGCAGCCGCAACTTCTCTCGAGGATCCTCGAGCGGCGTGAGCGTTTCGCTCGTGCGCGCAGTTCCCATCGCGAGCCATGGCGGCCCCTCCGGCGTCAGCCGGAGCTCATGAACCCAGTCAGGGCTTGAGGTTGCCGTCGATGACGTCTTGGGCCACCGCCTTCAGCGTGCTGCGTGTGTCCATGGCCGTCTTCTGCAAGAAGCGAAACGCGTCGGACTCGGCCATGCCGTGGTGATCCATGAGCTTGCCCTTCGCCCGGTCGACGAGCTTGCGCGTTTCGAGCTGATCGGCCAGCGAGAGGTTCTCGTCGGCGAGCGCCTTCATCTCCTGAAAACGGCCCAACGCGACCTCGACCGCCGGGATGAGCTCGTTCTTCTGGAATGGCTTCACGAGATACGCGAGCGCGCCGGCGTCGCGCGCCTTCTCGATCAGGTCGCGCTGACTGAATGCGGTGAGGATCAGGACGGCGGCGTGCTTGTCGGCCGTGATCGCGCTCGCGGCCTCGAGCCCGTCCATTCCCGGCATCTTGACGTCGAGGATGGCGAGATCGGGTTGGTGCTGCTTCACCAGCTCGACGGCCTCGTCACCGCGGCCGGTCTCGCCCACGACCTCGTAGCCCTCCTCTTCGAGGGTCTCCTTGAGATCGAGGCGGATGATCGCTTCGTCTTCGGCGATGACGACACGGATGGGCACCAGCTGCTCCTCAGTGCTCGGCCGTGAGCTGGTCGAGCAGCTCGTCCTGACGGCGTTCGAGTCGGTCGATGGTGGATTGCACCTCGGCCCGATGCCGACCCATGGCATCGACGTGGCGCTGGGCTTCATGGTGCTCGCGATCGGCAATGGGTGTCTCGGACACGAGCGCTCGCAGACGAGCATCGTCGGCGGCCTCGGCGAAGTGCAAGAACTGCTCGTCGGTGACGCCCAGTTCGCTGCGCAACTGTTGCAACTGCTCGCTCACCTCGACCAGCTTTCGCTCGAGCATCGACCGAGACATAGGGCTGGAGAGTGTACGTGGCGGACTCCCCCCGATCATTTGATTGACTGGGCTGATCCGCCGCCTCCTGCTGCTCGCCTTCATCTGGGGCTGGTCGTTCCTCTTCATCAAAGTCGCCGTCGAGGGCATGAGCCCTCCGACGGTCGCCTTCGCGCGAGTCGGCCTAGGGGCCATCGTGCTGCTGATCACTCTCCGATCGACGGGTCGAACGCTCCCCCGCGACGGCACGTTCTGGCGTCACTTCACGATCGCCGCGCTCTTCGCGAACGCACTGCCCTTCACGCTCCTGGCCTGGGGCGAGGAACGGATCACGAGCGCGTTGACCTCGGTCTTGAACGCCTCGACCCCGCTGTTCACCGCGGTCATCGCCGCCCTGTTCCTCAAGGATCGCCTGCGGCCGCTGCAGGTCGCCGGGCTGCTGCTCGGCTTCGTGGGCGTCGGTGTGGCCGCTGGGTTCGGCGCGGGCGACCTCGGCGATTCGTCCGTGGCGGGCTCGTTGGCCGCCGTGGTCGCCGGACTCTTCTATGGCATCGCGTTCGTGTACATGCGCCGCAACCTCACCGGCATCGAGCCGACCGTCGCCGCGGCCGGACAACTCGTGATGGCCACCGCGTTGTTGTTGCCCTTCGCCGTGGCCACCTCGGTCACGAGTGGACTCCACTTGACCGTCCGGCGTGTGCTCGCCATCGGCGCGCTCGGCATCTTCGGAACCGGCGTCGCCTACATCCTCAACTACCGGATCTTGCGCGAGGTCGGCGCCACGCGCGCGTCGGTGGTCACCTACATCATCCCGGTGGTCGCGGTCGCCGTCGGGGTCGTCGTGCTGAGCGAGCCGTTCGAGTGGCGATTGGTGTGGGGCGGCGTGCTCATCGTGGCCGGACTGGCGTTGTTGCGCGAGCGCCGGCACCTCGGCGTTCCGATCCCGAGTGCCGCGGCTGTCCTGCTCGTCCTCGTGTTGCTCGCCGTGCCGATCGCGGCGTGCTCGGGTGGCGGGTCGGGTTCGTCGTGTTCGAGCGCGAAGCCCGAGCCGATCAACCCCGACCTGCGTCACGTGATCACGGGCGGAGCCGAACCCGTGTACACCACCGATCCCCCGACATCCGGCCCCCACACCCCGGGCGCGACGCCGCAGGGCGTGCTCGACCATCCGCTCTCGCGTCCGTCGCAGGTCGGCGCGCTCGAAGGCGGCATCGTGCTGCTCCAGTACCGCGATCTGTCCGCAGACGAGCTGCAGTCGCTGTCGGGGCTCGTCACGGACAACGTCGTCGTCGCCCCGAACGTGTCGTTGCCAGATCGAGTGGTGGCGACCGCGTGGCTGTTCAAGCAGACGTGCTCCGGCGTTGACGCGGCGGCGCTACGGGGCTTCATCCGCACACGAGCGGGGCACGGCCCCGGTACCGACGGGTAGCGACGCGTGGTGAACGACCCGTGGGGAATCGACGACGGCTACTGGGACATCGCCGGACGGTGGCACGACACGCCGGAACCAACGAAGCGCGCTCTCCGAGTGGCGATGGGCGGCCTCAGCGATGTGGCCGACCCGCCGCCCGCGACCCGTCCCGTGTGGTTCGTGCGGTACGGCAGCGCGCCGGCCATCGAACGCCCCGCTGACTTGGTGCTCGAGGACGGCACCCGCGTGACGGCGACCGCCGCGCTGCCGCCCGATCTTCCGCTCGGCTACCACGACCTGTTGCCCAACGACGGTGGCCCAACGACGCGCTTGATCGTCGCGCCTGACCGATGCCACCTCCCAGAAGGGCTGCGCACGTGGGGCTGGTCGGCACAGCTCTACGCGACGCGATCGCGGGCCAGCTGGGGCATCGGCGACCTCGGCGACCTGGCCACGCTCGCCCGCTGGGCCGCGGCCGGCGGCGCCGGCGTCGTCGGCATCAACCCGCTCCATGCCGCGCAGCCAGGTCCGCAGCAAGACCCGAGCCCGTACTTCCCGAGCAGCCGGCGATTCCGCAACCCGCTCTATCTCCGCGTCGAAGACGTGCCGGGCTTCTCGACCACCGACAAGACCCTCGCGTTGGCGGCCGAGGCGGGACGTTCGCTCAACGACAACCGGATCATCGATCGTGACGCGGTGCACGCGCTCAAGCTGCCTGCACTCGAGTTGCTGTGGAACGGCTTCAGCGACGACGCCGCGTTCGACGCGTTCCTTGCGCGCGGCGGGAGCGCGCTGCGCCAGTTCGGCGTGTACTGCGCGCTCGCGGAGCGCCACGGCGGCGGATGGACGGAGTGGCCGTCGGAATATCGCCGGCCCGACAGTCCGAGCGTCACGCGGTTCGCGGCCGCGCAGCACGAGCGCATTCGCTTCCATTGCTGGCTGCAATGGCTCCTCGACGAGCAGCTCGCATCCGCGGGTGCGGAGATCGCGCTGCTCGGCGATCTCGCCATCGGGTTCGATCCCTGCGGCGCGGACGCGTGGGTGTGGCAGGACACGATGGCGCAGGGTGTGCGCGTCGGCGCGCCGCCCGACGCCTTCAACGCCGACGGCCAGGACTGGGGTCTTCCGCCGTTCGTGCCGTGGAAGCTCCGTGCGGTCGGGTACGAGCCGTTCGTGCAGACCGTGCGCGCCGCGCTCCAACACTGCGGCGCACTGCGCATCGATCACGTGATGGGACTGTTCCGCCTCTTCTGGATCCCGGAGGGCGGCGACCCGACCGAGGGCACGTACGTGCACTTCCCGGACAGCGAACTCCTCGACATCGTGGCGCTCGAAAGCCACCGGGCGGGCACGGTCATCGTCGGCGAAGACCTCGGCACCGTCGAGGACGAGGTGCGCGACCAGCTGTCCGAGCGCGGGGTGCTCTCGTACCGCTTGGTCTGGTTCGAAGACGAGCCGCCGGAAGCCTTTCCTGAGCAGGCGCTCGCGGCGGTCACGACCCATGACCTGCCCACGATCGCGGGAGTGTGGTCGGGCACCGACGAGCAGGCCGACGCCGAGCTGCGAGCGCGGCTGGCCGACCTGACCGGGTTGCCTCCGGATGCGCCGGTCGACGACGTGGTCGTCGCCGCGTATGCCCGGTTGACCACTGCGCCCTCGATGATCGTCATGGCAAGCCTTGACGACGCGCTGCGCGTGCCGGAGCGCCCGAACCTCCCGGGAACCACCGTCGAGCGCCCGAATTGGTCGCTTGCGCTTCCCCATCCGATCGAGGAATGGCTCGACGATCCGGTGGTCGCGGAGCTCTCGGAGTCCTTGCCGCGTCCCCCTCGAGTAGTCAAAAATGACTAAATGAAAACCACCCGATCGGGCCATGTCCCGCTTGGGCCCATCAGCCGATACTCCCCGAAGCAATCCGTCGTAGGGGACGAACCAAGGAGTTCGGTCGGTGGGAAGACGTGGCCAGGAATCGCCAGAGCGGTGTCGTGGCGATCAGGGCATGGCCGTCGTCGAGATGGCGCTCGTAGGGACCATCCTCGTCTTCCTCCTCTTCGGGATCCTGGTCTTCGGCTACCTCATGTCGTTCCGCCAGAATATGGTGCAGGCGGCGTCCGAGGGTGCTCGAGCCGGCGCGGTCGCCGCGTCAGGGAATGCCTCCGCCGATGCGACCGCCGCGGCGCAGCAGTCGATCGGCGGGTTCCATTCCTGCACTGACGGTCTGACTTGCGCGGTGGTCGAGGGCTTCTGCCCGAGCGCTCCGACGATCCATTGCGTGACCGTCACACTCACCTACGACTACGAGAACCATCCGCTCCTGCCCGACGTCCCGATCATCGGCGCCTTCCTGCCGGACACGATCACTGCGACGGCGGTGGCCGAGGTGAACTACCCGTGACAGCGGGTCGACGGTTTCGCGGCAACGAAGACGGCGCCGTGCTGCCGATCGTCGCGCTGTCGCTGGTCTTCCTGATGACGATGACGGCGTTCACGATCGACCTCGGCCGCGTGATGCTCTCGAATCGCGATCTACAGAAGGTGTCGGACCTCGTCGCGCTCGACCTCGCCCGACGCGTCGACGGGGTCCGCACCGTCACCGAGATCAATGCCGATCCGACGTTCCAAGTGCAGAAGGTGATCAGCGCGGCGCGCAACGGCTTCGACGTCACGGGCTCGCGGCGTATCGAGCATCAGCTCGGCGTGATCGATCGACGCACCCGTCAGTTCTACGAGCTCCACGGCTCGTCGGTCCCGAACGCGGTGCGCGTGGTGGCCGGCGACTCGGTGGACTACTTCTTCTTCCCCGGCAGCAGCTCGACGAGCCGAGGCGCGTCCGTGCTCGGCAAGGGGAATCCGACCTGCGTCAGCCCTGATCCCGACTGCCCGCTCGTGCCCGACGATTCCGGCGGTGGCGGGGGCACGACGACCACCCTGCCCGGCGTCACCACCACCCTGCCGGGCGTCACCACCACCCTGCCCGGCGTCACCACGACGACCGTGCCGGGGGGCGGTGGCACCACGACGACCGTGCCCGGGGGCGGTGGCACCACGACGACGTTGCCGGGCACGACCACCAGCCTCCCTGACAACTGCCTGCCACTTCCGACGATCTGCCCCATGACCGCCGCGTCCACCGACTTCGAGGTCGGCTCCTTCCTCGCCGGCGTGAACCTGAACAACACACAGGTCCAACTGCTCAACGCGCTGTTCTCACGGGTTGGTACTGGCGTGAACCTCGACGCACTGAGCTACCAGGGGCTGGCCAACTCTCAAGTCACCATTCGTCAGTTGGCGACCACGCTTGGTCTCGCATCACCGAACGACCTCTTCACCAGCACGGTCACCTACAAGAACTTCCTCCTCGCGTCGGCGAGTGCGATCTCGTCGAACGGTGGTCCGGCCGCGGCGGTCTCGGCACTCAACACCCTGGCCGCGACCGTGAACTCGAACACGACGATCAACCTGAGCGGGCTGCTTCGTCGCGGCTCAGGCTTCCAGGGAAATCAGGGCAACGGTCCGAATGCGTTCGACACGTACATCAAGTTCATGCACATGCTCGAGGGATCGGCGTTCCTCGTGAATGGCAGCAACGCCATCTCGATTCCGAACCTCTCGCTCGGACTGCCCGGCTTTGTGCGCGTGGACGCCAGCTTGACAGTGATCGAGGCCGCGCAACGGATGCCGCGCGCGCATGTCGGCGACGCGCTGCAGACCTCGCAGGTGAGTCTGACCCTGACGATCACGCTCGACGTCGACCTAGGCACACAACGCGCCGGTGAGCGCCTTCACGGAACGATGGTCGTGCATCCACAAGGAGGCTCGGCCACAGCGTCTCCGACGCTCATCGTGTGCCCCAACACGCCCGGTCCGGTGCCCCCGCAGGTACGCGTGAGCGTCGTCAGTTCGCCGGTCACGACCACCGGCAATGCCGCCATGAATCTGTCCATCGGTGTCGTCAACGTCATGTCGGTGAACATTCCAAGCGCATCGATCACGTCGGCCGGCCAGACCGGAACCGCCACGTTCCTCTATCCATCCGAGTTCCTTCCCAGCGTTGGCAGCGGCGGCATGAAGCGCGTTGCCAATCCGTCGTTGAACCTGGCAGGCGGCTTCAACGCGACTGCATCGAACAGCGCTGTCGTCGGTCTTCCGCTGGTGCCATTCGCGACCTTGGTCAGCGAGACCAATGCGGGGCTGGCGGCGGCCGTCTTCGCTCCGTTGCAAAACACCGTGGTACCGCTGATCACGGGCACACTCGGGATCGAGCTCGGAGGAGCCGACGTCGGTGTGTTCGGGATCGAGTGCACCGAAACGCTCTTGGTGCATTGACGCGGTCATAGCCTGCGAGCGGTGACGACCGGCAGCGATCCGTTCCCCCTCGGCCGACTCGTCTATCTCTACATCGGGTCGAATGACATCGCCGCTGACCTCGCCTGGTACGACGAAGCACTCGGCGGCGATCTGATCTGGCGCTTCGAAGCGTTCGGTGCAGACGTCGCGGCGGTCCGCGTCGGGCCGGAGGGATCGCCGCTCGTCGTGCTCGCGGATCATCGTCCGGTGCCGAGCTGCCTGCCGATCTGGGCGGTGCGCTCGCTCGGGGTCACGACTGAGTGGCTGCACGCGACGGGATGGCTCGACAGCGCGGTGCGCGTGGGTGTGCCCGACGGGCCGTGTCTCGTGCTCAAGGACCGCAGCGGCAACGAGATCGCATTGCTGCAACAAGACCGCCCCGACGCGATGACGTCCGCGTATCAGGACATGACCAACCCACGTCGCCGCTGACTCGTCTATCTGCCGCAGAACCGCCCCTCTGCCACCGACGGATCGCTCGGCACCTCGAGAAGCTGCAGACGAACCGACGCGAGCACATTGCTGAAGAAGTCTGGGACAGAGATGCCGCCCTCGACGTGGTTCAGGAGATCGCGGAGCGCGTCACAGCGCAGCGCGCGTGCGGCGGCGCTGACGCGGTCCGTCGCCTGCGCGTCGAGCGGGGACGGCTGTGAGATCTGACCGAAGCGCGCCAGGATCCACGCGTCATCGAGCATCTTGTCGTGGCCGATTCGCCCGCCGGGGAGCGACGTGAGCCTTCCCGCGATCGGGTCCGCGAGGCCGAGACGGTCGACGACGAAGACGTCAGGCCCGGCGGCGAATCCGAACATGCCGATGTTGAAGCGATCGACGACCACAATTGCGGGGACGGCTGAACTCTCCTCTCTCGCGAATGCGGTCTGACCGATGAACAAGACTCGGGCTCCCGCCTTCGCTATGACGCGGACTGCTCTTCCTTCCGCGACCCAGCGGTGGACAACGCCAGAGTCGTCGTGCACGGGCGGGGCGGCAAGCCCCGATCCGTAATCTGCGAGGGTGACGGGGTTCGGCCTACCCGCACTGGCGACGTAGACGGCTCGCTCGTCAGCGATGCCTTCCGTGCCGACGGTGTCGTACGGCACGCGCATGGACGCGCTGCAGATGATTCCCCACAACCCCACGATCACGATCGGCAACCAGGCCCGCCGCTGCGCTGGCACGATGACGGCGACGGGCATCATCAAGGCGAACAGCGCGGGGAGCAGCATCCGGCCGTGCATGAAGTCGCCTCCCAGCCTTGTGATGTACAGCGCATGAACGACCGCACCTGCGATGGTTGCCGTCGTCACGATGCGAACCGCGCGGGCGCGCCCCGCGCCACGCGATTGCCAAGCCGCGACGACGACTCCGACGAGTGGTATCCAGAGCAGGTACGGGTCGATGAGATCGCGCAGGTACCGGCCACCCTGACTCCAGTTCGCCCTAGCGGCACTCTTCGCGATCGCTGTGTTCGGCGTCAGCGCGGCGTAGTAGCCCATCCGGAAGATCTGGTACGCGACCGGTAGGGCAAGAGCCCACGCGAGTGTCCACATCCGAGCTCGTCGAGTTGCCGTGTTGAGGCAGAGCGCGGCCAGGAAACCAACGACGAACACGCCGAAGTCGGGTCGGACGAGTACACCCGTCCCGATCGCCACGCTGAGCCCTCGTCGAACGCCTCCTGGCTGGTCTTCGCCGGCCTCCTCCACATCGGCCGCCTGGCGTGCCAATCCATAGAAGCAGGCTCCGAGCCACGCGAAGCCGAGCCCGGTCTCGAGGCCGGACGTCGCGAAGTCCCAGAACGGCGGAAGCGAAACGACGACCAGAATTCCGAAGGGAACGGGCGTGCCGCGCTCGATTGATCGCCGGAGAAGATGCATGGCTCCGAGTTCGGCCAGCAGGACGCCCAGGCAGGCGAACGCGATCCCGAGCAGCGCCGCGATCCATTCCAGCTCGATTCCTCCAGCGACCCAAGAGCACGCTGCCAGGATCCACGTCCATGCTGGGCTCGTCGAGGCTTCGACTCGCTCTCCCGCGTTGAACACCGGTCCATTGCCGTGAAGGATCTGATCGACCACCCGCAGGTGGATGAAGCCGTCATCGGCCGTCCACCGTCGACCCCAGGCCGCGATACCGAAGAACAGCACCGGTGCGCCAAACAACGCGATCCGCCACCACGTGCGAGGCGTCGGCGCTGACCGCAGCTTGTTCGACAATCGGGTGACGGTGCTGATGGGCGGGATGGTAGAGGGGCCCCGTCACCGCAAACGATGTCACACCTCCCAAATAGTTCGACAACGAGTCCGCCGACATCCGAAATCTGTTCATCGACGCCTGTACTCGACTCGCGGTCGATGCTCGCCACAACAACCCGACCTCGGTGTCGGTCGCTCGTCGTGGGAGCGTGGCGATCCTGGACAGGATTGTCGGACCGACGCGCTGAGTGAGTGCCCGGGGCGGGATTTGAACCCGCACGCCCTTGCGAGCAGTGGATTTTGAGTCCACCGTGTCTGCCATTCCACCACCCGGGCGGGAGCAACGAGCCTAACCTCGGCCCCATGGCTCGAAAGAGGCTCAGGCGGCTCTTGTCCCTCGGGGCGATCGTGGCTGCGATCGCTGCGTTCCGCAGCCGGAAGCTTGCGGCCGAACAGAAGAAGTTCGACCAGTAGTTACCGATAGGTAGTCGCACTTCATCGAACCGCTACAGAACTGAAACCTTCTCAGGTGACGCTGAGTCGGATGTTGCGTCTCATCACCCGCGGAGTCCGTTCCGAGATGACAATCGCCTACACCTTCCCTGGGCAGGGTGCACATAATCCCGGCATGGGGCTGCCCTGGCGCGACCACGAGTCCTGGGAGCTCGTCGAAGAGGCATCGGAAGCCTCCGGCCGCGACGTCGCCCACCTGCTCCTCGAGGCGGATGCCGACGAGCTGACGCAGACCCGCAACTCGCAGCTGGCGACCTATGTCCTGAGCCTCATCGTCCTCGACGCCGTCGAGATGCTCGGCGTCGAGCCTTCCGTCGCTGCGGGCCACAGCCTGGGCGAGTACAGCGCCCTCACCTGCGCCGGCGCCCTTGATTTCGCCGACGGCGTTCGCCTGGTCGCCGAGCGCGGAGAGGCGATGCAGGTCGCCGC
>JBEEFW010000072.1:0-15629 GCA_041166385.1 Acidimicrobiaceae bacterium | reverse complement strand
GAACCCGAGAGCATCGACGGCGGACCGAACGGTGCGCTCGTGATCCACGGCTTCACCGGCAATCCCGACTCGATGAGGGGCGTCGCGCACGCGCTCGGCGACGCGGGGTTCGCGGTCGAGCTTCCGTTGCTGCCCGGGCACGGCACGGTCGTCGACGACATGATCCCCACCGGGTGGAACGACTGGCTCGGCGCGGCCGAGGAGGCGTACGGCAAGTTGGCGGCGCGTGTGCCGGGCAAGGTGATCGTCGTCGGACTGTCGATGGGCGGCGCCCTCACGTGCTGGCTCGCGTCCGATCATCCGGAGCTCGCCGGCATCGTGCCGATCAACGCGGTGGTCACGCAGCCCGACGGCATGCGCGAGATGGTGCAGCAACTGCTCGACAACGGCGATGAGGTGATGGACGGCATCGGCTCCGACATCGCCGATCCCGATGTACACGAATTGGCGTACCCGCAGACACCGCTGCGCCCGTTGCTCACGCTGATGGATGCCGCCGGTGAGTTCCAAGAGCGTCTGGCGCGCATCGCCTGCCCGGTGCTGATCATCACGAGCCGGCAAGACCACGTGGTCGCTCCGGAGAACAGCGACGTGCTCGCCGAGTCGGTGACCGGTCCGGTCGAGCGACTCTGGCTCGATCGCAGCTATCACGTGGCCACGCAGGACTACGACAAGGCGGAGATCGAGGCCGCGGTCGTCGAGTTCGCAACGCGGACCACCGCATGAGGCGGACGATCGCGTTCGCGGTGATCGTCGTCATTGCCGTCAGCAGCGGCCGCGCCGCCTCCGCACAGCAGGCACCGGTGGTCAACGTCAGCGAGACCACCGCCATGGGCGTGCACCAGCGCTGCCAGACCGAGCCCACCACCACGCCCGGCTCGTTCACCCTCGAGCGCAGCAACACGAGCGGCTCGCTCACCGTCACGTATCACATCAGCGGGGGACCGACCGATCTCAACAGCGACGCAGTCGCCGGTGACGACCACACGGTCGAGTTCCTGCCGGGCGAGGCCACAGCGACCGTCGTCGTGCATCCGGCCATCGATGCAACTGACGCAACTGTCGCCATCCTCGACGATCAGCCATACGAGATCGGTGATCCAGCGCAGGGTGTGGTGACGGTCGATCGCCAAGCCGACGTGTGTGCCACCGCCGTCGACCTCGTACCGGCACCGACCAGCACGCTGGCCCGCACCGGCGTGCGCTCCACGACCGGGTCGCTGGCGTTGGTCGGGATCACCGCCCTGACGCTCGGATCCGTCCTGCTCGTTCTCTCTTCGAGGCGCAAAGCGACCGGCGTACGATGACCGGCCCATGGCATCGATCTCCCGCGACGACGTTGCTCACGTCGCCCGCCTAGCGCGACTCGAGCTGTCCGACGACGAGCTCGATCTGTTCACCGCCCAGCTGGCCGCGGTGCTCGACCACGCGGCCGACGTGGAAGCCCTCGACGTGGGCGACGTGGAGCCCACGATGCACCCCTATCCGCTGCGCAACGTCGTCCGAGAAGACACCCTGCGCCCCGGGGTCGACCGCGAGGAAGTCCTGGCACAGGCCCCGGCCGCCGAGGACGGGCGCTTCAAGGTCCCTGCCATCCTCGGTGACGAGCCATGACCGCGCGCGAGATCGCGGCCGCGGTTCGCAGCCAGGAGCGCAGCGCCCGCGAGGTGGTCGACGAACACCTGGCGCGGATCGACGAACGCGAAGCCGAGCTCCACGCATTCAACCTCGTACTGCCCGACGAAGCGCGAGCGGCCGCGGACGCCATCGACGCACGGGTCGCCGCCGGCGAGGATCCTGGCCCGCTCGCGGGCGTGCCGGTCGCGCTGAAGGACAACTTCGCCACCCGCGGCATCCCCACGACGTGCTCGTCGCGGATCCTCGAGGGCTGGCGGCCGCCGTACGACGCCACGGTCGTCGAGCGCCTACGCGCCGCGGGCGCAATCGTGATCGGCAAGACCAACCTCGACGAGTTCGCGATGGGATCGTCGACCGAGAACTCGGCGTTCGGCCCGACGCGCAATCCGCACGACCCGTCGCGCGTTCCCGGGGGCTCGAGCGGCGGCAGCGCGGCCTCGGTGGCCGCGGGCTTCAGCCCTCTCGCTTTCGGCTCCGACACCGGTGGGTCGATCCGCCAACCGGCGGCTTTGTGTGGCGTCGTCGGACTGAAGCCGACGTACGGCCGCGTGTCGCGCTACGGCCTCGTCGCGTTCGCGTCGAGCCTCGACCAGATCGGTCCCTTCACGATGACGGTCGACGACGCCGCGCTGGCGCTGGAGATCATCGCCGGACGCGATCCCCTCGACACGACGTCGATCCCCGAGGCGGTGCCGGCGTACGGCGACCTCCTCGGCGATGGCGTCGAAGGGCTCCGCGTCGGCGTGATCAGCGAGTTCCTCGCGGCCGACGGGCTCGCGTCCGATGTTGCTCGTCGTGTCGAGGCCGCGGCCGCCGCCCTCGAGCAAGCCGGCGCCAAGGTCGGTGAGGCCTCGGTGCCGTCAACGATCTACGGCCTGTCGGCCTACTACCTGATCGCGCCGGCCGAAGCGTCGAGCAACCTGGCCCGGTACGACGGCGTGCGGTACGGCCTGCGGGTCGACGCGCCCACAACCGCGGAGATGAACACCAAGACCCGTACCGCGGGCTTCGGTCCCGAAGTGAAGCGCCGCATCATGCTCGGCACGTACGCGCTGTCCGCCGGCTACTACGACGCGTACTACGGGAAGGCGCAGCGCGTACGCACGCTGATCCTGCGCGACTTCGACCGTGCCTACGAGGACTTCGACGTGTTGATCGGGCCCACAGCTCCGTCCACGGCGTTCGCCTTTGGCGCGAAAGCAGACCCGCTGGCGATGTACCTCAACGACGTGTTCACGATCCCGTCGAACCTCAGCGGGCATCCGGCGGTGTCGGTGCCGTTCGGTGTCGGTGACGACGGCCTCCCCATCGGGGTGCAAGTGCTGGCGCCCGCGCTCGGCGAACCGGTGATGTTGCGCGTCGCGGCCGCGCTCGAGCGAGCGTTGTGAAACTCCGCACCGTCGATCCGGCGCTCGAGCGCGAGTGGATCGCGAACGGTTGGTGGACCGACGACTCCCTCGGCTCGTTGTTGCACGACGGCTTGCGCGATCACGGGGACGAACCCTTCACCGTCCGGTCGAGCGTCCGCCCGCACACGGCGACGCTGGCCGAAGTGCGAGAGCGGGCCCTGACGCTGGCGAGCGGCTTGCGGGATCGCGGCATCGGAGCGGGCGACGTGGTCGGCTTCCAGCTCCCGAACTGGGTCGAGGCCGCCTACGTCTTCTATGCCGCCGCGTTCCTCGGTGCGGTCGTCATGCCGGTCGTGCACTTCTACGGCCCGAAGGAAGTCGGCTACATCCTGCGCAAGACCCCGCCGCGAGCGTTTGTCACGTTCGATCGCTTCGGTGCATTGAGTGGCACCGCCACCCTGCTGGCGAGCGGTGCGCAGCTGCCGGAACTGGTGGCGGTGGTGGGCGACGATCCCGCGGGCTTCGAGCCGCTCGACGCGTGGTTCGGTGCAGGTCCGCTCGACGGCCCGGCGCCAGTCGACGCGTCCAGCCCCGCCCTGATCGCGTACACGTCGGGCACCACCTCTGATCCGAAGGGCGTCGTGCACACCCATCGCACGATCGGCTTCGAGGTTCGGCAGCTGTCGTCGACGCAGCCGGGTAAGGCGCCGCCCGCGATCGTCGGCGCGCCCGTCGGCCACGGCATCGGCATGCTCGCGGCGCTCCTGATCCCCGCGGTCCAGGGCAAACCGATCCACCTGATCGACGTGTGGGATCCCGGCTGGATCCTGCAGCAGATGGCCGACGAGGGGCTGATGGCCGGAGCGGGCGCGACGTACTTCCTCACGTCGCTACTCGATCACCCCGCCTTCGATCCTGAGGTGCACCTCCCGCTGATGCGCTACATCGGGCTCGGCGGTGCTGCCATCCCGGCCGCGGTCGCCGAGCGGGTAACGAAGCTCGGCATCTCGATCGTGCGCATGTACGGCTCCACCGAACATCCGTCGATCACAGGATCGACGCACGACGATCCGCTCGAGAAACGCGCCGGCACCGACGGGCATCCGCTCGACGGCTGCGAAGTCCGCCTGGCGGACGACGGCGAGATCGAAAGCCGTGGGCCTGACTGCTTCGCCGGATACACCGACGCCGAGCTGACCGCGTCGGTGTTCGACGATGACGGTTGGTACCGCACCGGCGACATCGGCGTGCTCGACGCTGACGGTTACCTCACGATCACCGACCGTAAGAGCGACGTGATCATCCGGGGCGGCGAGAACGTCAGCGCCGCCGAGGTCGAAGGCGTGCTTGCGCACATCGACGGTGTGCTCGAGTGTGCGGTGGTGGCCGCCCCCGATGCGCGCCTCGGCGAACACGCGTGCGCGTTCATCCGCGGCACCGCACCGTCGATGGCAGACGTGCAGGCGGCGATGGCAACAGCCGGACTCGCTCGCCAGAAGTGGCCGGAGGAGATCCGGGAAATCGCCGACTTCCCGCGCACCGCCTCCGGCAAGATCCAGAAGTTCGTGCTGCGCCAGCAGCTTCGCGAGGAGTCTGCTCAGTGACACCAGAGGGTTGGGAGACCGTGATCGGGCTCGAGGTGCACTGCGAACTCGCGACGCAGACGAAGCTGTTCTGCGGCTGCGCGAACCTGTTCGGCGACGAGCCGAACACCAACGTGTGCCCGGTGTGCCTCGGGCTTCCGGGCTCGTTGCCGGTGCTCAACGAGAAGGCTGTCGAGCTCGCCATCCGTCTCGGGCAGGCGCTGCACTGCACGGTCGAGCGCAGCGTGTTCGCGCGAAAGAACTACTTCTATCCCGACATGCCGAAGGACTATCAGATCTCGCAGTACGACTTGCCCACGAACGTCAACGGCTATCTAGACCTTCCCAACGGCACGCGCATCGGAGTCGAGCGAGCACACATCGAGGAGGACACGGGCAAGAGCACGCACGTCGGTGGCGATGGTCGCATCCACGGTGCCGAGTACTCGCTCGTGGACTACAACCGGGCCGGCATTCCGCTCGTCGAGATCGTCAGTCGTCCAGATCTTCGGAGCGCGGACGACGCCAACGACTACGTGCGCGAGCTGCGCGACATCCTCCTGACGACCGGTGTTTCCGACGCCAAGATGGAAGAGGGATCGATGCGCGTCGACGCGAATGTGTCGGTGCGTCGCGTCGGTGACCCCGAGCTCGGCACGCGCTGCGAGATCAAGAACCTCAATTCCGTGCGGTCGCTGCGGAACGCGATCGAGTACGAGGTGAACCGTCAGGTCGACCTGATCACCGCGGGCGAGCGCGTCCGCCAGGAGACTCGTCACTGGGACGAGGGTGCCGGTCTCACCCGGCCAGGCCGCAGCAAGGAACAGGCGGAGGACTACCGCTATTTTCCCGAGCCCGATCTCGTGCCGCTCGAGCCCGACGCCGAGTACGTGGCGCGCATTGCCGCGGCGATGCCGATGCTGCCCAGTGATCGGCGAGCCCGACTCGCAAGCCTCTCGAACGGCGCGCAGGGAGCCGTCGCCATCGCGGTGACGCGTGGACTGGACGAGCTCGCCATCGCGGCGATCGAAGCCGGCGGCGATCCCGGTCGCGTGCTCACGCACATCGAGCACAACCTGGCCGTCGAGGGCGCCGAGCGCGTCGATGCTCAGGCACTGGCCACGCTCACCCGGCTCGAGCTGACGCCGACGCAGGCCAAGGCCGTGCTGGCCGAGCTCGTGGCGTCGGGGGGCGACCCGGAGGCCATCGCCAAGGCGAAGGGTTTCGAGGCGATGGACGCGTCTGCGCTCGACGCCAGCATCGACGCCGCCATTGCCGCAGAGCCCGATGTGTGGGCGAAGTACGTGGCGGGCGACGACAAGGCAGTTGGCCGTCTGGTCGGGTCCGTGATGAAGGCGACGAACGGTCAGGCGGACGGGAAAGCGGTCACGGCGAAATTGCAGGAGCGTCGAGCGGCGTCCAGCGGCTAGACCGACATCTCGTGGGTTACGAGATCTGCGAGGTCAACGCCGACAATCTGCTCGAGCTCCACCGCGTCGCGTCCACCGCGTTCGGTGAGGACCCGAAGCAGGAGCGCATCGACGACGAGAAGCTTGTCGTCGAATTCGATCGGATGATCGCCGTGGCCGATGGCGACCAGTTGGTCGCGAGCGCGGGCGCGTACTCGTTCGACCTCACGGTCCCGGGCAACACGGTTCCGATGGCGGGCGTGACGTGGGTGGCCTGCCTTCCGAGTCATCGCCGCCGCGGGATCCTCCGCAAGATGATGAAGTTCCAACTCGACGATGTCGCTCGGCGCGGTGAAGCAATTGCCGGGCTCACCGCATCCGAGGCGGTCATCTACGGACGCTTCGGCTACGGCGTGGCCACCCAATTCGTCGAGGCGAAGGTACGCAAGTCCGGTACCGCCTTCCTCACCGAGCCGAGGGCGAGCGGCCGGATCCGCATGGTGTGGGAGGACGAGAAGCCAAAGGTGCTGCCGCTGATCTTCGACGCGTGGCGCCGCCAGCGAGTCGGTTCGGTCGATCGTTCCGAAGGACGGTGGGAGCAGATCCTGCGTGACCGTCCGTACGATCGCCGCGGTGCGTCGGCCACGCTCCATGCGGTGCACGAAGACAAGCGCGGCGTCCCCGACGGCTATGCGGCCTGGCGAATCAAGTACGACGGGGACGACGACGCCACGTGCATCGTGCGTGAGATCGTCGCCATCGACCCCGAGGTCGAGGCTGCGCTCTGGCGGTTCGTGTTCGACATCGACTTGACGCATCGTTTCGTGTTGCGCCTCCATCCGTTGGATTCGCAACTGCATTGGCGACTCGCCGACTCGCGGGCGTACCGCACCGAAGGGGTATGGGACTTCCTGTGGTTGCGGATCATGAACACGCCCGCGGCGCTCGCCGCGCGCACCTACGCGACCGACGACTCGCTCGTGCTCGAGGTTGTCGACCCGTTCCGTCCGCGGGGCGCGGCCGCCGGGCGATTCCGGCTCGAGGGCGGCCCTGACGGCGCGACGTGCAAGAAGGAGAAGGCGGCGACGCCCGACCTGACGATGTCGGTCGAGACACTCGGCAGCACCTACCTCGGTGGAGTCCGGTGGTCGACGTTGGCCGCCGCCGGCCGCGTCTCGGGCACAGCCGACGCCCTGCGCCGAGCCGACGCGATGTTCGCGTCGAGTCCACTGCCGTTCTGCAGCACCGGCTTCTGATCTAGCGCACTGCGCCGGTGACGGCCCAGCGGCCGGTGCGGAAGCGGGCGCCGAGGCCGACGAGGCGGGCGACCATCCACAGCCCGATGGCGGCCCAGAGCCACCCGATGCCGAGCCCGAAGACGATCACCGACGCGCCTGCGGCCGCGAACACCGCGGACGCGGCCACCATCGCCCAGGCCATGTACCGCAGGTCGCCGGCGCCGATGAGGATGCCGTCGAGCACGAACACCACGCCGTTCACCGGCTGCAGCACGGCCACGTGGAACAACAGGAAGCTGGCGAGCATCAACACCCGCGGATCGTCCGAGAACACGTGCGGCAGCACCGTGTGGAGCGCGATCACGAGCGCGCCGACGACGAGTCCCGCGTAGAAGCCGAGCCACAACATCCTTCGACCAGCAGCGCGCGCTTCGTCGGCATCGCCGGCGCCCAATGCTTTGCCGATGATCGCCTGCGCGGCGATGGCGATCGCGTCGAGCGCCAACGCGAGCGCGTTCCACAGTTCGTAGGCGATCTGGTGCGCGGCGACATCGACGGTCCCGATGCGTGTGGCGATCGCAGTGGCGGCAGTGAGCGACCCCCGAAGCGCGGCGGTGCGCAGCAACAGCGCACCGCCGGCCCGGCCGAGCACGCCGATCGCCCGGCGGTCAGGACGGACGCTCACGTCGAGTGTGCGTACCGCCCGCACCACGCGTCCGACGTAGATCGCGGCGGCCCCGGTCTGGGCGACCACGGTGGCGAGTGCGGACGCGCCGATGCCGAAGCCGAGCCCGTTGATGAGCGCGAGCTCGAGCACGAGGTTGACCACGTTCGAGCCGAGCGCGACGGCGAGCGGTGTGAAGGTGTCCTGCCGGCCCCGCAAGTAGCCCGTTCCCGCCAATGTCACCAGCAGCGCGGGAACACCGAACATGCTGATGCGCAGGTAGACCTCGGCATTGGTCGCCACCTCGCCAGACGCACCGAGCGCGCGCACGAGCCATCCGCCGCTCAGCAGTCCCGCGGGAACGAGCACGGCTGCGATGCAGAGCGCGAGCCACATGCCCTGCACCGCCTGATGCGCGGCTTCGCGTTCGTTGCCGGCACCGATGAGCCGGGAGACCGCGCCGGTGGTGCCGTACGCCAGGAAGATGAAGACCGCGTAGCCCGTCAGGAGCACCGACGACGCAACCGCGAGGCCACCGAGTTGGGGGGTGCCCAGGTGCCCGACGACGGCGGTGTCGGCGAGGACGTACATCGGCTCGGCGATCAGCGCGCCGAACGCGGGCACGGCGAGCCTGATGATTTCCCGGTCTCGAGAACTCACAGTGATTGGGAACTTTCAAATCGATTATGGTTCTCCCAATGGCGGTACCGAAGCAGCCGAAGCGGCCGGCGACGCCCGCAGAGTTCAAGGCGATGGCGCACCCGTTGCGGCTGCGGATCCTGCGGCTCTGCCTGCACGACGCCCTGACCAACAAGGAACTCGCAGGACGGCTGCACAAGGACCCGGCGACCGTGCTCCACCACGTCCGCATGTTGGTCGACACGGGCTTCCTGGCACCGGATCGAGTCCGAAAAGGGCAGAGCGGTGCGCTCGAGAAGCCCTATCGCGCGACGGGCAAGTCCTGGGTGCTGTCTGCAGAGACGCCGGAGCAGGAGATGGTCGAGCAGGCCGCCATGCTCGACGCCTTGAAGGCGGAGCTGCTCGAGCTCCCTCCGGACGACATCCTCATGACGACCCGTCTCGGCGCCCAGCTCAGTCGCGCCAAAGCCACGCGCTACAAGGCCCGCATCGAGAAGCTCGTCCGCGACTTGGCGGAGGAGCCCGATGATCCCAACGGCGAGAAGCTCGGCTTCTACGTCACGTTGCATCGGCGATGAGCACGACGATGTCCCTCTGGCGCCACCGCGACTTCGAGTTGCTGTGGGCCGGTCAGACAGTCAGTCGCGTCGGTACCGAGATCAGCGTGCTCGCCCTTCCGCTGATCGCGATCCAGATTTTGCACGCCACGACGTTCGAGGTCGGTTCGTTGACCGCCGTCGAGACGCTGCCCTTCCTGCTCGTCGGGCTGCCGGCCGGCGCGTGGGTCGACCGCATGCGCCGCCGGCGAGTGTTGCTCGTGGCCGACATCGGCCGGCTGGTCGCGCTGGGCTCGATCCCGATCGCGTCGGCGGTCGGGTCGATCACGCTCGTGCATCTGTTCATCGTGGCGTTCGTGACCGGTGTGTTCACCGTCTTCTTCGACGTGGCCTATCAGTCGTACCTGCCCGAACTCGTCGACCGTCGACAGCTGGTCGACGGCAACGCCAAGCTGGCGGCCAGCGAGTCCACGGCGCACGTCGTCGGCCCCGGCCTCGGCGGCGCGCTGATCAACTGGGTGGGCGCATCGACCGCAGTGGTGGCCGACGCGCTGAGCTACGCGCTGTCGTTTCTCTGCCTGATCGGGATCCGGACCCCAGCGGAGGTGCCGGAGCGAGGCGAGCACCTCACCAGCCTCGTGACCGACATCCGCGAGGGGCTGCGATTCGTGTGGCACGAGCACCGCATCCGCGCCGTGGCGTTTTGCACGGCCACGGCGAACCTCTTCGGCGCCATGGGGGGAGCGGTCCTCCTGCTGCTCATGACGCGTGTGCTCGGATTCAGTGGTGGCAAGATCGGGCTGATCTTCGCCTGCGGCGGGCTCGGCGCATTGCTCGGCGCGGTGACGGCACCGTGGCTGGCGCGACGGTTCGGTGTCGGCCGCGCGATCCTCGTGTCGATTGGCCTCGCGGGGGTCGGGCCCGTCCTCGTCCCCTTGGCGCGCGGGTCGCTCGCTCCGATGATGCTCGCGCTCGCCATCGGCCTCGAGGGCGGTGGCGGCGTCGCCTACAACATCAACCAGGTGAGCGTGCGGCAGGCGATCTGCCCACGGCGACTGCAAGGGCGCATGAACGCAAGCGTCCGGTTCCTCGTCTGGGGCACGCTTCCGCTGGGCGGGTTCATCGGTGGCGCGCTCGGATCGTGGCTAGGCATCCGGGAAACGCTGTGGATCGCGGCCGCGGGCTCGTTGTTGCCTTTCGTCTGGCTGCTGCCTTCGCCGGTTCCGTCGATGAAGGAGATACCGCAGCCGCTCGACGAGCCACAGCTCGAGCCGATTCTCGGTGCAGTCGTCGAAGCGCCTACGCCATAACCTGCTGCCATGTCTGACCCGATGAAGCCTCGTAGTCACGAGGTCACCGACGGCTACGAACGTGCTGGCGCCCGAGCGATGTTGCGGGCGATCGGCATGGGTGACGATGACTGGGGCAAGTCGCAAGTGGGCGTGTGCTCGTCGTGGAACGAAGTGACGCCGTGCAACATGCCGCTCGACCGGTTGGCGAAGCGAGCGAAGGAAGGGGTGCGGGCCGCGGGCGGCTTTCCGATCGAGTTCATGACGATCGCGGTGAGCGACGGCATCTCGATGGGCCACGAGGGTATGCGGGCCTCGCTCGTCTCGCGTGAGGTGATCGCCGACTCCGTCGAGACGGTGATGCACGCGGAGCGGTTCGACGCGATGGTCACACTGGCCGGTTGCGACAAGAGCCTGCCCGGGATGCTCATGGCCGCGGCGCGGGTGAACCTCCCGTCCGTGTTCGTCTACGGCGGCACGATCCTGCCCGGCGAGTACAAGGGCCAGTCCATCGACATCACCACGGTGTTCGAAGCGATCGGTTCGCACGCCGCTGGCACGATGTCGGCGGAAGATCTCAAGAAGATCGAGTGCGCCGCCTGCCCGACCGAGGGCAGCTGCGCGGGCATGTTCACGGCAAACACGATGGCGTCGGTCGCCGAGGCGATCGGGATGGCGCTGCCCGGGTCGTCGTCGCAGCCGGCCATCGACCCCCGCCGCGATGAGCAAGCGTTCGTCGCCGGCCAATCCGTCGTGCGGCTGCTCGAGCTCGGTATCCGTCCGCGGCAGATCATGACGAAGGAGGCATTCGAGAACGCCATCGCCATCACCATGGCGTTGGGCGGGTCGACGAACGCGGTGTTGCACTTGCTCGCGATCGCCAACGAGGCCCAGGTCGAGCTCGACCTCGACGACTTCAATCGTGTGGCCGCCCGCGTGCCGCACATCGCGGACATGAAGCCGCACGGCCAGTTCCACATGGTGCACCTCGACGAAGTCGGTGGCGTTCCGGCCGTGCTCAAGCACCTGCTCGACGCCGACCTGCTCCACGGCGACTGCCTCACCGTGACGGGAAAGACGATGGCGGAGAACCTCGCCGAGCTCGATCCGCCGGCCCCCGACGGCAAGGTGGTGCACCCACTCAGCGCGCCGATCCACATACGTGGCGGCATCGCCGTGCTCACCGGAACGATGGCGCCGAAGGGCGCGGTCGTGAAGATCGCGGGCATCGACTTCGATCGGTTCGAAGGTCCCGCGCGGGTCTTCGAAGGCGAGGACGGCGCCATGGAGGCGGTCCTCGCCGGACAGATCCAGCCTGGCGACGTCGTGGTGATCCGCTACGAGGGCCCGAAGGGCGGCCCCGGGATGCGCGAGATGCTCGCGGTCACGGCCGCTATGAAGGGCGCGGGTCGCGGCGGCGACTGCGCGCTCGTCACCGACGGGCGCTTCTCGGGCGGCACCCACGGTTTCTGTGTGGGTCATGTTGCGCCGGAAGCGGTCGACGGCGGGCCGATCGCGTTTGTCCGCGATGGTGACCGGATCGTGATCGACACCATCTCGCACACGATCGACCTCGACGTGCCCGCGGACGAGCTCACCCGCCGGCGCACAGAGTGGAAGCTGCCGGAGCCGCGTTACACGACGGGCGTGCTGGCGAAGTACGCGCGCTTGGCGCAGGGAGCCGAGCGAGGCGCGATCACTGAGGCGTGATCCACAGACCTACGTAGACGGCGATCAGCGCGAGACCGGACACGGCGATCCACCAACCGACGCTGGCGTCGATCCGCGCTCGCCGGGAGGCGGGGTCGTCGACTGCGACGGCCATCCGCCCCCACGCATCACCGACGAGACCCATGCCGAGGCCCAACAGCAGGAGCCCCATCAACAGCCAGGCCGGTGTCGGCTCGTTCCGCGCGAGACGTTCAAGGTTCAGGGTGATCGGAACCGCGTCATTGAACGACAGCGTGTTCATCGCGTACGTGATCGGGCGCAGCCGAGCCGAGGGGACGATCTCGAGCGTTCGTTCCGAGTTCGGCAGGAAGAACTCGAATCGAACCGTCTTCGAAGTTCCTTGTGGCACGCGTAGTTCGACCACGGCGGCGGAGACGTTGCCGTCCGGTCCGATGTAGCTGATGCCCGGGTCGTCGTTCTTGACGCCAAGTACCGAGCGCGGCATGTACACCGCGAGAAAGCTGCCGTACTCGCCGGGATCTGCATAAATGGAGCCGCCGTCGATGTACGCGCTCGAGACGCTCCGTGTCGGATTCGTCAACGTGATCGCCAGGTCCACCCGCCGCCGGTCGCCGAGGCTCTCGACCGCAGCACGGACGTCGACGTTCACGTAGTAGTCGAGCTTGCTTCCTCCAAGGTCCTGCGACGCGATGAGGAAGCTGTTGGGCGCGAGTGCGCCGCTCGCACCGACGAGATCCCACATCTCGTTCTCGACAGGATCACGCGACCACGCCAACAGGTGGCGCTCCTTGGTGAGGTCGAGCAGCGTGGCCGCCAGCTTCGTCATCGTGAACTGCCGGCTGTTGATCGCATCGAAGATGGCCTTGGCGACCTTCCCCTGTGTGTCGCGTCGCTCCGGGGACTCGTTGCGCGTTTGAAAGCGGAGGTAGTTCTCGTTGATGAGAATCCGCGCCGCGTTGTTGCCGTCGTACGTCGTGCCGTCCACCGTCACCGGACCGAGAACGCCGAGCAGCGATTGCAACGCGAAAGTGTCGACGAAGATGACACCGTCGACCGCACCGATCTCGTTGTGCTCCGAAATGCGACTCGACACTTCCGCCGCAAGAGGAAAGTTCGGTGACATCACGGCCGACGTGTAGGCCTGCCCCGGACCGAGCCACTCATAGAGCGGCTTCCAGTCTGACGGGAAGGACACGCCCGGATACGGCAGATCGATGTGTGAGGTGTCGAGAAAATCGCCCACCGACACCTCTCCGTCGAGCACTGTCGCGGCCCCGGCGGTGGTGGTCACCGGCAGCGCTCGCATCTCCGCGTTGTTCCCTCCGAGGATGAGGAAGCGCCGCGGCCCCGCGAGAAATCCGTGGAGCGCACTCGCGATCTTCTGGGCGTCACCGAGCTGACGGTCGGCCTTGTCCAGTCGCTCGACGAGACGATGTCGCGCCGACCCCAGCGGCGGAAGGAGCCAGCCGTGTGCGCCGATTGGCACGCTCCGGAGCTCCGTCCTCAGGACGTCGAGCGCTCGCCCGACCTCCTCGACCAGCGCGACCCGGCCGGGCGGCCCCGCTGCCGTGTTGGCGTCGAGTGCGCGTTGGACTCGATCGGCCGCGTCCCGGCCGTGCTGACCGATGACCGCACTCGCGGAGGCCAGCTCGCGCACACCGCGAACTTGTGTGCCCACCCCGGGAACATGGCTGAGCAGACCGAGCCACCGGCTCGAACGAGCGATGGAGTCGGCGTTGTCCAGTTCGCGACTGGCTTCAGAAACGACCGCGGCGATGTCGCTTTGAGCGACGTGATGGATGTCGAGCGACTGGAGAGACTGTTGGCCTCGCTCGAGCTCAGCGCGCACCCGAAGGATGTCGCGCACGGCGAGACCGGTGATGACCGCAACAGTGAGTGCAAGTGCGGCGGCGAGCCGCTTGATCCAACGACGCAGGAGCGTTTAGCGGATCACGCGGTGTGCCGAGCGCGGGCGAGGGTGCGAGCGGCGAACGCGATGCCGATGATCCCTCCACCGAACACCAGCGGGATCCACATCTCCATACCGGTGCGCGCCGTCGTGGTTCCGGCCGACTTGATCGTGGTCGTGGTGACCGGCTGCGTAGTCGTCGGACCGGTCGGACCGGTCGGAGCAGTCTGCGCCGAAGCAGCGCCAGCGAGCGACAACGTCATCACCACCACGAGAAAGGCTCCAGCCAAGACCCGCCGAACCATCGATCCAGTCATTCGCACGTTGTCTCTCTCCCCAGACGCGGCTGATTTATAGACCCGAGTTCGTCGCCGGTGCCCCTAACTCCTGCTACTCCAGACCCCGGCATAGCTGCCCTGCGGCCACCATAGTCGGGCACCCCCAGCCGTCAAAGCCATCCCACTTGCCGGGACAGGCCCCTCGATGGCATCATTCCGCCGATGTTGCCGACCGGAATCATCCTCGTAGTGACCTAGCGCACGTAGCCCCCACCGCCACGTGCGCTTGCTCGACCTCCCAGCCGGGAGGTCGTCGTCGTTTTTCACCCGGAAATCATGAGAAAGCAGAGTTCCTGATGCCGCAGATCAATGGTGGCCAAGCCCTCATCCGAGCCCTCGAGATGGAGGGCGTGGAGGTCATCTTCGGCCTCCCCGGAGGGGCGATCCTCCCGGTGTACGACCCGATCATCGACTCACCGATCCGCCACATCCTCGTGCGCCACGAGCAGGGTGCCGGCCACATGGCCGAAGGCTTCGCCCACGCCACGGGACGCCCGGGCGTGGCGATGGTGACGAGCGGCCCCGCGGCGACGAACATCGTCACCCCGCTCTGCGACGCCTACATGGACTCGGTGCCGATGGTGGTCATCACCGGTCAGGTCGGCACGGCGTCGATCGGCACCGACGCGTTCCAGGAGTGCGACACGGTCGGCATCACTCGTTCGGTCACCAAGCACAACGAGCTCGTGACCGAGGCAGCCGACATCCCCCGCGCCGTCCGCGAGGCGTTCCACATCGCGACCACCGGTCGACCGGGCCCAGTGCTCATCGACATCCCGAAGGACATCGTCGACCCGAAGAACCCGCGCTCGGCAATGGAGTGGTACTGGCCGTCGGACGACGAGATCTCCGCTGGCCTGCCGGGGTACAAGCCGACGACCAAGGGACACCCGCGCAAGATCAAGGAGGCGGCCGAGCTCATCCTGCAGAGCCACAAGCCGGTGATCTACGCAGGCGGTGGCATCTTGAAGGCGCGGGCCGCGGAGGCGTTGCGCGAGTTGGCCGAGCTGGTGGACATCCACGTCGTCACGACGCTCATGGCTCGAGGCGCGTTCCCCGACGACCATCCGCTGTGCCTCGGCATGCCGGGGATGCACGGCAACTACACCGCGGTCACCGCCATGCAGAAGTCGGATCTGTTGATCGCGCTCGGCTCGCGCTTCGACGACCGCGTCACCGGCAAGGTGCCGGCGTTCGCGCCCGACGCCAAGATCATCCACGTCGACATCGATCCAGCAGAGCTCGGCAAGGTTCGTCGCCCAGACGTCCCGATCGTCGGCGACTGCCGACTCGTGATCGAAGAGCTCGTGAAAGCCGTGCGCGA
>JBEEFW010000071.1:0-4327 GCA_041166385.1 Acidimicrobiaceae bacterium | reverse complement strand
GCGTCTGCGCGACAGGAACGGTGTCGCCGTCGCGCAGGAAGTCGCTCGGCTGCGCGTGTTTCGTGTCGAAGCCGGCAGGCGGCTGGAAGTCGATGTAGGGCTCGCCGATCGCGGACTTCCGGAAGATGCGAGCCGTAGAGGACTTCGGGATGTCCTTCTTGTCGCGATCGAGCTTCATCGTCATCTTCACGCCGCCGGGAACGGAGGAGACGCTGCTGACGCGGCCGTAGTGCACCCCGAGATACGCAACCTCGGCGTTGGGCAGGATGCCCGACGCCGCTTGGAACTCGCCGCTGATCGTGTACGGCTTGTCGATCGCGTCGATGACGACGATGTTGCGCACCGCCCAGACGCACATGATCGCGAACACGAACAGGAAGAACACCAGGTTGATGAGGGTTCGGCGGCCCATCAGCAGCTCGCCGGGGTGCAGTTGATGAACCACGCGTACACCTGCGCGAAGTCATCGGGGATGCCGAGTGGGATCTGGTGCACGAACCGGTCGATCCACTGGATCAACGTGCGGACCTCGCCGCGGCCCTGGGCGACCTCGTTGACGATCGCGTCGAGCTCCTTCACTTGGCGATCTACCTGTTGCAGGTAGGGCTCGAACACGAGGTCGTTCTGCGCCTGGGCGAGCCGCGTCAACGCTTGCAGCGTCGCCACCGTCTGGTCGCGGTTGTTGGCGAGAACGGTCGTGGTGTTGGACAGGTTCACGAGCAACTGATCCAGCGCCGGATCGTTCGCGGCGAGCGTGGAGGTCGCCTGATCGAGCCCGTCGATGATGCTGATGATGTTGTTGGTGTGGTCCGCCAGCGTCGAGCTGATCGTGGACAGGTCTCCGATGAGGCCCCGCAACTCGTCGGCCCGTCCGGCGAACCCGACCGAGCCGGTCTGCACGAGGGTCGCGAAGTCGTTCGGCAGTCCGCTGGCCGCGAGGAGACGAATCGCGGTGTCCGCCACGAACTCGAGCTCCGGCGCGGCGCGGCCGTGGTCGAGCGGGATGTCGGTGTGGTTCTTCAGTGGGCCGGCGCTCGCGTCGCAGCCCGTGTCTTGATGCGAGCTGCTCGGATCGCACGGTCGGATCTCGATGAACTTCTCCCCGAGGAGCGAGGTCTGCCGCAAGATGGCCACCGCGTCAGCTTTCAGGTTCACGTCCTTCAGCGACATCGTGACCTTCGCCTTGAAATCCGGCGTCAGCTCGATCTTCGTGACGGATCCGACCCGCACGTCGGCGACCTGAACCGAATGGTTGACGACGAGGTCGCCGACGTCCTTGAACGTCGCGGTGATCGTGAGCGGCCCCTTCGTACTTCCAGGCAGGCTGCAAGCGGTCGCGACGAGCATCGCGGCTCCGAGAGCAGCCAACGCCCGACACGCGCGCCGGCGTCTCATGACGCCCCCACCACCGCTCCGGCCGACTGCCGAAGGAAATCGCCGATGCCACAGACACCGTTCGCCACCCGATCAGCACTCGACGGTGCGGGCGCCGCGGCCACGGTCGGTCCGCCGAGGAGGTGCAGCAGGTCGTCGATGGGGGTGCTCGCCTTTGGGAGCTCGATCACGACCGGTGCGCCCGCCGACTGCGCGCTGAGCGGAAGCGGGCACGTCTGCAAGCCGGGAATGCACGGTGTCGGCACCACTCCCGGGCCCAACGTCGCCTCGAGCAACGCCTCGGCCGCCGGACCGAAGTTCTCGCGGAGGTTGATGGCGCGCTTGAACGGGTCGTAGGCGTTGAGGATGCCGTCGACGAGAATCGGGGTCGAGTCGAGCAGCTGGGACAGGCCTTCGAGATTGACGTCGATCGACTGCGCCAAGCGGGTGAGCGTCTCGATGTCGGTGCGCAGTTCGCTGGCGTGGTCCGACACGAGCTGCAAGCCGTTCCGGGAAAGGTCGGCCAGGCCCGCCAGCAGGTTCTCGATGCTCTGACGCTCGTCGGCCAGCACCTGCGTCGCTTGGCTGAAGGTCGAGAGGATGTCGCCCAGCTGCGACTCACGCGTCGCGAGCGTGGCGGTGAACCTGTCGAAGTTGTCCACGATGCTGGCCAGCTCCGTGTCCTTCGACGCGAACGTCGACACGAGCTGACTCACCTGATCGAGCGCGTGATTGAGCGTCGCGCCCTGGCCCTGCAGGTCGTCCGCGGTGTTGTTGATGAGCCGGCCCAGCCCATTGGGGTCGAGCGAGTCGAGGAACTTCTTCAACTCGGCGAGGGCCTCGTCCGGCTCGACCGGGATGATCGTGTCGCGCACCTCCATGCCGTCCGGCGCCTTCTCGAGGCCCTGCCGCCAGGCCGGGCTGAGGGCGACGTAGCGCTCACCGATGAGGGACTGCGGCGCGAGCAGCGCCTTCACGTCCTTCGGCACCGGTATGTCCTTGTTGATCGACATCGTGATCTTCACTTCGGTACCGACGACCTCGACCTTGTCCACCGTGCCCGCGGGCAGTCCGAGCACCCGAACCTGCGACGACGGATACACCGACACCGCGCGCGAGAAGTAGGCGACGAGCTTGTAGGTGCCGCTACCACGACCGGGCAGCGAGCAGCTGCTCGTCAACAGCGCCATCAACCCGATGACCACCACGCCACGGGCCACGCGCCGCATCAGTTGCACGACCCGTTCTTGAGCGCGTTGCACACGATCCCGAAAACGTCGGGGCCGAGCGAGCGGATGAAGAGGTCGGCCCACGGGCCGTGCCGTCCGGCGAGCGCTTGGTCGTACAGACCCGGGCCGAGCCACGCGAGCATGGCATCGACGTTCGCCTGGTTCGCCGAGACGACGTCGAGCGTCGAATGCAGCGTCGACAGGATGCGGTCGAGCTCGACCTGATGGTCGCCGATGATCTTGGAGAGCTCGGTCACCGCGTCGGCCCCGGCGCCGAGCGCGAGCGCCAGCTCGTCACGACGACTCGCAAGGAGATCCAGGATCCTCTTGCTCTGGTCGATGAGCGCCACCAACGTCTGGTCCTTCTCGGCCAGGGTTTGCGACAGCGTGTCCGCGCGCTCGAGCAGCTGGGCCAGCTCGGTGTCGCGCGACGCGATCGCCGTCGACACCTTGTCGAGACCTTGCACGAGGTCGGCCACGGACTGCTGCTTGCCCTCGGTGATGTCCGCGAAGTCGTTGATGAGCTTGTTGAGCTCGGCCGTGTCGAGCGCCTTGATGTTCTCCGTCGCGACCCGCGTCAGGGTGAAGACGTCGAACGGCGTGGTCGTCCTGGCGACCGGGATCGTTCGTCGCTTGTCGTTCTTCGGCAGGTCCTCGAGATAGGGCTGGGCCACCGGGCCCTTGAGCCGGATGTACTTGGCTCCGAGCAATGTCTCGAGCGCGATGTCGGCTTGGGTCTGGGGCCCCAGGTGCGTGCCGTGGTTCACGACGAGATCGACGAGCACCAGCCCGTTCTGCCGGTCGGCCTTGATGTCGGTGACCCGGCCGACCTTCACGCCGGCCACCCGCACGGAATCGCCGGTGCGGAGTCCCGACGCATCCGCGAACTCGACGCGCAGGTCGTACGTGTTCTCGAGGAGGTGAAGGAGACCGACACCGAAAGCGGCCCCGGTGAGCGCGCCGATGATGACGATCGAGACGATGCCGACGAGGTACGGGTTCATGTCCCGGAACGACCTCACTGCACCGGCCCCAACAGGAAGTGCTGCAACGCGTTCGCACCGGCTTGGGTGCTGACGGCCTGGCTGCCGATCTCCGCCAGCTCGATGCCCTTGTTGGTGACGGCGTCGCACGGAACGGTGCCGAGCGCTCCGGCATCAGCGCAGAGAATCGCCTCGTTGAGCCACTCCCCCAGCCGCGACGAGAGGAACGTGTGCTTGGCCGCCTCGGCCACGCCCTTCAGCGCACTGTCGAGCGTGGCCAACTCCGGCGTGATCACATCGGTGGCGACGAGATCGACGTTGCTGATGAGCCGGTCGATCTCGCTGCTGTTGTTCACCAGGATCGTGCGCAGGCTGTCCGAGAACGTTCCGAATTCCTGGAGTGCGGTGTCGAGGGTCTGCGTGTTCGCACTGAACGTCGACGAGATGAGGACGAGGTTGTCGAGCATCACGCGGATCTGCTGATCGCGGTTGGTGATCGTGCCCGCCACCGTGTTGAGGTTCGCGATGAGCCGGTTGAGGCTCTCGTCGCGTGTGGCCAGGCCCTTGGTCAAGATCGCCAGGTCGTCGATGGCCTTGCCGACCTTGTCCTGCTGGCCGTCGAGCGCTTGGCTCACGGTGTCGAGGAAGTCGTTGATCTGCTTCGAATCGAGACTGGTCACGATGGGGCCGAGCCGGTTGAACAGCTCGCCGAGGTCGACGACGGATGTCGTGGTCTTGATC
>JBEEFW010000070.1:0-11249 GCA_041166385.1 Acidimicrobiaceae bacterium | reverse complement strand
GTTCGGCTACCCCGCGCCCTTGCCGACCTTCGTCGATCGCGACTTACTGAGCTTCGACATCGTCTGGGCCGCGGCCGGCAGTCACAATCACGTCTTCGCGATCACGCCGACGGAACTCGTCCGCGTTACCGGCGGCGTGACCGTCGATCTGAAACCGGCAACATAGGGCGTGACCAAGGACGAGTACCGCCGCATGCACGACCAGGAGAACGCCGAGTTCTCGACCTACTTGCACTCGCTCGACGAGGCGGACTGGGAACGACCGTCGTTATGCGAAGGCTGGCGCGTGCGCGACGTGGTCGGCCACATCCTCTACGGCAACGGACTGAAGCTGCGGACACTGCCGTGGAAGCTCGGCCGCTTCGGGTTCAACTCCGATCGCTCCGGGAGCCACTACTCGATCAAGCGCGCCGAGGGTCGCAGTCCCGAGCAACTGCTGCGCGAGTTCGACGATCGCGACCCGTGGAAGGGGACATCGAGTGTGTTCCCGGACCGCCTGAACCTGATGGATCGCCTCGTGCATCACCAGGACATCCGGCGCGCCCTCGATCGTCCGCGCGACGTGCCGATCGAGCGCACCGCGCCGCTGTTGCCGTACCTGCCGAAGCTCGGCCAGGTGTTCCGTTCGAAGCGGCGCATGAAGGGCCTGCGCTTCGAAGCGACCGACACGGATTGGTCGTGGGGGACCACTGGCGCGCCGCTCGTGCGCGGGCCGGCCGAAGCGATCCTCATGAGCACACTCGGCCGCGGCCAAGCGCTGGTCGACTGCGAAGGCGACGGCGTCGTGATCCTGCACGAACGCACAACTCGAGGCAATGAGCGTCGGTAACCGACGCTCATTGCCTCGAGAACGCGCTAGGACACGCGGGGGTCGGGGGCGTCGGCGTCGATGCCGTAGTGCCTGATCGCCTTGGCGACCTCGTCGGGCTTGGCGTCGCCCTGCGCCGCGAGTCCGGACAGCACTGCAACCACGACGTGTGCCGCGTCGGTCTCGAAGAACCGGCGCAGCGCCTCGCGAGTGTCGCTGCGGCCGAAGCCGTCGGTGCCGAGCGGGATGAATGCCCGGTCGTCGGGTGCCCATCGCGACACCTGGTCGGGGACGATCTTCATGAAGTCGGTCACCGCGATGAGCGGACCTTCAGAGGTCGTCATCTGCTCGGTGACGTACGGAACACGAGCCTCGTCCTCCGGGTGCAAGCGGTTCCAGCGTTCGACCGACAGCGCTTCCTCACGTAGGACCTTGTAGCTCGTCGCCGACCACAGCTCGGCGGCCACGTCGAACTGCTCGGCGAGCTCGGCCTGCGCCTCGCGGGCGGCCTTCTGCGCCGAGCCGGAGAACACGATCGTCGCCCGGCGCGACGGTCCCTCGGGTGCATCGGCCCACTTGTACAGGCCGCGCATGATGCCCTCGTCGACACCGTCGGGCTTCGGCGGCTGAATGAAGTTCTCGTTGTAGATGGTGAGGTAATAGAAGACGTCGGGGTCTTCGTCCTTGGACCCGGCGCCGGCGTTGCCGTACATCCGGTCGATGCCGTGGCGGATGATCGCCGCCATCTCGTACGCGAACGCCGGGTCGTAGGCCTGACACGTGGGCACGGTCGATGCGAGCACGTGACTGTGGCCGTCCTGATGTTGCAGACCTTCGCCGAGCAACGTGGTGCGGCCGGCGGTGGCGCCCATGAGAAAGCCTCGACAGCGAGCGTCGGCCGCCGCCCAGATGAGATCGCCGACGCGCTGGAACCCGAACATCGAATAGAAGGTGAAGAACGGAACGACCGGCACGCCGCGGGTGGCGTACGACGTGCCCGCAGCGGTGAAGCTCGACGTGGATCCCGCTTCGGTGATGCCCTCCTCGAGCAGCTGGCCGTCCTTCGACTCCGTGTACGACAGCAGCAGCTGCGAGTCGACCGAGTCGTACTTCTGGCCCTCCGATGCGTAGATCTTGAACTCGCGGAAGAGCGCGTCCATCCCGAAGGTGCGCGCCTCGTCGGGGATGATCGGCACGACCCGCGGCCCGAACTTCTTGTCACGGGCGAGGTTGCGCAGCAAGCGGGTGAACGCCATCGTCGTCGACGCCTCTTGTTTTCCCGACCCGGCGTCGAACTCACCGAACACGTCGGGCGACGGCAGTTCGAGCTTGCGCTTGATCGTCGTGAGCCGCCGGGGGAGCGGGCCGTCGAGCGCGGCGCGCCGCTCCATCATGTAGCGGTACTCGTCGGAGTCTTCCGGCGGCCGGTAGTACGGCGGCTCCTTGCCATCGGCGAGCGCGTCCTCCGGGATCTGATCGTGGAGGTAGAGCCGCTCGCGCAGGGCCATGAGCTGATCGTTGGTCATCTTCTTGATCTGATGGGTGGCGTTGCGGCCCTCGACCTCCGAGCCGAGCGTCCACCCCTTCACCGTCTTGGCGAGGATCACCGTTGGCGCGCCCTCGAGCTCGGTGGCGGCTTTGTACGCGGCGTAGAGCTTGCGGTAGTCGTGCCCGCCACGCGGCAACCAGCGCAGGTCTTCGTCGGCGAGATGCTCGACCATCTTGCGCAGCCGCGGGTCGGGTCCGAAGAAGTGATCGCGGATGTACGAGCCGTCCTGCTCGACGGCGTAGCGCTGGAACTCGCCGTCGACGGTCGTGTTCATCTTGTTGAGGAGCACACCGTCGACATCGCGGTGGAGCAGCTCGTCCCATTTCGAGCCCCAGATGACCTTGATGACGTTCCAGCCGGCGCCGCGGAACACAGCTTCGAGCTCTTGGATGATCTTGCCGTTGCCGCGCACCGGCCCGTCGAGCCGTTGCAGGTTGCAGTTGATGACCCACGTGAGGTTGTCGAGCTGCTCGCGGGCCGCCAACGAGATCGACCCGAGTGTCTCGGGCTCGTCGGTCTCACCGTCGCCGATGAAGCACCACACCCGCGAGTTGGATGTGTCGTCGATGCGCCGGTTGTGCAGGTACTTGTTGAAACGCGCCTGATAGATCGAGTTGATCGGCCCAAGACCCATCGACACCGTCGGGTACTCCCAGAACTCCGGCATGAGCCGCGGGTGCGGATACGACGACAGGCCGTTGCCACCGATCTCGCGCCGGAAGTTGTCGAGCTGCTCTTCGGTGAGGCGCCCTTCGAGGAAGGCACGGGCGTAGATACCGGGGGCGGCGTGACCTTGGAAGTACACGTGGTCGCCGGCGAGGCCGTCGTCCTTCCCGCGGAAGAACCAGTTGAAGCCGACCTCGTAGAGCGACGCGCTCGATGCGAACGTGGACAGGTGACCGCCGATGCCGTCGGCGTGCTTGTTGGCCTTGGCCACCATCACCGCCGCGTTCCACCGGATGTACGCCCGGATGCGGCGCTCCACGTGCTCGTCGCCCGGGAACCACGGCTCCTCTTCCGGCGGGATCGTGTTCACGTACGGCGTGCTGACCGTGGCGGGATGACCGACCTGCAGCTCGCGGGCTCGCTCGAGCAGCTTGCTCATGAGGAATCTGGCCCGGGTCTTGCCCTGTGCGTCGACGACCGCGGACAGGGAGTCGAGCCACTCCTGCGTCTCTTCGGGATCCACGTCCGGGAGCTGGTGGACGAACCCGTCGATGATCATGTGCTCTATTCTCGCCGGTTACCGATGGGTATTGCTCCTCCCCGATGACAATCGCCTATACGGACGGAGCGTGCAGCGGAAACCCCGGCCCCGGCGGGTGGGCGTGGGCCGTACCGGGCGGGCCGTGGGCCAGCGGCTCCGAGCCGCACACCACGAACCAGCGCATGGAGATCACCGCCGCGTTCGAGGCCGTGCGCTCGAACCCCGGACAGCTCGAGATCGTCAGCGACTCCACGTACGTCGTGAATTGCTTCCGCGACAAGTGGTACGTCGGCTGGAAGTCGCGCGGGTGGAAGAACAGCCAACGCAAGCCCGTCGCCAACCGTGATCTGTGGGAGCCGTTCATCGACCTCGTGCTCGAGCGCGGCGACGTCACGTTTCAGTGGGTGAAGGGACACGGCACCGATCCGATGAACGAACTCGTTGATCTCCTCGCCGTCGAGGCATGCCTCAAGCAGGTCGGCGGAACCGGCACCCTCGGCGAATAACCATTCTCGAGGCAATAGCCACCGTTTACCGAGGCGTATTGCCTCGAGAATGAGTAGTCAGCGGCCTTTGCGGCGGCGGAGCTCCATGTAGGCGATGTTCAGCTCACGGATGCGCCGGTCGCTGTTCTCGCGCTCCTCCTCGCTGGCGTTCATCAGCCGGTCGGGATGGTGCAGCTTGGCCAGTCGGCGGTGCGATGCGCTGATCTCTTCCCAGGACGCCGACGGCGGGAGCCCGAGCACGACGTAGGGATCGCTCTCGTCGAAGATGCTGTCCTCGCTGCCGGTCCAGTCGAAGAGCGACTCCGTGCTGAAGTAGTCCTCGAACGTGTTGCGCTTTGCTTCTTCTTCGACGGGCTTGTGCTTGCTGTGCATGCTCGGACGCTTGTTGCTGTCGAGCTCGTCCCGAGCCGCCCACCAGGCGTGCTCCTCGCCGCCGAGATCGACGTTGTCCTTCTTCTTGTCGGCCTCGTCGTTGGGGCGATCGTCGTCCTTGCGACGCAGTTTCTTCACCCAACGATTGTCGGCCACGACTCCACGCTAGGTTCCGCGCGTGCGCGTCGGTGTCGACACCGGCGGAACTTTCACGGATGCGGTGGCCGAAGACGGCCAAAGCACCAAGGTTCCCTCTATCCCAGACGACCCTTCTGAGGCCGTCCGGGCCGCTGCGCATGCCCTCGATCCCGCGCCAGACGTGCTCGCGCACGGCACCACGGTCGCCACGAATGCTCTGTTGGAGAGGGCCGGAGCCCGGGTCGCGCTGGTCACGAGCCCCGGATTCACCGATGTCGTCGAGATCGGCCGGCAGGACCGCCCGTCCCTCTATGACCTGTGGGCCGACCGGCCCGACCCGCTGGTGCCCCGGTCGCGGCGATTCGAGGCTGGCGACGGATCGAGCCTGCCGAGCGGAGTCGAAGCAGTCGCGATCTGTCTGTTGCACAGCGACCTCGATCCCTCGGACGAGCGCCACCTGGCCGAGACGTTCGCGGGCCGTGGGTTCGACGTCACGTGCTCCGCCGACGTCTCTCCGGAGTTCCGCGAATACGAGCGCACGCTCACCACCGTCGTGAACGCGTACCTGCGCCCGGCGTGTCGCGCGTACTTGGGTCGCCTGTCCGATGTCGCGGCCGAGGTGCTGGTGATGACCTCGGCCGGAGGTCTCATGCCTTTGGTCGAGGCGTCTGAGCTGCCGGCCGCATTGCTCTTGTCGGGACCGGCGGGCGGTGTGCTCGCGGCCGTCGCCGTCGCTGCAGCGAACGGTGCGCCCGATGCGATCACCTTTGACATGGGCGGCACATCGACCGACGTGTGTCTCGTGCGTGGCGCGCTGCCCGAGCCCGCGCCCGGTCGTGTGATCGCGGGACTTCCCATCCGCCTGCCGTCGCTCGACGTGCACACCATCGGGGCCGGCGGTGGTTCGATCGCCCGCATTGATCCCGGCGGTGCGCTGGCCGTCGGACCGCAGAGCGCGGGAGCCGTACCCGGTCCAGCGTGCTACGGCCGCGGAGGGACGGAGCCGACGGTGACCGACGCCAACGTGGTCCTCGGACGCATCCCCGCGGCGAACGGGCTTCCAGGGCTCGGCGTGCTCGACGGCGCCGCCGCTCGCGCCGCGCTCGACACGGCCGGAGTGAGCGCTGAAGGTGTCGTGACCGTCGTCAACGCCAACATGGAGCGCGCGCTGCGTGCGGTGTCGATCGAGCGGGGCGTCGATCCCCGTGGTCTCGCCCTCGTCGCGTTCGGCGGCGCCGGACCGTTGCACGCCTGCGCGCTCGCCGATGCGCTCGGAATGACGCGCGTGATCGTGCCGGCCCGAGCGGGGGTGCTGTCGGCGCTCGGCATGCTCGGCGCGCCGCGTGCTCGTGAGCTGGTCCGTTCGTGGGCCGGCGGTGACGTCGACGGCGCGTTGCGTGCGCTCGCGGAGGAGGCTAGAGCGCACGTCGGTCGCGACGCGGTGACGTCGACGGCGCTCGACGTTCGGTACGCCGGGCAGAGTCATGAGATCACGGTCTCGGCTGTCGACGACTTCTATGACGAGCACGCACGGCGCAACGGCTATTCGCGTTCCGATGCGCCGGTCGAGATCGTTGCGATTCGCGCGCGAGCGCGCATCGACGCGCCGCTCGATGTGACGTCGCTGCCTTCATCGACTCGTGAGGTCGCGGTGGGTCCCGCGGTGATCGCCGAGCCCGACTGCACGATCTGGGTTGCGGACGGCTGGCGGGCGCGCCGCGGCGAAGCCGGCGCCCTGGTCCTCGACCGATGACCGCCCCCTTCTGCCCACTTTGGACGAGGGGCGACGTGTGGCGTCGCCAACCGCGCCAAGAACGTTGGGCCGCGAAGAATTGGCGCGGAACGCAACGGAATGTGTCGCCGGACGCGCCAAAAGCGGTTCCCGGCATCGAGCCGCGCCCATGAGCCTGGACCCGGCCGGGCTGCAGGTGCTGGTGTCCCGACTTGTCGGCGTCGCCGACGAGATGGGCGCGGTGTTGCGGCGGGCCGCATTCAGTCCGAACATCAAGGAGCGCGCCGACTGTTCGGCGGCGCTGTTCACCGCGGACGGTGAGCTCCTGACGCAGGCCGAGCACATCCCCGTGCATCTCGGATCGATGCCGGCGTCGGTGCGAGCGGCGATCGATGCGCTCGGTCCGTCCTTGCGAGCGGGCGATCAGGTAATCCTCAACGATCCGTTCGCCGGGGGCACACACCTGAACGACATCACGCTCGTGGCCCCGTGCTTCATCGACGACGTACTCGCCGGGTGGGCGGCGAACCGCGCCCACCACGCCGACGTCGGTGGTGATGCACCCGGTTCCATCCCCGCCGACGCGACCGACATCTCGCAGGAAGGTCTACGGCTGCCGCCGGTACTGCTGACGGAGGAGGTGCGCGCGCAGTTGTTTGCGGCGTCGCGTACGCCCCAGGAGCGCGCGGGTGATCTCGATGCGCAGGTCGGTGCGAACGTGCTCGGCATCGCGCGACTGGCCGAGATCGTCGCCAGCGGCGCGCCTCTTCCCGAGGTGGCCGACTACGCGGAGCGCCGCATGCGGGCCGCGTTGGCCGAGATGCCCGACGGATCGTGGCGGGCGGCCGACGTGATCGACTCCACTGGCCCGGGCCAACCGCCGGCGACGATCACGGTACTGGTGACGATCGACGGCGACACGATCACGTTCGACTTCACCGGAACTGACGAGCAACGCGCCGGCAACGTGAACGCCGTCGAGGCCGTCACCGTCTCGTGCGTGGCCTTCGCATTGCGGTCGGTCACCGATCCCACGATTCCGGCGAGCGGCGGTGCCCTACGTCCGCTGAGGGTGATCGCGCCGTTGGGCACGATCGTCGCGGCAACTCCGCCCGTCGCGGTCGGCGCGGGCAACGTCGAAGTCAGCCAGCGTGTCGCCGACGTCTGCCTGCTCGCGCTCTCGCAGGCCGTTCCCGATCGCGTCGGCGCGGCGTCACAGGGGACGATGAACAACGTGCTCATCGGCGGCGACGGGTGGGTGTACTACGAGACCATTGCCGGTGGTCAGGGCGGTCGTCCCGGGCGGGCGGGCATGAGCGGCGTCCACACCGGCATGACGAACACCAAGAACACGCCGATCGAAGCGTTGGAGCGCGCGTTCCCGATGCGCGTGCTTCGGTATCGGTTACGCGAGGGGAGCGGCGGAGCGGGCCTGTATCCCGGCGGCGACGGCATCGAGCGCGATCTCGAGATGCTCGAGGACGTGACGGTCTCGCTCATCGCCGAACGCCGTCGTTCTCGACCGTGGGGCCTCGCGGGTGGGGAACCGGGCGCGGTCGGCGAGGACTGGTTGCTTCCCGGCGGCGACGAAGCACGGGCGGAGCGGCTCGGCGACAAGTGCACGATCGAGTTGCGTGCTGGCGATGTGCTCCACATGCTGACGCCCGGCGGTGGCGGTTGGGGTCGTGCGCCCGGGCTGCTCGACGGCCTGACGATCCTCGGCGAGCGGGACGGGTCCACGGTCCGGATCGTCGAGTACGACCCGACATGGCCGGCGAGGTTCGAGATCGAGCGTGCCCGCATCGTGACGGCGTTGGGGTCGATTGCGCGGCGCATCGATCACGTCGGCTCGACATCGGTGCCAAGTCTCGCCGCCAAGCCAGTCGTCGACATTCAGGTGGCGGTCGAGGATCCGGACGACGATGCCGCGTTCGTCGTCGCGCTCACGCGTGCGGGCTACGTGCTGCGGGTCATCGAGCCAGAGCACCGAATGTTCCGTACGCCGCAGCGTGATGTGCACGTGCATCTGTGGCGGGTGAGGAGCGACGACGAGCGCCGGCATCTCTTGTTTCGCGACTGGCTGCGTGAGAGTGCCGACGACCGCCAGCGTTACGAGACGGTCAAGCGGGAACTGGCGGCGCGGGAGTGGGTCGACAGCAACGACTACGCCCAAGCGAAGAGCGATGTGATCGCCGGGATCATCGAGCGCGCCGAGCAGTGGGCGTCGCAGACGGGATGGTCGACGTCGCCCGCGTGACGAATCTGGTGGTACGTGACGCCTGTGGACTGGTGTTACCGGACGGTTCTTGGCCTATTGCGTCGGGTAGCGTAAATGCGCGCGATCGGCACGTACAGTCCGGGCGCGTGCTACAGGGGCGAGCCGATGACTGGAAACGCGGCTTCAACGGCCAGCAGTGGCGCGATCAGCTCTGGAAGATGAGACTGATCCATGCCCTCGATCTTGAACTCCAACTCGCTTCCGGTGCCCGGTCGATCGTTCGCTGTGCGAGTAACCGTCAACGAGCCGTTCCATTCGCATTTCACGACGAGGCTGATCCAGCCGTCGAGTGACGCCAGAACCGCCTCGCCGCTCAACGACGAGTGCACTTCCTGCAACTCGCTTCGGAAGCGTCGGAGTTCTTCCGATCGAAGGTCGGCTGGCACTTCGCCTCGGAATCGACCGGCGTTGATCGTGATCGGGGTGATCAGCCAGTTCCCATCCCAATAGTCGGTGGCCTCACGCTCTCTTCCGAGCACGCGGACGATGACGTGGTCTGACGCCAGGCTCCCCACGACGAACTTGGGCACATCGTCCACTAGCGAATCTTGCCGGATGCGATCGACCTAGATCGGCACGTACGGGATCGCCGCGGCGGCCTCACCGCTGTCGGAGCCGGCGACTCGGCACCGACATAAACCCACCGAACATCACGAAGCCGAGCGCAAGCACCGACTCCCATCCGAGATCGCGCCCGGTTCTCGCCAACCCAAACACGGCTGACGACGACGCTGACGAAGGCGCCTGGCCCTCACACATCGGGCTGTTCGGGGCCGCCTGAAGCGGAAGCCGAGGCCACCACCGCGTTGATCATCGCCGTGACGTTCGGCTGTCCTAGGCGACCGCTTGGCACTCTGCGCCGTCGGCCTGTTCGGGGGAGAAGTTCAACCCCGCAGAGAAGGCGACCGTCGCACCTGGAGCAATCGGATCGGAGATGGTGCTCTTCTCGCCGCCTACGATGACACCGGCGTGCGTGTAGATGCACCTCACCGTCGGATACTTCACGACGTCGGAGGTCGGGTTCTCGACCTGCCCCTTGATCTTGCTGACGTACTGACCGCGGTCTACGCCGGCGGAGACCACCGTCAAGGTGACGCCCTTCTCGGTAGAGAATCCGCTTGCGCCGCCAGACCCCTTGTCAGGCTTCATGTCGCCAATCGCGTTGACCTTCAGGTCCGCGGGCTCCGTCTTCACGTCGAACCCGATCTGCTGGGGCGCAACGAGCACCCGAGCGCCGGGAGCGATGTAGCTAATCGTTTCCGTCTCCGTATCCACGACTGTCCCAGCGGTGTCGATGAGGTTGAAGACAACCGACACGTCGTAGGCCGCGAGGGAAGCGTTCGGGTTGGTAACCGCGGCACCAGCCCACGAGTGGCGGGTGCCGTGATCTACCTGCGACGACCATCCAGACTCTATGACCAAGTCTTGCGCCTTGGCAGAAGTAGTACTCGTCGACGTCGCGGAGGCGCTCGATGACTTCGACGTGTCCCCGAGCACCTTCTGCTTCGACGACGAAGAGCACGCGATCAGCAGGACGCTGCACAACGCGCCAATCAATACACGCTTCATGTGTGGGGTCCCCTTCCCGCCTGACAAACAATCGTACATTCCGCCCGTACCAGCCACCGCAGTACCGCCGAAGGCCGACGTCTACTGGGGAGCGTCACATATGGGCTTGAATGAGCAGCGCCCCGATGGCCGCGGAAATGCCGGGTCTCGCGCCTCGGCGTGTCGTCCACGCCATTCATCAATCATCCGATCGCTCACGCAAGCGATACCGCTCACTTCTCGAGCCCGGCGAGTCGCGAGATCGGCACGTTCCGCGCTACGCACGACTGAAGTGCACCCGCATGACGGAAGCGTCCTGTTGGTGCACTCCAGTCGTCGAGCAACGCGAGAATGCCGCTACTGGGCTTGCGCGCTCGAAGACGACGCGCTCGATAGCGATCGGAGCCCGCGATATGGGGCGTGCTGCCGGCGTTACGGGACGGCCGCCAACCCTCTCGCACGCCGCCTGTTGTCCCCGTAGTTTCAAGACCGTGGGAGACACGGAGTTCTCGTCCGCACCCGTCGTCCCGGAGCTCGATGTTGCCGACCTCGAGGTCTCGTTGGACTTCTACGTCGGCGTGATCGGGTTCACCGTCGTCTTCGAACGGCGACGCGAGCGGTTCGCGTATCTGGCCCTCGACCGCGCGGAACTCATGCTTCAAGAGGCCGCGGGTCCTGGGCGACGGTTCCGTACCGCTCCTCTGGAGCATCCGTTCGGTCGCGGCGTGAATCTTCAGATTGCGGTGCAGAGTGTGGACAGCATCTACGGCGCCGTGCTTGATGCAGGAATGCAGCCGGTCGTTCCGATCGAAGAGCGGTGGTATGACGTCGACGTCGTGGCTCCCACCGGCAAATGGAATGCCTCCGGGCCGATGAAGGCCGGAAACCGCCAGTTCGTGGTCGCCGATCCGGACGGTTACTTGTTGCGGTTCTTCACGAGCCTCGGTACGTCACCGGACTGAGCTATGCGTCGCGCTCACCGGTCGGCGATACAACTGTGGTCGACCTACGTGTCGGTCAACCGCTCGTAGGTGATGTGGACCGCGTTGCTCGACGGGCGGACATCTCGTTGGCGATACCGCTGGCGCGTGCCCGCCCGAAACAGTGGCGT
>JBEEFW010000069.1:0-25217 GCA_041166385.1 Acidimicrobiaceae bacterium | reverse complement strand
CGGCGACTGACCAGCAGTACGCTCCGCGCCGGTGGTGGTGGGCGCTGCAGTAGGTGAGCCGAATCCGTTCGAGCAAGTCACCCGCTCGCGGCAGCGACCGAACTTCACGGTCGAGCCTCTCTCGATCGCGTGGGATGCGGTGGCGTTCCGCGTATCGGGCGCACGGCAAGGAGTCGCGTGCGTTCCGCGGGCCGAACTGGCGGGATTCTTCGAGCAGCTCGACGCCGGCCACCTCGACGACGCCGTTCGTGACTTCTTGGCGTCGCCGCCGGCCGGCCGCGTCCTGCGCGCCGCCGAGCAGACCCACACGACCGGCCTGTTCGATGAGCTCGCGTCGCCGGATGCCATCGTTCCGTCGGAACGCGTCGCCGGCCGCGCCGGACCGCTGGGGTTTGGTCGCGGCGGAGGCACACCGTCTGACGCCCGCCAGCGCAAGCGGCAACGGCGTCCACGGCCATCGCGAGCGGTGCTCGCCGGCGCCGTGGTCGCAGGGGTTGCGGTCGTCGGCGCGGTCGTCGCCGTGGCTTCGGGCGGCGGCGGCGACTCGAAGAACGTCGCGGCGAACACGCCACTCACCACATCGACACTGGTCACGACGACGACACGGCCGCCTGAGCTCGTGATGGCGAACGCGCTGTCCGGGACCTGGACGGTCACGAGGACCGTCACGTCGTCGAACAATCCGCGCCAACCCGTCGGTCAGACGCTGCAGCTCGGCTACGTGATCACGTCGTCCTGCGTGAGCACACCGTGCACGCTGCACGTCGACGCGGAGGGCTCGCAGGGCGCCCGAGAGGAGATCGACCTCACGTTCGTCGGCGATCACTACGAGGGACCCGTCAGCGGGACCGCTCCATGTCGAAGCTTCACGACCGGCGCGCTGCTTGGTGAGACCACGCTCACCGGCAGCTTGACGCTGCTGGCCGCGCAAGCCGATCAGTTCACCGGGAGCCTGACGTTGAACGTCGTGCCCAACGCCAATTGTGTGGGCACCACGATCAACTACTCGCTCGCCGCGGCTAGGTGAGCGCCACCCCGGGCGCACCCGCGTCGCGTATCGCGGGCTCGACCTCGAAGTAGTCGCGCTTCTCGAACCGGCCGAGCGAGGCGACGAGCATGCTCGGGAACGTCTCGACCCGCGTGTTGTAGTCGCGCACGTTGGCGTTGTAGAAGCGCCTCGCCGCCTGGATGCGATCTTCGGTGGTCGTGAGCTGCTGCTGCAGATCGAGGAACTGCAGATTGGCCTTCAGGTCCGGATAGGCCTCGCGCAGTGCCAGCAGCGATTTCAACGCGTCGACCAGGACGTTCTCCTGCACGGCCTGATCGGCGGCGCCGCCCTGAGCATCGACGGCATCGCGTCGAGCGCGCACGACGGCCTCGAGGGTCGTGCTCTCGTGGGCGGCGTAGCCCTTGACCGTGGCGACGAGGTTGGGGATGAGGTCGTAGCGGCGCTTCAGCTCGGTGTCGACGTTGGACCACGAGTTGTCGACGAGCTGTCGCTGGCGCACGAACCGGTTGAACGACACCAGCGCGGCCAGCACGATGACGAGCGCAGCACCGAGCAGGACCGCGCCGACGACCATCAGAGATCGAGCCCGAACAGGAGCACCGCGGCGATGAGCGCGATGACGGTCGCGTTGTACGCTGTGTGCGCGCGTGTGCTCTCGAGCATCGCCGCATTCTGATCACCTGAGCGCCGGAACTCGCGCATGTAGCTCCCGGTGAAGTACATCCCGCCCACGCTCAGCCCGAGGGCGGCGCCGATCGGGATGCCGATGATCGCGTGCGCGAGGCCGAACTCGACGCTCCGGCGGAGGCGGCCCCACCGCGATCGTTTCTCGGCGCCGAGGCGGAACATGCGCTCCTCGGCTTCCGCGAACAGCGGCAACGCGGGCAGCAACAGGGTGACGAACACCAGTGGGATCAACCACTCGAGCACCGTGCCGGTCGTTCGTTCGGTGCCTCCGGTGACCGGGTTGCCGAACCCGCCGAGTGCGGTCCACCAGCCCCAGTCGAGGATGGGGACCTGCACCAGGAACACCACCGCGGTCGCGGTGAGCACGAACGCCGGGAGAGCCAGCAAGAAATGGCGCAACCGCAGGCCTCGAACGATCTCGGTGACACGGCCACGGCCGCGACCGGTGAGTGCGATCCGCGTGCCACTCGCGATGCGCACGCCGACGAACGCCAGCACCGCGATCGTGGCGACATCGAGTGCGGACACGCCGGATAGGTTCGCACGCCGTGGAGGAAACCGTGCGCCGCCGCCTGTTGGTCGACGGGCGGGTGCAGGGTGTCTTCTACCGCGCGAGCGCCGAACGCGAGGCCGTGCGCTTGCACCTCGCGGGCATCGCCCGAAACCTGCGCGATGGCCGGGTCGAGATGATCGTCGAGGGACCAGCCGACGCCGTCGATGCGTTCATTGCGTGGGCCCGCATCGGTCCTCCGCGCGCGCACGTGACCGCCGTGCAGGTCGAGGGACAACCGGTGACGGGGGAGCGCGGCTTCCGCGTGAGCTAGGCCCGCCCGTACGCCCCGGTGAGCGTGGCGGTGAGTCCGGAGATCTGCGAGATTGCCGCGATCGCGGCGCCGGGATCCATCCCCGCGGTCACGCCGGTTGGGCCGGTCAGCGCGTAGAGCGTGAACACGTAGTGATGTGGGCCCGATCCCTTCGGTGGACACGGTCCCGTCCAGCCAACGGACCCGGCCGAGTTCTTCGCTTCGACCGCTCCTTCGGGTACGACGCCGATCGCGAGCGCTTGGGTGGTCATGTCGAGCTGTGCGATGACCCAGTGCACGAACCCGTTGGCGTCGTTGTCGGTCACCACCAGCGCGAGCTCGACCGTGCCCTCGGGCACCGACCCCCACGCGAGTGGCGGTGAGACGTTGGCGCCGTCGCACGTGTACTCGACTGGAATCGGCCCTCCCGGCTCGAAGGCAGTGGTTGACAGCGCGAGCGCTCGCACCGCCGCCGTCTGCCCAGGCAGGGTTGTCGCCGGGAGTGCCGGCGCAGTTGCACCGGGCGCGGGCGGGCTCAACGTGCGACCGTCGTGAGCGCAACCGGCGACGATGAGTGCAATCGTGACGATCGCAGCGGTTCTCACGCGAAGAGAGCTCGTTCGGCCAGTGCGATCGGCAGGCCACCCGAGCCGGCAATGCGGTCGTGGAATTCGCGCAGCGTGCCGTGACCGTCGCCGAGCCACGTAGCTCGCATCCGTTCGATTTCGAGCGAGCCCGTGAGATACGACGCTGCTTGGGTCGGCCATGCGCAGTACCGCGTCACTTCTGCGCGCGCCGTGGCCTCGGTGAGCCCGGTGTTCTCGTGCATGTACGTGACGGCTTCGTCGAACGACATGTCGCCGCAATGCAGGCTCGTATCGGCCACGATGCGCGCCGCGCGGAAGATGCGCGCGTCGAGATGGCACAGCTCTTGCCCGGGTTCCGTGTAGAAGCCCTGCTCGCGCATCATGACCTCGGTGTAGAGCCCCCACCCCTCCACGAAGTACGAGGTCGTGACCAACCGCCGGAGCGTGCTCGCTTTGGCCTGCAGCCACGCGAAGTGCCAATGGTGACCGGGGTACGCCTCGTGCACGCTCGTGGTCGGCATGCTCGGATAGCTGTTGTCCGCCAACCGTTGTGCGAGCTCCTCGGGTGACGTGCCCTCCGGCGGATACGGGACGTTGAATCTGCCCTTGAGCGAAGGACGCATCGCGGGCGGCTGGAAGTAGGACGCGACGGCGAGGACGGGTCGTTGGAACGGTGGCGACGGTTCGACCGTGCAGCTCTCGCCTTCAGGGAACGAAACGAGGTCGTGCTCGACGAGGAATGCGCGTGCGTCGTTCGTCCAGCGCTCGTAGCCCTCGCGCATCGCTTCTGGAGTCTCCGGGCGGTCGGCGTTGACGATGTCGAGCCGAGTGCGCCAGTCGTCGTCGCCCCAGTGCTCGCGGCACAGCGCCCGCATCTCGGTGTCGAGCGTCGCGTGCGCGGCCCGTCCTCGTTCGCGCAATGAGGCCGCATCGTCCGCGAGCAACTCCTTCTCGCGGAGCAGCCGGCTGTAGCGCTCCTCGCCGAGGGCCCAGTCGCCCTTGGCTCGCGACGCGAGATCCGTCAAGTACTCGGCGAACGATTCATACGCAGCGGCCGCGGTCGCACCGGCGTCGACGATGTCCGCGCGCAACTTCTCGTCCGCGACCTCGGCGGGCAGCAGGTCGCGGCTGTACACGACGGCCGCGCGGCATTGACCCAGGGCTCGGTTGACGAGCAGTTCACTCGCCAGGTCGGCATCGAGATTCGCCCGACCCTCGTCGAGCACCCGAGGCACCTGGCCGAGCCGGGCGATGGCCGATCGCACGAGCTCGGGTTCGGGATGCAGGCGACGGACGAACAGCGAGAACACGCCCATGAGCCCGGCGGACACATACGAATCGGGATCGCGTCGCCAGCGTTGCCAGTCACGGGTGATCGAAGCGCCAGTGAGCTGTGACAGCACGAGGTCTCGATCGATGCGCTGGTCATGCGTGAGGTCCGCGTCGACCAGGGCACTGAAGCGCGTCGCCCAGTCGTCCTCGGAGGCCTCCCGCCGGGCGTGACCTTCGGCCGACAGGTCGGGAAGCTGGTCGTCGTGGCCGTCGGCGCCGTGAAACGACGCCAGCGTCGGTGACTCCGTGAAGAGCCAGGCCACGTACTCGTCGATCAGAGAATCAATCACCATCACACCCCGAGCGTTGCAGACTGTGGCGGCTCCATGCGACGACCCCGTTTCTCCCTCGTGGCGCGCCTACGCGCCTTGCTCGGCGCTGATGCGTCAGGCGTGCGCCAGACCCTCGTCGCGCAATCGTTCAACTCGTCGTCCAGCTTTGTCGCCGGTGCCTTTCTCGGATCGATCAGCGGCACCCTGACGCAGTACCCAGGGCTCCTCGTGCTGGTGCCCGCGGCCATCGGCCTCCGAGGCAACATCTTCGGCGCCTTCGGGAACCGGATGTCGACTGCGATCCACGCCGGTACCTTCCGCCTCTCCGCTCGCCGCGACACCGTGCTTGGTCAGAACATCCTCGCCTCGATGGTGCTCACGGTGTCGGCCTCGCTGGTGCTGGCATTCGCGGCGAAGGGCCTCGCCATCGCGTCGGGTATCCAGAACTCGATCCCGACGTTCGACCTCACGACGATCTCGATCGTCGGCGGCGTGCTCGGCTCGATCGTGGTGCTCGGACTCACGCTCGGCGTCACGGCCGGTGCGGTGCGCTACGGCTGGGACCTCGACAACGTGTCTGCGCCGCTCGTTGGTGTGCTCGGTGACGTGCTCACGCTGCCCGCGCTGTATCTCGCGACGTTTCTGATCGGCATGACGCTCACGCCGGTCGTCAACGCAGTCGTCGCCGTGGTCGCGGTGGTCGTGCTGATCGTCGGTTGGCGCTCGCGGCTCGTCGAGCTGCGCCGAATCGTGCGCGAGTCGATGCCGATCCTGGTGATCGCCGGGTGCGTGAGCGCGGGTGCCGGATTGGCGCTCGACCACAGCCTGAGCGTGTTGAACAACTTCAAGGCGCTGCTGGTGCTCGCGCCTGCGCACTTGTCGACGGGAGGCGCGCTCGGAGGTGTTCTCGCCGGCCGGCTGGCGACGAAGATGTTCCTCGGTACTTCGACGCCGAGCGCCTACCCCGACCGCGAGGCGCGGCGCGACATCTGGCTGCTGTTCCTGCTCTCGATGCCGATCTACGTCTTCAATGGTGTCGGCGCTCATTACGTCGGGCGCGCGTTCGGCTACCGAAGCCCCGGACTCCCGTACATGTTGGGCATCTCGGTGGTGGCCGGGATGGTCGGTCTGATCCTGGTGGTCGGGGTGGCGTACTACACGACGGTCGCTGCGGTCCGAACGCACCTCGACCCCGACAACTACGGCATTCCGGCGGTGAGCTCGTTCGTCGACTTCGCGGGCGCGATCACCCTGATCATCACGATCTCTGCATTCTCGATCCGTTAGGCCCTACTACCCTGGAGCCGCTATCCGATGGACGACCGACCACGAAACCTGAGGGCCATGCTCTCGGAGGCGAAAGACACCTCTGAGCTCATGGTCGACCTGGCCTACGCCGCGCTGTACTTCGGCGATCCCGACATGGCGGAAGAGGTGGGCGAACTCGAAGACAAGATGAGCTCGCTCGTGCACGACATGCGCGCGGTCTGCGTGCTCGCGGCCCGCCGGCCGCAAGAGGCCGAAGAGATGGCCTCGGTGCTCCAAGTCATCTCCGCGATCGAGAACATCGGAAACGACGCCGTCGACATCGCCCGGATCGTCACACACCGGCTCGGCATCCCCCGTGAGCTCGTGGCCGACCTGTCGAACGCCGAGGAGGTGTCGCACCGCGTGCGCGTGCGTGAGAACTCCCATCTCGCACGGCGCCCGCTGTCTGCGCTCGAGCTGCCGGTGCAGACCGGCATGCGGGTGGTGGCGATCCGTCGCGACCGCGACTGGATCACCGACGTCGACGGCGACCAGCTGTGCGTGCCGGGCGACGTGCTGTTCCTGCGTGGGTCGCCGGCCGGCATCGACCGCCTGCGCGAACTCGCGGCGGCGCCGCGCTGGGAGCCCCCGGTGCCACCAGAAGACGGCAGCCTCTCCGACCTCGACCGCGCCGTCGACGTGCTCGTCGAGATGAAGAACATCTCCGAGACCGCCATCGGGCTGGCCTATTCCGCCCTCGTGCTGCGCGACCAGGGTCTCGCGACGGAGGTGCGTCATCTCGAAGACCGGCTCGACGAGATGAAGGACCGACTCGAGCTGTGGGTGTTGCGGGCGGCGAAGGACGATCTCGATCCGGCCCCGCTGCGAGGCCTGTTGCACCTGTCGCAGGCGGCCGAGGACCTGGGCGATCAAGCCCAGCAGATGGTGTGGCTCATCGAGCAGAAGGAAGAGCTCCACCCGATCCTGGCCCTCGCGCTCGGCGAGTCCGACGAGGTCGTCGTCCGCGTGCCCGTCGCGCCGGGGTCACGGGCCGACGGTGCCACCCTCGGCGACCTGCGCATCGACATCGAGCCCGGCTTCCACGTGCTCGCCGTGCTGCGCGACCAGCGCTATATCTACCGGCCGCGCGGTCACGTGCATCTGTTCGCGGGCGACGAGCTGATCGCGTCTGGCCCCGACGAAGGCCATCCCTATCTGGCCGAGCTCTGCGGCTGGCGCCTCGTCGAAGACGACGAGACCGGCGAGCAAGAACTCGTCCCCCTCACTCCAGCGGTGAACTCGAGGCAATAGGCACCGCAAAGCGGTGGCTATTGCCTCGAGAACGGTCAGATGTAGCCGCGGAGGCGGCTGGCTTGGGCGACGCGTTGGATGCCGATGGCGAAGGCGGCTTGGCGCATCGTGCAATGCTTCTCTTCGACGAACGCGGCCGTCACGTTGTACGCCCGCTCCATGTACTGCGCGAGCGCTTCGTTGAAGCGCTCTTCGGTCCACGGCATCTGCTGGATGTTGCGGGTCCACTCGAAGTACGACCCGGTCACCCCGCCGGCGTTGGCGAGGATGTCCGGCACGACGTCGATACCGCGATCACCGAGGATCTTGTCGGCACCGGGCGTCGTCGGATAGTTGGCCGCCTCGATCACGACGCTCGCCTTCACCTGGTTGGCGTTGTCTTGATGGATCTGCTCGTCGAGAGCGGCGGGGATCAACACGTCGCACTCGCACGTGAGCAGTTCCTCGTTCGTGATCTGGTCGACGCCCTGAAGGTCGCCGACCTTGCCGCCGCGCTTGGCAATCTCGACCAACTCGGCGACCGGGAGTCCGCTCGCGCGATACACCCCGCCGAACCGGTCGGACACGGCGACGATGCGGCATCCGTGGGTGGCCGCTTCGGTCGCGGCCCACGAGCCGACGTTGCCGAATCCCTGGATGGCGAGGCGGAGGTCCTGCAGTTCGAGGCTGTGCTGCCGTGCGTAGGCGTCGAGGATGTAGATCACGCCGCGACCGGTGGCGGCCTCTCGTCCGGGCTGGCCGCCGAGCGACAACGGCTTGCCGGTGACAATCGCCGGGCTGTAGCCGTGCCCCGACGAGAACGCGTCCATCATCCAGGCCATCGTCTGTGCGTTCGTGTTCACGTCGGGCGCGGGGATGTCGCGGTAGACACCGATCACGTGGCTGATGCCGTTCGTGAAGCGGCGGGTCATGCGCTGCAACTCGGTGGTGCTCATGCCGTTGGGGTCGACGGTGATGCCGCCCTTGGCCCCACCGAAGGGAACGTCGAGCAACGCGGTCTTCCACGTCATCAAGGATGCGAGCGCTCGAATCTCTTCGAGATCGGCGTTGGGGTGGTAGCGGATGCCGCCCTTGTACGGGCCCCTCGCCCCGTTGTGCTGTACGCGGTAGCCCCGCACGACGACGAGGCCGCCGTTGTCGAGTCGCACCGGGACCTGCACCGCGATCTCGCGGTACGTCGATGTCAGGATCGAATGCATCTCCTCATCGAGGTCGATGATGCGTGATGCTTCTTCGAAGTAGAGGTTGACCGCTTGGAATGCAGTGAGACCTTCACGCGCCATGGCGTGATCCTGTCAGTTTGCTGTCGTCGGCGCTGACGAAGACGAGGACGTGGAGGACGAGCTGACCGGTGCAGGCAGCGTGAAGGCGTCGTCCGGAATCGTGGTCGTGTACGTCGTCGCGGTGACCGCGCCCGCCGGCACCTCGACGAGCACGATGGCGCCCTCTGGCGAGAGACACATCGTCGCGGCGGCACCGAGCGACGGATCCTGCTCGTGACCGGGCTTGCGCGTGGTCACCAGGCAGCGCGCCGTGATGCCCACGAGTTGGCGATCGTCGACGCGGAAGTCGTAGTCGCTGGCCCGTTGGCGGAAGACGTCGATGGAGCGCTGCACCGCGGCCGGGTCGAACACCTGCGAACCGCTCGTGCTGGAGACGCCGAGCTCACCGCAATCCCAGCGGCTGGCGGCCATCGTGCACTGATAGCGGCTCGGGCCCAAGCTGATCGTGGAATCGACGGTGCCGTCGGAGTTGAAGACGTCGAGCCGCGTGTTGGGAGGCCGCTGGGTGGTGGTGACTTGCACCGCCTGGCCCTTCGCATCCGCCGTCCCGATCGTGACTCGGTAGGTGGCGTTCGCTCCCGACGCAGCCAGCGCGAAGAATGCGGCGACGTCCGGCGCCAGCCCCGCTTGCTCGGCGATCGACCGGCCTTGTTCGGCCTTCGTCTGCGTGTGCCCGCCACACGCCGCCACCCCGAGGAGCACCACGACGAGGACTCGGCGCACGACGTCGGACCGTACTGCGTACGATCGACGGGCCATGACGCAGCAGGCAGAGCCGGCCGAGCCGGTCGCGGTCGAGCGGGGGTCGCTGCGGCGATCGGTGGCGTTGGGATTCGCGATCGCGGTGCCGGTCATGGTCGCGTCGGCGGCGGTGGTCTACGCAATCGTCGCCGTCCCGATGTACACGCTGGCGCAAGCCGACCCCCACGGCCTCGACCGTCCCTTCTTCCGTCACGCGCTCGTTCGAATCGCGATTCCCGTGGGTGCGGCGATCGGTCTAGTGATCGGTAGCGTCGTGGGGGTGTGGTACCGCCGCGGGGGACGCCTGCCAACCGATCGGACACCCTTCTGATGGATGAACAGCTCCGATTGCTGACGGTGCACGCACACCCCGACGATGAATCGTCGAAGGGCGCGGGCACGATCGCCAAGTATCACGAAGAAGGGGCGCACAGCGTCCTCGTGTGCTGCACCGGGGGAGAGGCGGGCGACATCCTCAACCCCGCGATGGACACAGCCGAGGTGAAGGCCGACATCGCGAACGTGCGTCGCCGCGAGTTGGAGCGCGCCGCGGAGATTCTCGGCTACGACGAGCTCGTGTGGCTCGGCTACCGCGACTCGGGGATGCCCGACTCACCGGAGAACGCGGACCCGCGCAGCTTCGCCGCCGCACCTCTCGACGAAGCCGTCGAACGGCTCGTGGCGATCATCCGTCGCGAGCGCCCGCATGTCGTCGTCACGTACCCCGACGAGCAGAGCCGCTACCCGCATCCGGATCATCTCCGCGTGCACGAGATCTCCGACATAGCGTTCGACGGCGCGGGCGATCCAGAGCGTTTCCCCGAAGCCGGCGAACCGTGGCAGCCGCTCAAGCTGTATTACACGACGTGGTCGCGCGACCGCATCGTCGCGATGCACGAGAAGATGCTCGAGCTCGGGCTCGAGTCGCCGTACGCGCGCTGGTTCGAGCAGTCACCCGACGACCCGCCGCCGCCTCCACCGCCGCCGCTCACGACGCGCATCGAGGTCGGCGCGTACTACGGCCACCGCAAGGAAGCACTGCTCGCGCACGCCACCCAGATCGACCCGCAGTCGCCGTTCTGGTTTGCGCTGCCCGACGACGTGGCCGCTGCGGTGTACCCGTACGACGACTACACGCTGGCCCGCAGCCTCGTCGACAGCGAGCCGCCCGAGGATGACCTGTTCGCGGGGGTTCGCGAACTTGTCTACGATCCCGGCGCCCGTTGATCGACGTGCCATAGGGGGTTGTCGTGGCGAAGTTCTTGAGTCAGGAATGGCTGGACCTGCAGAAGAAGCTCGGCCAGGAGTTTCCGGAGCGGCCCGGCGCCACCGCTCGCATGCAGTACAAGGTCACCGGTGGGCCTGACGGCGACGTCTCCTTCTTCACGGTCATCGAGAACGGCAAGATGCTCGAGAACTCGCTCGGCGAGGATCCGCAGGCTGAGTTCACCATGACCGTCGGCTACGACGACTTCGTGAAGACGAGCAAGGGCGAGCTCGATGCCAACGCGGCGTTCATGCAGGGACGCCTCAAGGTCACCGGCAACATGGGCAAGCTGATGTCGCTCATGCCGCTGACGCAGAGCGCCGAGTACAAGACGATCGCCGACAAGGTCAACGCCGACACCGACTATTAGTTCGTCACGACGACTCGGTCGCGGCCTTTACGCTGATACTCGCTCGATGTGACGGCTCGGCGCGGTCGCGCAGGTCGATCGTGCCCGTCTCGGTGAGGAACACCGTCGTCGATTCGCCTGGGCGCAGCGTGCCCGTGTCGATGTTGTCACTCGTGAGCCCGTGATCCTGCGTGCCCCTGTTGGTCACCGTGATGGCGTCGCCAACGCGAGCACTGGTGGTCTCCGGCGTGATGCCATTCTCGTCGACGACGATGGTGTGCTTGCTGGTGAAGTCGAGGCTGGCGCCGTCGGTGCGGCCCGGCCTCTCCGGATCGTTGTAGCAACTGCACAACACGAGAGCGATGACAATGGCGAGCAGGAGCCGGCGCATGCTCAGGCGGCTGCGGCCCGTTGCAGGTCCCTGAGCTGGCGGTAGCCGATCAGCTTCACGCCGCCGCGCTGGATCATCGTGCGGAGGCCGCCGTCGTGCACCACATACGCGTGGTCATCGACGCGTCCCGCCCAGTCAGGCGCGAGCGCGCGGAGCTCTGGCGTGTCGATCGCGGGATGTAGCAGCACTTCGGTGACGCCCGGTCGCAGATCGAGCAGGACCTTCTCGATGTAGCGACGGCTGCCGACTCCCGGCACCATCAGGAAGTGGTCGGGGAAGATCACCCCTTCCTCGTCGGCGAGCCGCCTGAACGGAAATCCGATCGAGCGCTGCGAAGACGCGCCCGACAGGCGCAGCGGCAGGCCGAAGTCGACCGCGAGCTCGAGGTACACGTCGAAGAACTCAGGTCGGAGTTGCAACGTGCCCATGTGCGAGTCGAGATGGCTGACATCGAAGCCCCACAGGATTGCCCGCTCGACCTGCGCACGCAGCTCGCGGCGCACCTCGTCGATGTCGGCGTGGTCCCACACGTCTTCGATCGTGCGAGGAAAACCACCGTCGCCGTCGAGCAGCGACGGCGCGTGCGTGATCGGCCCCCAGCGATACAGGTCGTACTCCGCGTTCAGGGTGAGGTGAACGCCGATGTCTTCGCCCATGTATCGAGCCGCGGCTTCGCGCGCCCACGGCGCCGGCACCATCAGCGTGGAGCTCGTGCCGAGTCCGGTGCGCAGCGCCTCGTAACAGGCGACGTTGGCCGCGTAGCTCGAGCCGAGGTCGTCGCAGTTGATGATGAGGAGCCGGTCGTCCGCCTGGTAGCCGAGGCGTTCGGCAAGCGTCGTCACGGTCCGGCACGCTATCCGGGACCTGGTGCATGGTTGCCGCCGCAGGCCTGCCAGAGGCCGCGTCCGGCGAGTTGGGCCTGGCTGGCGGCGGCGTCGAGCTCGGTCCGGTGGGCGAGGTTCGGGGGGATGGCAAGCGTGCCCGCGTAGCCCTCGGTGACCATCGTCAGGTCGATGACAACCCGTCGCTGTCGCGGTAGACGTAGGCGAGCAGGCGGCCGTAGCGGTCACGCGCCTCGGTGTCACGCACCAGCCGCACGGTTGTCCCGACTGGAAGCAGCGCCGCCATCCGCGCCGACGCCTCAGGCCCGTAGCACTCCACGGGGGTGTCCGGCTAGTGGGTCTCGGGCGTGTCGATCCCGAGCAACCTGACGTTCTCGTCGCGACTACCGATGCGCACGACGATCGTGTCCCCGTCGATGACGCGCACAACGGTGGCCTTGCCGTCGGTCGCCGTTGTGGAGTGACCTGCGCACCCGCACATCAACAGTGCGATGCACGCGACTGGGATCCAACGAACCATGAGCGTCCTCGTCTTCAGCGGGTGAGGGGAGGACGACCGTTCACCGCCAGTCGACGAGCGCTGGTCACAACTCTACGACGAGGGTGTGTCACTCCTCCGGCGCGATCGGTGGCACTCTGTGGACGAGCGTTACCGGGTGTTTCTTCACTCGTCGTGTGGGCGCCCGAAGTACGCGCGATCGGCACCTAACGCGTCCTCTATGACGGCTCGAACGGGTCGACGTGGACTCGGTCGCAGACGGTGAAGAACCGTGCCGTCCCGATCAGAACCGCTTCGGTTTCGTCGGGTGGAATGAGTCGGATCTTGGCCTGCTGCGGGCAGGACGAGCCGTCAGGACCGCTGCTCGACCAGTTCAGTCGGACCCGAGCCACGCCTCCCGGTGGCACCAGCACGCGCGCCGGGACTCTGTCGGCTCGGATGGTGCCAGGATCGAAGATCTCGCCGTGATTGTTGATGAACGATGCGCCTGGAAACCCGTACAGCGTGCACGGAGCGGACGAAAGATTCTTCACGGAGACCACGACGGCCACGATTGTGTGTTCAACGCTCGTCTGGATGCCATCGTCGGCCAGCGCGCCCGCGTGGCAACGATCGACGTCGACCGCAGAAATCGACGCATTCGTGACTGGCGCACCGACTGAGGCGGACGGTGCGGCCGGATCGTGACGCGTGTGTGACCACCACAAACGATCGTTCCCAATCGCGAAAATGCCCAGCACTGCCACCAGGCTGAGGGCGACAGCCAACGTGGTGACGAGACGCTGTTGGGTCACGACAGCGGACCTACCCCGACTGGTTCTGGCGCAGGCCGTCGACGAGTAAGAGGAAGCGCCGAAGAGGGGACCGGCACCGAAGGATCACGACGAACCGCGGTTCGGTCAACACGCGGATAGGCCGCGTTGCCGCACACCGTTGATGTCGATCGCAAGGAAGCCGTCCGGGAGGGTTCCGCGCTCAACGACAGGTGTCTGATCGGCGCTCATCCGAGGCCGCGAAGCAGCGACTGCATTCGCGTATCTTGCCCGATGGACTCGACCGGGAACGGCGCATACCGGTCGCCGTTACGAAGCACTCCCGTCCTCGCGGAGCACTGCGATCAACCTCGACCGGGCCTCATCGCTTGCGGTCCGAAGCCCACGTTCGATCTGCGAGAGCACAGGGTTCGACAGTCTCGTTTGTTCGGCGACTTGTCGTAACGACAACTCAAGAGAGCGACGTCGTCCGCGTACCCACAGACCGAACTCCTCATCAGAGAGACCTGCGCTCATGATCAATCGTCGCGCGAGCAAGTCGCCCAGAGGACCGGGATCGAAGCACTTCCCGAGCTGGCAAGGAGCCGGCTACAGCGAACTCGACTCGCCGGCCTCACGGAAGCGGCGGGCAAGGACGGGCCAAGCAATCACAACACCGATCAACGCCACAAGGACGAACGCGATCTGATAGCCGCGATCGTTACCGGCGTTGATGCACCCCTTGCCGCCGCAATCTCCACCACCGTCGTAGGACTGGTCGCCGATCAGATTCGCGTAGACGTCCGCAGCAAGCAGGATTCCGAGGACTACAAGAAGTGCAAGCCGCGCGACGAACCCGCGGCGCCGGTTCGCGGTCCCTGGCTTCGCGCGGCCCAACATAGCCGCACGGTAATGCCGGACCAGCGCTGGCGATCGAGCCGCGATATCGGCACGTTCCGGACGCTCAGATCGTCAGTTGGATGCCAAGCCCGTGAGCGGGCAAGGTTGCGACTCAGGAGTTCTCGTCGAACTGAAAACCGCTGATCCGAGATCCCGGCGGGAGATCGCGGATCTGCTCGTGCAGCTGTCCTGCGAGGTGAAGGCTTACCGAGAAATCCATCACCATCACCCGATCGAGGTCGAAGCCTCCTCCGAGGATCGGGGGCGGGACGAAGTTGTAGGTCTGACCTTCGCCGCGAGGGATACGCCTGCGCTTCGCGCCGATCGCGAGTCCAGCAAGCAGCCAAGCGTCCTGACCATCCTCCGTGTCGAGCTCGGCGCGCAACGCCTGCTCATCGTCCCAATGACGTTCGAGCGTTCCACCATTCGGGTCGAGAACCCATATCCCGTGGACGTCGCGAAGAAACACGTGGCCGAACAGCGATGCGAAGAGCGGGGTCTTGCCGTCCAAACCGATCCATTGCCAGGCGTCGAGGCCTCTGGCGTATTCGCCCTCGGAGTAAACCCAAGTGTGATCCGGGCGCGCCGACGGAATCCGTTCTGGAGCACCCAGACCGGTCGGGCCAAGGTCTCGGGTCGAGCGCGCCCGACCTCGCCTTCGCCCCAGCACGCGCCCAATAGTGCCCGCTCTTGAGCGCGGTCGCACCCACCCGCTGCCGGCGACAGCGCTTGCGCGCTCGGCGCTCATCCATCCGGTATCGCTCGGAGCCGTAGTTACGTCATGCCGCCCGCGTCACGGGCAGCGGCCTCGACCCTGTCGCGATAGCTGGCCCACCAGGCCTCGTCGCCTTGCGGAAGGTTCGACCACCGGCGATCGGCGCCAATCGCGCCATCAATCAGTTCACGAACAAGGTCGGCGTGGCCGGCGTGGCGATAGATGTCGGTAATCACGTGGACCAGCGCCCGATGAAGCGTGAGCTCGCGGTCGCCCACCGGCCACCACGGCACCTCACCCACGGCGTCCAACGGAAGGGCGTCAATCGTCCCATCGGAATGAGCCCAGACCCGGCGACAGAACTCGACGACGCTGTCCGTCGTCTCATCGGGCCTCACCCACATGTCACCGTTCGGCTCGCCATCCTCCATCCACGTCAGCTTCTCTGGAAACGGCCGGCCGAACACCGATCCGAAGTAGCCGGTTTCGATACTTGCGGCATGCCGGACCAGCCCGAGCAAGTTCGTTCCCGTCGGCACCAACGGTCGGCGAGTGTCGTACTGAGACAGCCCCTCGAGCTTCCAGAGCAGCACCTCGCGACCCGACTGCAGGTACTCGTGCAGATCTGCCTTTGGGTCGAACGCCACGGCCGCAGTCTGTCATTGCGATCGACGATTCCCGAGGTGTTGTTACACAGTGACGCGCAGCCGCACATCGACTGTGCGATGCACGCGCCCGGAACCAAATAACTCGGAAAGGTCAGGCCTCGCCGACGGACGAAATCTCGTACCGCTTCACATCGGCGCCCACGATGGCCGTCTGCTGAGCATCGCTCGGCCCGGAGCCGCGGAAGAGGAGCAGCTGGTCCTCGTTCTCCCATCGCTCGTAGATACAGATCCGCGACGAATCGACGGTGTCCGCCGTGACAGAGAAGTCGAGGCATCCGGGCGCGGACCGCGCGGCTTCGACGACGGTGACGCATTCGGCAACGTAGGCGTTGCGTTCCGTTGGGTTGACCAGGAGATGTCCGGCGACAATGAGCACGTGGAGTTGGACGAGTTGCGTGCCTCGAACTCATCGGCGGGCCGTTACGGGTGACCGCCGGGCCCTCACTCGGCCCGAAGTACCGCTCCCGCCATGATGTCGGGGTGAAGCGCGTGTCGATCGTTGGGAACGCCGGCTCGGGCAAGACGGCGCTCGCCCAACGAATTGCCGCAGCTATCGGCGTCCCCCACATCGAGCTCGACGCCATTCACCATCTCCCCGGCTGGGAGCCCATCGACCCGGAAGAGTTCGTGACTCGAGTTGGCGCGATCACGTCGACAGACGGATGGGTCATCGACGGCAACTATCGAACCGTCGTCGTGGACGGGCCAGTGTGGCAACGGGCCGACACGGTCGTATGGCTCGACCTTCCGCGGCGAACGGTCATGCGTCAGGTGACGGCTCGCACTCTCCGGCGGATGCTTCGCCGCGAGGAACTCTGGAACGGCAACCGGGAACCGTTGCGAAACCTTTGGGCTTGGGACCCGTACAAGTCGATCATCCGGTGGGCGTGGACCCAACACGCGAAGTACCAGGACAGGTTCGGCTCGGCGATGGCATCACCATCGTTTGCCCACATCGACTTCGTGCGACTGAGAAGCCACGCCGAGGCCGAACGCTGGCTTCAGCGCTTCCGGCCGCCGCTCGTCGTAGCCTGATTCGAATGGTGGACACCACCGCGCCGACGACAGCAGACGACTTCGGTGTACCGGACGACGACGAGCTCGCGGCATTGGCTCTGGCAGCCGACCCAGACGCACCACTTCCGCCCGACGCCGTCAGCCTGTGGGACCTCGAACCACGCGACTCACAGTTGCTACCCGACTGGTACATGCCGGCGCCGATGAGCGGACATCGTCGACTGAGCAGGCGGCAACGGCACGTGGCATGGCTCATCGTGGCGACGTTCGTGCTGATCGACGCCTACGGACTGTGCAGCACGTACGGCTCAATCGTCTGGGCCTGACGGCACGACGAACGTGCCCTCGCAAAATCGTACGAAACCGGTGTGAGCCTCGAGAGGCTGTCGGGACGGCTTACGGTGGCGGGATGCGGACGGGCGTGGTGCCGCGATGACGGCTGAGAACGTGGCGGTGTTGTTCACCGACATGGTCGGTTCGACCGCTTTGGCGTCGAGTCTGTCGCCGCAGGCGGCGGACGAGTTGCGGCGCGAGCACTTCTCGATCTTGCGCCAGGCGGTCGCGGAGGCAGAAGGCGCCGAGGTGAAGAACCTGGGTGACGGCCTCATGGTGGTCTTCGCGTCTGCGTCGGCCGCGCTGTCGTGTGCGGTCGCGATGCAACAGGGCATCGAGCGTGACAATCGGAGCCGCGAACAGGTCGTCGGGCTACGCGTCGGCCTGAGCGGGGGAGAGGTCAGCCGAGAGGACGATGACTACTTCGGTGACCCCGTCGTCGAGGCGGCCCGGCTCTGTGCCAAGTGTGAGAGCGGGCAAGTGCTGGCGGCGGACATCGTGCGGCTGACGGCCGGTCGGCGGAACCATCACGAGTGCCGCCCGATCGGCGAGGTCGACCTCAAGGGTTTGCCGGATCCGGTCGCGATCGTCGAGGTCGCGTGGGAACCACTCGGCGGGAGCGCGGCTGAGGGCATTCCGCTACCGGCCCGTCTCGGCGCACGTCCCCTGTCTGGCGTGGTCGGCCGCGCGACTGAGTTCGCGTCGATGTTCGATGCGTACAAGCGGGTCGCGGCGGGCGAGGGCCGTGAGGTGGTGCTCGTGTCGGGCGAGGCCGGGTTGGGCAAGACCACCTTGGTCGCGGACGTCGCCCGAGCGGCCTTCGACGCCGGGGCGTGCGTGTTGTTCGGACATTGCGAGGAGGATCTCGCGACGCCGTATCAGTTCTTCCGCGAGGCGCTGGGTCAGTACGTGACGCACGCGCCCGCGGATCATCTTCACATGCACGTCAGCGAGCACGGTTCGGAGCTCGCGCGACTCGTGCCGGCCCTGGCGAGCAGGATCCCGGATCTCCCTCCGTCACGCGCGACCGATACCGACACGGAGCGGTTCTTGTTGTTCTCCGCCGTCGTCGGGCTGTTGAGCTCAGCGTCGGCGCACGAGCCGTTCGTCGTGGTGCTCGATGATCTCCAGTGGGCCGACCCCGCCAGCCTCCTTCTCTTGCGTCATGTGATCGCGTCGGAGCTGCCGATGCGGATTCTGGTGCTCGGAACCCATCGAGACAGCGAGCTCTCGCGGTCGCAGCCGTTTCTCGAAACGTTGGCCGCACTGCGTCGTCAGCCTGGTGTGGCCCGCATCGAGCTGGCCGGCCTCGACGACGCGGCGGTCTTGGCTCTCATCGAGTCCGCGGCCGGTCACCACCTGGAAGGGGGTTCGGTCGAACTGGCCCATGCGTTGCATCGCGAGACCGATGGCAATCCGTTCTTCCTGAGCGAGGTCCTCATCCATCTCGCCGAGACCGGCGCGATCTTCCAAGACACCGGCGGCCGTTGGGTCGCGGCCACCTCGTTGGCGGAATTGTCGTTGCCCGACAGCGTGCGCGAAGTGATCGGTGCGCGGGTCGGGCGCCTTGGTCGAGACGCGGAGCGCGCTCTGGCGGTGGCCGCGGTGATCGGCCGCGACTTCGACTTCGATGTGCTGGCCGGTGCGACGAAGACCGACGAGGATGACCTGCTCGACGTCCTCGACGCGGCCGCGGGGGCAGGCCTGGTGCGCGAGTTGTCCGGCGTGTCGGGCCGCTACAGCTTCGCCCACTCGCTCATCCAACACACGCTGTACGAGGATCTCGGCCCGACGCGCCGCGCCCGCGCCCATCGTCGAATCGCGGATGCACTGGAGACGCTGTGCGGGGAAGAGCCAGGCGCGCGCGTGGGCGACCTCGCCCGCCACTGGTGCAACGCCACCCAACCGATCGACGTCGACAAGGCCATCGACTACTCCCGGCGAGCCGGTGACGCCGCACTCGCCGCGCTCGCGCCGTCCGATGCCGTGCGGTACTACACGCAAGCGCTCGACTTGTACCCGCTCACCGCAGAACCCGATCCGGTGGTCGAGCTCGACCTCTCGATCGGGCTCGGTACCGCGCAACGCCAGATCGGCGACCCCGCGTCGCGCGAAACGCTGCTGCATGCGGCCCGCCAAGCAGCCGAACTGAACGACACCGACCGACTCGTCGCCGCGGCCTTGGCCAATGATCGGGGGCTGGCGAGCTCCATCGAGGGCATCGACGTCGAAAAGGTCGAGATCTTGGAGACCGCACTCGGCCGCCTACCCATCGATGACCACAACCGCGCGTTCGTGCTCGCCACGCTGTGCCAGGAGCTCACGTGGGGCAGCCCACTCGAGCGGCGACAGGCCCTGGCCGACGAGGCGCTCGCCATCGCGGAGTCCTCGGGCGACGACGCGACGATCGTGCGGGTCTCCAATCACCTGGGCGATCCCCTCCACATCCCGCCGCTGCTTGACCAGTCGCTGGCCCGAACGGCCGATGCGCTGACGCGGGCCCAGCGGCTCGGCGATCCGGTGTTGCTGTTCTTCGCCGCCGGGTATCGAGCGATGATCGCGCCGTGTTCAGGTGATGTCGACGAGATGGATCGGTGCCTCGAGATCGAGGCGACGGTGGTCGATCAACTCGATCAGCCGACCCTCACGTGGGTGCACACGTTCACTCGTACCGTGCGCGCGTTGATCGCGGGTGACATCGATCGTGCCGATCAGTTGGCGGCCGACGCTCTTCGGATCGGCACCGAGAGCGGTCAACCCGACGCCACCACCTTTCACTTGCTGCAGTCGATCGAGGTGAGCTGGCAACGCGGCGAGATGGGCGACGCGGTGCCGCTTCTCGAACGAGCAGTCGCCGACTACCCCGGCCTCGCCGTGCTTCGGGCCGGGCTTGCGGTCGCGTACGCGGAGGCCGGTCGAATCGATGCGACTCGCCGTCTCCTCGAGGAGTTCGCCGCCAGGCAGTTTGATCTTCCCCGTGAGGTGGGGAATTGGCTCCCCGGCATGGTCCTGTACGCGGAGGCCGCGATCGAAAGCGCAGACTCGACCGCCGCACAGGCATTGCTCGATCGTCTCGCGCCGTACGTCGATCTGCTGTCGTGCGATGACGTCACCGCCGAAGGTCCGGTCGCGCACTTCCTCGGCGGCCTTGCTGGCGTCCTCGGCCGATACGAAGAAGCAGACGCGTACTTCGCTCGAGCGGCGGCGCTCAGCGCGCGCGTCGACGCGAAGTTTTTCGCGGCACGGACCGGGTTCGCGTGGGCGCGCCTGCTCATCGCGCGCGGCGCGTGGGACTACGACGTGAAGGCGCGTGTCCTCCTCACGAACGCGCACGCTCTGGCCGCGGCCCACGGGTACGCGACGGTCGAGCGCCACACCGCCGCCGCGCTGCAACAGCTCGACTGACTGCCGAGGTGCCTGACCAGAAGCCGCCCCGGCTCGCCGGAGGCGAACGCGAAACCCTGCAAGCGCTGTTGCAGTATCACCGTGAATCGTTGGTGCGGAAGGTGACCGGGGTCGACGACGCGTCCGCGAGGCGTCGGTTCGTCGGCAGCGACACGACCTTGCTGTGGCTGGTCAAGCATGCGGCCGGAGCCGAGGCGCGCTGGGTGTTGTGGAGCTTTGCTCGACAGGTTGACGGCGTCCGCGACGACGCTGTCGGTCCCGACGACACGCTCTCCACCGCGGTCGACGAGTACCGCACAACATGGGCGCGTGTCGACGCCGTCGTGTCGGCGGCGAGCCTCGATGACCAGTGCCCCGCACTGTCAGGCACCGACGTGGTCAACCTCCGGTGGGTGTTGACGCACCTGCTCGAAGAGACGGCCCGGCACGCTGGCCATGCCGACATACTTCGCGAGCTCATCGATGGTCAGACCGGCCGCTAACGGTGCCGCCCGGGTTGATGCACCCGAGCCCTCCATGTGCCGGTAGGCGACGGCGGCACGTACCGATCGCTCCCTCTAGCGGTCGAAGAAGAGCGGCGGTGAGTAGTCGACGAATCCAATCAGCACCGTTCCGAAGACCGCAACGACGACGAAACCCGACAGGAACGCGGCGGAGACGCCGCGACCCGCTCGCACTCCCACAACTCTCAACCCAAGCGGAACGAGAGCAAAGGCGGTCAACAACGCACAAGTGCGAACCGTGTACCACAGCTGATGGTGTCCGGCCGCCCCACAGAACGGAGCAATCTCACTGGCGCGCTCCGGTCGTAGGACCGTCCCGCAACGAAGAGACCCGGCTGCGAACGAGACATGCGTTGGGATCGCCGCGGTTCCGAGCACGAACACAAGCACCATCACGCTCAACGCCAGGATGCTGACACGCAACTCTCGGGCAGTGCTCGCAAGCGGCACGTTCCGGTCTTCGTTCACTTGGTGCAAGTGAGGTATACGAACGGACTCGGTGAACCCTCGCCGCACTGAAGAACGCCCTGAACATCGTCGGTCACGCGGAGATGAAACCCCCCGGTCGGCTCGCCGACAGCGATCACGACCCGGTCCTCGAGTAGGGCAAGGATTGAGGCACTCGGGTCGACGCTGCTGACCGTTGACACGGTGTCGCTAACAAGAAACAGAGTGAGCTGACTCGCCGAACGATCAATGATCTGGTCTGACCCGAGAAACTGGATCACTGTTGACCGCGATGGCAGATACCCACACGACGGCAGCTTCCCCTGATAACGGTCAGACGGTCCGCCCAATGTTCTGGTCACAGGAGTATCGACAGCGAAACACCGTGCATTCGCCGACGCGGCTGTCGTGAACACCTCCCATGTGCCGCCCGTCGTCGATCCCGCCGCGATCGATGTCCACACCTGCCCGACCGGCCGCGCCGGTTCCGTAGCTGGCGGCCCACTCGAAAGCTCGGTGCGGAACGGAACGAACCGCGCGCCGGTGTCTGAACACCCGGAAGTCATTGCGGTTAACCCGACGGCGAGAAGTACCCACAGTCGCCGTCGGCTCACATGCGCAGCCTGCCTCATGTGACCGCCGGAATCGGCACTTTCCGGACGATGGTCGAGTGCTCAGGAGAGCGCGTCGGCCGCGAGTTCCATCTGCCCGAGGTGTTGAAAGAACTCCTCCAGAACGTGGAGAACGACCGAGGCATCGCTTGTGTCGCCCGCGTGGAGGAACTGTCGCCCTCCCTCGTCGGAACCTTCCCCAGCCTCCAACCGTGCAATGTCGGCCAACGTTTGGGCTCGGGACGCTTCAACCAGCGCGCGCAACTGCGCCACGCTCGCGGTTCGAGAGAACTCCTCGTCGCGGTTTCGGCGGCTCTCGCGCCCGAGCGCCACATGACCGAGCCAGAACTCGCTGACTTCACAACAGTGAATGATGAGCGCGGCGACGGCGTTGGTCTTGGCTCCAAGCGGCCGCTCGTTGACCCGATCATCACCGAGCCGCTCAGCGACTTCGAGCATCTGCCGGAAGGCATGCGTTATGTAGACGTCGGCGGTCTTGACTGTCAGATCCACACGATGACGCTACGACGAAGCGGCTGTCGGCCCTCAACGCGCTATCGGCACTTCTAGTACGACGCCTAGTCATTCGGACTCGTCTGCGACGAATGATGCGACCGCCGCCACGAGGTATCGGTAGCGAGCTACGACCATGGCGCTCGCGACCACTCCTAGCACGCCAACCACTGCCGCGAGCCACACCGCCACCACCGCCGCAGATGCGAACGCGAGGACAAAGGAGCCGAGGACCACGAAGACCATCACACGACGGCGCGCCAGTTCGGACTTCGCTGCAGCGATCTGCTCGCTTGATGCCATGACTGACGGTATCCGCCGCGCGGTGTTCTTGGCCGCCCGACGGTGGTGTGCACATCCGACTCAACGACGCGTCCGTCAACTCGTCCATCACCCGCCGCACGATCTCCAGCCGATCCTGTCGGGCGGCAACAACTTCGGCGACCATTGGAACGTTGCGATGTCGACCTCGTACGCGCAGCCGAAGTCGGCCGCTCGATTTGATGCGGCAACATCGTTCGTGACTGCCGTCCGGCGCACGCGGCGAGGCGCCTCCCTCAAGGTCACACTCTGACCCTGCGGACCTCGCCGAGACACATCGACCGGGGCGGCGAGAACGGCACTTACGAGCTGTCGTCTCCGGCCCAGATCACGACGCGGTTTTCGAGAGGGTCATGAATGAGGCAGTGCCGCGGCTGTCCCTCGCTCTCGGTCGGCGGGTAATGCTGCTGGCGCGTACTCCCGGGAAGCGAGCGTGCGGAAAACGCCGGGAGACGATCACCAGCACAACACGACCCCGCGGGGAGAAGGCACGTTCGTGGCTACTTTCCGCAGCGCAGGTAAGGAAGTAGTCCGCCGTCAGCCTGGCAGAGAAGAACGCCCTGGTTGGCGTCAGTCACCACAAAATGAAAGCCGACCGACAACGAGTCGCCGATTGAGATCACGAGCCGTTCGTCTAGGTGGCTCTCCACGACTAGTAGCGGGTGATCGCTCGCTACCGCGGTCACGCTGTCGCTCACCAAGAACAGCGCTACGTGAGCGCTCGATAGTGGCGTCACTTGGTTCGACGCTAGGAACTGTATGACGGTGCTGCGCGAGGGGAGGTAGCCGCAGGTCGGAAGCTGGCCTTGGTAGCGGTCCGTGGGTCCGCCCAGTACGTCGGTTGATGCGGTCTTCGTCGCGAAACAGCGTGCGTTCTCTGAGGCAGCCGTGGTGAACACGGTCCAGTCACCCGATGTTGTCGACCCTGACGCGAGCTGAGACCAGGGCTGCCCTACGGGTTTCGCCGGTTCTGTCGAGGGCGGGACGCTCACAGTGGAGACTTGGCCGTTGCCGGCAACGAAACGGTTCCCGCTTCCCGAGCACGCCGACAGCAGCGCCAACCCCATGATGACGAACGCAGCCATCTGCGGCCTCGTTCCCGTCGCGAGCACGCTCCCACAATGCCCGACTCACGAACCTCGATGTATCGGCACATTCAGGATGGGTCGCGTCCGCCGTCGAGGCGTGGCCTGCCGTGGCTGAACAGAACGGCAACACACACGCCGACTATCAGCAAGATCGACCCGACAACGCGGTAGCCGACAGCGAAACAAATCGCAGCGGCCACGATCACGACCATCGCAATGAGTCTTGGTGTTCTCAGCCGCATGCCCATGCGGCCCGTGTTACCCAATGCATTCGGGATCGGCACGTGCAGGCTTCTAAGAGCCGCTCAGCCTTCGTCGGGAAGAGGAAGGGCCTGCGCGCCAGACGGCTCATTCGGGCGGGGTTGCAGCGAGGCGGGTACTTTCGGTCCGCCACCATCATCCGACGGCGACGGTCCGAAGCGGTTCCACCAATGTGGCTCGCTCGGCGGCGTGCCGAACTCGCGCCAGTCATACCAGGCGATCAGTGGGTTGAGCACCAGGCCGAAGATCCCGACAGAGAGGTATCCCGTCGCGATGGTGACGGTCGCAAGTGCGACGCCGATGACGCACAGCCAGGTCACGCCGGACATCGACTACCTCCATCGTCGCCGCAACGAGTCTCGCGTCTGAGGTTCGCGCAGTGCACGGAACCGCCACGTTCAGTCTCGGCAAGATCCGTCATCCCTGCATAAGACCACCGAGCCCCCAATCCGGGTGACGTGCAGGATCGAACGCCACGCCGGCTTCGTGTCCAGTTACGCCGCTCGATCGAGCCGGCCGCGTACAGGTGCCGACCCGCGCTCGGTGGGAACCGTTTCTAGAGGATGTGTGACGGTCACGGCTTCACAGCCAACTCTCTGGTTGCTCACAGCGACCCATGAGGACCTGATCGCATACTGCGATCAACCACGAGTCACGAGCAAGAGATGAACCATGATGAGGATCAAGCACAGATTCTGGAGTAGCCACAAGGTGGCGGCGTCCATCGCGGCCGGCGTTGCCGCGATCACGCTTGGGGTCGGAGGCTACGCAGTCGCCAACTCGAGTTCGAGCAGCGGCGTCTCAGGCACCGCCACCGCGCCGGTGGCGGGGCAAGTTGTTCCGTTTCAACAAGGTCAGCCAGGGCTGTCCAAGCAAGTCGGTCAGGTCCCAGCGGCCTTTACGGCTGGGTCGGGCACGATCGTGACCGGAACCGCGGCGGACCAGGCTGCTGCGGCCGCGTCGGCGGCCTTCCCGGGTGGCACCATCAACCGCGTCGTGCTGTTGAGCGACGGTCAGTACAACGTGCACATCATCGGCGTGAACTGGCCACACCACGTCTTC
>JBEEFW010000068.1:0-6427 GCA_041166385.1 Acidimicrobiaceae bacterium | reverse complement strand
TACAAGATCGACTTCGACCTCGGCTGCGGTGCGGCCGCGGGACTCGTCGTGAAGCCAACGCTGCCGACTGGCTTCCGCGCCATTCCGAACACCGCGACGATGACCGTCGGCGGCAGCAGCAAGCCGGTGAACGTCGCGGCCGACAACTCGATCACCCCGCAGACGCCGATCAGCTGCACGGGTGTGCAACACGTCGTCGTCAACCTCCAAGCCGAGCCGACCGTCGTGCTCGGGGGCTCGCTCACGTCGAGCGTGATCGTCACCAACGGCATCGAGACCGCATCGGTTGCCAACCAGGCGCCGGTCACCGTCATCGATCCGACCGACAGCTCGGCCGTGAGTGCGAACCCGCCGGCCGCCGGCACCAGCAGCGACACGATGTACGTCGATCACATCGGCCGTCCGGGCAACGTCGACTACTTCAGCCTCGCGGCCCAGCCTGCGGGCTCGGCCATCATCGTCACGCTGAGCCACCTGCCCGCCGACTACGACCTCGTCCTGTACGGGCCGGGTACGCCTTCGCTCCGCGGCGCTCCGTTCGGTCAGAGCCCATTTGGACAGAGCCCGTTCGGTCAGAGTCCGTTCGGGCAAAGTGCGCTGCTCGTGAACGACGACGCGCTGTCGCCGTCCGCCGACGGAACGATCACCGCGCCGGAGCTCCTCCAGGACGTTCCGGTGCTCACGGGTCAGACCGTCAGGGCCGCCTCGGCGCAACGGGGCACCACGGACGAGGCCGTGTACACGGTCGCGACCCAAGACGACACCACCCCGTTCACGATTCAGGTGAGCGGCTTCAACGGCGCATCGAGCCCGCAGCCGTACGTGTTGCGGGTCACCGTGCTCCCGCCGGCATCGGCAACGGCTCCGTGCCCGGCCCGCAGCCTCACCGGGGGCACAGCCGGAACGCTGCCTTCCACGCTCAACCCGGCGACGCGGACCTTGATCCTCGTCAACCAGAAGCGGCTCGGGGATCTCTACGGCGCCGCCGCCGCCAGCAGCGTGATGACCAAGCTGAACACGCTGGCGGGTTACGTCGACGCCAACAACCATGAGTTCGACGTTCGCGGCGCAGTGCTGCCCATCGAGGGTGATTCGGCGATCGCCGCCGATTACCAGGCGTGGGATGGCAGCCCGTGCTCGGTGCAGGCCGCGAACAAGATCGTCACCGACACGAACAAGATGATCGATCGGTTGCGCGTCGGATTGAACGATCTCCGCTACGTCGTGATCATCGGCTCCGACGAGGTGGTGCCGTTCGGGCGGGTGCCCGATCGTTCGGCCAAGGTCAACGAGGCCGGAGCAGGCGGCGACGTGATCACGCGCGGCGCGGCGAACGCGGAATCCGCGTCGCTCTCGGCGGGCTACATCCTGAGCGACAACCCCTACGGCGACGTGAACCCGTCGACGTTCGGGGCCACGCCGTTGTACGTGCCGCAACTCGCGGTCGGCCGGTTGGTGGAGACGCCGACCGACATCACCAACGCCATCGACCAGTTCGTCACGAGCGGCGGCGTTCGCACCCCAACGGCGTCGTTCAACGCGGCGTACGACTGGATGAAGGCCGCTGGCCAAGCAGTGGACGGTGTGCTCGGGCCGCGCGTGCCTGGCGGCAGCGCGACCTCGCAGTTCGGTGACACATGGACGCGGCAGGACGCGAAGAACGGCCTCCAGCAGTCTGCGCACGGGTTCGTGTCGATCAACGCGCACTCCAACTTCTCGCAGCAACTGTCGGCCGCGGACTTCGCGAGCAGAACGGCCACGCCCGACGTGTTGAGTACGGCTGATCTGCCGGCGAACCTGCAGAACGGGGTGATGTTGACGCTCGGCTGCCACATGGGCTTGAGCGTCTCGGACACGTACATCGCCAACCCGAACAGCGCGGAGCAAGCGGCGCTGCTCGATTGGTCGCAGGCGATCCTGCGAAACGGTGGTCTCCTCCAAGCCCCGACCGGTTACGGCATCGGCGACACCCAGGTGATGGCGTACTCCGCGCGGTTGCTCAACATGTACGCGCAGAAGCTCGACGGCTCATCGTCGGTCGGACAAGCGCTCATGTTCGCCAAGCAGCAATACGTCCAGCTCGGTGTGGCCAGCGTGTACGACGCCAAGGCCCTCGAGGAGGCCACGCTCTACGGCTTGCCGATGTACCGGCTCAGCCTCGGGCAGAGCACCGTGGCCGGATCCGTCGTGCCGGCGCTGTCGAGCACGCCGCCCAGCCAGCCGCAGTCCGGCGTCACGTCGGCGTCGTTCAACACGCCATTGACCCAGGTCAACGCGGCGGACGGCAGTGGCAGCTACTTCAAGGTGGGCAACGAGGATCCGCAGACCACGCCGAACGAGCCGATCGAGCCGCGGACCGTCATCCACGTCACCCCGCCGGAGAGCGGTGTGGTCGCGCACGACGCCGTGATCGAGCAGATGTCGACGAAGGACTTCCAGGGTTTCAACCCGATCTACAGCGCGACGAGCGCGGCTGCCGGCGGACTCGTTTCCGAACCGCGTGTCACATCGGCGGCGTTCCCGTCGCGGCTGCATGAGGTCGTTGCCTCCGTCGGAGTGAACGGCACGGGACAGGACCTCGTGTTCATCCCCGGACAGTTCGCCACGGACGCATCCGGCACCGGCACGGGCAATCAGCGCAACGTCGTGTCGGCGCAGTTCAGCATCAACTGGTCGAACAGCACGGACTTCGATCCGCCGACGATCTCGACGGTGTCGGGCACGATCGGCGGCACGACGGCGACGTTCCGTCTGGTGACGCCGTCGACCGACGCGCAGCGCGGCGTCCTGCTGTTCCTCCCGACCGGCGGACCGAGCACGCAGGCATGGACTCATGTCGAGCTCGTGAACACCGGCGGCGGCGTGTGGACCGGGACCGCGAGCCTCCCCTCGGGCACGAACAGCATCGGACAGTTCTTCGTGTCACTGTGCGACGCGGCCGGGAACTGCGGGCAGAGCTCCAACAAGGCCCGCAACTACTCCGCGAACACCACGGCGACATCGTTCAACTTCACCATCGGTACTCCAGGTGCAGGACCGAACGGCGTGTACCCCGACCCGACGAACGTGACCGTGAACGGCCCCTCCGGTGTCACCTTCACGGTCAAGCTCGACAACGGGCCGGCGCAGTCGTGCTCGGGTTCTTGCACGGTGACCGTCACCGGCGACGGGGCGCACCGCGTGACCGCGACCGCTCCGGACGGTACGACCGCTGACGCGGCGATCCCGATCGCCCGCCCGCCGGTCGTGACCGTGGCGACGCCCACGGCCAATGGGCGGTACCGACAGGGTCAAACCGTGGCCACCAGCTTCACGTGCTCGAGCAACGTGACCATCGCGGCGTGCGACGGGCCGAGCACGGTCGACACCACGGGCACTGGCAACCAGACAGCCACGTTCTCTGGCACCGATCAGTTCGGTCAACGGACCAACGTGGCGGTCTCGTACTACGTGGACGGCACGCCGCCGCAGCTCAGCTTCAACGGCACGCCACCGGTGATCACCAAGAGCGGATCGGCGACGTTCAGCTTCTCTGGTTCCGATCCGGACGAGCCCTCGTACGCGGTCACCTTCACCTGCAAGCTCGACAATGCGGCGGCGACGCCGTGCACGTCGCCGACGACGGTGACGGTGCCCGCACCCATCGATGGCATCCACGTCTTCACCGTGACGGCATCGGACCGTGTCGGGAACCTGGCGTCCGAGGGCTTCCAATGGCGGATCGACACCACCGCACCGGTGTTCAAGACGTTCGGCGGCCCCGTCGATCCCAGCGACGATCAAACCGATCTGAACATGGCGTGGACGGCGGAGGACCCGCCCAACACGTCGTCGCTCACGTTCGCCTGCACGCTCGACGGCCAGTCGACCCCGTGCACGTCGACGGGAGCGGCGCTCGGCAAGCTGGCCAAGCGGATCGCGCCGTACGTGTTCGCTGTGATCGCGACCGACGCGGCCGGAAACCAGACGACGAGGACCCACTCGTGGCACGTGTACCAGCGCACCGCGGTCGTCGCGCAGAATGTGGTCTCGGGCAACCCGATCCTCACGGCGTCGCTCAGTGAGTCGGTCACCGACGCGCGGCTGGCGAATCAGAAGCTGTTCTTCACCTTGGGGCGCACCGCCGGCGGCAGGGCGATCCCCTGCACCGGGAGCGGCTCGAACGCGGATGGCAGCGCCACCACGGACGCCAACGGCAGCGTGAGCTGCAACATCAGCGTCAATGATCTGCTGGCCGTGGTCGGAGCCGGCTACACCGCGACCTTCAAACTGACTCCGCCGTACTTCGGGAGCTCAGACGACGCCGGGCTTTGATGCGGTGACCCGGGCCGAGACGCTCGTGCCCGGGAACCCGCACGCGGGACGCCACGACCTGCGTCCGTATCTCTCGTCACTGCACGCGTCATGGCTGTCGGGCGACCACCTCGAGTCGTGGCGCGAGGTGCCCGGCACGCTCGTCTTCGCCGACGTGTCCGGCTTCACGCCGCTCGCGGAACGGCTCGCCCGTAACGGCAAGGTCGGCGCGGAGGAGCTCACGGACACGCTCAACGTCGTGTTCCGCAAGCTGCTCGATGTCGCGGCCGGCTTCGGCGGTGACTGCCTGAAGTTCGGCGGCGACGCGCTCCTGTTGTTGTTCCGCGATGACGGTCACGCCCGGCGCGGTGGCGCGGCCGCGCACGCCATGCTCGCCGCGCTGCGCGTGTTGCGCCGCACCGGTCACGCCGCCGGCCTCAGCCGTCTCAACATGTCCCTCGGAGTGCACACCGGCACCGTGCACGCGTTCCTCGCGGGCGCGTCGCATCGGGAGCTCATCCTCGCTGGACCGACGGTCTCCGGCGTGCTGGCGCTCGAGTCGGTGGCGCAGGCCGGGCAGATCCTCGTGAGCGAAGCAACGGCGGCGGAGCTCGGCCCTCGCGATGTCGACGCATCGGCCGGCACCGGCCTGCGGCTACGTCGTTCGCCGTCGGTTCCGCTCACGGCGGTGGAGTCGATGAAGGGTGCGTACGCCCACGATCCCAGCGACGGCCTACCGGAGCTGCTTCGCGGCCATCTCGACGGCCGGCTCAAGGACGGCGAGCACCGCCTCGCCGCGGTCGGCTTCCTCAAGTTCGGGACGACCGACAGCGTCATCGCCGCGTCAGGGCCCGCCGCGCTCAGCGCGGCCCTCGATCAACTGGTGACCAACGTGCAGATGGCGTGCGCGGCGCACGGGGTGAGCCTGCTCGGCACCGACGTCGATCGCGACGGGGGCAAGTTCCTGCTCGCCGCGGGAACGCCGTCGGCGTCACCTGACGACGAGGATCGCCTCCTCCACGTGCTCCGCACGGTGCTCGATCATGACAACCCGCTGCCCGTCCGGGCGGGGGTGCACCGCGGTCGCATCTTCGCGGTCGACCTCGGGAGCGCCGACCGGCGCACGTTCACGGTGATGGGCGACACCGTGAACCTCGCGGCGCGCGTGATGGCGCAGGCGCAATGGGGTGAGCTCGTCGCCACCCAGGACGCACTCGATCGCCGGCGCACCGACTTCGATCTCGTCGCGCTCGAGCCCTTCGCGGTGAAGGGCAAGACGGAACTGGTCACTGCGCAGGTGGTGGGCGAGGCTCGAGGCCGCCGCGAGCAGGGTGACGAGGTCGCGACACCTCTCGTTGGTCGCGAGCAGGAGGTGGCGCTGATCCGCGAGGCGCTGGCTGCCGTGCACGAGAACCAGGGCCGGATCGTCGAGTTCGTCGGCGAGCCCGGCATCGGAAAGTCGAAGCTGGTCGCCACCATCACCAGCCTCGACCATCAGCTCGTACGGCTGACGTTCGAGGCTGGCCGGTACAGCCTCGCAACGCCGTACTTCGCGCTGCGGCGTGGCATGCGCGCCGCGATGGGACTCCACCTCGACTCGTCCGACGCCGAGGTCGAAGCCGCGTTGCGGGCGGTCGTCGCGCACTCCGCGGCTGACCTGGAGCCATGGCTGCCACTGATCGGCATTCCGCTCGGACTCGACCTGCCGGATACGGCCGAGACGGCGCGGTTGGATCCGACCAACCGACAGGCCAAGCTGCACAACGCCGTCGTCGAGCTGTTGCAATGCGTGTTGTCGGCACCGACGTTGATCCTCATCGAGGACTCGCACTGGCTCGATGCCGCCTCATGCGAGCTGCTGCGCGCGCTCTTCGCCGGCATCGAGCGTCGTCCCTGGGTCGTTCTCGTCACGCGTCGAGATGTCGTGGGTGGACTCGAGCTGCCGCTCTCGGATGCGGTCACCAGCCTTCGCCTCGAGCCGCTCACACATGACGCGCTCGTCGCGCTTGCGGTGGCCACCGCGCAAGGGACCGTGCTTCCGCCGGGCGTGGTCGCCTCGCTCGTCGAGCGATCGGGCGGCAACCCGTTGTTCCTCCAAGAGCTCGTCAACGCCGCGCTCCTCGGCGCCGTCGAC
>JBEEFW010000067.1:0-41010 GCA_041166385.1 Acidimicrobiaceae bacterium | reverse complement strand
TCGATCTCATCCCTTCGCACCGGTCGCAGCGGTGGTAGCCGCGGTTGCGGGCCTCAGGCAGCGTGTCGGGGCCGAAGGCCAGGTACGTCTCGGCTTCCATGAGCTCGCCGATGATGTCGGGCGCCGTGCAGGCGTCGAGGTCGTGGGCGACTTGGTCGCGCTTGTCCCCCACCCATTGGTGAGTCTCGAACTTCGTCGGCCGCTCCATGACGGGCAAACGTACACAGACGCGGAACGGGGAGCCCATCTGGGGCTCCCCGTTCGCAATAGACACTGGAATGAGCCGGCGAGCGTTTTGGATGTCGAGTGGGACAAGTCCTCGACCGCCACGCCGGCGGCGGCTGGTTGGTATTCGCCGGTGGTCCAGCGGCCGCGCTAGCGGCCAGCCACCTCCGAAGTCCCAGAACTTTCACCGTTCAGTTGGACCACCTCCTTTCCTCGGTAGGGAAAGTGAACCACAGCGCGACGGAATTCGGAACGCACTTCCGACCCGAATGGCAGAAATCGAGGGAAATTCTTCATTGCCGCCAAGCGCCGGTGAGCGCAGGATGGCGACATGCAGCCCCGCAGGATCGTGGTCGTCGCCTACCCGGGCATCCAGAGCCTCGATGCCGTCGGCCCGATCGAGGTGTTCTCGACGGCGAGCCGTGAAGCTGGACACGCGGCCTACACGACCGAGGTCGTGGCCACGAGGGGTTCGACCGTGCGAGCGACGAGCGGCGTGGTGCTCGCCGTCGACCACCGCCTGAGCGGCGTCCGCGGCGACATCGACACGCTGATGGTGTCCGGAGGCGACGGCACCGCCGAGGCGATGGGCGATCGCGTGCTGATCGACGGCGTGCGGCGGCTCGCGGGCCGCTCGCGCCGCGTCGCGTCCGTCTGCTCGGGCGCGTTCATCCTGGCCGAGACCGGTCTCCTCGACGGCCGGCGCGCGACCACGCATTGGTCATGGTGCGACGCGCTGGCGGAGCGCTATCCGTCCATCACGGTCGATCCCGACCCGATCTTCGTGCGCGACGGCAACGTGTACACCTCGGCGGGCGTCACCGCCGGCATGGACCTCGCGCTCGCGCTGGTGGAGGACGACCTCGGTCGCGATCTCGCACTCGCCGTCGCCCGCCGGCTCGTGCTGTTCCTGCGCCGCCCGGGCAACCAATCGCAGTTCAGCGCACAGCTCGCCGCCCAAGTCGCGCACCGCGACCCGTTGCGCGATGCGCAGCAATGGATCGCCGATCATCCCGACACCGATCTGTCGGTGTCGTCGATGGCCGGACGGGCGGGTATGAGCGAGCGCAACTTCGCTCGATGCTTCAAGGACGAGGTCGGCGTCACGCCCGGTCGCTACGTCGAGTGTGTGCGTCTCGAGGTGGCGCGCCGCCTGCTCGAGGAGACCGACCAGAGCGTGGCGCGAATCGCGACCGCCAGCGGTTTCGGTACGGCCGAGACGATGCGGCGCGTGTTTCTTCGCTCCCTGCGCACGGGCCCGCTCGAGTACCGCCGGCGCTTCCGCGCCGCGGCGGCGTGATCGAGAGATCGAACCAACAAGGAGAACCAATGGACATCGCCATCGTCGCCTTCGACAACATGGCCGCACTCGATGCGATCGGCCCCTTCGAGGTGCTCGCGCACCTGCCTGATGCAAACGTGACGTGGGTCGGAATGGAGGTCGGCATCAAGCGGACAGAGGAAGGCGGCAAAGGGGGCGTCGGGATCAACGTCGACGCCGCCATCGAGGAGCTGCCACATCCTGATGTGATCGTCGTGCCCGGCGGTCATGGCGAACAGGCACTGCGCAAGGACACGCGGTTCATCGACTGGCTGCAGGCGGCGCACGAGACATCGACGTGGACGACGTCGGTGTGCACGGGCTCGCTCCTGCTCGGCGCTGCTGGTCTGTTGAAGGGGAAGCGGGCGACGAGCCACTGGCTGGCCCTCGACGAGCTCGCGAAGTTCGGGGCGGAGCCGACGCTCGAGCGCGTCGTGATCGACGGCAAGATCGTCACCGGTGCCGGCGTGTCGGCCGGCATCGACATGGCGTTGACGCTCGCCGCCAAGATCGCCGGCGACGAGGTTGCCCAGACGATCCAGCTCGGCATCGAGTACGACCCGCAACCGCCGTTCGACGCGGGCTCGCCGCTGAAGGCTCCCGAGTTCTCGGTCAACTTCCTCCGCGAGAGCAGCCGGTTCCTCTTGACCGGCGAACGCTGACCCACCGCCACGCGCATATCCCACTCAGACATACACAGAAATGTGTACGGATGAGTGGGATTTCACACTGTTGGTGGCTGGGTGAGGCTCACGATGTTGTTGTCGGGGTCGCGGTAGCGCGACGTCGGGCCCCACGGTTCGGCGCGCGGCGGGTGGATGACCTCGGCGCCGGCAGCCACGGCGCGGGCGTGCGCCGCGTCGATGTCGTCGACGGCGAATCCAATCTGCGTCGCGTGGCTCGGGCCGTCGGCCTTCGCTTCGTAGAGAGCGAAGTGCATGAACGCTCCGTCCTTCCACGAGGTCGCGGCGTGCTTGCCGCTGATCCAACGATCACCCTCGCCTTGCTCGGCGCCTTCGTGATCCTCGACATGTAGATCGAGCCCGAACGCTTCCGTGTAGAGCTTGTACGACCGGTCGACGTCCGCGACCTCGAGCACCACGAGATTCAGTCGCCCGGTCGCCATAGGGTGCGCGCATGCTAATCACGACTGCGTTCGACCTTCCGGGGTACGAGATCCAATCCGTGCAAGGGGAGGTGTTCGGGCTCACCGTGCGGTCCCGCAACATCGGTGCGGGCTGCATCGCTGGCCTGCGCTCGATCGGCGGCGGCGAGATCCCCGAGTTCACGAAGCTGCTGTCCACGAGTCGTAACGAAGCGATGGCGCGCATGGTGGAGGAAGCGCGACGGCGCGGCTCCAACGCGATCGTGGCGATGCGGTTCGACTCCGGTGCGATCGGCCAGTGGAGCGAGATCTGTGCGTATGGCACCGCAGTATGGATCGAACCCGTGAGCGACTACGCCAAAGAACAACACGCGGCGATCCAACAGTCCGGCGCGATGCCCCATCAACAGACGTACTCGACGCAGGCGCAGGGCCGCTAGCGCGTGGAGCTCGCGGTTCCGTCGAAGCGCCCAGCGGCGACGTCGACGCGCGTCGCGGCTGTGGTGATCGACAGTGTCGTCCTACTGAGCGTCGGCGTCGCTGTGGTGCTTCCGCTCCTTGCGCTCGGCCTGGACAATGCGTTGTTCGTCGCCTTCTTCATCGCGACCCTGTGTGCGATCCCGTACGAGATCGGATTGACGGCGTGGCTCGGGCAGACAATCGGCAAGCGAGCCGTGAAGATCGTCGTCGTCGACGCCACGGATCGCATTCCGAGCCGTGGTCGATCAGCCGTCCGATATGCGGTGAAGGCGCTCCCCGGCGCGGGGGTCGTCGTTGGGCGGGTCGAGTTTGTCGCGCTCGTCGTGAACCTCTATCCGTTCGCACTGCTTGCGTCGATCGCCATGAACCGCGAACGCCGGGGGTGGCATGACCGCGTGGCGGACACGTGGGTCGTGGAGGAGCAAGGCCGGCGATCGATGACGGAGAAGCTTGCGGAAGGCCTGCCGCAGGTCCCGATCATCGAGCGGTAGCGGTCATTCCTTCGCGGACGGCGAATGCGGCGACCTCTGAACGCGACGCCATACCGAGCTTGGCGAGGATGTTCGATACGTGCACGGCCGCCGTCTTCGGGGAGATGAACAGTCGCGCCGCCAGCTCTGCGTTCGTGAGACCTTCGGCCAACAACTCGACGACCTCGCGCTCCCGAGGCGTCAGCGCGCTCGGTCCATCGACGCCGGGACCCACACCGAGTCGCCTCTGGACGGCATGGAGCTCGCCGACTCGCCACCCGTCCCAGCGGGCCAGCAGCTCAGATGCCTGCGTGGCGTGCGCCCGGGCACGATCGAGCTGACCGAGCGCGATGAGGCAACGGGCCGCGCCCACATGCGCGGTGCCACTGGCCGCGGGCCGCAGGACGTTCGCTTGATTGGCGATCGCCTTCTCGTACGACGCCAGGGCGTCTTCGTGGCGACCCTCCGCCTCCAGCAACTGTCCGTCCACGAGATCGCGCCACGGACCTGACGCCCGCGCAACGAACGGTCGCACCTCGTCAGCAGTGAATCCGATCGTGAGTATCGGCGTCACCACGTCGTGCATCAACTGGCCGTCGCTGTTGAGCGTGGACGAGGAGCCGTCGACCAGTAGGGGAAACAGCCGGCGGACCTCATCGACGTTTCCTTCGCGAGCTGCGAGGTGCACGGCAAGGCCGTACCACCACAATGCCTTCGGGCTTCCGATCGGGGTGAGCTCGTCGAGCAGCTTCCTGGCCCGCTCGAGATCGCCCATCTCGAGCGACAGTCCAGCCTCCTGCACCTGATACCAGGACGCGTGATGGGTGGAGATCGTCCCGCGATCGCGACGACGTCCCTCGTCCAAATACTCGAGTGCCTTCCCGAGATCGCCCTCCCACTCCGCCAGGCCAGCGAGCCCTTGCCAGTACCCGGGACCGGACAGCGAGTCGAAGCCAGCGCGTTCGGCCGCTCGGCGCATGCGGGCGAGCGTGTCGCGCGCTTCACGGGTGTCGGGACGGAAGTGCTCCGACCGGACGCTGTTGTTCAGCGCTCGGGCAACGATCACGTATTCACCCAGGGCTTCGGCTTCTTCCACGACGTGTTGCAGCATCTGCTCCCCCGTCGTCGCGAGCTCGGGGATACCGATGAGCACCGAGCCCTTCTCGGCCTCGCCCCAGACACGGATCTCGGGCATGTCGTGCTCATCGCCGTAGGCGATTGCTCGATCGGCCCATTCGACGGCTTCGGTCGTGCGGCCGCGCAACATGTAGCTCTGCGCGACACTCGCCAGGACGTTGCCGCGCTCGTGCTGCTCCGGAAGCCGGTCGATCAGGTCGATGAGCTCGTCAGTGAGCCGCTCCATCGTGGCCTCGTCGCCTTGTTCCCAGTGGAGGCGGACGAGCCGCCGCAGCGCAAGGGCTTCCGTCTCGGGATCGCTCTGCGCTCGCGCGACGGACAGCAGCTTCTCCGCGTAGGACACGGCGTCAGGAACGAGCCCTGCGAGCCACGCGGCGCGAGTCGCGCTCGCGAGCAGCGCGACGTCGTCGCAGGCTTCTGCCAAGCCGAGCTCGGCGAGTTCGAGCGCTTGGTACGTCGAACCCGAATCGATGTACTGCTGCGAACCCAAGCGCGCTGCGGCGAGCAGGTCGTCGTAGCGACCCGCGCCGTGCGCGTGATGAGCGATCGACGCGACATCGTCGCTACCGGCCTCCTGCAGCGCGATGAGCGCGGCCTCGTGTAGGCGACGGCGCTCGCGTCCGAGCAGGTCCGCCTCGATCGCCTCGCGGGCCAGCGCGTGCCGGAAGCTGAACACGTCGTTCTCGGCCTCGAGCAACATGCCGCCGGCGACCAGCGAGCGCAGGATGTGGATGAGGTCGTCCTCCGCGGTCGACGTGACCGAGGCGAGGAGATCGAAGCTGACCCGGCGCCCGAGTACCGCGGCCGCTTCGAGGATCCGTCGCTCGGCAGGATCGAGCTCCTCGAGCTGCGCGCGCACGATCTCGCCGAGGTTCCACGGCAACGGCTGAGCAACGAGCTGCTCGGGGTCGACCTCCCCCGCCGCGGACAGCAGCTCCTCCAGGAAGAACGGGTTGCCGCCGGTGCGGGCGTGCAGTGTCTCGACAACTCGGAACGAAGGAGGCCTTCCGTAGACCGCGGCCAGGAACGCTCCGACCTGGTTCGACGTGAGGCGATCGAGGTGTAGATGGGTGACGGCTCGTCGCCGCTCGAGCCGTGGGAGCAGGTCCGCAACCGGATGACGTCGGTTCAGCGCCTCGGGACGATAGGTGCCGACGACGAGCGTCGGTCCGGATCCGGGTTCGCTGAGGCGGTCGAACAGGGCAACACTCTGCGCGTCGGCCCAGTGCAGGTCGTCGAAGATCACGACCGTCGGCTGGTGCTGGGCGAGCTCGACGATGATCGCGTGGCCGGCGGCGACGCGCTCGTCTGCGGGACGGGAGGGATCGGTGACCACGGCGAGCAAGTCGGGTGGTACGCCGCCTTCGGACTTGAGCGCATCGAGCAGGAGCTCGAAGGGACGGCCGAGCGCACCAGGGTCGGCCTGACCGGCGATCACGCGGGTGCCGGCGGGGAGGCGCTCGCAGAGCTCTCGGACGAGCCGGGTCTTGCCGATGCCGGCCTCGCCGCCGAGGAGGGCGATCGCCGGGGCATCCTCGTCGTCTGGCAGACGGGCGATGCGGTCGAGCTCTGCAGCGCGACCCACCATCACCGGGCTGAGCCCGGGCCGTCCTACGAGCATGGAGCAATCGTAGGGGCGACCCGGGAAAGCGCTCAGGGGTGGTGTGGGAACTACTTGCGCCGCCAGATGCGACGGACAGAAGCGGATGCCCGGTAACGCCGGGCCGCAGCCTCGAGGGCTGCACGGTGCTCGGCGACCAGGCTTGGAGTTGCGTACCAGGTCGTGTTCATGGACTGAGTGTGCGCCTCTGAGGTAGCGCCGCACATCGGACGACCTGCGTATTTCAGCGGTGTAGTTCGACCTAGGTATCGGGGCGCGATACCTAGACGTCCGGCAGGCCGGGCGCCTCGCCCCCGATGGCGCCGATCGCCTCGAAATAGGCCAGTTCGACCTCGAGGACGGTGGCGACGTCGGTGTCCGTCACTTCCAGGCCCGCTTCGTCCGCTTTGCCGAGGACCCAGGCGATGCCTTCGTCGTCCTCGACCACCACCGGCCCGCCCTCGGTGGTCTGGTCCCGGCGGACGGGCACACCGCGGTCCCGGAGATACTCGAGGTGCCAGCGCAGGAGCGACCGGACGTCGTCGTAGGTGAGCACGGCAGTCACGTCGTCGGGCAGCCGATCCGCGACGAACTCGACCGCCTCTTCGAGGTCGAAGTGGGCCTGCTTGGGTTGGGCACCGAGCGTGAACGACTCGCGGCCGACGGCCACGAGCGCGATCACAAGCACGAGTACCGCGCCGAGCGCGGCGAGCAGAACCACCATCCGTTTTGACAGTACCGGCAACACAAAAATGTGTTGCCGGTACTGTCAAAAGCGAAAGGGCTAGATCCCGATCCTTTGAGCGAGGAGCTCGCGGTGGTAGGTCGGGTCGCCGAAGAGGAGCTCAGACGACTTCGCCCGCTTGAAGTACAGGTGCGCGGGGTGTTCCCACGTGAACCCGATGCCACCGTGGATCTGGATGTTCTCGGCGGCGGCGTGGAAGTACGCCTCCGAGCAGTAGGCCTTGGCCAGCGACGCCACCGACGGCAGCTCGTCGTTGAGCTCGGATGCGCACCAGCCGGCGTAGTACGCGGCGGACTTGGCGGACTCGACCTCGAGCAGCATGTCGGCGCACTTGTGTTTGATCGCTTGGAACGAGCCGATCGGGCGACCGAACTGCACGCGCACCTTGGCGTACTCGACCGCCATCTCGAGCACCTTCTGCGCACCGCCGACCTGCTCGGCGGCCAGCGCCACCGCGGCGAGGTCGAGCACGCGCTCGAGCACCGACCAGCCGCCGCCATCGGTACCGATGAGCTGAGCGGGCGTGTCGCTGAACTCGAGCTTGGCCTGCTTGCGCGTCTGGTCCATCGTGGCGAGCGGCGTGCGGGTGAGTCCCGACGCGTCGCCGTCGACGCGGAAGATCGACACGCCGGCATCGGTGCGAGCGGCGACGAGGATCAGGTTCGCGGTGTGGCCGTCGAGCACGAACATCTTCGTGCCGTTGAGCTTGTAGCCGTCGCCCGCCTTGGTCGCCTGGATCGTGATGCCGGACTCGTCCCACTTCCCGGACTCTTCCGTGAACGCGAGCGTGGCGATCGTCTCGCCTGATGCGATGCCCGGAAGGAGCTCCTTCTTGGCCGCGTCGTCACCGGAGTGCAGCAGCGTGTTCGCCGCGAGCACGACGCTGGCGAAGTACGGCGCACACAACAGCGAACGGCCCATCTCCTCGAGCACCACGGTGAGCTCGACGTAGCCGTAGCCCTGACCGCCGAACTCCTCGGGGATCGTGAGCGACTGCAGGCCGAGCTCGTTGGCCATCTGGGACCAGGTCGAGGGGTCGTTCCCCTCGGTCGTCTCCATGAGGCGACGGACCTCGGCCTCGCTCGACTTGGAGTCGAGGAACTGGCGGACGATGCGGCGGAGCTCTTCCTGCTCCTCGGAGAAAGCGAAGTTCATGGCCGGGAGTGCACCACGACGTGCTGGTCGTCCGCCACTTTCGTCGTGTACACATGTGTACATGAACGTCCGGGAGTTGCGGGCCAACCTCGCGGCCGCCGTCCGCCGGGCGGAGGCCGGCCACCGGGTCGTGATCACCGTCGGCGGACGAGCCGTCGCGCAACTCGGCCCGCTCGATCATGGTGCCGAGGAACCGACGCTCGACGACCTCGCCGTACGCGGGCTCCTCCAGAAGGCGCGTCGCTCGGACCGACCGGCGCCGGAGCTCATCGTGGCGATGCCCGTCGGCACGCGGCTCGACCGCCTGCTGGATGAGGTGCGCTGACGTGCTGGCGCTGGACAGCTCGGCGCTGCTCGCCCGCTATCTGGGTGGACCGGCGCGGCAGGTCGTGCTCGACGCAATGGCGGCCGACGACGACTGGTGCGCGTCGGCACTGGCGCTGAGCGAGGTGCTCGCGCTCGCCGAGCGCGCCGCCAGTCTCGAATCGGAGCGCGACGCGATTCGACGCGCCGTGCGCGACGACTGGGAGCGCATCAACGTCGTTCCGATCGATCAGGTCTGTCTCGACCGCGCCGCGGAGATCGGGCGCACGCAACCCGTACGAACCGTCGACGCCATCCATCTCGCGGCCGCTGATCGACTCCCCCGCCCGGTGACGTTCTGCACCTTCGACCCGCGGCAGATCCCCGTCGCCATCTCACTCGGTTTCGACGTCGCGTCGACCTGACACCACCCCCGGCGCAAATCCCACTCAGACGTACACAGAAATGTGTACGTCTGAGTGGGATTTCGAGTCGTAGCGTCGATCGGCTCCATGGAACCGACCGCGATCGATCCTCGGCACGTCTTGCGCGCCCATCTCTGGCCCGAGCGCCGCGCGCTCGCGGGCCTGATCGGCGCGCTCGTCATCGGCACCGTGCTACCGCTCACAGGACCGATCATCCTCGGCCACTTCGTCGACCGCGCCATCGCTGGGGCGAAGACGGGCGAGCTCGCGGCGATCGGTGTCGTCTACCTGATCATTGCTGCCGGAGCGCAGGCCGCCACCGTGGTGCGCACGTGGGTCGCCAGCCGTCAGGCGTGGACGGCCACGAACCGCCTGCGCGAGGAACTCGCCGAGCACACCCTGTCGCTCGACGTCTCGTACCACGGCAAGCACCCGCCGGGTGAGCTGATCGAGCGCGTCGACGGTGACGTGCACGCCATCGCCGAGTTCCTGGTGACGTTCCTCGTCGACATCCTCGGCAGCGCGTTGCTGCTTGCCGGCACGTTGATCGTGCTCACCATCGACGACGTACGGCTGGGTCTTGCCCTCGGCGCCTTCGTCGCCGCTTCGTCGCTCGTGCTCGTCCGCGTGCAACGGCGCGCCATACCCACGTCGGCCGCGCACCGCGAGGTCGTAGCCGGGATGTTCGCCGACCTCGAGGAGCATCTCGCCGCCGCCGAGGACCTGCGCGCCAACGGCGCCGGCGCACACATCGTGCGCCGCTTTCACGACGTGAGCGCCGAAGCGTTCCGCGCTGACCGGCGAGCCGAGATCGTCGGCGGTGGTCTCGTGCGGCTGACGAACCTCGCGTTCACGCTCGGCACGGCGATGCTGCTCGGCCTGGGGGTTCTGTTGCAGCGATCAGGCTCGATCTCCGTCGGGACCTTGCTCGTGGTGTTCCGCTACTCGCAGATCATCCGTCAGCCCCTCGAACGCATCATCGATCAGCTCAAGGAACTCCAACGCGCACAGGCCGGGGTCGCGCGGGCCGCCGAGCTGTTTGCGGAGCATTCCAACCTGGTGTGGCCGGCGGACGCCGACGCGCAACCGCTCACGTCGACAGGCCCTTTGTCGATCGAACTACGAGACGTCACGTTCTCCTACGGTGACGAGGACGTGCTCGCCCACGTCGACCTGCGGCTCGAAGCGGGACGCTCGATCGGGCTCGTCGGTCGCACGGGCAGCGGCAAGAGCACGATCACGCGGTTGATGCTCCGCCTGTACGACCCCGGGGATGGCGCGGTGCTGCTCGAAGACGTCGACCTGCGGCGTGTGGGCGTCGACGATCTGCGGCAGCGCGTCGCGATGGTCACCCAGGAGGTGCAGCTGTTCCGCGCGTCGCTGCGCGAGAACCTGACGCTCTTCGGCACGCACCCGAAGGACGACGACGATCTCCTCGCACTGCTCGATGAGCTCGGGCTGGGAGCGTGGCTGCGCGCGCAGCCCCACGGCCTCGACACCGAGCTCGGTCCTGACGGCTCGGGCCTGTCCGCGGGCGAGGCCCAGCTGCTGGCGTTGGCGCGGGCGTTCCTCGCGGACCCCGGTCTCGTGATCCTCGACGAGCCGTCGAGCCGGCTCGATCCGGAAACCGAGCTCCTCGTCGAGCGGGCCGTCGATCGCCTCAGCCGCGGACGCACCACGGTCCTCGTCGCCCACCGACTGTCCTCGCTGCGCGCGGTCGACGAGATCGCCGTCGTCGACCATGGCCGCATCGTCGAGCACGATCTGCGCGAGAACCTCGTGGCCGACCCCAACAGCCGGTTCTCACGTCTTCTGGCAGCCTCGAGATGAGCGACGACCCGCGCACGAGCGACGTCTCCTCGTGGTGGGTCGGATGGCGGCTCACCCGCTACAGGCCGGTGCAGTACCTCGCCGGCGGCGCGCTGTGGGTCGTCATCATCGCGTTCCCCATCCTCACGGGCCTGGTGTTGCGCGAGCTGTTCGACCGCTTCAGCCACGGCACCGAGGCGTCATTGCGGGAGATCGGGTGGCTGCTCGCGGCGTTCGTCTTGTTGGACGTCCTCCGGCAGGCGCTGATGTGGCTGGCCATCGCGACATGGCCGTTCTGGTGGAACTCCGTGCAGACCCTGCTGCGTACGAATGTGCTGCGCTCGATCCTGTGCTCGCGCGGCCCGGCCGCGACGCGACTCCCGGCGTCGTCCGGGGAAGCGCTGAACCGCTTCCGCGACGACGTCGAAGACATCCTGCTGCTCGTCGACATCTGGATCGACCTCACCGGCGACGCCGTGTTCGCGGCGATCGCACTGGCGATCATGTACCAGACCGACTCGCGGGTGACGCTGATCGTCGTCCTGCCGATGATCATCATCATCGTCGTCACACGATCACTGTCGGATCGCATCAAGGCCACCCACTCCGCGGCGCGGGCCGCGGCCGCGAACGTGTCGGAGCAGCTCGGCGGGCTGTTCGGCGGTGTGCTCTCGTTGAAGGTCGCCGGCGCCGAGAAGGCGGCAATCGCGAGGCTGCGCGAGCACAACGCCGTGCGCCGGACGCTCGAAGTCCGCGCCCGCCTCCTCACCGACTTGCTCGACACCGTGACCGCGTCCAGCGTCGAGCTCAGCACCGGCATCGTCTTGCTGCTCGTCGCGCCGGCGATGCGCTCCGGACAGTTCACGGTCGGCGACCTCGCACTGTTCACCGCGTACGTCGGGTGGCTCGCGGGGCTGCCGCGCCGTGTCGGGCGCACGATGTATCGCCTGCGGCAGACCTCCGTCGCCAGCGGACGATTGGTGCGGCTTCTCGCCGAGCACGAGGACCACCGGGACCTGGTGGCGCACAACCCCATCTACCTCCGCGAGCCGGCGCCGCCTGCACCGCCGCCGCCGGCCATCGACACGCCGTTCGAACGACTTGTCGTCGACGGCATCACCGCTGTGCACGAATCCACCCGGCGCGGCATCACCGACGTGTCGCTGCGTGTCGAACGCGGCGAGCTCGTCGTGATCACGGGCGCGGTCGGGTCGGGCAAGACGACGCTCGTGCGTGCCATCCTCGGCTTGCTCCCGATCGAGTCCGGCGCGCTGTATTGGAACGACGAGATCGTCGCCGATCCGGACGCGACCCTTGTGCCACCGCGCGTCGCGTATGCCGCGCAGGTCCCCCGGCTCTGGAGCGCATCGCTTCGCGAGAACCTGGAACTCGGGTGGCTCGTCGACGACCAAGGCATCGACGACGCACTGCGGCTCGCCCGGCTGTACGACGACGTCGGCGAGATGACCGACGGCCTCGACACGTTGGTCGGCCCGCGCGGTGTTCGCCTCTCGGGCGGTCAGCTCCAGCGCGCGCTGGCCGCTCGCGCGCTCGTCCGGCAGCCCGAATTGCTCGTCGTCGACGACCTGTCATCCGCACTCGACGTGGAAACCGAGCGTGCCCTCTGGACCGGACTCATCTCACCGGATCGCGACGGACCGCCGTACGCATTGCTCGTGGTGTCGCACCGCCCCAATGTGCTCGATCGGGCGGATCGGGTGGTCGTGCTCGACGGCGGTCGCATCCTGGAGCCGACCGTCCTAGCTTGACGCCTGATGGCTGACACCAAGACCCTTCACTACGACGACACCCAAGCCGAGATCCACAAGGTCGTCGTCGGACCCATGGACAACAACGTCTACGTCTTGCGGTGCAAGCAGACGGGCGATGCCGTGTTGCTCGACGCGGCCAACGAGCACGACCGCCTGCTCGAACTGGCCAAACGCCTCAACGTGCGCGAGGTGCTGGAAACGCACGGTCACTGGGATCACATCCAGGCAGTGCCGCAAATGCGTGACGCGGGGTACTCGGTCCACGTCACCTCTCAGGACGCAGCGATGCTGCCCTCCTACGACGAGATCTTGCAGGACGACGACGTCATCAACGTGGGACGGCTCAAGCTCCACACCATCCACACGCCCGGTCACACGCCTGGGTCGATGTGCTTCCTGATCGAGGGCTCGCCGGTGCTGTTCAGCGGCGACACGTTGTTCCCCGGTGGCCCGGGCACCACCACGTTCGAAGGCGGCAGCTTCGACCAGATCATCCGCTCGATCGACGATCGGCTCTTCTCGAAGCTCGCGCCTGAAACGATCATCCTTCCCGGCCACGGCGATCAGTCGACGATCGGCAACGAGCGGCCACATCTGCAGGAGTGGGCCGACCGTGGCTGGTGACGAGCTCGCGTTCCGCACGGCCGGCGAACAGGCGGCGGCGATCGCGAAGAAGGAGGTGTCGTCGCGCGAGCTGCTCGACCTCTTCGCCACGCGAGCGGAGAAGCTCGACGAGCCCGTGCACGCGGTCGTCACGCTCGACCTCGACCGGGCCCGCGCGGCAGCGTCCGCCGCCGACGAGGCGACCGCTCGCGGCGACAGCTTCGGCCCGCTGCACGGCCTCCCCATCACCATCAAGGACGCGATCGAGACCGAGGGCATCCGCTCGACGGGCGGCGCGATCGAGTTGACCGACCATGTCCCGACCGCCGACGCGCCGGTGGTGGCACAGCTGAAGGCGGCCGGCGCGATCGTGTACGGCAAGACGAACTTGCCGCGTTGGTCAGGCGACCTGCAGAGCTACAACGAGATCTTCGGCACGACGAACAACCCGTGGGACACGAGCCGCGTACCAGGCGGCTCGTCAGGCGGTCCGGCCGCGGCCGTCGCGTCCGGGCTGACGAGCTTCGAGATCGGCACCGACATCGGCGGCTCGATCCGCATCCCGTCGCATTTCTGCGGCACGTACGGCCTGAAGCCCAGCTTCGGCGTCGTGCCCCAGCGCGGCTACCTCGATCGCGTTGGCGGAGGTGCCACCGACTCCGACATCAACGTGTTCGGCCCGATGGCGCGCAGCGCTGACGACCTCGAGCTGCTGCTCGGCCTGCTCGCCGGTCCTCCGCCCGAGCAGCGGCCGGCGTGGCGAATCGACCTGCCCGCGCCGCAACACGATTCGCTCGCGGGCCTTCGCATCGCGATCAAGTTCGAGACCGACTCCGGGCCGATCGATCGCGAGTATCTCGACGTGCTCAGGGCCACGGCCGATCGCCTCGCCGACGCCGGGGCCAAGATCGAAGAGGCGAAGCTGCCGGTGCCGATGGACGAGCAGGGCGCCATGTTCAATGGCCTGATCCTTCCTGCGATCTCACCCAGCATGGGCGACGAGCTCGGCGACGTGATGAGCGGCACGCACTTCAGGTGGCTCGCGCTGCAAGTGCAGCGCGCGGAGATGCAGCGATTGTGGGCGGAGTGGTTCGCCGGTGGCATCGACGCGTTCCTGTGTCCCGTCACGCCGACGCCGGCGTTCCCGCACAATCACGACGGCGATCTCATGAGTAGAACGATGGACATCAACGGCGAAAGCCGGTCGTATCTCGAGAACACCACGTGGACGGGTCTCATCGGTGTCGTCGGCCTGCCCTCAGCGGTGCCTCCGCTGCCGCGCACGGCGAGCGGTTTGCCCGTCGGCGTCCAGGTCGTCACGCCGTATCTGCACGACCGCAGCGCGGTACGGCTCGCTGGTCTCATCGCCGAAGCGTCGGGGGGCGGGTATGAGCCACCGCCGATCGCGCTCGGCGGGTGACCGGCACCGCGCTCCCGTACAACCAACGGCCGGCCGACGACACGCCGATCCACACCGAGGAGCTGCCGCCGACACCGATCCGCGATCGCAACATCCCGGCGACGGCGTGGATCGAGGCGCCCGAATCGGTGCGCACCGTGGGCGACGATCTGGCAGGCCAACCGGTCGCGGACTACAAGCGCCGCATCGGGCCGTGGCTGCTGTGGCGGGCCGGTCCGGCCACCGGGGGCGACGCCCGTTACGTGGTCGTGCGGGCCGACGACCTCGACGTGGTTTACACGTTCCGACTCTTCCCCGACGGCACCGGCGAGGGCGCCGGGCCGAGCGGCGCGACCCACACTCGCTTTCGCAGCTGGAAAGAGGACCTCCGCGATCATCCAGGGTGACGTCCCGTGCCGTACGATCAGGACGCTTCGGCGAAAGGAACGCAATGAACTTCGGTGCCCCCGAACTGATCATCGTGCTGCTGGTGGTGCTGCTGCTCTTCGGCGGCGCCAAGCTGCCGCAGCTGGCTCGCAGCCTGGGCCAAGCCAAGAAGGAATTCCACGAGGGTTCGGCCGAGCCCGTCAAGAAAGAGACCACCGACTCCTGACGGAGTTTCCCCTACGCCGATAGTGCGAATAGGGGCCGCGGTTCTCTAGGCTGTGGCGGTGCCGTCCCAGGCTCCGCTCTTCGAAATCGACGACCTCCACGTGCGAGTCGCCGGCGGGCTTCCCATCCTCAATGGTGTGAATCTCACCGTGCGCGCGGGCGAGGTCCATGCGTTGATGGGGCCCAACGGGTCCGGGAAATCGACGCTCGCATCGACGCTGCTCGCCAGCCCTGAGTACGAGGTCACGCAGGGCACGCTGCTCTACCAGGCCGACGACATCACGACCTGGCCGACCGACATCCGGGGCAAAGCCGGCATTTTCCTCGCCTTTCAGTACCCGCAGGCCATCGCCGGGGTGTCGGTGCTGAACTTCCTGCGCCAAGCGCTGTCCGCCCGCAAAGGCATCGATCTCTCCGTGCTCGAGCTCCGCCTGGCGATCATGGAGTGGATGGAGCGCCTCGAGATGGACCCATCGTTCCTCGACCGCTACCTCAACGAGGGGTTCTCGGGTGGCGAGAAGAAGCGCAACGAGATCCTCCAGATGGCGATTCTCGAACCCGAGCTGGCCATCCTCGACGAGACCGATTCGGGCCTCGACATCGACGCACTGAAGGTCGTGGCCAAGGGCGTGCAGGAAGTGCGCGCCGACCGCCCCGAGCTGGGCGTGCTCTGCATCACGCACTACCAACGACTGCTCGAGCACTTGCAGCCCGATCGTGTGCACATCCTCATCGACGGTCGCATCGTCGACTCCGGCGGTCCCGAGCTGGCCGAACGTCTCGAAACGCACGGGTACGAAAGCTGGCGGAGCTAGTGGCGGCGCTCGACGTCGCTCGCATCAAGAAGGACTTCCCGCTGCTGCAACAGCAGATCGACGGGCACCGCATCGTGTACCTCGACTCGGGCGCGTCGTCCGAGAAGCCACAGGCCGTGCTCGACGCGATGGACGAGGTGTACACGACCTACTACGCGAACGTGCACCGCAGCGTCTACAAGATCGCGGCAGAGTCGACGGAGCGCTACGAAGCCGCCCGCGGCAAGATCGCGACGTTCATCAACTCCCCGTCGCCGAGCAACATCGTCTTCACGAAGAACGTCACCGAGGCCATCAACCTGGTGGCGTACTCCTGGGGGCGCGCCAACCTGCGCAAGGGCGACGCCGTCGTGCTCACCGAGATGGAGCACCACGCCAACCTCGTGCCGTGGCTCATGCTGCAGGAGGAGCGCGGCATCGAGCTGCGGTACCTCGGCATCACTGACGACTTCTACCTCGATCTGAGCAACCTCGATCAGCTGCTCGACGGCGCGAAGTTGCTCTCCTTCACGGCATTGTCGAACGTGCTCGGAACGATCACGCCGATCAGGCAGCTGGCCGACGCCGCGCACGCCGCGGGCGCACTGTGCCTCGTCGACGGGGCGCAGTACACGCCGCACATGCCCACCGACGTGCAGGCGATGGGCGTCGACTTCTACGGCTTCACGGGCCACAAGATGTGCGGCCCCACGGGCATCGGCGTGCTGTGGGCGCGCGAGGAGCTGCTCAACGCGATGCCGCCATTCCTCGGCGGCGGCGAGATGATCCTCGACGTCCGGCTCGACGGATGGACGCCCAAGGAGATTCCGTGGAAGTTCGAGGCGGGCACGCCCCCGATCGTCGAGGTCATCGGACTCGGCGCCGCCGTCGACTACCTCACCGCGATCGGTATGGACAACGTGCGTGAGCACGAGATCGAGCTCACGACGTACGCACTGCGCACGCTGAAGGAGCGGTTCGGAGACGACATCACGATCCACGGGCCCGCCAACCCGTGTGACCGTGGCGGCGTGCTGTCGATCGCGTTCCGCGACGTGCACCCGCACGACATCTCCCAGATCCTCGACACCGAGGGCATTTGCGTCCGCGCCGCCCACCATTGCGCGAAGCCGCTGATGCGCCGCCTGGGCGTTGGCGCCACCGCCCGAGCGTCCCTGTACATCTACAACGACGAGTCCGACATCGACGCCCTTGCGGATGGGCTCGCGCACACGGCTACGTTCTTCGGCTGACATGCCCGGACTCGAAGACCTGTACCGCGAGATCATCCTCGACCACTACCGCAATCCGCGGAATCGTGGGGAACTGCCCGTGCCTCCGGCCCACAAGGTCGAGGGATTCAACCCGCTGTGCGGCGACGAGATCGTCATCTACCTCGACGTCGAGGACGGCAAGGTCACCGACCTGCGCATCGACGGTCAGGGTTGCTCGATCAGCCAATCGACGGCGTCGATGATGTCGGCCGCGGTGAAGGGCAAGTCCGTCGACGAGGCCCGGGCGATGACCCGAGCCTTCAAGGCGATGATGTCGATCCACGAGTCCGCGCTCGACGGTGACGAGGGCGAAGTTCCGGAGATCGATCCTGACATCAACCTCGGTGACCTCGAGGCGCTCAGGGGTGTCGTGAAGTTTCCCGTTCGCATCAAGTGCGCAACGCTGTCGTGGAACACCCTCACGCAGGGGCTCGACGAAACCGCAAGCTCTTGACGGTCCTCGACCGGTTCCGCCTCGACGGTCGCGCGGCCATCGTCACGGGCGCCGGACGAGGGATTGGCGCCGCGTGTGCATTGGCGTTGGCCGAGGCGGGCGCAGATGTCGTGCTCGCCTCGCGCACCGTCGAACAGTTGGAGGCGGTCGCCAAGGAGATCGAAGGTCTCGGCCGCCGCGCGGTCGTCGCGCCGATGGACGTCAACGACAACGACTCCGTTTCGTCGTTGGTGGATCGGTCGATCGAGGCGTTCGGCCGGGTCGACATCGTGATCAACAACGCCGGAGGCACGATGCCGCGGCCGATGCTCGACACGAGCGCCGGCTACTTGGAGCGGGCATTTCATTTCAACGTCACGTCGGCGTTCGTGCTGTCGAAGGCCGCCGCCCCGTACATGCTCGAAGCCGGCGAGGGCTCGATCGTCAACATCGGCTCCGCGATCGGACGCCTGCGCGACCGGGGCATGCTCGCCTACGGCACGGCCAAGGCGGCGATGATGCACATGACCCGGTTGATGGCGGCCGACCTCGCGCCGAAGGTGCGCGTGAACGCCATCGCCGTCGGCTCGATCGCGACGTCGGCGCTGGAAGTGGTGCTCGAGAGCGACGAGCTGCGCGAGCAGATGATCCAAGGGACGCCGCTCAAGCGCCTCGGCGAGCCGGACGACATCGCACTGGCGGCTCTGTACCTCGCATCACCGGCAGCTTCGTTCGTCACCGGAAAGGTCATGGAGGTCGACGGCGGCCTCGAAGAGGCCAACCTCGAGTTGGGGATGCCCGACCTGTAATTCTAGGGCTGCGGCAATTTCGCGGTCTCGCCGAGGGCGTTGTTGATCGCCAGGGCCATCGCGTTGTCGCGGTCGGTGATCGCGCCCTTGTCGTGCGACGCGAGATCGATCACCACCTTGTTGTACGAGTTCGACCAATCGGGATGATGGTCGGCCTTCTCGGCGAGCAGCGCGACCATCGACATGAACCCGAACGCTTCGACGAAATTGTGGAACTCGAGCTCACGGTGCAGCTTGCCGTCGACGACGGTCCAGCCTTCGGGGGTGGAGGAAGCCATACCCCGAAGTTACGCGACGATCTCGACGGGCGTTCCCACGGGCGCGAGAGCGGCCAACGCGATGACGTCGTCGTTGTTCATGCGCACGCAGCCGTTACTCACGAACTGACCGATGAGCTCGGGATGATTGGTGCCGTGAATGGCGATCTGTCCAGGGCCACCGCCGAAGCTCTGCAGCACATCGCTGAATCCCGCGACGCTCAACTGGTACGGGCCGTAGGCGCCTGACGGGCGGTTCACCTTGACCACGATGTCGACGAAGAAGTTGCCCAGGGGCGTCGGGGTGGCCGGCGCACCAGCCGCCACGGGGGCCTGGAACAGGACTCGGTTCGACATGCCCTGATACACCGTGAGCTGTCGGGCCTCGCGCTCGACCACGATGCGGTTGTCGACACCGCGCACGGCGACGTCGGCTTCATGGATCCACGCCGTGCTCTCGTTCGGCCGTCGGGCGATCTGCACCTTCAGCCAGCCGGGCGGGCCGTGCTCCTTCACCAGGAACGACAGCTGGACATGTTCGATGGTGGGATTGGGCAACGAGCCGGTCGATTCGGCGGCGCCGGGCGAGTCATACAGCGCCACCTCGGACCCGACGGCGTCGGCCGCCTCGAAGAGGAACGCCGGCGGGACGGTGGTCGACGGCGGCACGAATGTGGCCGTCGACGTCGTCGTGGCCGCCGCGGTGACCGTGCTCGAGCTCCGCGGCCAGATCGCGCTGAGCACTGCGGCCGCCAACACGACCACGATTGCTCCTGCGACGTACCGCCTGTACCGCATCCTTGGAAGATACGTCAGAAGGGGTCCGCGAAGGGATCGCTGGGACCGGCGGCGGCTGCTTCGTCCGTATCGTCCCCGTCCGAGAACGCGGCATAGCCGGACCGCTCGAGCTCCTCCGCGAGCTCGGGACCGCCCGACGCCTGGATCCGACCGCGCACGAGCACGTGAATGTGGTCGGGCCGGAGTTCGTGCAGCAACCGGGCGTAATGGGTGATGGCGAGTACGCCGAGACCCTGCTCGTTGGTCGACTCCTCGATCCGGCGGCTCACGGCGCGCAAGGCATCGACGTCGAGCCCGGAGTCGATCTCGTCGAGCACGGCGATCTTGGGCTGGAGAATGCCGAGCTGCAGGGTCTCGTTCCGCTTCTTCTCGCCGCCGGAGAGATCGACGTTCAGCGGGCGGTCGAGGAATCGCTCATCGAACCCGATGCGCTTGGCTTCGACCTCGAGGGCCTCCCGCAGACCGCCGATGGGCTTGCCCGCGGCCACCAAGGCCTCGCCCAGCACGGACACCAACGACACACCGGGAACCTCGATCGGGTACTGCATTGCCAGGTACAGGCCGGCTTGCGCCCGTTCCCACGTCGGTAGCGCGAGCAGGTCGGTGCCGTCGAGCGTCACGCTCCCGCCGCGCACCTCGTACCCGGGCTTCCCCATCAGGACATGCGACAGCGTCGACTTGCCCGACCCGTTCGGCCCCATCACCGCGTGGACTTCGCCCGAGCGCACCACGAGGTCGATTCCGTTCAGGATGTCGCGCCCGGCGATGCCGGCGCGCAACCCCTCGATGCGCAGCTCGCTCATGGGAGCGTCACCACCACGTCGTCGCCCTCGATGTCGACCTTGTACACGGGCACGGCTCTTGTGGCGGGCAACGACTGCGGCTCACCGGTGATCAACGAGAACGTGCTGCCGTGCTTCCAGCACTCGATCTCACGTTCGTCGCAGTACACCTCGCCCTCCGAGAGGGAGAAGTCCGCGTGCGTGCAGGTGTCGCCGACGGCGTAGACCTCACCGTCGCAGCGCACGACCGCGACGCGGTGCTTGCCGACGTCGAACCGCTTGGCCGCGCCCGGTGCGATGTCGTCGAGCTTGCACAACGTGACCTTCTCGGTCATCGGTGCACCGGCACCTGACGGTCGAGCTTGCCGGCCACGAGGGTGCGCAGCGCGGTCGCTGCCGCGGCGACCGGGAGCTTCGACAGCACCTCGTCGAAGAATCCAGTGACCACCAGACGCTCGGCGATCGGCGTAGGCACACCGCGGCTCTCGAGGTAGAAGCGTTGGTCCTCGTCGATCGGCCCGACCGCCGATGCGTGGCTGCAGCGAACGTCGTTGTTCTCGATCTCGAGGTTTGGCACCGACTCGGCCCATGCGCCGTCGGACAGCTTGATGTTGCGGTTCGTCTGGAACGCGTTGGTGCCGCGGGCGTTCTTCCGGACGCGGATGAGCCCGGTGTACACGCTGCGGCTGTGGCCCCCGACGGCCCCCTTGAACAGCAGGTTGCTGGTGGTGTCCGGCGCGGCGTGATCTTGGAACGTTCGGAAGTCGAGCATCTGGTCGCCCTCGCCGAAGTACACCGCGCGCAACTTGCCGGTCGCACCGCGACCGACGAGCCGGCAGTCGGTCCGTAGGCGGGCGTAGTCGCCGCCAAACGCGGCGCACACGGACGTGAGAGTTGCGTCGCTGTCGATGGTCGACACCTGCGACCCCACTTGCCATGTGGCCATGCCGAGGTTTTGCGCGTTGAGATAGCCGAGTCGCCCCGCGGGAGCGACGGACAATTCGGTGACAGGGACGGTGAGCATCGGAACGCCGTTGGCCGACGCGTGGTAGTCGACCACCTGGGCCTGGCTGTCCTCACCCGCGATCACGACCAAACGGGGGAAGGTCGCGAGATTCGGCCGGTCGGACCAATGAGCGACGACGATCGGCGCCTCCACCGTCGCACCTCGTGCCACGCGCACGATGATCGGCTCCGTCGCGAACGCGTCGTTCATCGTTGCGAAGACGTCGGTCGGTTCGGTCATCACCGCGCCGAGCGCGTCACGGTCGTCAGTGACGATGTCGACGCCGGGCGCCTGCACATCGAGGTGGATGATGCGGCCGTTCACCACGATGACCGTCACACCGCGCACGGGGACGCTGGCGAGCGCCGCCTCGAGCTCAGGGGGAATTGCCGTGGCCGGGGGCTGGCCGTCGGCCGGGGCGTACGCCTCGAGGTCGAGCTCGGCGATGCGGCTGTACCGCCAGACCTCTTCCTCGGTCGTCGGCAACGCGAAGTCGGTGAGCACGCTCATCGCCCCATCTCGTTCTCCCATTCATACGTACACATTTTTGTGTACGTATGAATGGGATTTGCCAGAGCGCTAGCGCTTGCGGCGGAAGAGCCTGCGCCAGCCGCGTTGGCTCGCGGCTTGCTCGGCCTGCACCTCGGCGAGGATCCCGGGGCCGGCGGAGTTGATGACGTCTTCCGCCTCGTCGAGCAACGCGGCGACATCGTCGCCGTGGATGTCGAGATCGACGGGCGAATCCGGCGTCTTGGGTGTGACGAGCGTGCCGTGGCTCCAGTTGACGTCGACCAACCGTCGTTCGTATTTGGGGCAATTGTCGGGACAACGCCATGGTGCCTCAGGCGCAAGGTCGAGGTTGCACTTCCGAACGGTCTCACCGTTCGGGTACGTGCGACTCTCGAACTGCTTGCACTCCTCCCGCATCGGCATGCCGTCATTGTGCCTGACCCGAGCGACGGAACGGCCTCAGCCGACACTGCCTTCCATCTGCAGCTCGATCAGGCGACTCCACTCCACGGCGTACTCCATCGGCAGCGTGCGCGTGACCGGCTCGATGAAGCCGTTGACGATCATGCCCATCGCCTGCTCTTGCGACAGGCCGCGGCTCATCAAGTAGAAGAGCTGCTCGTCGGCCACCTTCGACACGGTCGCTTCGTGGCCGACGACCGCGTCGCGAGCACCGACCTCCATGTACGGGAAGGTGTCGCTCACCGAGTCCTCGTCGAGGATCAGCGCGTCGCACTGCACGTGGCTCTTGCAGCCGTAGGCGTCGTCTTCGATGCGGACCAAGCCGCGGTACGACGTGCGGCCACCGTCCTTCGAGATCGACTTCGACACGATCTTGCTGGTGGTCTCTGGCGCGGCGTGCGTCATCTTGGCGCCGGCATCCTGATGCTGACCGGGCCCCGCGTACGCAACGCTCAGGACTTCGCCCGACGCCTTCGGACCGACCATCACGACGGCCGGGTACTTCATCGTGAGCCGAGAACCGATGTTGCCGTCGATCCACTCCATGTGGCCCTCGGTCTCGACACGGGCACGCTTGGTGACGAGGTTGTAGACGTTGTTCGACCAGTTCTGGATCGTCGTGTAGGTGACGCGGGCGCTGGGCTTCACGACGATCTCGACGACCGCGGAGTGCAACGAGTCGGTCGTGTACACCGGAGCCGAGCAGCCCTCGATGTAGTGCACCTGACTGCCCTCGTCGGCGATGATCAGCGTGCGCTCGAACTGGCCCATGTTCTCCGCGTTGATGCGGAAGTAGGCCTGCAGCGGCATCTCGACGTTCACGCCGGGCGGCACGTAGATGAAGCTGCCGCCACTCCACGTTGCCGAGTTGAGCGCGGCGAACTTGTTGTCGTTCTTCGGGATGATCTTGCCGAAGTACTGCTTCACGATCTCGGGGTGCTCGCGCAGCGCCGTGTCCATATCGGTGAAGATCACGCCCTGCTGCTCGAGATCCTCCCGGTTCTTGTGGTACACGACCTCTGATTCATATTGCGCGGTGACGCCGGCGAGGTACTTGCGCTCGGCCTCGGGGATGCCGAGCTTCTCGTAGGTGTTCTTCACCGACTCGGGCAGCTCGTCCCAGGCGTCGACCTGATGATCGGTCGGCTTGATGTAGTAGTAGATGTCGTCGATGTAGATGCCCGACATGTCGCCGCCCCAGTTGGGCATCGGGCGCCGCATGAAGTGCTCGAGCGACTTCAGCCGGTACTGGCGCATCCAGTCGGGCTCACCCTTCATCCACGACATCTCTTCGACGATGTCCTTGGACAGGCCCTTCTTGGGCTTGAAGACGTAGTCCTCTTCGTCGGACCAACCCAGCTTGTACTTGCTCAGGTCAAGACCGAGATCGGTGGACGTCATAGGTGACAGGCTATTTCCCCTACGCGCGTAGGAACAACCTTTGCTCAGATTGCCCGGCGCCCCATTTCACGCCGGACGGGCTGCCGTGACCGATGACTCTTGCCAATCGAGAACGTCATCTGTCTGGGCGGACGCACAGACGGATGACGGAGGATCGCTGCGATGGCCAACTATGTGTTGATTCCCGGGGCCGGGTCGGACTCGTGGTATTGGCACCTGGTCGTACCCGAGCTTCAGGCGCGCGGCCACGATGTGGTGACGCCGGATCTCCCGATCGACGACGACTCGGCCGGCCTGGCCGAATACCTGGAGGTCGTGCTGGACGCCGTCGGCGATCGTCGCGATCTCATCGTCGTGGCTCAATCGATGGGTGGATTCACGGCACCGTTGCTCTGCGACCGCGTGCCGGTCGACCTCATGATCCTCGTGGCCGCGATGGTGCCCGCACCTGGAGAGTCGCCGGGCGAGTGGTGGGCCAACACCGGTCAGGCCGAGGCCAAGCGGGCGAACGACGAGCGCGAGGGGCGACCAACGGACGGAGACTTCGATCCGTTCGTCACGTTCCTCCACGACGTGCCGCCCGAGGTCGCAGCGGAATCGGCTCACCACGTCTTCGAGCAGTCCGGCACGCCGTTCCAGAAGCCCTGGCCGCTCCCGGCGTGGCCGGATGTGCCGACGAGGTTCCTGTTGTGCCGCGACGACCGCCTCTTCCCCGCCGACTTCCAGCGCCGAGTCGTGAAGGAACGACTGGGCATCACGCCGGACGAGATGGACGGTGGCCACCTTCCCGCGTTGAGTCGTCCGCTCGAACTGGTCGAGCGGCTCGAGGCGTTCCGCTTGGCGTTGTAGTCAGCCGCTGAGCGTCGCGGTGTTCGTGATGGCGCAGACGGTGGACGAACCGATCGACCCAGTCTCGTCGTAGAGCGTGCAGCTGCCGACGGCGATGCCGTCGAATCCGATGTGGTCGGTGACCTCGAGGCCGATCCACTCCGACGTCGGAGGACGGGCGAGAAACAGGGTGAGGTCGGGATTGATGAACTGGAGGCCTTCCGCTCCCGAATTGGCGAGCGGGTTTGGAAGATCGGCAGCCAGTGCGGCCCGAACGACCGGCGACAGCTCCTCCCCTGCGACGAGTTGCCACCTGTCGCGGGTCCACAGGCGTTTGCGGTCGGCCGTCCAGAACCCGCCGGGCGTCATCAATCGGATGTCCCACCCGCCGATCTCCCCCTCCGCCTCGTCGGGCGGCGGCGGGAAGGCGTCCGGCGGCGGTGCGTCCCAGGCCGGCGCGCGCCACACAGAGGCGGTCGGATGCTCCGCCGTCCGCAGCAGGAGTGCGCTGGCGCGTGCGACCTCGACCTCGGCACACCGAATCGACACCTCGAGCACGCGAACGCGCCGGCCGTCGCGGATGACGCTCGTACGCACGATGAAGGGTGTCATGGGCGGCGAACGGAACATGTCCACGGTGAGCCGCGCCAACCTGAGCGCGGGATCGTGGTCCTCCTGCTCGACGGCTCGGGCGGCCAGACCCGAGAGGAAACGCCCGTGCAGCATGTCGGCCGCCCAGGGGCTGTGCGCCTCGGTCACGGGTTGCAGCCCGTCGTCGCCCGGAACGAAGTAGGCGCCGGGCGTCAGCTGGCGATCTCCATGCGGCCGGCCCAGGTGGCGAACAGCGCGGCGTAGCGGCCACCGTCGTCGAGCAACTGCTCGTGGGTGCCGAGCTCGATGAGCCCGCCGGCGTCGACGACCCCGATGCGGTCGGCCCGCTCCGCGGTCGACAGCCGGTGGGCGATCACCACCACCGTGCGGCCCGCCATCAAACGCTCGAGCGCCTCCTCGACGAGCAGCTCGGTTCCCGGATCGAGCGACGACGTGGCTTCGTCGAGCACGAGCAAGGCGGGGTCGGCCAGCGCGGCACGCGCGAGCGACACGAGCTGCTTTTCACCTGCGCTCAATCGCGATCCGCGCTCCCGCACCTCGGTCTCGAGCCCGGCGGGCAGCAACGAGAACCGGTCGAACACGCCGACGGCGCGCAGTGCATCGTCGACCTCGGCGTCGGTCGCTCCCTCCTTGGCGATGCGCACGTTGTCGCGAATCGTGCCGTTGAAGAGGAAGCCCTCCTGCGGCACGACGCAGATGCGCCGCCGCAGCGACTTCAACGTGCTGTCCCGCAAATCGACACCGCCGAACGTGACGCGTCCCGATTCGGGGTCGTACAGCCTGGCGATGATCTTGGCGAGCGTCGACTTGCCGGCTCCCGTGGGACCGACCAAGGCGAGGCGCTCGCCGGGCGTGATCGTGAGCGAGACGTCGCGCAGCACCCACGGTCCCGTCTCGGCATAACGGAACGACACGTCGTCGACCACGATCGGCCCCGCACTCGGGAGCTCCACCGCGCCGGGCTTCTCGGGGACGTCCGGGTCGGTGTCGAGCAGCTCGTACAGCTTGTTGAGGCCCGCACCGGCGGACTGCACGGTGTTGAACAGCTGTGACAGCTGCTGCACCGGCTCGAACAGGTTCGACAGCGTCAGCAAGAAGAACGTGACCGTTCCGATCGTGACGTCGCCACGATGCACGAGCCAGCCGCCAACGCCCACGGCTGCGGCCGTCGTCAATACGCCCGACAGCTCGATGATCGGCAGGTACCACGCCGAGATGCGCACGGAGTCCATGTGCGCGTCGTAGAGATCTCTGCTCGTGCGGGTGAACCGTTGGACCTGCACGTCCTCACGGGCGTACGCCTGAATGACGCGGACGCCGGACAGACCCTCTTGCAACGACGAGAGGGTCGCGCCGATGCGATCACGCACGATCAGGTAGGCCTTGTTCGACTCGCGCTGGAACTTGATGCTCCCGACGATGACGAACGGCAGCATCACCAAGCAGACGAGCAGCAGCTTCCACGACACCAGCCCGAGCACGACGACCGAGAAGACGAGGAGCAGCGAGTTGCTCACGAACATGAGCAACCCCATCTGCACCAACTCGGCCATGGAGTCGACGTCGGACGTCATGCGGCTGACGATGACGCCCGCCTTCTCGCGGTCGTAGAACGGCATCGACAGCCGCTGCAGATGGTTGAACACGCGGAGCCGCAGGTCGCGCAGGAAGCCTTCGCCGATGAGGCCGATCAACACGATCTGCGCGCGGTAGATGAAGTACGCCGCGACCGCGACGACGATGTACACGATCACCGCGCGATCGAGCGCGCTGCTGTCGTGGCGCTTGATGCCGTTGTCGATCGCGTGCTTCACCAGGAACGGGCCGGCGAGCACCGTGAACGTCCACAGGATCACGAGCACGGTCGCGGCCAGCATCAACCGGCGATACGGGCGCAGCATCGCCAACGACCGCCGCATCACGTGCACGGCCTTCTTGCGATCGAGCTTGTCCTCCTCGTCCACTGCCGACATGAAGAACACCTAGACGCTCACCTCCTCGCCTTCGTCGAGCGAGGAGTCCGGGTCGCCGGCCATCGCGGAAGCCAGGACCTCGCGGTAGTGCTCACTCGTCAGCAGGAGCTCCGCATGCGTGCCTTCGTCGACGATCCGGCCTTCGTCGAGGAGCACGACGCGATCGGCCAGCGCGATCGTCGCCGGGCGATGCGCGATGACGATCGTCGTGCGGCCGCGCATCACTTCGGTGAGCGCGTCGCGGATCTCGTGTTCCTTCGTCGGGTCGACGGACGATGTCGCGTCGTCGAGGATGAGCACGCGCGGGTCGGCCAGGATCGCCCGAGCGATCGCGATGCGTTGCCGCTGCCCGCCCGACAGCGAGAAGCCGCGCTCGCCGATCTCCGTGGCGTACCCGTCGGGCAGCTCGGAGATGAAGTCGTGCGCGCCGGCCAACCGTGCGGCGCGCTCGACCCGTTCGGCCGGCGCGTCGGGTTCGGCGAAGGCGATGTTCGCCGCGACGGAGTCGTTGAAGAGGAACGTGTCTTCGAACACGAGCCCGATGGCGTGCCGCAGGTCGTGTAGTGAGACGTCGCGGACATCGATGCCGTCAAGCGCGACGCGACCGCCGTCGACGTCGTAGAAGCGAGGGATGAGGCGGGCGACCGTGGTCTTGCCGCAACCGGTCGGCCCGACGAGGGCGACCGACTCTCCGGCGCGCACCACCATGTCGAGCCCTTCGAGCACGGGCCGATCAGGACCGCCCGGGTAGCTGAAGGTGACGCCCTCGAAGCGCAGCTCGCCGGTCGATGCGCCGGCGGAGGCGACCGGCAACCGCTGAGGGTCGTCGGGGTCGACGACCTCCGGGTCAGCCGTGAGCACCTCGTGCACGCGCTGGCTCGACGCGACCGCGCGCTGCGACTGGGCGAGAATCATGCCGAGCATGCGCAGGGGCCAGATGAGCATGACGACGTACACGTTGAACGCCACGAGCGCACCGAGGCTGAGGTGTCCGTCGAGCACCTGATGGCCGCCGTACCCGAGCACGAGGATCAACCCGATGTTGGGCAACAGCTCGAGGGCCGGCAGGAAGACCGCTCGCACCCTCGTGGCCTTCATCGACTCGTCGTAGACGTCGTCGGCCTCCGACTGGAATCTGTGCTGCTGCACGCCTTCCGCACCGAAGCCCTTCACGACGCGCACGCCGGACACGGTCTCCTCCACCACGGAGGCGAGCTCGGCCGATTCCTGCTGGATGCCCATCACCGCAGGGTGCAGCCGCACACCGAAGCGCTTCGCGAACACATTGAGGAGCGGCAGGCTCCCGAGGGCAAGCACGGTGAGCACCGGATCGATCGTGAAGAGGATGACCGTGACGGCCGCGACCGTGACCGCGTTCGACATCGTCAAGGGGATCATCACGAGAAACGCCTGCACCTGGTTGAGGTCGGTGTTCGCCCGGCTCATGAGGTTCCCGGTCGACGCTTGGTCGTGATAGGCGAAATGCAGCCGTTGGAGATGAGCGAACAGTTGATCGCGCAGCGTGGTCTCCGACCACCGCGCCACCTTGAACGCCCACCACCGCCGCAACCCCGTGAACATTCCCTGGAACACACCGACGATCGCGATCGCGATCGCCCAATGCAGCAGCGCGCTCGAATCGTTGGCCTCGATGCCGTTGTCGATCGCCCCCTTCACCAGGAGCGGGATGGACACCTTGGCGGCGGTCCAGCCGAGTCCGACCACGACACCGACGAGGATCGTGGACCACTGGGGCCGGAGCACCTGCCCCATGAGGCGCCAACCGGCCCGCGTGTCTGATTCGCGATGCTCGCCGACGCCTTGACCCACAGGTCAAGAAACTACCGGCGACGGTCCGTACGCTCCCAAGTGGATTGCGCGTTCTCGCGAGGAATGTGCTCGCCTGCGCCGCGCCCATCCGCTCGATGCAACTCGACCGTGAACGCGGCCCCTTCGCCGGACCTCGACGACACCATGATGCGGCCATTCATCGCTTCGACAAGCGATCGCACGATGTAGAGCCCGATGCCGGTACCGCCGAAACGGCGTACGTCGGTGAGCTCGGCCTGCCAGAACCGATCGAAGCAATGCGCCGCCTGCTCGTCGGTCATGCCGACGCCTTCGTCGCTGATCGTCAACTCGACGCGATCGCCGACCGCAGTGGCAAAGAGGATGATGGGCCCGCCACCCGGCGAATACTTCACCGCGTTGTCGAGCAGCTGATCGACGATCGTGGTGAACGCCGCAGGATCGACCTCGAGCGCGGGAAGGTCGTCGTCGACTTCGAGCACGACATCCCGCCCGGTCGCGGCCCGCCGCGTGGTGACCTGCTCAAACAAGATCGGTGTCGCGTCGACCGTTCCGAGCGTCAGGTCGATGCGGCCGGACTCGATCCGACTCGAGAGCAACAGCCGGTCGACGATGCCGGTGAGCTGCCGAGCGCGGACGTCGATCGCCCGAAGGGCCGCGCCGCGCTCGTCCTCGTTCATCGAGTTGTCCGGGAGGGCGAGCATCTGGCTGAACCCCCGGATCACGGTGAGCGGCGTCTTCAGCTCGTGGGAGGCCGTCGCGAGAAAGAGCGTCTTGGCTTCGTCGGCCTGCTTCAACCTGGTGATGTCGCGGAATGAGTGGACGACCTCGACGACCGCGCCGTCCCGATCGATCACGGGAAGGGCCGTCGCCAGCAGCGGCTGTCGGTCGCCGGTGCCCTCCAGGCGCCACACCTCGACGTCGCTGCCAGGTGCCGTGCCCTTGGCAGCATGTACTGCGAGGAGCGCGCACCCGGCGTTGCAATCCAACTCGCGGGTGTCCATGCGCAAACCGAGCACGTCCGCGCACGAGCGGTCGTGGGCCCGTTCGAACGGGCAGGAGAAGGTGCGCTCGGAGGCCTGGTTCCACTGTTCGATCCGCCCTTCGGGCGACGTCACCATCACGGCTTCGGCAACACCGGTGAGGATGGCGTCGGACTTCTCGTGGAGGCGAACCTCCCGATCGTTCGCCTGCCAACGCTCGGTCGCGGCCGTGTCCAGCAGCCACACGAGACCGCCGACAACGATCGGGTAGACGGCAACGGCGAAGACGTCGAAGTTGTGGTCGGTTCCCTTCGTGGACGCGGCGATCAGCACGAAGCCAGCGGCTCCGGCAACGAAACCGAGGCGACGCCCGCCGACATACGTGTAGTAGGCGACCAGGAGGAGATGCACGAGCACGTACACCTCCGGTTGGGGCGCAAGCGCGGTCTCCACGATGGCGAGGAGCGCGAGATCGACCCCCAGGGCGAGCACCTCGATTGCCGGATGGGGGGCGCGTCGACCGAGGCGGGCCAGTACGAACGTGAGTGGCAGCCACCCGAACACAACGACCAACCCGAAGCGGACCTGCGCTGCCCGCGAGACGTTGTTGACCAGCGGCGCCACACCCAGGAGCGCGACCACGGCCGCAAGCCTGAACGCGGGGCCGGCAGAACGGATCCGATCACCCGCGGCGCGCGACTGGAATGCGGTCGCCATGGCCACCCTTCGTAGTCGGCACGGAGCCCCGGAAAGATGAGCCAGCACCCTCAGTATCGCTACAGCGCGCGGTCAGAAAGGCCGATGCTGGTCCAGGGTCACGATCCACCAAACGCACCCAGACCCGGACATTTGGAGGAGAGCGCGGCAATGCGCCTCGAAGAGCTGGTACTACGCATTCCTGGCGACGAGTTCCAGGTCCGTTTTCATGAGCACCTGACCGTCCTGTCGGGGATCGGGATGCTCGAGCGCCAGGCCCTCGCCGACAGCATCATCGGCGCACTCAGCGGCCACGCCGAGAACACCGTCCTCACCCTCCAGGATCGCACCGGCCGGCCGGTCGAGATCGTGTCGAACGGCACCGCCGCCTGCCGCTACCTCGACGACGACTCTCCCGCACTCCCGTTGGTCGGCACCCTGGCCCCGACCGCCGACGCACTCCGCTCCCTCGTGCTCGTGCAAGCCGGCGATCTCGGGCTCACTCCGAGCCGGGCGCGGTCTGACGAGCACCCTGACCTCGCCGAAGCTCGCACCACACTCCAGGAGCTGACGAAGGAGATCGAGTCGGCGACCGCCGGGCGCACGAAGAAGGATCAGCTCCGCGACGAGCTCGCCGGCATCGCCGCGCGGATCCGCCAGGCCGAAGACGGAACCGCTCGCCGCGAATACGCCGGAGTGCTCGCCGACCTCGAGCGCGTTCGTGCGGAAGCAGCCGCGCTCCAGAGCGGCGACACCGGCGCAGAGAACGACCAGCACCTACTCGATTCCGCGGCAGAGGCCCGGCAGCTCGCAGCGCGCTGGCAGGCGGCCGCAGCTCTGGTCACGAGGCTGATGGTCCACGCTCCCGCTGAGCGGCTCGATCCCGTCGCCGTCGCCGCGGTCCGCTGGTTCCCGGACGACGCGCCCAGCAACCTGCATGCGCTCCTCGACGAGCTGCAGAACGCCCGCCGCGACCGCGATCGGCTCGATGCACGGCTCCGCGAGCTCGCGACGTCGAAGCTCCCCGAACCGTCGGACCCGCGCATCGTGGACCTCGCGACCGTCGACCAGGCGGAGCTGTGGTCGACCGCCGCAGAGGTGCTCGAGTGCGGGCGTGCGCTGTCACAGGAGCAGGTCGCGCTCGGCGGTCTGTCATCCGCCAGCTCCGACCCGCAAGGGGTCGACGAGGGCACCCGCGACGTGATCGCTCGCATCGAAGACACCCACCGGGTGGTCGACGACCTCGAGGCGCTCACCGACCGCCGTCGCGTCCCGGCGATCGCCGGCGCCGGTGTCATCGCGGTGGCCAGCATCCTCTTCGCTCCGGCCAGCCCCTTCGTGGCGCTCGGCATGCTGACCGCAGCGTCGGTCGGGGCGTTCATGGGTATCGGTCGACCGATGCGCCAGCTGGCCGCCGCCCGCAAGCAGGAGGCCCACGCGCTGTCCGATGCGGGGACGCCGACGTATCTTGCGTTCCACATCCGCCGGGTCGAGGCCTCGATGAATGGCGACGCGCACAGCCGCCTGGAGTCCGCCGCCGACCGTCAACGCGTCGCCCTCGCTCGCTGGCGCGAGCTCGCCGGCCTCATCTCGATCGACGGCGCGCAGCAGATCGAGTCGGAGGTGCGGGCCTACGCAGCCGCGCTCGCGCTGCTCGGCAACACCGCCGGCGAACTCGACTCGCTACGTCACGATCTCCACGATCGCGCGGAGCCGACGGTCGTGCGGGCGCGCACCGCGCTCGTGGAAGCGTGCGCGACGTACGGGCTCGACGACGTCACGGTCGAGACCACCGACGCTGTGCAGCTCGAGCACCTTGTCCTCCGGCAGGTCCAGCTCGGCCGAGTGGCTCGCGAGCAAGAGAAGCTCGAGGAGGCCGAGGGCGACGAGGAGAAGCTGGCCAACCGTCTCGACGATCTGTTGCACCAGCTCGGGTTCCGCGACGGCACGCTCGACGCTCGGGCGGGAGCACTCGACTGGGCTGTCGAGCGCGCCTCTGAGCGCAAGCAAGCGCGGACGAGGGCACGCCCGCGAGCCGAGATCGAAGAGGACCTGACGCGCCTGCAGAACGAGGCGCGCCGGCTGCGGCGGCCGGAGTGGGCGACCGTGCAGCCGTCCGAGGCGGCAGGACCCGATGTCGACGATCTCGTCGCTCGCCAGATCGAACTGCGTGCCCTGCTGGACGCTGAGCGCGACGAGGTGATCGATGTCGACCGGCTCGTCGACCGTCACAGCGCGATGGAACGTCGAGTCGCCTCCCTCGAAGCGCAGATCGACAACGATCACGCCGGCACTACGATCGCTCAAGTCGCTGATGTGCAGCAGTTCCTGCTCGCGCACCTCACGAGGGCTGGACACTGCGGACCGCAGGACGAAGCGGTGCCCGTCGTACTCGACGAACCGTTCCTGCGCATCGCCGCCGACCGCAAGTGGGAGCTGCTCGACATGCTCCGCCGCCTCGGTGAGACGACGCAGCTCATCTACCTCACCGACGATCCGTACGTCGGTGCGTGGGCCCGCCGCCGCGCCTCCGCCGGCCTCATCACCCTCCTCGAACCCGTCGACGCCTGACCCCCTCGCAAATCCCACTCATACGTACACATTTCTGGTTCTCCTCACCTATGTGTGGGTCGCCTGCGGTCGATTGGTCGGGGTCGGCGCTGGTCAGGGCGGTGAAACAGCGCGAAAGACGGCGTCGGGCGGCGCGCGTCGAGGTGTGCGGTCGCGCCGAAGCGCCTTTGTGGTACCAGAGCGACATGGACGGTCGCCAAGCGCGCCAAGACATCGAGGTCGGCGACTATTGGCGCCGATGGCGACACATCCGGTCGCCAAGCGCGCCAAGAGTTCGCGGTACGGCCGACGACCGCGGTGAACGCAGCCCGCGCCTCGACCAGGAGCCGGCCCGAGGTTGACGCGCCCCCCACGTCGGTCGTCCTTGCTGCGTCGTTCACGTCCGCGTCGCGCGGGTGGACCCACACAAACCAGCGGAGTCCCACAAATCTGTGTGCGTCTGCATGGGATTTCGAAGGACGTAGGGTGGCGGACCTATGGGTGACGCTCCGGTCGCGCCGCGCAAGCCGCACGTTCGCAAGGTGCACGGCGACGAGACGGTCGACGACTACTACTGGCTGCTCGACCGCGACGATCCCGACACGATCGCCTACCTCGAGGCCGAGAACGCCTACACGGCGGAGCAGACCGAGCACCTCGGGCCGATGCGCGATCGCCTGTTCGAGGAGATCAAGGCCCGCGTGCAGGAGACCGATCTCTCCGTGCCCACCCGACGCGGCCCATGGTGGTACGTCACCCGCACCGAGGAGGGCAAGCAGTACCCGATCTTCTGCCGGCGGCCTGCTCCTGACGACGAGCAGAACGAAGAGATCCTCCTCGATGCCAACGAGCTCGCCGGCGACTCCCCGTTCTTCGCGCTCGGCACGATCGACGTCAGCCCCGACCACCAGCTGCTGGCGTACTCCACGGACTACGACGGCGCCGAGTCGTACACGCTTCGCTTCAAGAACCTGACGACCGGCGAGACGCTGCCCGACACCGTCGAAGGCACGTACCACGGCTCGGCCTGGGCGACCGACAACGCCACGTGCTTCTACACGACGATCGACGACGCGCATCGCCCCTATCGGCTGTTCCGTCACCGGCTCGGAACCGCCAGCACTGACGACGTCCTCGTCTACGAGGAGACCGACGAACGGTTCTTCCTCGGGGTTGCGCTGACCCGTAGCGAGCAGTACATCGTCGTCGAGCTGGGCAGCAAGATCACCACCGAGGTGCATGTGCTCGACGCGGCGCATCCCGAGAACGCCCTCCGTGTGATCGAACCCCGCCGGCAAGGGCTCGAATACGCCGTCGAGCACCAGGGCGACCGCTTCCTCGTCTTGCACAACGACGGCGCCCTCAACTTCGAGCTGGCCGAGGCACCGACATCTGACCCCGGTCGCGCCAACTGGCGAACGGTGATCCCCCACCGGGACGACACACGCCTCAACGATGTCGACGCGTTCGCCGGTCATCTGGTCGTGCACCTTCGCCGGAACGCCCTGACCGGGTTGCGGGTGCTGCGCAACGACGGCGATACGCACGAGATCGAGTTCGACGAACCGCTGTACAGCGTCGATCCGGGCGCGAACTTCGAGTACGACACGACGACGTTCCGGCTCGGCTACGAGTCGTTCGTCACGCCCCCGACGGTGTACGACTACGCGCTCGACGAGCGCACCCTGGAATTGCGTAAGCAGCAGCCCGTGCTCGGCGGCTACGACCCCGCCGACTACACACAAACGCGCGAGTGGGCTGTCGCCCCGGACGGCACTCGTGTGCCCGTCTCAGTGGTACGACGAGCCACGGTGGCCCTCGATGGAAACGCGCCCTGCCTGCTCTACGGCTATGGCTCGTACGAGCACAGCCTCGACCCCTGGTTCTCGGCGATCAGGTTGCCGATGCTCGACCGCGGCATCGTGTTCGCCGTCGCGCACGTTCGTGGCGGTGGCGAGTGCGGGCGGCAGTGGTACGAGGAAGGCAAGCTGCTGCACAAGCGCAACACGTTCACCGACTTCATCGCGTCGGCGGAGCACCTCTGCGCCACCGACTACACGTCACCGAACCGCCTGGCGGCGCGCGGCGGCTCCGCCGGCGGTTTGCTGATGGGTGCGGTGGCCAACCTGGCCCCGGAACAGTTCGCGGCGATCGTCGGTGAGGTGCCGTTCGTCGATGCGCTCAACACGATCCTCGACCCAACCCTCCCGCTGACGGTCATCGAGTGGGAGGAGTGGGGAAACCCGACCGAATCGGCCGAGGTGTACTGGTACATGAAGTCGTACTCGCCATACGAGAACGTCGAAGCCAAGGCGTATCCCGCGATCCTCGCGACCGCCGGACTGAATGACCCGCGCGTCGGCTATCACGAACCGGCGAAGTGGGTGGCGAAGCTGCGCGTCACGAAAACCGACGATCGGCCGCTGCTGTTGAAGACCGAGATGGGCGCCGGCCACGGCGGTCCGTCGGGACGGTACGACCTCTGGCGCGATCAGGCGTTCGTGATGGCGTTCGTCATCCAGGCGCTTGGTGCGCCGGATCATCCTCTGTAGCGACCTCGCGCAGATCGATCTCCTTGAGCTGGTCGTAGAGGATCGCGGCGCGGATCACCTCGAGGATCTCCTCGCCCACCAACTCTTCGCGTTCGAGCAGCGCGTCGCGCAACGCAGCGTGGATCGCGCGGTGCTCCTGCAGGAGGCGAGTGGCGTCAGCCTTGGCTTCGACCAGAATCGCTTCGGCCGCGTCGCGACTGCGGTCGTCGTCGAGCACCTTCGCGACGATGTCGCCCTCGCCGAGCGACAGGAGCGAACCGCCCATGCCGAGCGCGCCGACCATCGTGGCCGCCATCTTCGTGGCTTCCGCCAGGTCGGCCGACGGACCTGTGCTGCTCTCACCGAACGCAAGCTCTTCGGCGGCCATGCCCCCGAACGCGATGCGCAAGAGCGACATCAGCTCGGAGCGCGTCTTCGTGAACCGCTCTTCGTCGTCGGCGTGTCCGAGCACGCCGAGCGCGCCGCGACGCTTGATGATCGAGAGGACCTCGAGGCGCCGCAACGGTGACGGCAGCTCGTCGTCGCGACCGCACAGAAATGCGATCGTCGCGTGACCGGCTTCGTGCGTCGCGATCGCCAGTCGCTCGTGATCGGTGTACGTCATCGGGTGGCGGAGTCCGAGCTCCTCGGTGAGCTTCGCCTGCTGCACGTCCTGCTCGTCGAGCGCCGAGCCCCCGCGCCGCAGAGCCCACACGATCGCCTCGTCGAAGAGATGCTCGATCATCACGGGCGAGTAACCGCTCGTCACCGCTGCGAGGTGATCGCGGACGCGCTCGGCGTCGAGTGCCTCGACATGCGCCTTGCGCGAGAGGAAGTAGTCGATGAGCTCACGACGCTCGGCCCGGCCGGGCAGGTCGAACTGAATCGTGCGGTCGAATCGCCCCGGGCGCAGCAGCGCGGGGTCGAGGTCGGCGGCGCGGTTGGTAGCCGCGACCACGAGCACGTTGGCGGGCACGGCGCGGGGCTTGTGCACCCGGACTTCCTCGCGCAGCAGGATGTTCAACCGCTCGAGGAACCAGCCGCGGATGCGCGAGCCCGTCGCTGGCTCGTCGAAGGACTGGAGCTGGATGAGCAGTTCATTGACAACGCCGGTGATGCCTTCGCGCGCCGTCGATGACCCCATCCCGCTCCGCGCGCCGCCGATGGCGTCGATCTCCTCGATGAAGCCGATGGCACCACCCTCGCGGCGCGCCGCGGCGCGCAACGCCTTGAAATAGGCGCGGATCTTGCGATTGGTCTGGCCGTGGTACATCGACTGGAACGCAGACGACGAGACGAAGAGGAACGGCACACCCGCTTCGCGCGCCATGGCCTTGGCCACGTGGGTCTTGCCGGTTCCGGGCGGACCCTCGAACAGCACGCCCCGTCGAGGGCTGGCACCGAGTTGCTCGCGCAGGGTGTCGTTGGCCAAGAACAGGTTGAGCGTGCGCACGACTTCCTCGCGCACGACGTCGCACCCGACGACGTCGTTCAATCCGACCTCGATGTCGTGCGGTCGGTAGAGCACGTGCGGCGACCGTCCGGCCGCCCACATCGGAACGAGCAACACGAACGACAACAGCCCGACGATGATGAAGCTCGGCGCGAGTTGCTGTGAGATCGGGATCGCCGGGAGCAGCGGCTGATTCCAGACCGCTCGCACCGACATCCATGCGGCGAACGCCCACAGCAACAGGGTGAGACGGCGGATGCGGCGGATGCGGGCGTGCTCCCGGAAGTTGGCCACGTCGGCCTGCCCGCCGCGCAGGATCTCCGTGCCGTGTAGTCCGTCCAATACACCCATGACCACGACCTCCGCAAACGGTTGCTGGCACGCACGATCGGGTCGCTTCGGCCACGCTCAGTGGCGAAGTTACCCGATCAGCGTGGGGTTACTCCGGCAAAGTTGGCGAAATCTCGGCATTTTCCTGCGGGAAGATCACACTTCGTAGCGGCCGTAGCCGCCACGGAAGAAGATCAGCGGCCCGCCGTCGGCCCCGACGTCCAGGTCGACGACCCGTCCGAGCACGATGTAGTGGTCCCCGGCGTCGTCGACGCGCTCGACGGTGCACTCGAGCCAAGCGATCACATCGTTGATGACGGGGGCGCCGGTGCGACCGGGGCGCCATCCGATCGACGCGAACTTGTCCGCACCCTTGCTCGCGAAGACCCGGGACACGTCCTCCTGGTCCTCGCCGAGGATGTTGACGCAGAACGACCCCGCCGTCGCCATCCGCGGCCAGCTGGACGACGACTTGCCGGGATAGAAGGCCACGAGCGGCGGATCGAGCGAGACCGACGCGAACGACCCGATCGCCAGTCCCGCGGGCTGACCATCGTCGCCGATCGCAGTGACGATGACGACGCCCGTCGGGTAGTGGCCGAGAACCTGGCGGAACTTCGCTTCGTCGAAGGTCGACACAGGCTCGTCGGCGGTCACCGGCGGGAGGGTACCCGGAGCCTCACCCGCCGATGGAAACGGCCAGGCCCTCCGCCGCGGCCACGATCTCGGGTGTTCCGGTTCCGTTTCGAGCACGCAGCGCACGGTCGAGCATGCGGTCGACGGCATCGTCGCCGTGCGACGGGTCGTGATGAAAGAGGCAGAGCGTCTTCACGGACGCGGCCTTGGCCACTTCGACGGCGTACTCCACCGTGCAATGGCCCCAGTGCCGCTTCTCGGCGAACTCCTCCGGCGTGTACTGCGCGTCGTGGATCAGCAGATCGGCGCCGTCGCACAGCTCGACGACGTGATCAGGTACGGCCATCCCGCCGTCCATCGGCTGCTGATGGTCGCTGATGTAGGCCACAACCGCACCACCCATCTCGACGCGGTACCCGTTGGTGATGCCGACGTGCGGAACGGTGCGCACCTTGACTTTCGCGTCACCGATGACGATGTCGGCATCGCTCACGTCGTGGAAGCGGATGTCGCCGCGCAGGTCGGTGAACCGCACCGGGAAGTATGGCGGCCGCATGAAGTCCTCGAAGGCCTGCTCGAGGGTGAGACCATCGGGCTGGACCGGGCCGTAGATGTCGAACTTGGCGCCGGCGCGATCAGCCGGCACGAAGAAGGGCAGGCCTTGGACGTGGTCCCAGTGCAAGTGGGTGATCAGTGCCGCGCCTCGGAAGCTGCCGTCCTTCGGGAGCGTGTCGCCCCAATACCGCAAGCCGGTGCCGAGGTCGAGCACGATCGGTTCGGAGCCGGGCGACTCGAGGGCGACGCACGCGGTGTTACCGCCGTAGCGAAGATTCTCTTCGCACGGACATGGCGTGGATCCGCGGACCCCGTAGAACGTCACGTTGAGCAGTGGGCCCCCCCGGTACTGCGGTGTAAGTGGCAGGTTACTTCTGCGTTTCCGACTGTTCTCCTCGGGTGACCTATGTCACGCCGCGGGGAAGGCCGGCCTGATTGCGTGCTGGCTTCTAGTGTTCCCCGCGAATGGAACCAGCCGAACATCGGGTGAACGCCAACGGGATCGAGTTCGCCTACCTCGCGTGCGGCGAGAGCGGTCCGTTGGCGCTGTGCCTCCACGGCTTCCCCGACAGCGCATGGACGTGGTCGCACCTGTTGCCCGAGCTCGCCGACGCCGGCTTTCGCGCGGTTGCTCCTTGGTTGCGCGGCTACGCCCCGACAGGGCTCGATCCGCAGGGTCGATACCAGAACGGCGCGTCGGTCGCCGACGCGATCGCGCTGCACGATGCACTGGGCGGTGACGAGTCTGCGGTGATCATCGGACACGACTGGGGGGCGCGCATCGCGACCGGCGCAGCCGTGTTCGCACCCGAGCGGTGGAGCAAGCTCGTCACCGCCGCGGTGCCACCGAGTGGTGCCGTCGCGCAGGGGTTCCTCACGTACCCGCAGCTGAAGCGCTCCTGGTACATGTTCTTCTTCCAGAACCCGCTCGCCGAGTTCGTGGTGTCGATGAACGATCTCGAGTTCGTCGATCGACTGTGGGACGACTGGTCGCCCGGTTACGACGCATCGGCCGACCTCCCACACGTGAAGGACGCGCTGCGCGACCCGGCGAACCTCAGCGCGGCGATCGAGTACTACCGCGCCACGTTGAACCCGGCCGAGCACACGGTTCCGGAGTTCCAAGCCCAGGAGGACGCGATCGGGGGAGCGCCGGCGCAGCCTCACCTCTATCTGCACGGCAACGACGACGGGTGCATGGGCGTCGAGATCGCGCACCTGGCCGCGCCGTTGATGACCGCACCAGGGTCCATGGTCAAGATCATCGAAGACGCCGGACACTTCCTCCAGCTCGAGCAACCGAAGCTCGTCAACCGGACGATCATCGATTTCCTGACATGAAGCTCGTCGCCGTCGTGAAGCGAGAGTGTCCGACGTGCTCGCTGATCGAGCCGGTGCTCAAGCAGCTCGACGCGACGCCCGACATCGAGTTGACCGTCTTCACGCAGGACGACCCGACGTTTCCGGCCGGAGTCGGAAACGTCGCGTTCGACGGCGACCTCGACTACTCGTATCACCACGACATCGAAACGGTGCCGACGCTGATCAATCTCGACGGCGACGACGAGCACGGTCGCATCGTGGGTTGGAAGCGCGACGAGTGGGAGCACTTCACCGGCGTCGACGGCCTCGGGCCTGGGCTGCCCGACTACCGGCCGGGCTGTGGGTCGCTGTCCGTCGACCCGTCGCTCGTCGACGAGTTGCGCGCGCGCTTCGAGAGCCATCGGTTGCAGGCGCGACGCGTCGAGCTTGCGGATCTCGAAGACGAGATGGAAGCGCTCTTCGATCGCGGATGGACCGACGGCCTGCCTGTCGTACCTCCGACCGCGGCGCGCGTGCTGCGCATGCTCCAAGGCACGTCGAGATCGGCAGACGAGATCGTCGCAGTGGTGCCTCCCGATCTCGTCGAGTGCACCGTGGAGAAAGTGGCGATCAACGCCGTGCTCGCCGGTTGCGTGCCCGAGTACTTGCCGGTTGTGCTCACCGCGCTCGAAGCGGCCTGCACCGACGAGTTCAACATGCACGGCCTGCTCGCAACCACGATGCCGGTCGGACCGGTGCTGATCGTCAACGGCCCGATCCGTCGACGCATCGGGATGAACGCGGGCATCAACGTGCTCGGCCAAGGCAACCGGGCGAACTCGACCATCGGCCGAGCGCTCCAACTCGTGATCCGCAACGTCGGCGGCGGACGGCCCGGCGGCGTCGATCGCGCCACGCAAGGCAATCCGGGCAAGGTCTCGTTCTGCTTCCCGGAAGACGAGGAAGGCTCGCCGTGGGAGCCGCTCCACGTCGAGCGCGGTTTTGCACCGACGGCGAGCACCGTCACGCTGTTCGCTGGGGAGGGGCCGCGGGGAGTCGTCGATC
>JBEEFW010000066.1:0-11707 GCA_041166385.1 Acidimicrobiaceae bacterium | reverse complement strand
GGCAAGGACGGCCAGTACTCCTCCGCTTTCGACCTCGACCTCTTCCGCAAGGTCATCGACATCAACCTCGTCGGCAGCTTCAACTGCATCCGCATCGCGGCGACGGCGATGAGCCAGACCGAACCGCTCGACGAGACCGGTGAGCGGGGCGCCATCGTCAACACCGCCTCGGTCGCGGCTTACGACGGCCAGATCGGACAAGCGGCGTACTCCGCGTCGAAAGGTGGCGTCGTCGGCATGACCCTGCCGATCGCCCGCGACCTGTCCGCCGTCGGCATCCGCGTCAACACGATCGCCCCCGGGCTGATCGACACGCCCATCTACGGGCAGGGTGAGGGTGCGGAAGCCTTCAAGGAGAAGTTGAAGAAGGACGTGCTGTTCCCGCACCGCCTCGGCACGTCGGAGGAATTCGCGACGCTCGCCGTCGAGCTCGTCACGAACAGTTACATGAACGCCGAGTCGATCCGTGTCGACGGCGGCGTGCGCATGCAACCCAAATGACTTAGGCCAGCTCGGCCGTCACTGCTTCGTCCACTGTTTCGTGTTGGAACTCGTAGCCCTCGCGGGCGAGGACGACGGGCATCACTCGTTGGCTGAAGGACACGACTTCCTCGGCTGCCTCGCGGCCGAGCAGCAATCGCGGCCCGAACTTCGGCACCGGTACGAACGTCGGCCGGTGCAGCGCGCGCCCGACGGCCTTCGTGAATGCTGCGTTGGTCACCGGCTCTGGCCCCGTCAGGTTCACCGGGCCGGCCACCTCGTGCTCGAGCAGGAATCGGATCGCTCCGATCTCGTCCGTCAGCGAGATCCAGCTCCAATACTGCTGGCCGGATCCGATGCGTCCGCCGAGCCCCAGTTTGAACAAGGGGAGCGTCTTCGCCACGGCACCACCGGACTTGCCGACGACGATGCCCGTGCGCATGTGCGCGACGCGGATGCCTGCCGCCTCGGCTGGAGCGGTCGAGGCTTCCCACTGCACGCACACGTCCGCGAGAAAGCCTCTTCCGGCCGGCGACTCCTCGGTCAGGATGTCGTCGCCTCGATTGCCGTAGTAGCCGATCGCCGACGCGGACAAGAGCACCCGCGGTTTGCGCTCCAGGCCGGCGAGGCTCTCGGCGAGGAGCGTCGTGCCTCTCGTTCTGCTCTCGAGCACGCGCCGCTTCTGCTCCGGCGTCCACCGCTTCGCAGCCACACCTTCGCCCGCCAGGTGCACGACCGCGTCCGCCCCGTACAGCTTGGCGACATCGAGATTGCCGTCTGCATCGCGGCTGACGCGGACCACCTCGTGCCCGTCGTGCTCGAGCGCGGGCGCCAATGCGGACCCGATGAACCCGTGTGACCCTGTCACGGCGACTCGCATGTTCGGACCATAGGTGCAACCGGTAAGAATCAGCACATGCGCTACGTGGATGTTGGGGGCGAGCACCTGTCGGCCATCGGCGTCGGTACTTGGCAGTTCGGCTCCCGCGAATGGGATTACGGCAAGGACTACGCAGACACGACGGCGATCGAGATCGTGCACCGCGCGCTGGACCTCGGCGTCAACGTCATCGACACAGCTGAGGTCTATGGCTTCGGCAAATCGGAACGGATCGTCGGCCGCGCCATCGCCGGCCGACGCGACGAAGCGTTCGTCGCGTCGAAGCTCCTGCCGGTCGTACCGCCGATCGGCGGCGGCTACATCGCCGGACGCGGTCGCAAGTCGGCCGAGCGACTCGGCATCGACATGATCGACCTGTACCAGGTGCATTGGCCGAACCCGATCGTGCCGGCGTCCACGATCGCGGACGGACTTCGCCGGCTGCAGGACGACGGTGTGGTGCGACAGCTCGGCGTGAGCAACTACTCCCTGAGCGGGTGGCGTGACCTCGAGAGCCGCCTCGGCCGGCCGGTCCTCGCGAACCAGGTGCAGTACAGCCTCGCCGTGCGCAAACCCGAGCGCGAGCTCGTGCCCCATGCACAGGAGAACGACCGGCTGATCATCGCCTACAGCCCTCTTGCTCAGGGCTTGCTCGGCGCGAAGTACGACGCCACCAATGCGCCGCGAGACGTGCGCTCGACGAACCCGCTCTTCCTGCCGGAGAACCTCGAGCGGGCCGGCCCGATGCTCGGCGAGCTGCGCGACATCGCCAAGGCACACGACGCCACCCCCGCGCAGGTCGCGCTGGCCTGGTTGATCCGCCGTCCGAACGTGATCGCCATCCCCGGCGCGTCGAGCGTGGCGCAGCTCGAGGCCAACGTGGCCGCGGCCGATCTCGACCTCACCGACGACGATGACGCCCGTCTGACCGCGGCATCGGACTCGTTCTCGCCCCGGCGCGGTGTCGGGGTCGTGCCCCAGATCATCCGCAACCGCATCCGGCGGTAACACGGTTTCCTTGGCCTGTCGGGGCGTCAGTACAGTGCGCCGTCGTGCATGTCGTCGTGGTCGGCTGCGGCCGAGTGGGGTCGGGCCTGGCCCAGGCAGTTGAGGCCGCGGGTCACACCGTGGCCATCATCGACAGGAAGGAGACGGCCTTCCGCCGTCTCGATCCGGAGTTCTCCGGGAAGCGCATCGTCGGTGTGGGCTTCGACCGCGACCGGCTCGACGAAGCCGGGATCAATGACGCCATCGCCGTTGCGGCCGTGACCAACGGCGACAACTCCAACATCATGATCGCCCGCGTCGCCAAAGAGACCTACGGGATCGAACGAGTGGTCGCCCGCATCTACGACCCCCGTCGCGCCGCGATCTACGAGCGGCTCGGCATCCCGACCGTCGCGACCGTGCAGTGGACGATCGAACGGGTGCTCCGCCGGATCCTGCCTGATGCGCCCTCCGTCGAGTGGATCGATCCCAGCGCCAAGGTCTGTCTCATCGAGCGCCTGGTCCCGCCGTCGTGGGCCGGGCACCGCGTCGCGGAGCTCGATGTCGAGGGTCAGGCGCACGTCGTTGCGCTGTCTCGTCTGGCCGTCGCGCAGCTCAGTCGCGCCGACCTCGTGATCCAAGACGGCGACGTCGTCTTCGTGGCGATCTCCGGCGACCACATCGGCGAATTCGACGAACACATCTCGGCTGGCGCGACGAGCGGAGGTCATTGACGTGCGCGTCGTCGTCGTTGGAGGCGGGAAAGTCGGCACGTTCATGGCCGCGGAGCTGCACTCTGCGGGGCACGACGTGTTGCTCGTCGAGGTGGATCCGGACCGAGTGAGGCAGGCCGAGAGGAACAACGAGCCCCCCGGCGTGCCATGGCTCGTGGCCGACGGGTGTGAGGTCACCGAATTCGCGCGGGCGGATGTCGACAAGGCCGATGTGGTCGCGGCCGTCACCGGCGACGACGAGGACAACCTCGTGATCTCGTTGCTGGCCAAGCAGGAGTTTGCCGTGCCCCGCGTGGTCGCGCGCGTGAACAACCCGAAGAACGACTGGATGTTCAACGAGATGTGGGGCGTCGACGTCTCGGTGTCGACCCCGCACCTCCTCACTGCCCTGGTCGAAGAAGCGGTGTCGGTCGGCAGCCTCGTGCGCCTGCTCAGCTTCGAAGGCGGACGCGCCGGGCTGGTGGAGGTCACGTTGGCGCCGGGCTCTCCCGCGGCCAATCGCGAGATCGTCGAACTCGGGTTCCCGCGCGACTCGACTGTGGTCGCCATCCTTCGTCAGGATCACGTCGTCGTGCCCCGCGGCGACACGCCATTGCTGGAGGGTGATGAGGTGCTTGTCCTCGTGACGCCCGAGAGCGAAGAGGCCGTCCGCAATCTGCTCATAGGCCACTAGCACCCTCATGCCGTCCGTCATCAAGCGGCTGCTCGTCGGCCGACCTCTCGCTTCCGCCGACGAGGGCCACCAGAGGCTCATCAAGCTCGTCGCGCTTGCGGTGTTCGCGTCCGACGCCATCTCCTCCACTGCGTACGCGACAGAGGAGATCCTGCTCGTCCTCGTTCCCGTCGCCGGTTTCGCGGCCCTCGACTACCTCATCCCGATCGCCATCGTCGTGCTGGTGCTGCTGGCCATCGTGGTCGTCAGCTACCGCCAGACGATCTACGCGTATCCAAGCGGCGGTGGCTCGTACATCGTCTCCAAGGACAACCTCGGCGAGATGCCCGCGCTCGTCGCCGGCAGCAGCCTCATGGTCGACTACGTACTGACCGTGGCCGTCTCGGTGTCGGCTGGCGTCGCCGCCATCACGTCGGCGTATCCCGGTTTGCGCGACGAACGCGTGTTGCTCTGCCTCGGGTTCATCGCGCTGATGACGCTGGCGAACCTGCGCGGCCTCAAGGAGGCCGGGAGCATCTTCGCGGTGCCCACCTACGTGTACCTGCTCGCGCTGGCGGCCCTCATCGCCTACGGCCTCTACCGCTCGTACACCGGCGACCTCGCACCATTGCTGCCGAACCACAACGCGCTCAACGAGTTGACCCACGACAGCACGCTGCTCGGTCCGGTCAGCGTGTTCCTGTTGCTCAAGGCGTTCTCGTCGGGTGCTGTCGCGCTCTCCGGAGTCGAGGCGATCTCCAATGGTGTCCCTGCATTCCAGCCGCCGGAGTCGAAGAACGCCGCCCGCACGCTCGTCGCGATGGCGGCGATCCTGGGCACGTTCTTCTTCGGCGTCTCGCTGCTGGCCCATCGACTCAAGCCGACGGCATCGGAACACGAGACCATCCTGTCCATCCTCGGTCGCACCGTTTTCGGCGACGGCAGCGCGATGTACTACGTGCTGCAGTTCTCCACGTTCGCCATCCTCATCCTGGCGGCCAACACGGCGTTCTCGGGCTTTCCGCTGCTCAGCCAGATCGTGGCGCGCGACGGCTACCTACCCCGCCAGCTGGCCAATCGTGGCGACCGGCTCGTGTTCTCCAATGGCATCTTCTTGCTGGCGGGCTTTGCCGCGCTCCTCGTGGTGGCGTTCGGCGGTCAAACCACGGCGCTGATCCCGCTCTACGCGACCGGCGTGTTCACCGGCTTCACGTTGAGCCAGGCCGGCATGGTCGTGCGCCACCGCCGGCGGAGGGAGAAGGGCTACAAGTTCAACATGTTCCTCAACGGTCTCGGCGCGGTCACCACTGCCGTCGTGCTCGTTGTGATCGTCACCTCGAAGTTCACCGACGGCGCCTGGATCCCGGCGATCGTCATCCCGATGATCGTGATCCTGTTCAAGTCGATCAAGCGGCACTACACCCGGGTGGAGACGGCGCTGGAGGTGGCGGCGGACTATCACGCACCGCGACACACGCACACGGTCGTGGTGCTGGTTGGTCGCGTGCATCGCGCCACACTGGCGGCGCTGGCGTATGCGAAGTCGCTCGCTCCTGACCGGCTGATCGCCATGTCGGTCGTGAGTGATCCCGACGACGCCGAGGCGATCCAGCGGCAATGGGCGGAGTTCCACCTCGACATCCCGCTCGAGATCCGGCTCTCGCCCTATCGCGATCTCAGCGGCTCCGTCATCGAGTTCATCGACGAGCTCGACCGCGCCTACGAGAACGACATCGTGACGGTGATCCTCCCCGAGTTCGTGCTCAAGCGGTGGTGGGAGCAGATCCTGCACAACCAGAGCGCGTTGATGCTGAAAGCTCGCCTGTTGTTCCGGCGCAACACCGTCGTCGTCTCGGTGCCGTACCACATCGACGGCAGCACGGCTGAGGTGCTCGGCGAGTCTCCTCCGGAGACGAAGCGCTAGCGCGGAAGAATTGTGTAAGCGGGGTTGAGGAGGATGGTGCGACCCTCTTCCTCGCGGCCGACTCCCTCGAGGAGCAGGCTCCGGCCGGGGGAGACGCCGGGCAAGCTGCGCCGACCCAGGAACACCGCCACAGCGCGGGCGGTGCCATCGGCGATCGTCACCTCGAGCGACGGACTCCCAGCGCGCGGGACGACGCGGATGCCCTGCACCTCACCGCCGATGCGGACCGGCACGCGCCGGGGGCACTCGTCGATGTGTGTGAAGTCGAGCCCGCGGTAGCGGTCCTGCAGCCGCGCCTTGTCGAGGTCGGAGACCGAGGCGGTGAGCTTGCTCTTGGCGCGGTGTCGAAGGGCCACGCCTTCAGGCTACGCGTGTCCGGACACGCTCTCGAGCTCGTAGGTCGGGTTGAGCATCGAAATCGTGCGTCCTCGCGCTCCCACCATGCCCTCGACGGTCATGATCGTCCCGGGACGAACCCCACCGAGGCGGCGACGGGCGAGGAACGTCACCGTCAGACCGCCGCTCTCGTCCACCAGGACGATCTCGAGCGTCGGGCTGTCGGCCCAGGGCCGAACCCGCACCGAGCGCACGCGTCCTCGGACCCGGGCGTGCGTGCGGTACTGCGCTTGTGCGATCGGGGTGATCGGTAGATCCGTGACGGTCAAGGGACTCCTACTTCGAGCTCGGGTTCGTGCTCGCCCAACAGGAAGGGCACGAACGTGACGTTGGCGTGCGGAATGCGGCTGAGTTGCTTGGCGATGGCGTCACCGGTGTGGTCGTGCAGCAGGCGGTGCCAGCTCCGGCGGTACTCGCGACGGGGAACGAGGATGGTGACTTCGGTGCGACCGTCAGCGAGCGCTTCGGAGACGACCTCCATCACGCAGCGGACGATGCGGCGGTCCGGGCAGTCGACGATCTCGAGCGGCATGCGCGCCAAGCCGAGACGCAGCCAGTCGTCCATCAGCCGCTCGGCCGCCTCGAGGTCGACGGCGATGTGGACGGCGCGCATCTCATCCGGGAGCATGCTGCGGGCGTAGCGAATGCCCTTGGCGGTGGCGCGGTCGAGTTGCTCGACGAGGAGCAGCACGGTGTGACGTTGGAATACCGGCGCCTCGGCTGCTGTCTTCGCGTCGTGGGCGAGCTCGCGCTTCTCGGCTTCGTACTGATTGTTGAGTCGCGTGAGGAAATACACCATCACCGGGATGATGATGCAGATGATCCACGCGCCGTGGGTGAACTTCGTCGTGAGGATGATGATCGCGACGACGAGCGACACCACAGCCCCGACGCCGTTCACGAGGAGGCCGCGACGCCAGCCGTCCTCCTTGTGGCGGAGGTGATGACGCGCCATCCCTGACTGGCTCATCGTGAAGCTGGTGAACACGCCGACGGCGTACAGCGGGATCAAGCGGTCGACCTTGGCTTCGGTCGCGATGACCAGCACGGCCGCAGCGAGCGCGAGCGAGATGATGCCGTTGGAGAACACGAGCCGGTGACCACGCTTCGTCAGCTGCTTCGGCATGAAGCTGTCGCCCGCTTGGAAGCTCGCGAGGCGAGGAAAGTCGGCGAAGCTCGTGTTCGCCGCCAAGACGAGGATGAGCATGGTGGCGGCCTGGAGCCCGAAGAAGAGGATGTGGCCGCTCGTCCCGTCGCCGAACACCGCCTTGCCGATCTGCGAGATGACCGTTGGCGTTCCCTCGAAGTACGGCACCGGATGCACCTGGGTGGCGAGGTACGACAGACCCAGGAACATCACGCCAAGCGCCGAACCCATGATCACGAGCGTGCGGCGCGCGTTGCGCCACTCGGGCCGCCGGAACGCGGTGACCCCGTTCGAGATCGCCTCGACGCCCGTCACGGCTGCACCGCCGGACGCGAACGCCTTGAGTACGAGCCACAATCCGGCGCCGTAGAGGAACCCGGTACCAATCGAGTCGCCGCTGACCTTGATCGCCCCTTCGTGCACGTGTACGTGGTCGAGCCCCCCGCCGAACACCTTCGACACCCCGACGGTCAGGAGGACGGCCATCATTCCGATGAACAAGTAGGTCGGGACGGCGAAGACCTTGCCGGACTCCTTCACCCCTCGCAGGTTCCCGAGGGTGATGATGCCGATGAAGGCGAGGGCGATCGGCACATGCCAGGGCGCGAGTGGCCTGACTGCAGAGGTCAGTGCGTCGGTGCCGGCCGCGACCGACACCGAGACGGTCAGCACGTAGTCCGTCAGCAGTGCCACGCCCGCGACCTGCGCGGGCAGGATCCCGAAGTTGTCGCGGGTCACCACGTACGCCCCGCCGGCTGTCGGGTACTCCTTGATGGTCTCGCGGTACGACAGGATCAACAGGAACAGCACCGCGAGCAGTGCGGTGGTGATCGGCAACACGAGACTGAACGCGGCGACGCCGGCAACCGGTAGCAGGACGCGAAGGATCTCCTCGGTGGCGTAGGCCGACGACGACAAGTTGTCCGACGCGAACACGGCGAGCGCGGTGGGGATCCCGAGGCGCTCGTGCTCGAGCTGTTCGGTGTGGAGCGGCGGCCCGAGGATCCGGTTCTTGAGGCGGTACCCGAGCGATTCCGGCACGTCGACGTCCGGCGCCGGCGGGAGCGCGACAGGGACGGGATGGACGACGTCCGGCGCGCGGCGGCGAGTCGGGGCCGCCGCGGTTGATTGCGCCATGGGGCTAGTAGGCCGTGCCGATCGTCAAGAACGCGTCAAGGCCGCGAGGGGTCGCGCAAAGATCGCGTCAAGATCACGGTGTGCTCCTGCGTCACCGACCCCTTGGCCGTGCCGCTGGCGCCCTCGTCGGCGTCGTCCTGGTCGTGGCGATGGCGGCGGCGCTCGTTCCGTTCCGGGACAATGCGAGCACCGCGACCGACGCACTGGCCCTGGTGCTGCCGGTGGTGGCGGCCGCGTGGGCCGGTGGGCGGCTGGCCGCCCTCCTCACCGCGGCCGCGGCCGCGACGGTTCTGGAGGTGATGTTCCTGCCTCCGTTCAACACCTTCAAGCTCGACTTCGTCGACGATGCCGTGGCCCTCGGTGTCTTCACGATCGTTGCCCTGTCGGTGGGAACGCTCGTCGCACTCGAAGCCGAGCGGGGTCAGGTCGCGGAACAACGCGCCGCAGAGATCGAGGCCTTGTACCGCGAACGCAGGACGATGGAGGAGGAGCAGCAACGGCTCGCCGCGGAGAAGCGAGCGTTGGAGCTGATCGGCGACTACCGGTCGGCCCTGCTTCGGTCGGTGTCGCACGACCTGCGCACTCCGTTGTCGACGATCCGAGCGGTCACGTCCGACCTGCGCGACGGCACGGTGTACGACGCGGACACGCGCGACGAGCTGCTCGACCTGGTCGGCGACGAAGCCGACCGGCTCGACCGGCTCGTCGCGAATCTCCTCAGCCTCAGCCGCATCGAGGCCGGGTCGCTCGCGCCCGAGCGCCAGGCCGTGCCGCTCGACGAGCTGTTCACCGATCGCGTCCGCAAGCTGAACCGCGTGCTGCGCGAGGCGCGCGTCCAGGTCGACGTGCCGTTCACGTTGCCGTTGGCCGACGCGGACTACACGCTCATCGATCAAGTGTTGACGAACCTCTTGGAGAACGCGGCGCGACACAGCCCTTCCGGCGGCACGATTCGCGTCCGCGCGCGCGAGCACGAAGGTTGGATCGAAGTCGCGGTGTCGGATCAAGGCCCAGGGATCGACCCCAGCGAAGAGGCGCGGATCTTCGAGCCGTTCACGAAGGGGCCGGGCTCGAGCTCGAGCGGCGTCGGCCTCACGATCTGCCGCGCGATCATCGAGGCTCACGGCGGTGCGATCTCGGTGCAACAAGCCGACGCCGGTGGCGCACAGTTTGTTTTCACGCTGCCGGTGCATCGCGCGTGAGACTGCGCATCGATGGCTGACGAACTCGTACTCGTCGTCGAGGACACGGCGGCCATCGCCCGCGCGTTGCGGGCGGCGTTGCAGGCGCGCGGCTATCGCGTGTCCGTCGCGCTCAGCGGCGCGGCGGGGATCGATGCCGCGGCGACGGAGGATCCGGCCGCGATCATTCTCGACCTCGGCCTTCCGGACATCGATGGGGTCGAGGTGTGCCGCCGCATCAGGTCGTGGTCCGACGTGCCGATCATCGTGCTCACCGCCGACGGCACCGAACATCGCAAGGTCGAAGCGTTGGACGACGGGGCCGACGACTACGTCACCAAGCCATTCTCGACCCCGGAGCTCCTGGCGCGCCTTCGCGTCGCGCTCCGACGTCGGCGGGAAGCCGACGGCGAGGCGGTCGACCCGGTGTTGCGGGTGGGCGACATCGTCGTCGACGTTCCGCATCACGCGGTTTCGGTAGGGGACGTGGAGATCGACCTCACACCGAAGGAGTTCGCGTTCCTCGCGCTGTTGGCCCGCTACCCGGGTCGGGTGTTGACGCACCGAGCGATCCTGCAGGCCGTGTGGGGCCCCGAGTACGGCAGTGAGACGCAGTACCTGCGCGTGTACGCGAGCCAGATCCGCAAGAAGCTCAGTGAGGACCCAAGCGCGCCGCGCCTCGTGACGGAGCCAGGCGTGGGCTACCGGCTCGTCGAGCGGAACGCTTCTCCTTGATCGTCAAGATCCCGCGAAACTGTGTGCGTCGGGCCGTACTGTTTGGCCATGGCCGAGCGAGATGACCGCAACACACTCGACGAGCGGAAGGTCAGCCCCGCGCTGATCGCTGGAATCGTCCTGGCCCTCGCGGCGATCGACTTCGTCGTTCAGAACAGAGACAAGGTCAAGGTCCATTTCCTGTTCTTCGAGTTCGAGTCGCGCGTCTGGACGTTGCTGCTGATCACGAGTGTCCTCGCCATCGTGGCGACTGAGCTCCTCAGCCGGGTCATCCGGCGCCGACGCAATCGCTGACTAGCGGAGGTGGAGGCGGCGGCCGAGGTCGCTCTGCATCACGCCATCCGGGTCGGCCGTCGCGCAGACGCCGCGCCATTCGTCGAGGCGCGGATACATGAGCGGCACGAGCTCGGGGCGCATACGGCTGTCCTTGGCGAAGTAGATCCGGCCGCCGACCTCGGCGACCCGTCGGTCGAGGTCGTCGAGCAGCTTCCCGAGCGTGGGGCCGTGCGTGACCGGCAGGTCGAGGCTGAGCGTCCAACCAGGCATCGGGAACGACAGATGGGCGTCGTTGCCTGGGCCAAAGCGCTTGAGCACCGACAGGAACGACGGCGTGCCGGATGAGCTCAGCGCCTCGACGATGTGCTGCAGCGTCGACTCTGCGCCGAAGGGCACCACGGGTTGCCACTGGATGAACCCGTGAGGCCCGTAGAGGCGGTTCCACTCGCCGACGATGTCGAGCGGATGGAAGAACCGGGTGATCGTCTGCAACTCGCCGCGTCGCTGCCGGGGGGCGACGCGGAAGTACAGCTCGTTGAAGGCGCGCAGCGACAGGTGGTTCATCACGGGCGCCGGCACCGGCGGAGCGGTGGCCAGCACGCGCGCGGTCAGCGCCAATGGGTTGTTCCGTCGGCGCCGCGGGAGGACGTCGAGCGTCGCGAAGTCGCCGCGGTACAGCACGCTGCGACCCATTTGCCGTCCGGTGGCCATGAGGTCGATCCACGCGGCCGAGTAGTGGTAGCCGCTGTCACCTTCGCTCATCGCCGCCAGGGCCGCGTCGAGGTCCGGCAGGCGATCGGTGTCGACCAGGACCGCGCTCGACTCGATGCGGCGCAGCACGATCGACGCGTCGACGATGACGCCCGTGAGGCCCATCCCACCCGCGGTCGCCCAGAACAGGTCGTCGTCCGGGGTGAGATCGCGGACGTCACCACTCGGCAGCGCGAGCCGCATCGATCGGACGTGGTTGATGAACGAGCCGTCGGCGTGATGGTTCTTGCCGTGCACGTCCGCGGCGATGGCGCCGCCCACGGTCACGAAGCGCGTGCCTGGGCTGACCGGCAGGAAGAAGCCCCGGCTCACATACGCCTGCATCAGGTCGTGGAGGCTCGTCCCCGCGCTCACGGTGACGACGCCGTCGGCCCCCACCGGTGGTTGCTCCTCGGGAGACACGCTCG
>JBEEFW010000065.1:0-10821 GCA_041166385.1 Acidimicrobiaceae bacterium | reverse complement strand
GTCGCCGCCGTCGGTCCCGCCCGTTCATGTCGGCCATCTCGAGCCGGCGCAGCACCTGGTCGAGGAGAAACGAGCCGTCGTAGTGCGGCTTGGAACCGTGACTGGCGAGGAGCAGGACCGTGGCGTCGGGGCCGGCCTCGTCGAGGAGATCGCGCAAGGCCGCGTCGAGCGCGACATAGACCTGCTCCATCACATCGCCGGTATGTACGGCTGTCACTGGATCGTGCTCCGGGTGGTTGACATCGCGCAGATGCCAGCATTGATGCACCGCGCAGTGGCTCTCGCAGAACACCGTGACGAACAGATCCCAATCGTCATCGCCGAGCAAGTAGCGGCTCACTCGAGACTTGCGGGCGACATCACTGAGCAGGTCGTCACGCAATGCGACGAGCTCCTCCCCGGTGCGGGCCGCATCGCACGAGTGCTGCGGACCGTGCACCGCGTGATGCCCAAAGCGCGCGACCAACTCGCGCGCGAGCACCGTCGGCCAGGTCGTGAGGCCGAGCGCGCCGTCATGCGCTCCCCATTCGACGACCTGTACCGCGGCGAGCCCCTCGGAAACGCCGGCGTGAGGCACATCGACGACGGCCACCTTCCCGCCAGCGGCCGACACCGTGGCCCAGAACGGTTGGCCGTGCACGTCGCTCGGCATCGGAGGGCGCGCTTCATAGGTGCCCCGCACCAGTTGCCGCGGCGCGTGCCGCCCGTGCCGTCCCGGTGTCAGCGACGTCGAGAAGGAGGACCACAGCGCGCCCACGTACAACCCCACGGGATTGTGCGTTTCCGCCCGTGCCCCTCCCTCGAGGAGTGAGGCCACGGTGGGTAGTCGACCATCCGCGGCCATCGCCTGAAGGATGTCCGGGTCCGCGGCGTCGAAGCCGACGATGAGAACTGACGCTGGGCTCATCCCGCCTCCGACACGCGCCGAACCCTAGCGAGGCCGTCTCGCGCCTCATGACGTGTCGCCCTACTCGGAGTGCACTGGAGTGGGTAGGTTGCGGAGATGACCAGCGACCAACCCTCACATCAGCAGGTCAAGGACGCCACTGCCTCCGCCGAGGCCACGATGCCGCCGCAGCGGGTGCCGGTGAACGTGTACGAGACGTCAGCGGCCCTCGTCGTCATTGCTCCGTTGCCGGCGGTGCAGGCCGCCGACGTGACCATCGAGTTGCGTCCGGGCACGCTGCGGTTCTGGGCCCACCTGCGCAGCGCCGGGCCGCGCGATTACCTGGTTCGGGAGTGGGACTACGGCGGCTACGAGCGCGAGGTCGAGCTGCCTGCGGGCTACGGCAGCTCGGTCGAGGCATCGCTCGCGAATGGCCAGCTCGCCATTCGTGTCTTGCGTGGTGAGCCGATCGCGTCCCTGAGCGTGCAACCTCGGGGCGCATAGCTCGATGCGAGGCGATCGCGTTGAAGTCGTCGTCGATGTCGGAGACGGGGTGCGCACCTTCGACATCATCGCGACGCGCGCCGGCCGCCGCGTCGAGGTGTCCCTGGGCCGTACGTCGGTGGAAGTCGTCGAGGTGACGCGCACCGGCCAACCCGTGCGCACTGCGCGGTTTCTTGCTTCTCGCGTCGTCGCGGTTGTCGAACACCCGATGGATGATGCGGCCGGAGCCGACGAGCCGGCGACGCGCCGGCGCGTTCGTCAGCCGAACGAGAACCAGGCCTCGCTCGGCATCGATTCCTGACCCCGGCAGCGAGTCAGGACAGTGCTTGCGCGATGCAGTGCAGGCCGAGCCCGGCCAGTCCGCCGACGACCGTGCCGTTGATGCGGATGTATTGCAGGTCGCCGCCGAGCAACAGCTCGAGCCGGCGAGCGGTCTCCTCACCGTCCCAGCGGGCGATCGTGCCCGTGACGAGCGACGCGATCTCGCCGTCGAAGCGCTCGACGACATAGCGCACGAGTGTTTCGGCGCCGTTGTCGACCATGGATGCGAGCGCGGGGTCGTCGCGCAGGCGCGCTCCCGCTGACGCGATCGCGTCCGCGAGTCGGCGGCGGAGTTCGGAATCGGGATCCGCGGCCGCGGCCCGCAACTGCACCTTGGCGTCGGTCCACGCGGCCGCCACCCACTCGCGCAGTTGCTGCTGGCTGAGCAGGTCGTGCTTCAACTGCTCACCGCGAGCCTGAAGCTCGGGTGACGTCTCGAGATCGTGGATCAGCTTGGTGATGCGCTCGTCGAGCTCGCGGCGCAGGCCATGCTCGTGGTCGGTCGCCATGTCGCGCAGAACGGCCTCGGCCCCGTCGAGGAGCCGGTCGAAGATGCGGTCCTCGACCGCGCCCGGCAGCCACCACGGCGACTTGTCTTCGAAGCGCCGGTGCAGCTCGTCACGATGGTCTTCGAGGGCACGCAGCAGACCGTGCAACGCGGCATCGATGAGTTCGTCGTGCCGATGTTGCGCGGTGAACGCCCGCAAGGCGCGCCCCGCGAGTGGCGCGAGCTGCAAGCGATCCAGTTGCTCGCGCGCGATCGCCTCCAGTGCTGTGTGCACCTCCTCGTCCTTGACGAGATCGGCGATGGCCACTGCACCGTCGGCGATGTGCCCGGCGAGTCGTTCTGCGTTCGCCGGTTCGCACAGCCAGGCTGCGAGTCGGTCGGAGATGCGCGCCGCCGTCACCCGAGCGACGATCGAGTCGGGCGTCAGGAAGCTGTCCTGGATGAACTCCCCGAGTGTTTCGCCGAACTGGTCCTTGCGCTCGGGGATGATCGCCGTGTGTGGGATCGGTAGCCCGAGCGGACGCCGGAAGAGCGCGGTCACCGCGAACCAGTCCGCCAGCCCGCCGACCATCGATGCCTCTGCGGTGGCTTGCACGTACCCGACCCAGTTGCCGGCCCCGACGATCGTGGTGATGGCGAAGACGACCGTCGTGAACCCCAGGAGCGCGCCGGCCCACCGGCGCGTGACGACGAGCCGCCGCTGGCGTACCTCCTCAGACTTGAAGCGCGGCAGCGCGGTGGAAGTCAACGGGCGAGCAACAACTCCACGTTGTCCGCGAACAACCCGTGCTGTTCGGACGGGTCGCATCCGGCGCGGCGGTAGTCGTCGAGTGGAGCGTCCGTTCCTTCCGAGTGCGGAAAGTCGCTGCAACACATGAAGACGTCGCCGGTCTTGCGCGTGAGCCGGGCCGGGTCCTCGTAGGAGAACGACGCGATGCGCACGTGCTCGAGGAGGTAGTCGCTCGGCCGCTTCTTCAGCGTCACGTCGGTGCCGTTGAGACGGCTGGTGAAGTCGACCGAACCATCGAGCATCAACAGGAACTGCGGCACCCAGATCGAGCTCAGCTCGACGATGCCGAGGCGCAAGCCGGGATGGCGATCGAACACGCCGTTGAGGACGAGGTCGGTCAGCGCGAGCGCGGGCGGCACCCAGATGAACGCGGACTCGATCGCGGGCACGAACGAGTCGGCGTCGTCGGGGTACCAGCAGTCGTCGAACACGCGGGGTTGGTCGGCAACGTGGAAGACGGGGGTGATCCCATGTTCCACGAACGCGGCCCAGATGCGCTCGTGGTCAGGATGGCTCAACGGCCGGCCGTCGACGGGCGCGGGAGCGATCATCGCCAGATGCACCCCGGCAGCGTCGAGCGTCGCGAGTTGCGCATCGACCCAGTCGCCGTCTCGCAACGTGAGGTGCGCGACCGGATGCAATCGACCGCCGGAGTCGCTGACGATCGAGGCACACCACCGGTTCCATGCGGCCATGTTCGCGGTGAGCGCCGGCAGCGACGACGACAGCCGACGCTCCCACAGCAGGCCGAAGTTCGGGAAGCACACCGCTTCGTCGAGACCGACCTCGTCGAGCCACCGTACGCGCGCGCTCGGGCTCCAATACGTGTCGGGCAGCGCCTCGTCGTAGAGGTACGACGATCGCTCACCGGCGCGCAAGCGTCGACGATGGTCGCCGTTGCTCTTGACGTTGCCGGGCAAGTGCACGTCGGCCAGCTCGAGACGCTGGCCGCGCCACGTGACCCACGTGTACCCCTGCTCGTCGTCGACGAGCTCGAGCGCCTCGTTGCGATGCGCCGGATCGATGTGGTCAGCCCACAGTCCCCGCGGCTCGTACAGGTGTTGATCGCTGTCGATGACCCCAGTCACGGGGCGCAGTCTTCACCTGTCAAAGGGTGAACGCCAGAAGGTCGAGGCGCACGAAGGTGAGGTCGTAGGTGCCGTCGGGCCGGCAGAGCTCGTCGACCCGGGCGGCGACGGCGGCGCGGAAGGGCGCGCGGTGCTCCGGAACGAGATCGACGGCGTAGGCCTCGACCGCCTGGCTCATGAGCCAGCCGAGAAGGCTGTCTCGGTCGAACGCGCGCCGCTGCGCGACCGTGTGCACGTAGCCGTCGGTGACGTCGAACCCGATGTCGAGCAACAGATCGAGATACGCGCCGGCGTGTACGAACGTCCATGGCGCGCTCGGCGCAGACGGTCCTGCGATCTCCTGGGCGATCGCGTCGAGGAACGCGACGATCTCGCGAACGTTGTCGCCGCCGCCACATTCGACTCGTAGCGCGCCACCGGAGCGGAGCAGCCGCCGGCACTGTCGCAGGATCGACGCGTGATCCGCCCACGGCACCCAATGGAGCACGGACTGGCTGAGGATCACGTCGAAGGAGCCGTCGTCCGGCATCGTCTCCGACAGTTGCTGTGCGGTTGATTGGACGAATGACTGGTTGGCGCCGGCGCGCGTGCGCGCCTCAGCGATGAGCGACGGCTGGGGCTCGACGCCGACGACATGGCCGTCGGGGACGAGTTGGGCCACGGTCGCGGTCAGGTCGCCCGAACCACAGCCCAGATCGAGCACCCGGTCGGTCGGCTTCAGCGGCAACGTCGACAGGAAGCGGGCGTCATAGCGACGGTGATGGGCGGTGTTGGCGGCGTACAGCGCTCCGTCCCACGCGGGCAACCAGGGGTCCTGTCCCATATTGTGAGATGAGTGTCCCGACATGCGGACAACATAGCCGCGACCTCCTAGCCGTCGCCTCACTTGTCGCTAACAAACGCTCGTCATCGTGGGCGCCATGAAGAAGCTCATCGCCACCATCAGCATCATCAGTGCGCTCGGCATCGGAGCGTTCGCCCTCAACACCGTGATGCCCGCGGGTGCCCTCGGCATTGCCACGAACCAAGCGGCCGACCCGCCCGCTGATGCTTCCGGGACCTGCGGGCCTCGGGCAACGTTCAAGGAAGTGCTCGACAAGCTCGTGGCCGACGGCACGATCACGCAGGTGCAGGCCGACGCGATCACTCAGGGCATGCAGGAGGCCGTCGCGGCGAACCATCCCGGCGGGCCGGGCGCTCACCGTGGCCCGATGGCCGTGCGCGTGATCGAAGGCATGCTCCAAGTGTCGGCCGACAAGATCGGCGTGTCTGTTGACGACCTCAAAGCGGCACTGCAGAGCGGCCAGTCCGTCGCCGATGTCGCCAACGCTCACAGCGTGAACCCGAGCGATGTCGTCACCGCCATCGTGGACGCCGGAACGACCAAGATCGATGAAGCAGTGGCCAGCGGCACGCTGACCCAGACACAAGCCGATCTCGTCAAGTCGCATCTGCCCGACGCAGCCGACCGATTCGTGAACCACACGAAGAGCTGCTGACAAACTTCGGGGATCGGCACCGAGCCTCATCCCCTCATCGACGTACTGACGGAGGCCGCCCACGGGCGGCCTCCTGTCGCGGACGGCGGCCTCACCGTCTTGCCGGCGCTGCCCGGGCCGCGACATTGCGTCTTGGCGTTCACCGCGCATCACGTGATCGCCGCCGACATCGACGAGATCGTCGTGCGGCAGCGGATCGATCCCGACGACTTGAGCCAGCCGATGTCGGCAGGGTTCCTGATGTTCCTCGCGGGGTGGCTCGGAACGGATCCGGGGCCGATAGATCTGCTGATGGTGGCGCCGTCGGCGCCCGTGACCGTTCCCGACAACGAGATCCGCTACCTGAAGGAGGGCAATTTCGAGTTGTGGCGGCGCGATGACTTGCACGATCACCCGCGGGTGCTGCGAGCGGGGCAGTACCGGCCGGAACTCGTCGTCTATGCCGATCGTCGTGACAGTGAGCCTGATGGTGTGCTCATCATCGGGCAAGGCGTGGCCGGGCGATGGGAGATGGCGTACGAGGTTGCTCCGCTCGCGCGTGGGCGCGGTCTCGGTCGACGGCTCGCGGCCGCTGCGTCGTCGTTGGTGCACGGCAATGTGCCGCTGTTCGCGCAGGTGTCGCCCGGCAACAGCGTGTCAGTGCGTGCGTGTCTCGCTGCCGGTTACACGCCGATCGGCAGCGAAGTGCTCTTCGCGCCTCACTGATCCCGGCCGTAGAAGAGTCGCTCGAACACGCGGCGCGATCGCCGGGTGACGCGCCGGTAGTCGTCGCGCAACTGTTGAGCGGTCGTTCCGAGGGAGATCGCGAGGCGCTCGAGCTCCTCGAGCTGCGGCGGCAATGTGTCTCCCGGTGCGCTGTTGACCAGGAACCAGCGGTTGCGCGTCCGCTCGCAGAACCGATAGGCGTCGACGAGCACCTCGTGATCGTCGGCGTCGAGCGCTCCCGCGGCCAGCAGCGCGTCGAGCGCGCCGATCGTGCCGGTACCCCTCACCTGGTGTTCGAGTTGCAACAGCTGCGTGGCGAACTCGATGTCGGAGAGGCTGCCGCGCCCGAGCTTCAAGTGATACTGCGCGTCCTCATTGGCCGGGATGCGTTCGTTCTCGATGCGGGCCTTGACCCGCCTGATCTCGCGTCGATCGGAATCTGACAGCTCGTCGCGCCACACGAACGGATCGAGCACCTTGAAGAATCTCCGCGCGAGGTCCCGATCGCCCGCCACGGCCCGGGCGCGCACCATGGCCAACCGCTCCCACGGCTCTGCGTAGTGCTCGTAGTAGGTGCGGAAGCCGTCCAGCGTTCGGGCCAGTGGGCCGTCCTTGCCTTCTGGCCGGAGGTCGGCGTCGAGGTCGTAGATGTGCGGGCGGTGGCCACCGACATCGCGCAACAGCGTGGTCGCGATGCGTTCGGCGGCCGCGAAGTCGGCCGGTGTCGAACCGTCGTACACGAACAGGATGTCGAGATCGCTGGCGTAGGACAGTTCGCCACTACCGAGCCGTCCGAGCGCGATCACGGCGAACGGCAACGTCGGCTCGAGCGCGCTGACCGCGGCTTCGATGGTGGCCTCGGCAAGGTTGGTGAGCGCGCCGCCCACATCCGACACGTCGATCAGGTCGAGCACGTCGTGCGCGGCGATGCGCAAGCCTTCGCGATCGGTGAATCGCTTCAGTGCCGGCCACCGCTCCTCCGGATCGGGCCGCCAGCCCACCGCCGCCCGGGTTCCTTCGACCAGCTCATCGCGAGAACGCAGCCGCATCTCGTTTGGATCGCCGAGCGATTCGAGCATGTCGGGGTTTCGGCGCAGGAGCTGACCCAGCATCCGGCTCGTGCCGAGCAGCCGGCACAGCCGTTGCGCCACCTCCGGCGATTCACGGAACGCGGTGGCGAGCTCCATCGAGCGTTGCGGACCCGACGCGAGGTTGCGCAGGCCGAGCAAGCCGAGATCGGGATCCGGTGATGCCGACAGCCAGTCGAGCAGCAGGGGCAGCAACTGCTGCATCAGCCGGGAGGAACGCGTCAGACCGCGGGTGAGCTCACGGACCGCGAGCCGCGTGCGTTCCACGTCGGAGAAACCGAATGCGGTCAGGCGGGCCGCGGCCGCTTCCTCCGTCAGGATGCGATCGCCGTCGTGGGCGAACGCTTCGAGCAGCGGCCGGAACCAGAGCCGTTCGTGGATGGCGCGCACGGTGCGCTGATGGCTGCGGAGATCGCGCAGGAATCGTTGCGCAGCGCTGGCGTCGACCGTTCCCGTGTAGCCGAGCACGCGCGCAAGATGGTCTTGCTCCAACTCGCTTGCGGGAATGGCGTGGACCTGTTGCTCGTCGTCGAGCTGCAACCGGTGTTCGACCGTTCGCAGGTAGCGGTAGGCCGCTGACAACTGGTCGGCGTCGTGCCGGCCGACGTAGCCGGCGTCAGCCAGCTCTGCGAGCGCAGTCAACGTGGTCGGCGTCCGCAACTCTTCGTCCGCGCCGCCATGCACGAGTTGCAGGAGTTGGACCGCAAACTCGACATCACGTATGCCGCCGGATCCGAGCTTCAGCTCGCGGTCGGACAACCCCCGGCGCGCGACGTCGGATTCAGCGCGGGCCTTCATCGCCCGGACCGCGCGGATCGACTCCGCGGTGAACGGGCGCGTCCAGAGATGCGTCGCGGCCGCCCGGTCGAAGGCCGCGCCCACGGACCCGTCGCCCCCGACGGCTCGGGCCTTCAGCAGCGCCTGGAACTCCCACGGTTCGGCCCAACGCTCCCAGTACGCCTCGTACGACGGCAGCGTGCGCACGAGCGCTCCGTTGCGTCCCTCCGGTCGCAAGTTCATGTCGACGCGGAAACAGCGGCGTGCGATGTCGATGGCGGCCCTCGCGCTGCGCTCGACGAGGGCGGGGTCGCGCTCGCTGTCGCTGACGAGCATCACATCGACGTCCGACGCGTAGTTGAGCTCGCGTCCGCCGAGCTTCCCCATGCCGATGACGGCCAGTCCTTCGCCGCCGTGGGTGAGACCTACGGCGGCGTCGAGCACATCGGCCGCCATCATCGCCAGCGCGGCGGCGACGGGTTCGAACGCGTCGATGCGGAGCAGATCGCGGGCGGCGATGCGTAGGAACTCGTGCCGCTTCCAGCGAACGAGGCCGTCGACGGACGACGTGTCGACGGGGGCACGCTGGTCGAGATGTTCGAGCACCGCGTGCGCGTCGGGATCGGTGTCGAGCAGGCGCGCCAACGAGCGGCTGGCGTTGCGGAGCACGCTCTCGGCGTCGTCGACCACCGGGGCTTCAGGCACTGGTCGGTAGTCTGACCATGTGGCTCGCGTCCGCGTCGCCCTTTGCCAGCTGAACACCACGGTTGGCGACCTCGACGGCAACGCCGATCGCATCATCGCCGCGTACGCGGAGGCGGAGGCGGCCGGCTGCGACGTGGCCGTGTTCCCCGAGTTGGCGATCACCGGCTATCCGCCCGAAGACCTGTTGCTCAAGCCGGGCTTCATCCGGGCCAACCGCACGGCCCTCGACAAGGTCGCGGCGAGCACTTCGCACTGCGTGGCGATCGTCGGTTTCGTCGACGCTCGGCGCGATCTGCACAACGCCGCCGCGGTGTGTGCCGGTGGAGGGATCCAAGGCACGTATCACAAGCGCCACCTCCCCAACTACGCGGTGTTCGATGAACAGCGTTACTTCACGCCCGGCACCGACTCACTCGTGCTGTACGAGATCGCCGGCGTGAGGATGGGTGTCTCCGTTTGCGAGGACGCGTGGATCCCGTACGGGCCGATCGCCGAGCAGGCTGCCGGCGGCGCCGAGCTGGTGCTCAACATCAACGCGTCGCCGTACTACGCCAACCGGCTCAACGAGCGCGAGCGGATGCTGGCAACGCGCGCTGCCGACGCGTCGTGCGCGCTGGTCTACGTGAACCAGGTCGGTGGTCAAGACGAACTCGTTTTCGACGGTGCATCGCTCGTGTTCGACAGCGCCGGCCTGCTGGTCGCACGGGCCCCGCAGTTCTCCGAGCACACGATGATCGTGGACCTCGACGTGCTTCCGGTGTTCCGCAAGCGCCTGCTCGATCCGCGCGGCCGGGCGATGGCAACGGCGCTGCCGGTGATCGAGGTGAGTCCGGTTCGCTCCGACCACGAAGGTCAGCACCACCCGGTGCCCGTCGAGCCTCTCGCTCCCGAACGGGAGATCTACGAGGCTCTGGTGCTCGGCACCCGCGACTACGTCGAGAAGAACGGCTTCACCGATGTCGTACTCGGGCTGTCTGGCGGCATCGACTCATCGCTCGTCACCGTGATCGCTGCCGATGCCATCGGCGCGGACCGTGTCCACGCGGTTGCGTTGCCGTCGCGCTATTCCACCGAAGGGTCGATCACCGATGCCGAGCGTCTGTGCACCAACCTCGGCGTCGAGCTGCGCACCATTCCGATCGAGCCAGCATTTCAAGCGACGCTCGAGATGCTGGCGCCCTCGTTTGCGGGAACGGAACCCGACATCTCCGAGGAGAACCTGCAGGGGCGCATCCGAGCGAACGTGCTCATGGCGCTGGCCAACAAGTTCCGGAGCTGGCTCGTGCTGATCTGCGGGAACAAGAGCGAGCTCGCCGTTGGCTACACGACGATCTACGGCATCGACATGGCCGGTGGATTCGCTGTCATCAAGGACGTGTTCAAGACGAGCGTGTACGAGCTCGCCAAGGATCGCAACGCGGTCGCAGGCTTCGACTTGATCCCGGAGTCGGTCATCGTCAAGCCGCCGTCAGCGGAACTGGCGCCCGGGCAGCGCGACGATCAGAACCTGCCGCCCTACGACCTGCTCGATCCGATCCTCGAGGCGTACGTCGAACACGATCTGTCGCGCGCCGAGCTCGTCGAGCTGGGATTCGACGAGTCGATCGTCAAGCGCATCACGCGCCTCGTCGACGTCGCGGAGTGGAAGCGCCGGCAAGCGCCGATCGGTGTGCGCGTCACCCCCAAGGCGTTCGGCAAAGACCGCCGCCTCCCCATCACCAACAAGTACTCCGGCTGACCCCAGCCCCCAGCCCCCAGCCCCCAGCCGCCAGCCCCCAGCCCCCAGCCCCCAGCCGAAATCCCACTCAGGCGTCTACACATTGGTAGACGCCTGAGTGGGATTTGCTCAGGGGGTGGCCGCTTCGAGGCGTTGGGCCCAGTACTTGCGGCCGCCGGTGTAGAGCGCGGCGCCGATCGCGGCGAGGGGGAGGAGCACGAACAACTTGCCCC
>JBEEFW010000064.1:0-56212 GCA_041166385.1 Acidimicrobiaceae bacterium | reverse complement strand
CCCTTCGGCGCGTTGGACGCGATGACCCGCGATCTCCTGCACGACGAGCTCGAGCGGCTCTGGACCGATCGGTCCTTCACCGTCCTGTTCGTCACTCACAACGTGCGCGAGGCCGCTCGGCTCGCCGATCGGATCGTGCTGCTGTCGTCCCGTCCCGGACGGGTCGTCGCGGAATTTCCCGTTGACATCCAACGGCCGCGGCGCATCGATTCGCCAGAGGTGTCGTCGCTGGCACGAACGATCACCGATCGTCTGCGGGAGGAGGTGCGCCGTCATGCTTGAGACACGAGCACAGGAGCACCTGCAGGAAGAGCTCGCCGGGCTCGACGCGCTCGAACTGTCGGAACGCACCGCCGCGAGCCGCTGGCGCAGGTTGTGGAGCGCGACCTGGCCAAAGCTGGCGGCGATCGTCATCGCCATCGTCGTCTGGCAGGTCGTCGTTTGGTCGGGATGGCGGCCCGAGTACGTCTTGCCGGGTCCGGGCAAGGTGTTCGGCGAACTGCGCGACGAGCTCACGAGCGGCAAGTTGTTGCCGGCCGTCGGGCTCACGCTCGCTCGGGCCATGCGGGGCTACGCGCTCGCCTTCGTGATCGGCGTGGTGGTCGGGAGCGTGGTCGCGCGCAACAAGATCGTGCGGTCGGCCGTGGGTTCGTTCATCACCGGGCTGCAGACCATGCCCTCGGTGGCGTGGTTCCCGTTGGCGCTGCTGCTGTTCAAGATCTCGGAGTCCGCGATCTTGTTCGTGGTCGTGCTCGGTGCCGCTCCGTCGATCGCGAACGGGCTGATCGCCGGGGTCGACCAGATTCCGCCGCTGTACTTGCGAGCCGGGCGTGTGCTCGGCGCTGGCCGCTGGGCGATGTATCGCCACGTGATCCTGCCTGCGGCGCTTCCCGGCTTTGTCGCCGGCATGAAGCAAGGGTGGGCGTTCGCGTGGCGCAGCCTGATGGCGGGCGAGCTGCTCGTGCAGATTCGAGGCACGCAGTCGATCGGCGTACTGATGGACACCGCTCGGAACCTGGCGGACGCCAAGGCGTTGATGGCGTCGATGGTCGTGATCCTCGTGATCGGGATCGTCGTCGACGCGGTGTTCTTCGCCGGCGTCGAGCGGGCCATCCGCCGCCGCCGCGGCCTACTGGTGACGAACTAACCGCAAATCCCACTCAGACGTACACAAAAGTGTGTACGTCTGAGTGGGATTTCGTTCAGGAGAACTCGATGGCGGCGTAGCTCTTCAATTTGTCGAGGCGGTGACGGGCGTTGACGAGCCGCACGGTGCCGGACTTCGAGCGCATGACCAGCGACTGCGTCGTCGCGCCGCGGGCGTCGTAGTGCACACCCTTCAAGACCTCGCCGTCGGTGATGCCGGTGACGGCGAAGAAGCAGTTGTCGCCCTGCACGAGGTCATTCGTCGTCAGCACTCGGTCGAGGTCGTAGCCGGCGGCGATGGCCGCAGCGCGTTCGTCCTCGTTGCGCGGCCATAGCCGTCCTTGGATCTCGCCGCCCATGCACTTCATCGCCGCGGCGGCGATCACACCCTCGGGGGTGCCGCCGATGCCGAAGAGGATGTCGGCGCCGGCATCGGGCCATGCGGTCGAGACCGCGCCGATGACGTCGCCGTCCTGGATCAACCGAATGCGTGCCCCCACGGCGCGTACCTCGGCGATCAAGTCTGCGTGTCGATCGCGATCGAGGATGACGGCCGTGACGTCGCGGACCGACTCGCCCTTGGCCTTGGCCACTGCGTGCAGGTTCTCGGTGGCCGACAACGTGATGTCGATCGCGCCCACCGCCTCGGGGCCGACGGCGATCTTCTCCATGTACACGCACGGCCCGGGATCGAACATCGACCCCCGCTCGCTGAGCGCGATGACCGAGATGGCGTTGCCGCGCCCGAGTGACGTCAGCGTGGTGCCTTCGACCGGATCGACGGCGATGTCGGTTTCGGGTGGGGTGCCGTCGCCGATCCGCTCGCCGTTGTACAGCATGGGCGCTTCGTCCTTCTCGCCCTCGCCGATCACGACGATGCCGTCCATCGGCACGGTCTGCAGCACGACTCGCATGGCCTCGACGGCCGCGCCGTCGGCCCCGTTCTTGTCGCCAAGACCCATCCAACGCGACGCCGCGAGAGCGGCGGCTTCGGTGACTCGCACGAGCTCGAGCGCAAAGTTCCTGTCGGGGACCTGCTTGTCGGGCGCCATCAAGCGATACTAAAGGCCAATGGCCGATCGTCAGGAATGGCAGCGAGCGTTCGAGCAATCGCCGATTCGTGACGCCGAGTTCGACACGATGTCCGGTCTCCCTGTCGAGCCCGTGTACGGCCCCGACGACGGCGAGTTCCCCGGCCAGTATCCGTACACGCGCGGACCTCACGCGTCGATGTACCGCTCGAAGTTGTGGACGATGCGAATGTTCGCCGGCTTCGGAACGGCGGTCGACACCAACCAGCGGTTCCACGACATCCTCGCATCGGGGGGCGACGGCCTCTCGACCGCGTTCGACCTCCCGACGCTCATGGGGCGCGATTCCGACGATCCGGTGAGCGAAGGTGAGGTCGGCAAGTGCGGTGTCGCCGTCGACACGCTGGCCGACATGGAGGATCTCTTCGCGGACATCGATCTCGGCCATGTGACGACGTCGATGACCATCAACTCGCCAGCGGCCGTGATTCTCGCGATGTACGTCGCGGTCGCCGAGAACGCCGGCGTCGAGCGGGCGCGGCTCGGGGGCACGCTGCAGAACGACATCCTCAAGGAGTTCCACGCCCAGAAGGAATTCGTCTTCCCGCCCAAGCCGTCGATGCGGCTGGTGCGCGACACCGTGGCCTTCTGTACGGCCGACATGCCCCGATGGCACCCGATCTCGGTGTCGGGCTACCACATCCGTGAGGCGGGTTCCACTGCCGCTCAGGAGCTGGCGTTCACGCTCGCGGACGGGTTCGCATACGTCGAGCTCGCACTACAGACCGGCCTCGACGTCGACGCCTTTGCGCCGAGATTGAGCTTCTTCTTCAACGCGCACCTCGACTTCTTCGAGGAGATCGCCAAGTACCGCGCGGCCCGACGGATCTGGGCACGGTGGATGCGCGACCGCTACGGCGCGCAAGCCGAGCGCTCCTTGCAGCTTCGCTTCCACACCCAGACCGCTGGCGTGTCGCTCACCGCACAGCAGCCCGAGCTGAACATCGCCCGCACCGCGCTCGAGGCGCTGGCCGGCGTCATGGGTGGTACGCAATCGCTGCACACCAACTCGATGGACGAGGCGCTCGCCCTGCCCACCGAGAAAGCCGCCCGCATCGCACTGCGCACCCAACAACTGATTGCCTACGAGACCGGCGTCGCCAATGTGGCCGATCCACTCGGCGGCTCCTACTTCGTCGAAGCGCTCACCGACGCGATCGAGGTCGCCGCAGAGGAGATCTTCGCCCACCTCGACGAACTCGGTGAGGGATCGATCCTCGACGGTGTCTACGCCGGCGTCGAGAACGGCTACTTCCAAGGTGCCATCGCCGACGCCGCCTACGACTTCGAACGCCAGGTGAACAACGGGAAGCGCATCGTCGTCGGCGTGAATCGCTTCACCGAAGGCAACGACGACAACAGCCTCGAGTTGCTGCAGATCACGCCTGAGCAGGAACGGCAGCAGATCAAACGTGTGCAAGCGGTACGGGCCGACCGCGACAGCGACGCCGTCGCGGATCTGCTCGATCGTGTCCGCGCCGAAGCGGCCGACCCTGAGACCAATCTCATCCCCGTGCTGATCGACGCGGTCCGGGTCTACGCCACCGAAGGCGAGATCATGAACGCGCTGGCCGACGTCTTCGGCCGCTACGTCGAGAACCCCGTCCTGTAGTGGCCATCACTCCCCGGGTCACGGCGGCCATGTGCGCGTACGGGCGCACGCTGGCTGAGCCTCGACTTTCGCCAGACGGCACCCGGGTCGCGTTCGTGGTGAACGTGGGCGGACGCGGTCAGCTCGTGATCGTCGACAGCCGCGGCGGTCCCGAGCTCGTCGTCACCAGCGCGCCTCCGCCGAGACCGGCCGCCGCATACGGCGGCGGTGCCTTCGACTGGATCCCGGACGGCACCGGCCTCGTATACGCCGCTGTCGATGGCGGGCTGTGGTTCGCTCCCGCGGCCGGCGGTGCCCCGCGGTGTGTCGTCCCGAAGCAACCCGATGGCCCGATCGCAGCGCCGGCGGTGAGTCCGGATGGCGCACGGGTGGTGTTCGTGGTCGACCAACATCACGTCGGAACCGCATTGCTCGACGGGAGCGGCTGGCCCGTACGAGTCTCCGGCAGCGCGGACTTCTGCTTCGACCCCGTGTGGTCGCCGTCCGGCGACACGATCGCGTGGCACGAGTGGAATGTCCCCGACATGCCGTGGGACGCCGGCCGCATCGTGACTGCGCCGGCGGATGGCTCCGGCGAGCCGACCGTCGTGGCTGGAGGTGCGGGCATCAGCGTGCAGCAGCCGCGCTACTCACCGGATGGCCGTCTCGCGTATCTGTCCGACGAGACCGGCTGGCTGAACCTGTGGGTCGACGACAAGCCACTCGTCGAGGAAGCCGTCGAGCACGGCGATCCGTCGTGGGGGCTCGGGCAACGCTCGTACGCGTGGTCGCCCGCAGGCGACCGCATCGCGTTCTGCCGCAACGAGGGTGGCTTCGGCTCGATCAACATCGTCGACGTCGCGACCGGCGAGTCTCGCGATGTCGGGAGAGGCGTCCACGGCGGCCTGTCATGGCGCGATGGGTCTGTCGCCGCCATCCGTTCCGGCGCACGCACCGCTGCGCAGATCGTCGTGTACGACGATGCCTTCGAGCGTCGGACCGTGAGCCGCGGCCCGGTCGGCGGCTTCGAGGACCTCGATCTTCCAGAGCCAGAACTGGTCGAGTGGGCCGGCGACGATGGCGGCACCGTTCACGGTCGGCTGTACCGGCCGAAGGAATCGGCCACGGGCAACGATCCGGCGCCCCTGATCGTGTGGATCCACGGTGGCCCGACGAGCCAGACGCAGGTCATCTGGAACAGTCGGGTGCCCTTCTTCCTCGAGCGCGGCTGGGCGGTGCTGTTTCCCGACCACCGCGGCTCCACGGGCCACGGACGCGACTACGCGCAAGCAATGGCCGGTCGGTGGGGCGAGCTCGATGTGAGCGACTGCGCCGCAGGCATGCGCGCCGCGGCCGCGAACGCGTGGGGCGATCCGCGCCGAATGGTGCCGATGGGCGGTTCCGCGGGTGGCTTCACCGTGTTGAACCTGATGGCGCACCACCCCGAGCTGTGCGCCGCCGGTGTCGACCTGTTCGGCGTCACCGACCTGTTCGACCTCGACGAGACGACGCACCGTTTCGAGAAGCACTACCTCCACTCGATCGTCGGACCGCTGCCAGACGCGGCAGACCGCTATCGCGATCGCTCGCCGGTCAACGTGGCCGATCAGATCGCATCGCCGCTGCTGATCCTGCAGGGCGACGCCGATCAGGTCGTCCCCGTCGCGCAGTCGCGTGCGATCGCGCAGCGCCTCGAAGCTCTTGGGCGGACCGTCGAGTTGCACGAATACGAAGGCGAGGGCCACGGCTGGCTCCGGCCCGAGACGATGGTCGACGAGCTCGAGCGCGTCGATTCATTCCTGCGCCGTCATGTCCTACGGTGGCGCACGTGACCGGGCGCCGCGAACCATGACCAGGTGGTGCGTGCTGTGTGGCGGCGAGTACGTGGCCGGCGTGTTGGAGTGCGCGGACTGTCTCGTGCCGTTGTCCGACCGCCAGCCGTTGCGCTTGGAGGAGATCGGCGGTGAAGAGGACGAGCAGGTCGAATACGAGTTCGACGAGCTCGAGCCCCTGGGCCGGCTCGTGATCGACGAACTGTTCTGGACGAACGGCATCGCCCATGCGTGGGCCGGCCCATCGTTGGTGGTGCGCGCCGAAGATGAAACCGAAGCCGACCGACTCATCGACGAAGCCGACCGCGATGCCTTCCTCGACAGCGATGCCGAGCAGGTGTCGTATGACCTCGGGGACTGGGACGATGACCGCCGCGCGCAGCTGACCGAGACGCTCACGGTCGCCAGCATCGACCACGCGTGGGACGAGCACGGCGAACTCGTCATCCTCGAGCAAGACGAGGGGCGCGTCGACGCCATCGTGGATGCGATCGAGTTTCCCAACGAGAACGCCGTCGACGACAGCGACGAGATCGCCGCGGAGGAAGCACTCGCCGCGGAAGGGCATGATCCGCAGGACGTCCTGTCCGAGCTGTTCGTTTCCGCCGACCGGCTCATGCACGACCCGCTCGATCACGAGGGTGTCCTGTCATTGGTCGATGCCGCTCGGATGGCCGAGACGTTGCCGTTGCCCTACGGCTTCGCGCCTGTGGTTTGGAATGACCTCGTCACCCAGGCCAAGGGACTGCGCTCGTCGCTCGAGGGCGGCGACGCGGACGACGCCCAGATCATCGATCAAGCCACCTCCCTGCGCGCCGCGCTCCGCAACTTCGTCTGAGGCGCAGCCGTGCTACTCGCGGAGCTCGAGGTGTTCCACAGCCGGGTGTATTCGCCGACGCGACGCATCGCACTCGGTCGTCGGCAGTTGCCGCTCGAGCCCGCTCCCGGTTTCGGGCCACTGCTGCTCGGCGGCATCGTCGCCGTCGGTGCAGAGGAGTTCGACGCGGACGACTACGACGCGCTGCTGGTGCTCATGGCACAGCTGGAACACGGTCAGCGCGTTGTCCAACCGCGGCTGCGCAACCGCTTCCAGACCGACCAACACGGTCTGGCTCGCACCGTGGGTCGCTTGGTCGGTGGCGGCGAAACGCTGGAGTTCGACTTCGAAGGAAGCGGGTCGCCGCTGCAGATGACGCTCGCGGCCACGTACGCCGCCGGCCAACTCCCGGCGATGACGCGCCGGTGGGTCTTCGACGTGCTGCGCAAGGCACTGCGGTGGCGCGGCCCGATCGGTCCGTCACTCATCACCCATCTCTCGGGCCGGCACGGGGCGCCCTCGTGGTCGGCCGCGGCCTACCTCGACCCCGATCAATGGGCGCTCGAGCTCCTCGGCTTCGGCAAGAAGCCGTCGTCGCCGTCCAAGCGCGACGTCCAACGCAAGTTCCGCCGGTTGGTGCGCGACGCGCACCCTGACCACGGCGCGGAATCCGAGGGCGCGGCGCAACGCATCGCCGAGCTCACCGAAGCGCGACGGATCCTGCTCGGATGAGCGGGAGGTTCGGATGAAGCCCGCGGCCCTCTTGCTGGCGCCCGGAGCGAGCGCGGACCGAAACCATCCGACGCTCTTGGCGATCGAAGCTGCCGTGGCTCCGATGCCGGTCGCCCGGCTCGACTTACCCACGCGTCCCCCGGCCGCGATCCAGCGCATCCGCGACGAAGCGGAGGTGCTGCTGGTCGCCAATCGCAAGAGACCGAAGTCGCTCGCACTAGGCGGTCGGTCGTTCGGTGGGCGCATGTGCTCGATGGCCGTGGCTGAAGGGCTCCCCGCGAGTGCGTTGGTGCTCATCAGCTATCCGCTGCACCCGCCGGGGAAGCCAGAGTCGTTGCGCGTCGAACACTTCCCGGATCTCGAGGTGCCGTGCCTGTTCGTGAGCGGCACGAAGGACCCTTTCGGCTCTCCCGATGAACTCGAACACCACACGAAGCGGATTGCGGGGCCGGTGACGCACCTCTGGATCGAGGGCGGCGGGCACGCCTTCAAGCGGCATGATGAGCTGGTGGCCGACGAAGTTGCCGCCTGGCTGAAGAAGGTCCGATGAGCCGAATTCTCGTGCGCCCGTCAGGCCCGTTGGCCGGCACGGTCCCGATCAGTGGCGCCAAGAACTCGGTGTTGAAGCTGATGGCGGCCACCGCGTTGGCCGAGGGTCGTTACGTGCTGCACAACGTTCCCAACATCCTCGACGTCGAGTGCATGAGCGATCTGCTGCGCTCGATGGGCATGGTGGTCGAGCGCAGCGGCGCGCACGACCTCACGATCGACCGTCCGGCCGACATCACGCCCGAGGCGCCGTACGAGCTCGTTGAGCGCATGCGGGCGTCGATCGTGGTGCTCGGTCCGCTGCTGGCTCGCTTCGGCCGGGCGCGCGTCGCGATGCCAGGGGGCGACGACTTCGGTCCACGCCCCATCGACATGCACCTGAAGGGTCTCGAACAGTTGGGCGCGACCTTCTCGTTCGCGCACGGATACATCGAGGGCCGTGCCGACCGCCTCTCCGGAGCGAACATCCTCCTCGAGTATCCGAGTGTCGGCGCGACCGAGAACGCGTTGATGGCCGCCGTGCTGGCGAAGGGTGTGACGGTCATCGACAACGCGGCGCGCGAGCCCGAGATCGCCGACCTCGCGTCGTTCCTCAACCGCATGGGCGCGCAGGTTCTCGGCGCGGGTTCATCGACCATCAGCGTCGAAGGCGTCGACGACCTCAGCGCCGTCGAGCACACGGTGATCCCCGATCGAATCGAGGCCGCCACCTTCCTCGCGGCCGTTGGCGTGGCCGGCGGCGAGCTGACGCTCGACGGCGCTCGCGCCGACCACATGGACATGCTGGTCGAGAAGCTGGCCGAGATGGGCATGCGCGTGTCGCCGACCGCGGATGGCCTGTGGGCGATGGCGCCCGAGCGCTTGCGGGCCGTCGACGTGGCGACGCTGCCGTATCCGGGCATCGCGACCGACTACAAGCCGCTCTTCGTCGCGTTGCTCGCCCTCGCCGATGGTGTGGGCATCGTGACTGAGAACATCTTCAGCGGGCGCTTCCGCTACGTCGACGAGCTCGTGCGCATGGGTGCCGATGTGCGCACCGACGCCCACCACGTCGTGGTCCGCGGCAAGCAGCAACTATCGGGGGCGCCGGTGCGCGCGCCCGACATCCGCGCTGGCGCCGCGCTGGTGGTCGCCGCCCTTCGTGCGGAGGGTGAGACCGAAGTGTTCGGCGCTGAGCACATCGACCGGGGCTACGAGGATTTCGTGGCCAAGCTGGCTGCCGTCGGAGCCGACGTCACCCGCGAGTAACGCGTAGCGTCGGCGCATGCCCTTCGCCGACGTCAACGGTCAGCATCTGTACTTCGAGGACACCGGTGGCTCCGGGCCTCCCGTGATCTTCAGTCACGGCTTCCTCATGGACCACGAGATGTTCGCTCCGCAGGTCGAGGAGCTGTCCGGCGAGTTCCGGTGCATCACGTGGGACGAACGCGGCTTCGGCGCCACCCCGGCAACCGAGCCGTTCACCTACTACGACTCCGCCGCTGACTGTCTCGCGCTGCTCGACCATCTCGGGATCGACGAGGCCGTGTTGGCGGGCATGTCGCAGGGGGGCTTCCTCTCGCTGCGAGCGGCGCTGACCGCACCCGCGCGGGTGAAGGCACTCGTCCTCATCGACACGCAGTCAGGTGTCGAGGACGAGGCGGTCGCGCCGGCCTACGAGGCGATGCACGACGATTGGGTGGCGAACGGGCCGGTCAACGTCCAAGACGTGATCGCTGGCTTGATCATCGGGCCAGGAGTCGATTCCGCGCCGTGGCTCGCGAAGTGGAACGCGGCACCGCCGGAGCATCTCACGCTGCCGTTCCGATGCCTGATGGGTCGCGACGACATCACGTCTCGGCTGGGTGAGATCACGTGCCCGGCGATCATCTTCCACGGCGACGAGGATCAGTCGATCCCGCTGAGCAAAGCCGAAGAATTGAGCGACGCGCTGCCGAACAGCCAAGGCGTCATCGTGGTCAAGGGCGGCCCGCACGCAGCCAACCTCAGTCACCCCGACCAGGTGAACGGCCCACTCCGGGAGTTCCTCGCCAAGTTCGGCTAAGGGTCGAGAGCGTCGCCGTCTGCCTCGGTGTCCTGCTCGCCCTCGTCGGCGTCGAGCTGCGCCTGCGCCTTGCGGTTGGCGATGAACAGCAGGAACGCGAAGAGACCGAGGGGGAGTGCGACGAAGAGCAATTCGTCCCAACCGCCCTGGTGAGCCAGGACCATTCCCATCAGGCTCCCAGTAGCAGCGCGACCGCGCCAACCGCCGCGAGGACGAGCACGGTCGCCATCGGATACATCGCGCGCACGGCCATCCTGCCGCGGTAGGAGGTGAAGGCGGTCCGGTGCACGACGATCGCGCTCGCGACGCATCCGCCGAGCAGCACGGCGGTCTGCACCCATCCGGTCTCGGTCGGTGTCAGCCATCGATAGTTCACGCTGTTGTTGATCGTTCCGAAGAGGTCCCAGCCGCGGCCGAGCGGATCGGAGAGGAGCGCGACGAAGTTCTGGATGTCGGCAAGGAATGCTTGGAGGTAGTGCGCGACCGACCAAGCGACGCCCAGAGGTACGAGCATCGGAGCGAACGCGGCTGCGACCTGGGGGGCGGGGCGAGAGGTGAGGCGGGCGACGACGCGCGTCGCCGCGAGATAGACGATCGCAACGGTCGCGATGATCCACGCGATGCCGACCGCGTTGATCAGGCGCTCGCTCCATCCTCGGCTGGTGCCGAGCACGTCGATCCACCAGTTCGTCTGGCTGATGCCGTCGAAGGCGATCGCGCCGAGGTACACGCAGAGGAGTGCGACGGTGCCGGATGTCGGAGCGTGTTCGCGGCGACGGGCGAGCAGTCCGAACAGCGCGCTGAATCCTTCTCCTTCACGGACCCACGCTCGACCCCACAGCGTCGCTCCGGCCACGACCGCGACCGTGTAGCACCCGAGGAACCATGCGACCTCGCGGGGTGACGGTGGATAGAACTCCGGATAGGCGAACACGAACCACACGAACGAGAACAGCAATGCGGCCGCGGTCCAGTGCGGATCAGGCGACGTTCTCGCTGTGCGCGATTTGATCGTGCGCGCAATCGTGTCGAACGGGTTGAGCAACCAGAACACGTCGCCGGCCACGACGGACACGACTTGGAGGCCGAGCCAGAACAGCACGATGACCGTGACGGGCGCGATGTTGGCGCCGCTGTCGTCGGTACCGACGGCGGCGGCGACGATGACGCCGGCGAACGCCAGGAGTCCGATGGCACGGGTGGTGATGAAGATCGCCCGAGGTGGTTGCCGCGTGGCGCGCGGCACAGCTCGACGCGGTGACGGCATGACCACTCGCAACACCACGAACGCGATCACGACCGCGAACCCGATGCCGTACGCCAGCAGCCACCGCGGGAGTGGAAGTCCGCTGGTGCCACCAAAGCCGTGGGCGAGGATCGGGATCAGAGGCCGTGCATCGTAGGAGGCCGGGTGGGAACACAGTCAGCGCTTCGTGTGTTCGGTTTCAGGAGGTCCACCCCGGGGTGCGAGGATTCCACTGATGCGTGAGAAGGTCGAGCAGACGATCGAGGCCATCCGGCCGGCCATTCAGGCCGATGGCGGCGACATCGAGCTGCACGACGTGAACGAAGAGACCGGTGTCGTGACCGTCGAGCTCATCGGCGCGTGCGTGAGTTGTCCGGCCTCCACGGTCACGCTGAAGGCGGGCATCGAACGCATCCTGAAGGATCGAGTCGAGGGCGTGACGGAAGTCATCAACCAAGGTGACACCGTCTTCGAGGGCACACCGCTGAGCCTGTAGCGCCGGTCGCACTAGCTTCGCTGCCCTCTGGCCCGCTCGAACCAACGTCCCGCCTCCGAGCTCCTCGACGCCGCCCGCGGCGGCTCGCGCGCTGAGCTCGCACAACTCCTGTCGCTCGTCGAGCGCGGCGGTGCGTCCGCCCGAGAGGTCGGCACGCTCACCCACCCGTTGGGGGGAGCGGCCTACACCGTCGGGCTGACCGGGGCCCCCGGATCGGGCAAGTCGACGTTGACCTCCGGACTCGTGCGCGAGGTGCGCGCCCGCGGCGACGAGGTGGCGGTGCTGGCCGTCGACCCGACCTCGCCGTTCACCGGAGGCGCGATTCTCGGCGATCGCGTCCGCATGCAGGATCACGCGCTGGACGCGGGAGTGTTCATTCGCTCGATGGCGACGCGCGGGCACCTCGGAGGCTTGGCGCTCGCGACGCCGCAGGCGATCCGGGTGCTCGACGCGGTCGGCTTCGGCTGGGTGTTGGTCGAGACCGTCGGCGTCGGCCAGGTCGAAGTCGAGATCGCAGCCGCGGCCGACACGACGCTCGTCGTGTTGAATCCGGGCTGGGGAGACTCCGTGCAGGCCGCCAAGGCTGGGCTCCTCGAGATCGCCGATGTGTTCGTCGTCAACAAAGCCGACCGCCCCGGGGTCGACGAGGCGCGGCGCGACCTCGAGCACATGCTCGATCTCGCGTCGCTGCCAGACGGGGGGTGGCGCCCGACCATTGTCTCGACGGTGGCGTCGACCGGGGAGGGTGTCGGCGAACTGCTGGCGGAGATCGAGTCTCATCGCGCGTGGCTGTCGGAGGACGGGCGTCTCGAGGCGAAGCGGTCTGCGCGGTTGTGCGACGAGCTCGTCGCCATCCTGAGTGAGCGGGTCGTCGAGCGTGTACAAGGGCTGCGAGCGGGTGAGGACTTTGCGCGCGTGCAAGCGTCGGTGGTTGCTCGCGAGGTCGATCCGTGGACGGCGGCGGACGAACTGCTCTCGCGCCTGCCGACCTAATCTCCTGGCTCTATGGCACCCCTGCTCGTCCACACCGAACGGCGGGACGACGGCGTCGCCGTCGTGCGGCTCGACAATCCGAAGGTCAACGCGCTGTCGCTGGACGTGCTGCGGCAGCTCGAGGCCGCGGCGACCGCGCTGACCGACGACCCGCCGGGTGCCGTCGTCGTGACCGGTGGCGATCGCCTGTTCGCGGCCGGCGCCGACATCGCCGAGTTCGGCGGACCGGACGAAGCGGAGCGCATCGGCGACCTGTTCCTGCGAGCGCTGGGCGCGGTCGCCGACATCCCGCGCGCCACGATCGCCGCGGTGGCCGGGGTTGCGCTCGGCGGCGGCTGTGAGTTGGCGCTCGCATGCGACTTCCGCATCGCGTCGAATCGAGCGCGGTTCGGTCAGCCGGAGATCCTGCTCGGCATCATCCCCGGAGGTGGCGGTACGCAGCGGCTGCCGCGGCTCATCGGTCCTGCACGGGCCAAGGACATGATCTTCAGCGGCCGTCAGGTCGGTGCGGAGGAGGCGCTGCGCATCGGCTTGGTCGACGAGGTGGTCGAGCCGGACGCGTTGCACGACCGCGCGCTGGCGCGCGCCGCCGAGCTCGCGAGTGGAGCGGTGCTCGCACAGGGGCTCGCCAAGCGGGCCATCGACCGTGGGCTCGACATCACGCTCGGCGGCGGACTCGACCTCGAGCAGCAGTTGTTCGTCGAAGTGTTCGAGTCCGACGACGCCCAAGCCGGCGTCACGTCATTCCTCGAACACGGCCCCGGCAAAGCCACGTTCCGCGGCCGCTGACTTGCGTCAGCAAATCCCACTCAGACATACACAGAAATGTGTATGTCTGAGTGGGATTTCGTCAGTGGAACTTGGTGATGATGTCGTCGGCGAAGCGTTTGATGCCGTCGATGCGCTCCTGCAGGACGTCGGTGAAGCCGGAGTAGAAGACCCACGGCATCGTGAGCAGGTGGGTGACGCCCACCTCTTCGAGCCGGCGGTAGCTGTCGTAGTCGAACGCATCCACGCACGAACCCACCATGGCGAAGTCGGCGTCTTGCCGGCCGATGGCGGCGCGCTCCGCGTCGAGTTGTGCACGAATCTCGCGGAACTCCTCGATCGTGTGCATGTCGCTGACCCAACCGTCGTTGCGCGCGGCCCGACGGAACGCCGGCTTGCTGATGCCACCGACGTAGATGGGCGGCTGCTGCGTCGGCGACGGCGTCATCTCGAGCTTGTCGAAGTCGTAGAACTCACCGTGGTGCTCGACCCAGCCTCCGCTCCACAGGGTGCGGAGGACATCGATCATCTCGTCGGCTCGCTTACCTCGAGCCGCGAATGGCTGCTCGAGCGCGACGAACTCCTCCTCCATCCAGCCCATCCCGATGCCCAGCGCGACGCGATTGTTGGACAGCACCGCCGCGGTGCCGACCGCCTTGGCCACTGCGAACGGCGTGCGCATCGGCAGCACGTACACGTTGGTGAAGAAGTGCAGCCGCTCGGTGGCGGCCGCCATCGCTCCTATCGACACCCAGCAGTCGGGCCACTCCGTGAACGGCTCCCACCGGCGGCCGCCGTCGGCGGTGTAGGGGTAGACGGACGTGATCGTCTCGGGGTTCACGACATGGTCGGAGCACGCGACCGCGTCCCACCCGTACTCGTCTGCTGCCTTGGCCAGCGGCACGTACTGCTCGAGCGGGCTGAACGACAGCGCGAAGCAGAACTTCACGACAGTGTCGCTCCGTCGACCCGCAGGTCTTCACCGTTGATGTGCAGCGCATCGTCAGACGCCAGGAACGCGATCGCCGCCGCCACCGTCTCCGGTCCGCGGGGCTTGCCCAAGGACATGATGCGGCGCACCAACTCCATGTCCGCGCCCTCGGGAAACGCGAAGTCGTTGGTGATCGGCGTCTTGATCGAGCCGGGACACACCGCGTTGCACCGCAACCCGCGCTTGGCGTACTCCACCGCGATCGTGCGGGTGAGCGCGAGCACACCGCCCTTCGACGCGGCGTATGCGGCCGCCCACGGATGGCCTGCGAGCGCGGCCGTCGACGAGACGTTCACGATGTTGCCGCCGCTCTCGAGAAGTGCGGGGATCGCGGCCCGGCAGCACAGGAACGTGCCGGTCAGGTTCACCGCGAGCACCTGATCCCACACGTCGAGCGAATGCTCGTGCGTGTTCGCGGTGCGCAGGATGCCGGCCACGTTGGCGAGCACGTCGAGCCGTCCATGGCGCTCGACGGTGTCGGCGATCAACGACTCGACGAACGCCGGATCGCTCACATCGCCGACGGTTTCGGCGGGGCCGTCCTTCGTGACGTCGACGCCGACGACGGTGGCCCCTTCGTCGATCAATCGGTCGGCGGTCGCCCTACCGATGCCCGACGCCGCGCCCGTCACGATGGCCACCCGTCCCTCGAAACGCCCCATCGAGTCAGACTAGAACGTGTTCTCGTTTCCGGCGAACGGGCCGAGGGGTACGGTCCGGGCCATGACGTATGAGCCTCCCGGTGGTCCGCCCCCTCCTCCGCAGCCACCGTGGCAACCCTCGCCGACTGGCGCGCCCTATCCCGCGTCGGCGTACGGCACGCCGGGCTACGGCTATGCACCCGCCGGACAGGTGAAGCCGTTGAAGGGGCTGGTGACCGCAGTCGTCGTCTTGCTCGCGGTCACCGGGCTCGCGTCGCTGTGGGCCACGGTCGCGTTGTTCCACCGCGCGTCCGTCGTGAGCGACTTCACCGGCTTCGGCAGTGTCACCGTGCAGGACGTCTCCGACGCGGACAGCCAGGTGAGCGGGGCCGTCGGGCTCTTGCAATTCGGGATCCTCGCGACGGCAGTGCTGTGGATGATCTGGCAGTACCGATTCGCCAAGAACGCGCAAGCGTTGCGCGGCAACTACGGACTCGCGCCCGGCTGGGCGATTGGTGGATGGTTCGTGCCGATCGGCAACCTCGTGCTGCCGCAGCTCCAACTGCTCCAAGCGGCGAAGGCATCGGATCCTGACCTGCCCGTGGGTCAGGCGGCGGCGTCCGGGCGGGCGCCAGCGAGCGTGGCGGCTTGGTGGGTGGCGTACGACCTCGCCGCCGTGCTGTTCGGTATCGGCGCGATCATGCGTCCGAACAAGGACGACTTCGATTTCGACCTCGACCGATTCGTGCGCGCGGACCGCGTTAGCGCCTTCTCGTGCTTGATCTACCTCGTTGCGGCGGTGATCGCGATCTTGATGGTGCGGGCGCTCAGCGATCGCCAGATGCGCGCCGCTGCGAGCGCCGCGCCGTATCAGCAGGGCTACCAACAGCCGTATCAACAGGGGTATCAGCAGCCGTACCAGCAGCCGTATCCGCCGCAGCAGCAGTGGCAGCAGCCACCGCCGCAGCAGCCTCCGCAGACGTGGGCGCCGCCGCCCCCGAACCAGACGTGGCAGCCACCACCTCCGAACGAGCCGTGGCAGCCGCCACCCCCGGCGGCTCCGCCGCCGCCCGCCCCTCCGCCGCCTGTGGCCCCGCCTGCGTAGCGGGCCTCAGGCCCAGGCGACGCGCCCGAGCTCGACCGACGTGGACAGGTCGGGGTGCGACGGGACAACGCGCACGGTGAAACCGTACCGTCCCGCAGTGCCGCACGAGAACGTTCCGCGATAGCGCAGGCCTCCGGATCCGTCGTCGCCCACCGGCGTCATCATCGTGATCGTCGGGTGCTCGATCTCGTCGTGTTGGCCGACGGGTCCGTGCACGAGCTGCACCTGCACGTCGTCGGCCTGCAACGAGCCCAGCGCGACGTCGGCCTCCACGGAGCGATCCGTCCCGAGGCTGGCGACCGACACGTCGGTCTCGACCGACAGGATGTCGACGCCCTCCCACGCCGCGAGCACGCGCTGCTTCCACGCGGCGAGCTCGCGCGCCGGCTTGAACTCGCCGGCCGCGAGGCGGTCGGCTTGGAGCGCGGTCGGTTCGTACAGCAGTTGCGTGTAGTCGCGCACCATGCGCGCCGCGGTGACCTCCGGCCCGAGCGAGCGGAAGGCGGTCTTGATGCGGCGCACCCAACGTCGGGGAACGGGGCCCTGGAAACGCTCGTAGAAGAGCGGCACGATCTGACGCTCGAGGATCTCGAACAATGAGTTGGCCTCGAGCTCGTCGCGACGCTCCTCGTCGTCGATCTGCTCGGCCGACGAGATCGCCCAACCGTTCTCGCCGTTGAACTGCTCGTCCCACCAGCCGTCGAGGATCGAGGCGTTGAGCGCGCCGTTCAGCGCCGCCTTCATACCCGACGTGCCGCACGCTTCTTGCGGCCGACGGGGCGTGTTGAGCCACACGTCCGCGCCCTGGCACAACGTACGGCCGACTGCGATGTCGTAGTCCTCGAGGAACACGAAGCGATGACGGATCCCGAGGTCGGCGGCGAACGCCACGATCTCGCGGATCATCTCCTTGCCCTTGTCGTCGGCCGGGTGCGCCTTGCCGGCGAACACGAACTGCACCGGCCGATCGCCGGCCAGCACCAGCGAGCACAAGCGCTCGGGCTGTGACAGCAGGAGCGTGGCGCGCTTGTAGGTGGCGAAGCGTCTGGCGAAGCACAGCGTGAGTGCCTTGCCGTCGAGCACCTCGTCACACCACGTGACATCGGATGCCGACAGGCCGCGTGCCAGCGACGACTCGCGCAACCGGCGACGGATGAACGCGACCAACTGCTCGCGCCCCTGTTCCTTCGCTCGCCAGACTTCGTCGTCTCGGGCTTCGTCGATGCGATCCCAACGATCGCTGCCGGCTTCGTCCCACTCGGGCAGGACATAGCGCGACAACAGATCCGACATCTCGGCCGACACCCATGTCTTCGCGTGCACGCCGTTCGTCACCGACGTGATCGGGATCTCCTCCGTCGGCACGTCGGGCCACAGGTCGCTGAACATCTCGCGACTGACCTCGCCGTGCAGCTTCGACACCGCGTTCGATCGTCCGGCGAGCCGCAGGCCCATCACGGCCATGTTGAATCGCTCCGTCGGCGGATCGCCGGCGCGATGACCGAGGCTCATCAAGTCCGCGATCGTCAGTCCGCACTCCGCCGCCCAACTGGAGAAGTACTTCTCGATCAGTTCCGGTGGGAAGCGGTCGATGCCCGCAGGCACCGGTGTGTGTGTGGTGAAGATCGACGCGGCCCGAACGGCTTCGATCGCTTCCGTGTACGACAGACCTTGGTCGACGATCGCCTGCCGAATGCGTTCGAGTCCGAGGAAGCCGGCGTGGCCCTCGTTCGTGTGGAACACCTGGGTGGAGATGCCGAGCGCCTGCAACGCACGCACGCCGCCGATGCCGAGGAGGATCTCCTGACGGAGCCGGTGCTCGACGTCGCCGCCGTACAAGCGGTCGGTGACGCGGCGGATGTCGTCGGGGTTCTCGTCGACGTCAGCATCGAGGAGGTACAGCGGCACGCGGCCGACGTCAGCGCGCCACACCTGTGCGATCAGCGGTTGCCCGGCGAGATCGACGTGCACGCGCACGCCTTCGCACAACGTGACTGCCATCGCGTAGGGATCGAGATCCGGATACCGCTCCTGCTGCCAGCCGTCGACCGACAGCTCTTGGCGGAAGTAGCCGTGGCGGTAGAACAAGCCGACGCCCACGAGCGGAACACCGAGATCGGAGGCGGCCTTCAGGTGGTCGCCGGCCAGGACGCCGAGGCCGCCCGAGTACTGCGGCAGCGCTTCCGCGATCCCGAACTCCGGCGAGAAGTAGGCGACGGAGCGCAACGCGGTGGTGCTCTCGAGCGCTTGGAACCAGCGCGGCTTCGAGAGGTAACCGGAGAGCTCGGTGTGGACTTCGTCGAGGAAGCGCATGAAGCCCGGGTCGCGGGCAAGGGCCTCGAGCCGCTCGCGGGGCACGAGGCCGAGGAGCCGGACGGGATCGTGCACGCTGGCGTCCCACTGTTCGGGATCGACCCACCGGAACAGGTCGCGGGTCTGGTCGTCCCACGCCCAGCGCAGGTTCATCGCCAGCGTTTCGAGAGCCGTCAGTTCGGCCGGGAGGCTCGGACGAACCGTGAAGCTGCGCAGTGCCTTCATCGCTCGAACGCTAGTGGGGGAGTCAGATGGCAGTGATCAGCGGTTCACGCGTGAGCGGGGCGACCACGCCGTCGACCGCGGCGTCGAATGCCGGGCGGCTCGGCGCGGCGGCGATACGCAACAAGCGCGTGATGACCTCGGCCGGCTGGCCGCGGCTGAAGAAGAAGCCCTGCGCGAAGTCACATCCGAGGCGGCGCAGTTCCTGATACTGCCCCTCCTGCTCGATCCCCTCCGCGACGACCTTCAGGCCGAGGGCGTGCGACAGGCCGATCACATGCTCGATGATCGCCGTGTCCGCTTGTGACTGGCCGAGCCCGTCGACGAACGACTTGTCGATCTTGAGGTAGTCGAGGTTGAACCGGCGCAGGTGGTTGAGCGACGAGTAGCCGGTACCGAAGTCGTCGAGCGCCAGCGTGATGCCACGGTCCTTGGCTTGACGCAGCATCGCCCATGCACCGGCAACGTCGTGCATCAACGCGCTCTCGGTGATCTCGAAGCAGATGCGATCGGGACGCACGCCGGTCTTGTGCAGCACCGTGGTGATCACGGCGCCAAAGTCCGACTGGGCCAGCTGGCTGGCCGACACGTTGACCTTGACCTTGAACGACTTGTCTGGATATGCGTCCTGCCACTCGCGGGCCTGGCGACAGACCTCTTCGAGCACCCATGCGCCGACGGGCACGATGAGCCCGCTGTCTTCGAGGTCTTGGATGAACTCGCCGGGGAACACGAGACCGCGCTGCGGATGGTTCCAACGGATGAGCGCCTCGGCACCGACCATCGACGCGTCGGACACGGCGACCACCGGCTGGTAGTGCAACACGAACTCGCCCTTGTCGAGCGCTTCGCGGAGCTCCTTGTCCTGGCGCGCGCGGCGACCCGGCTGCTGCTCGCGCGCGTGGTCGACGACCACGAAGCGGCCGGTTCCTTCGTTCTTGGCTTCGTACATGGCGGCATCGGCGGAGCTCAGCACCGAGTCCATCGAACCTGAGCCCGCGTCGACGACGGCAATGCCGACGCTCGCGGAGATCTCGATGTGCTGGGCCTCGAACTCGAATGGCATCTCGAGCGCCTCGATCACACGCTCGGCGAGCCGCGTCGCTGCTTGGGCGTTGACGACGTCGTTGCCCAGGATCACGAACTCGTCGCCGCCGTACCTGATGACGCGGTCGCTCGGCCGCACGGCGGCCCGCAAACGGTGCGCCACCACGACGAGCAGCCGGTCGCCGAGGTCGTGGCCATGCGTGTCGTTGACGGCCTTGAAGTGATCGAGATCGACGAACAGCACCGCCATGTGGGATGCGTCCTCGAGCGCTCGGGCGATGCCGCGCTGGTACCACCCCGGCAATGACCGTCGGTTCGGCAGGCCGGTGAGGCTGTCGAGCATCGAGAGCTTGGCCAGCTCCCTACGGGCGTGCGAGGCGTCGCGGTACCGACGGAACGAGAACACCGTCGTCGCCACCGGCACGGCGAGGAGCAGCGGGATGATGCCGTTCAGATTGTTGAAACCCACCGGCACGAACGACAAGGCACGGTCCACGGCGTTCGTCGAGAGCGCGGCCATCGTGACCACGATGACGGCGAGCACGGCCAGCGCGAGGTCGCGCGCCGCGCGAGGGTCGTCGCGCATCAGTGGCTGGTGCCGCGGGGCGGGCTGCGAAGAAATGGTGTGAACCCCCGTTGTCTCCCGGAACTGATCGGTCACGTCGCCACGGTTCTTGAGGCATCGGCCTACGCTCCGCGCATGACGCACCAGGTCAGAGGCGTGATCTCCCGAGAAAAGGGCGTTCCGGTCGAGGTGGCGACCATCCTCGTCCCTGATCCCGGGCCCGGCGAGGCGCTCGTCCAGGTCCAGGCGTGCGGGGTCTGCCACACCGATCTGCACTACCGGGAGGGCGCGATCAACGACGACTTCCCGTTCCTCCTCGGTCACGAGGCGGCGGGCGTCGTCGAGGCCGTTGGCCCCGATGTCACCGACGTACGCCCAGGCGACTTCGTGATCCTCAACTGGCGAGCGGTGTGCGGGCAGTGCCGCTCCTGCCGTCGCGGTCGGCCGTGGTACTGCTTCTCGACCTACAACGCCACACAGAAGATGACGCTGGAGGATGGGACGGTGTTGTCAGCGGCGCTCGGGATCGGCGCGTTCGCCGAGAAGACGCTGGTGGCCGCGGGACAGTGCACGAAGGTCGACGCCGCCGCGAAGCCGGAGGTTGCCGGGCTCTTGGGGTGCGGCGTGATGGCTGGACTCGGCGCGGCGATGTTCACCGGCGAGATCGGACGCGGTGACAGCGTGGCCGTGTTCGGCTGCGGAGGCGTCGGCTGCGCAGCCATCGCCGGTGCGCGGCTGGCCGGTGCGGCGGTGGTCATCGCCGTTGACATCGACGCCCGCAAGCTGGACGTCGCACGTGAGTTCGGCGCGACCGCGGTCGTGAACTCCAGCGAGACCGATCCGGTGGCGGCGATCCAGGCATTGACCGACGGCAACGGCGCCGATGTGTGCATCGAAGCAGTGGGGAATCCCAAGGTGTTCGAGCAGGCCTTCTACGCGCGCGACCTCGCGGGCACGGTCGTGCAGGTGGGCGTGCCCGATCCGCAGATGCGCATCGAGTTGCCGATGATCGAGTTCTTCGGCCGCGGCGGACGGCTCAAGCCGAGCTGGTACGGCGACTGTCTGCCGAGCCGCGACTTCCCGATGCTGATCGACCTCTACCTACAAGGCCGCCTCGACCTCGAGCGCTTCGTCTCCGAGACCATCGCCCTCGATGCCGTCGAGGACGCGTTCGCCCGCATGCAACGCGGCGAGGTCCTCCGCTCCGTGGTGGTGATCTGACCCGACCGCCGGATTCAGTCGACGATCTCGCTGGTCTGCAGCACCGGCGAGATCGTGGTGTAGTTCGCCACGTCGGCGAGCACGTCGCCTGTGCCCTCTGCGCCCATCGCGGCCTGCAGCGCCTTGAGCGACTCGAACTTGAAGTGCACCGCGGCAACGTTCGGACCGTCGACGCCTTTGTCGATCTCCGCGCCGCTGAGACCCCACGTGCTGACCGCGAGCGGCACATGCTTCTCGCGGTAGTAGTCGTGATCGAAGGTCGCACCCTCGGTCGACGGGTAGAAGACGCTGAGGCGAATCATCGTGAGGTCATCCTCTCGGTTGCTGACGGCGAACTGGAGTTTGCCGCACCAGCAGCGATTGCGTGGCGGGCGGGGTAGATGCGAGCCAGGAGTGGTAGGGAGTAGTCCGTGCTTCCGCCGATCATCATCGACGACGTACGCCCTCGGACCCCCACCGGAATGCCGGCCAAGGCGGCGGTCGGCGAGCGGGTGCCGGTCGGGGCCAACATCTTCCGTGACGGCCACGACCTGCTGGCCGCACGGGTGCGGTGGCGGGCTGTCGGCGAGACCGCGTGGTCGACCGCCCCGCTCACGCTCGAGAACCCCGGCATCGACCGATGGGCGGGGACGTTCATCGCTGACCGCATCGGACGTCACGAGTTCCAGCTCGAGGCGTGGACCGACCGCTTCGCCACGTGGCGACACAACGCCGAGGTGAAGGCGGCGGTCGACGATCCCGACCTGGGGATCGTCCTCGAGGAAGGCGCGCTGCTGCTCGATCGGCTGACGCCGCGCGCGCCGAAGGAAGCACGGCCCGCGCTGGCCGCGGCGGCGAACGGCTTGCGCGACACGAGCCGCACGCTCGACGAACGACTGACGGCCGGCCTCGACGATCACATCGCCGCGTTGCTCGCCGACGTCGCCGACCCACTCGATCGCACTCGCACGAAGTCGTTCGTGCTGTGGGTCGATCGCGAGCGCGGCCGCGAAGGTGCGTGGTACGAGCTGTTCCCGCGGAGCGAAGGCGGGTTCGCCGGCGCGACAAAACGGCTGGCGGCGGTGGCCGAGATGGGCTTCGACATCGTGTACTTGCCGCCGATCCATCCGATCGGTCGCACGTTCCGCAAGGGGCCGAACAACACGATGGGCGCCGGCCCTGACGATCCCGGTAGCCCGTGGGCCATCGGGAGCGAGGAGGGTGGACACACCGCCATCCATCCGGCGCTGGGCACGGTCGAGGACTTCGATCGGTTCGTCGACGAGGCCGGCGCACTCGGGATGGAGGTCGCACTCGACTACGCGCTGCAGTGCTCACCCGATCATCCCTGGGTGAAGGAGCACCCGGAATGGTTCCATCACCGACCCGACGGATCGATTGCGTACGCCGAGAACCCGCCCAAGAAGTACCAGGACATCTATCCGCTCAACTTCTGGCCCGAGAAGGAGCGCGACCGCGAAGCGCTGTGGGAGGCGTGCCTCGAGATCTTCGACTACTGGATCGGTCACGGCGTCAAGGTGTTCCGCGTCGACAACCCGCACACGAAACCGTTCGCGTTCTGGGAGTGGGTCATCGCCGCGGTCCGTTCCGATCACCCGGAGACCGTGTTCCTGGCAGAGGCGTTCACGCGACCGCCGGTGATGGCCAAGCTGGCGGAGGTCGGGTTCACGCAGAGCTACACGTACTTCGCGTGGCGTATCGCGCGTTGGGAGCTCGAGGAATACGTCACCGAGCTCGCGCACGGGCCCGAGGCCGACTACATGCGCCCGAACTTCTGGCCGAACACGCCCGACATCCTCTCGGGTCCGTTGCGCAACGGTTTGGCGTCGGCGTTCCGCTTGCGCCTACTTCTCGCGGCGACGATGAGCCCGAGCTACGGCATCTACTCGGGCTTCGAGCTGTGCGAGAACGAGCCCGCGTCGGAGACGAACGAGGAATACCTGCATTCGGAGAAATACGAGCTGCGGCCGCGCACATGGGAGCGGCCCGACTCGCTCGCGCCGTTCGTCACCACGATCAACGACATTCGCCACCGCCATCCGGCGTTTGCCGAGTTGCGCACGATCGCCTTTCACGTAGCTGACAACGAGAACATCATCGTGTACTCGAAGAAGTCCGGTGACGGCTCCGATGTCATGCTGTGCGTGGTGAACCTCGACCCTGAGGTCTCGCAAGAGGCGACCGTCTCGCTCGACCTCGACGCGCTCGGCATCGAAGGCGGCACGTTCGAGGTGCACGACGAGTTGAGCGGTGAGCGCTACACGTGGAGCGACCACGCGTACGTGCGCCTCGATCCGGCGAAACAGCCCGGGCATGTGTTCGAGGTCCGCATTCCCTGATGGGCGGCCCGATCGACTTCAGCGACTCCCGTTGGTTCCAGCGCGCTGTGTTCTATGAGGTGCTCGTGCGCGGTTTCAACGATGCGACCGGCGACGGCACCGGCGACATCAAGGGGCTGACGGAGAAGCTCGACTACCTCGAATGGCTCGGCGTCGACTGTCTCTGGCTGCTGCCCTTCTATCAATCTCCGCTTCGCGACGGTGGCTACGACATCAGCGACTTCTTCACGGTGCTGCCGGCCTACGGCGACGTGAAAGACGCCGCCAACCTCATCGACGAGGCCCACCGGCGCGGCATGCGGATCATCGCCGATCTCGTCATGAACCACACGAGCGACCAGCACCCGTGGTTCCAGGAGAGCCGGTTGTCGCGCGATGGCGAGAAATCCGACTGGTACGTGTGGTCCGACGACGACACCCGGTACTCCGACGCGCGGATCATCTTCGTCGACACCGAGACGTCGAACTGGACGTGGGATCCGGTGCGCGAGCAGTACTACTGGCACCGGTTCTTCCATCATCAGCCGGACCTGAACTTCGACAACCCCGCCGTGCAGAACGGCATGCTCGACGTCGTCCGGTTCTGGCTCGACCTGGGCCTCGACGGGTTCCGCCTCGACGCGGTGCCGTACTTGTTCGAACGCGATGGCACGAACGGCGAGAACCTGCCGGAGACGCACGAGTACCTGAAGCGCGTGCGCCAAGCCGTCGACGTCGAGTTCCCCGGCCGGGTGTTGCTCGCCGAGGCGAACCAGTGGCCCGCCGACGTCGTCGAGTACTTCGGTGACGGCGACGAGGCCCACATGTGCTTCCACTTCCCGCTGATGCCGCGCATGTTCATGGCCGTGCGCCGCGAGCAGCGCTACCCGATCACCGAGATCCTGGCGCAGACCCCCGACATCCCCGACGGTTGCCAGTGGGGGATCTTCCTGCGCAACCACGACGAGCTCACGCTCGAGATGGTCACCGACGAAGAGCGCGACTACATGTACACCGAGTACGCGCAGGACCCGCTGATGCGCAGGAACATCGGTATCGCCCGCCGGCTCTTCCCGCTCATCGACAACGACCGCCGCATCGCCGAACTGTTCCATGCGCTGCTCTTCTCGATGCCCGGCAGCCCAGTCATGTACTACGGCGACGAGATCGGGATGGGCGACAACATCTACCTCGGCGACCGCGACGGTGTGCGCACGCCGATGCAATGGACGCCCGACCGCAACGCCGGGTTCAGCAGGGCCGACTTCGCGCAGCTGTACCTACCGCCGTTGATGGACCCCGTGTACGGCTATCAAGCCGTCAACGTCGAGGGCGAGACCCGCAACCCGAGCTCGTTCCTGCATTGGTTGCGGCGGATGCTCGCCGTGCGTCGTGAGCATCCCGTGCTCGGCATCGGCGCGCTCGAGGTGCTCTCGACCGAGAACCCATCGGTGCTGGCATACCTGCGTCGCTCGACGGGTGAGGACGGCAACGAAGACATCGTGTTGTGCGTCAACAACCTCAGCCGGTTCGCGCAGCCCGTCGAGCTGATGATCCCGCATCTCGCCGGCAAGATCCCGGTCGAGACGCTCGGACGCGTACCGTTCCCTGCCATCGGTGAGCTGCCGTACTTCGTCACGCTCCCGCCGTACGGCTTCTACTGGTTCACGTTGCACGAACCGGGGCTGGATCAATGATCGAGCCGGCCGACCTCGCGACGCTGTTGCCCGATTTCCTCGTCCGCCAGCGCTGGTACGGCGCGAACGATCTCGAGCTCACAAGCGTCGAGATCTCGGCGTTGGAGGTCTGGCGCGACGAGTGGCCCTCGCTGCTCTGGGTGCTCGTCGACGCGCAGTTCGCCGATGACTCCACCGCGCGCTTCCAGATACCCGTCGGGCTGCGACCGCTCGACCAGACGGAGCGCTTCCTCGAGGGCAAGGGCCGTTCGATGCTGGGGGATGTCGACACGCCCGACGGGCCCGCGCTCGTGTACGACGCGCTCGTCGATCCGGAGCTCGCCCTCGCGTTCCTCCGACAGATTGCTCCCGACGAGCACGTCGAGCGCGTGCGGTCGCTCAACGTCGAGCAGTCGAACACGTCGGTGGTCTACGACGAACGGCTGATCATGAAGCTGTTCCGCCGGCTCGCCGAAGGACCGAACCCCGACGTCGAAGTGACGGAGGCGCTCGCGAGGGTCGGGTTCACGCACATCAGCGCGCCGGTCGCCACGTGGCGCCGCGACGGCATCGATCTCGCCGTCGTGCGCGAATTTCTCGAGGCCGGCACGGAAGGCTGGCAACTCGCGCTCACGTCGCTGCGAGATGTGTACGGCGGGCGCCTCGATCCCGCCGAGTCGGGTGGCGACTTCGCGCCGGAAGCGAGCCGGCTCGGGCAGATCACTGCGCAGATGCACCTGAAGCTGGCCGAAGCGTTCGGGGCGATGGACGGAGAGCCGAAGGTCTGGGCCGACACCATGCTGGCCAACCTGTCCCGGTCGCGCGCCCGAGCGCTCGACGCACCGGCCATCGCCGCGGCGTACGACGCGTTGCGATCGATCGACGACCCGGGCAAGTCCATCCGCATCCACGGCGACTACCACCTCGCGCAGACGATGCGCACGGACAACGGTTGGTACATCCTCGACTTCGAGGGTGAGCCCGCGCTGCCGCTCGAAGAGCGTCGGAAGCCGTCGTCGCCGTTGCGCGACGTGGCGGGCATGTTGCGGTCGTTTCACTACGCCGCCGAGGTCGGCCTCGCCGAACGAGGAGGTGCGGCCGACGACGACGAGTTGCGCGCGCTCGGTGCGCGGTGGGAGCAGCACGTAGGCGACGCGTACCGGCAGGGCTATTTCGAGACCGAAGGCATCGACGATCTCCTGCCGGCCACGGAGCGTGATCGCGAGACCGTGCTGAACGCGTTCATCCTGGCCAAGGCGGTGTACGAGATCGGTTACGAGCTCGCGCATCGCCCCGAGTGGGTGCGCATCCCCCTCGAAGCCGTCAGCCGTCTTGTCGACAGCACCCGCGGGTAGCCCGACATGTGGCAAAGCGATCCGAGCAAATGACGCGGCGACTGCTCGCGGCCGAAGTCGATGCCATCGTCAAGGGTGAGCATCGGAACCCACACGATTTCCTGGGTCACCACGGCGGCATCGTGCGCGTGTGGCGCCCGGGTGCTTCCTCCGTGGTGGTGGCGGGCGTCAAGGCGGAGCGTGTGCACGAGTCGGGACTCTTCGAGGCACGCGTGGCCGAGACGGTCACCGAGTACGAGGTCGAGGTCCACTACCCCGACGGCACCGTGATCACGATCGACGACCCGTACCGGCATTGGCCGACGCTCGGCGAGGTCGACATCTACTTGATCGGCGAAGGGCGCCACGAGCGGCTCTGGGAGGTGCTGGGCGCGCACTACCGCGTGCACGAGGGGACCGCGGGCACCGCATTCGCGGTGTGGGCGCCGTCGGCGCGCGCGATCCGCGTTGTCGGTGACTTCAACCTGTGGGACGGGCGCGTGCACCCGACGCGCTCGATGGGCACATCTGGCGTGTGGGAGCTCTTCATCCCGGGTGTCGAGCCCGGCGAGCGATACAAGTTCGAGGTCATCGGGGCCGATGGGCGGCTGCGACTGAAGGCCGATCCGATGGCGCAGCTGGCAGAGATCCCGCCGGGCACGTCGTCGATCGTCACGGTGTCGCATCATCAATGGACCGACGACGAGTGGCTCTCACAGCGCGGGACGATCGACACGATCAACCAGCGCATCTCCACCTACGAGCTGCACCTCGGCTCGTGGCGGCACAAGCCAGAGGATGGCGATCGCCCGCTCACGTACCTCGAGCTCGCCGAGCAGCTGCCGGAGTACGTCGCCGATCTCGGCTTCACGCACGTCGAGATGATGCCGGTGGCCGAGCATCCGTTCGGTGGTTCGTGGGGCTACCAGGTGTCGTCGTACTACGCGCCCACGTCGCGATTCGGCTCTCCGGACGACTTCCGTGTGCTCGTCGAAGCGCTGCACGCGCGCGGCATCGGCGTGATCGTCGACTGGGTGCCAGCGCACTTCCCGAAGGACGAGTGGGCGCTCGCGCGTTTCGACGGCACCGCGCTGTACGAGCACGCCGACCCGCGCCAGGGCGAGCATCCCGACTGGGGCACGCTCGTGTTCAACTTCGGCCGGCACGAGGTGCGCAACTTCCTGCTGGCGAACGCGCTGTATTGGGTCGAGGAGTTCCACATCGACGGTCTGCGCGTCGATGCGGTCGCGTCGATGTTGTATCTCGACTACTCGCGCAAGGAAGGCGAGTGGGTGCCGAACGAGTTCGGTGGCCGCGAGAATCTCGAGGCGATCCACTTCCTGCAAGAAGTGAACACTGTGCTGTACGGCCGGTGTCCTGGCGTGCTCACGATCGCCGAAGAGTCAACGGCGTTCCCCGGTGTGTCACGGCCGGTGCACCTCGGCGGCCTCGGCTTCGCGCACAAGTGGAACATGGGCTGGATGCACGACACGCTTGCGTACTTCTCGCTCGACCCCATTCACCGCCGGTACCACCATCACGATCTCACCTTCGGAATGATGTACGCGTGGAGCGAGAACTTCGTGTTGCCGCTCAGCCACGACGAGGTCGTGCACCTGAAGGGTTCGCTGCTACAGAAGATGCCGGGCGACCGGTGGCAGAAGTTCGCCAACCTGCGCGCGCTGTACGGATGGATGTGGGCGCACCCTGGCAAGCAGCTCGTGTTCATGGGCGGCGAGTTCGCGCAAGAGCGGGAATGGTCCGAGGTCCGCTCGCTCGATTGGCACCTGCTCGACGACGGGCTGCATCGGGGCGTGCAGTCGCTGATGCGCTCGATCAACGCGGTCGAAGCGGCCGAACCCGCGCTGTACACGGCCGACTTCACCCCCGACGGGTTCAGCTGGATCGACGCCAACGACTCGGATCAGAGCGTGTACTCGTTCATGCGGTTCGATCCGCACGGTGGCGGCCGGCCGGTCGCGTGTGTGGCCAACCTCACGCCGGTGCCGCGTCATGGCTACCGGCTGGGTCTGCCGATCGCGGGACGGTGGCGGGAGATCCTCAACACCGACGCCTCGGATTTCGGCGGCGGCGGGGTGGTCAATGGTGAGGTGTGGACGGACGGCGTCGCGTGGCACGGTCACCAGCAATCGGTCGCGTTGACGCTCCCGCCCCTCGGCGTCGTCTGGCTCGCCCCCGACTGACCCCCGTTTTGTCAGTACCAGCAACACATGAATGGGACTCCGCGGGTTTGTGTGGGTTCACCCGGCGCGACGCGGACGTGAACGACGCAGCAAGGACGACCGACTCCGGGGGCGCGTCAACCTCAGGCGGGCTGCTGGTCGAGGCGCGGGCTGCGGTCACGCGGTGGTCGGTCGTTCCGCGAACTCTTGGCGCGCTTGACGACCGGATGTGTCGCCATCGGCGCCAATAGTGATCGACCTCGACGTCTTGGCGCGCTTGGCGACGTTCCATGTCGCTCTGGTACCACAAAGGCGCCTCGGCGCGACCGCACACCTCGACGCGCCGCCCGACGCCGTCTTCATCGCGCTGTTCACCGTCCTGACCAACGCCGACCCCGACCACTGGCCGCCGACGACCCACACAGAGGTGAGGAGAACCACATGTATGTGTTGCCGGTACTGTCAAAAGCCACATGGGAGACGTGCGGCTCGTCATTCACGGGCACTTCTACCAACCGCCGCGGGAGAACCCGTGGACGGAGGAAGTCGCAGCGGAGCCGTCGGCCGCGCCCTTCCACGACTGGAACGAACGCATCGCGGCGGAGTGTTACCGCCCCAACGGCTGGGCCCGTGTGCTCGACGAGCACGGCCGCGTCACCGACATCGTCAACAACTACGCCCACCTGTCGTTCAACGTCGGGCCCACGCTCATGTCGTGGCTGGCGACGCACTGCATCGACGTGTACGAGCGCATCCTCGAGGCGGACCGCGAGCGAGGCGGCGCGATGGCCCAGGCGTACAACCACCCGATCCTGCCGCTCTCGAACGAACGCGACGTCCGCACCCAGATCCGATGGGGGATCGCCGACTTCGAGCATCGGTTTGGCCGCCGTGCCGAAGGGCTCTGGCTGCCTGAAACCGCCGTCAACGACGAGGTGCTGCGCATCCTCGTCGAAGAAGGCGTGCGCTTCACGATCCTCGCGCCCAACCAGGCGGTGGCCGTACGGCCCCTCGACGGCGACGACGAGTGGCTCGACGTGTCCGACGGATCGATCGCCACCGGTCCTCCACACCGCTGGTTCCATCCCGACGACCGGAGTCGCTTCATCGACCTCGTCTTCTACGACGGACCGATCTCTCACGACCTCGCGTTCGGGCTCACCGGGCTGTCGAGCCAGGAGCTCGTGCGGCGCGTCGTCGACGCCGCCGCCGACGACACCCCGGTGGTGGTCGCCACCGACGGCGAGACGTTCGGGCACCATCACAAGTTCGCCGACCGCGCCCTCGCCTACGTCTTCACCCACGAGGCCTCGACCGCGGGCGTGCGCGTGATCAACATCGCCACGCTCGTGCAGGAGGTGCCACCGACCCACGAAGTGCTCGTGCGGGAGAGCGCCTGGTCGTGCGCGCACGGCGTGCGACGGTGGATGGACGACTGCGGCTGCAGCACCGGCGGCGAACCGGACTGGAACCAGGCGTGGCGCGCCCCGTTGCGACGGGCGCTCGACGTCTTGCGCGATCACGGCATCGAGGTGTTCGAGCGGCGCGGCGCGGCCGTGCTGCGTGACCCGTGGGCGGCGCGCGATGCGTACGTCGACGTGATCCTCGGCCGTTGCACGATCGACGAGTTCCTCGGCGAGCACCGCGGCAGCGACCACGACGATGTTGTCGCGCTGACGCTGCTCGAGGCCGAGCGGCACGCGCTGCTCATGTACACGTCGTGCGGCTGGTTCTTCAACGACCTCGCGGGCATCGAGACGTTGCAGGTGCTCCGGTATGCCTCCCGCTGCATCGACTTGTTCGACGAGATCGGTGAGCACCCACCGGTCGACTGCTTCCTCGAGGTGCTCGCCGAAGCGCACAGCAACGACCCCGAGGAGGGAGACGGACGCGAGATCTGGCATCGCCACGTCGATCCGAGCCGGGTCGACGCCGAGCGGGCCGTCGCCCACCTCGCGCTGGTCCATGTGCTCGAGCGTCAGGAGCCGGCGGCCAGCGTCGGACCCTTCGACGTCGTCGACCACCAAGGGACGATCGTCGAGCGCGGCCCACTTGTCGGCGCGGGCGGTCGCCTGGAGTTGCAGCACCGGCGCACACGCCGGCGAACCGAGCATGTGTACGCCGCAATTCACATGGGTGGTCTCGAGGTGTTCGGTGCGACCCGGTCACCCGATCCGACGCGTGACGAGCAGCTCTTCGTGGAGGTCGCCGAACTCGTCCGCTCAGGGGCGCGTGTGTCGACCGTGCTCCGCCTGCTCGCCGAAGGAGTCGGGCCGCGCGAGTTCGGGCTCGACTCGGCGCTGCCCGACGCCGCCGATCAACTCGTGGCCAGCGCGGCTCGCCAGCTCATCGATCGGTTCGCCACGACGTACGAGCAGCTGTACGCCGACCACCGTCCCCGGCTCAACGCGCTGCTCACCTCCGGGTACCCGCTGCCGCCCGAGCTGCGGGCGCCGGCTGAGTTCGCACTCGCTCGCCGGTTGGAGGAGGAACTTGCGGACATCGGCGCACGCGACGCCGAGGGCGCGAGCGCCGAGTCGTTCCGCGCCGCACAGGAGATCGTGCGCGAGGCACGCCACGGAGGGTTCCAGCTGGGATCGCCGCGGGCGGCCGCGCTCATGAGCCGGACGTTGCTGGCGGCGGTCACGCGGGCGGTTGAGCACCCTGGCGACGAACGGGTCGACGCCGCGCTCGGACTGTTCCGGCTCGCCCGGGACCTGCGCATGTCGATCGACCTCGATCGGGCCCAGGAGCTGGTGTTCGACGCCCTTCGCAGGGGTCACGGCGGAGAGCCGATGCACCGCTTGGGTGACGCACTGGGAATCGCAGTACCCGGATAGACCACTCACCGCTCATCCCCGCCACCCGCCCTGGTGCGGCCGTCGGCTGCGCCGACGTCGATAGCCTGCAGGCCCCATGGCCACCGCGATCCAGACGTGTTACCGGCATTCGGATCGGCGCGCCGGCGTCACCTGCCAGCGCTGTGATCGGCCGATCTGCCCGGAGTGCATGCATCAGGCCTCGGTGGGTTTCCACTGTCCGGAATGCTCGAGCCAGGGCAAGCAGCGGGTCTACACGGCTCGCACGATCATGGGTGGCTCGCAGCCTCTCGTCACGCAGGTGCTCATCGCCGTCAACGTGCTGGTGTTCTTCGTCGGCGCCAGCAACCGGTTCTTCACCATCGACTACGGCGTCCTGGGTAGTGGCCGGCTCCTCTTCACCGACAGCACGACGCAAACGATCGGCGTGGCGCACGGCGAGTGGTGGCGCCTGGTCACCGGCGGCTTCCTCCACGCCAACATCCTCCACCTCGGCATGAACATGTTTGCGTTGTGGGTGCTCGGTTCACAGCTCGAAGCGGCGGTCGGACGGTTGCGCTTCGGCGTCGTGTACGGCGTGGCGCTGCTCGCGGGCTCGCTCGGCGTGATGGTCTTGAGCCCGCACGAGCCGACCGTCGGCGCGTCCGGTGCCATCTTCGGCCTGCTCGGGCTCGCACTCGCCGCGCAACGTTCGCAGGGCGTCAACGTGTGGCAGAGCGGCCTTGGCGGCATCCTGCTCCTCAACCTGGCGTTCACGTTCGGAATCCCCGGCATCTCCATCGGGGGGCACATCGGCGGCCTGGCGGGGGGCTACGTGTGCGGCGCCATCCTCTACGAGGTGGGCCCGCGCCTCAAGAACGCGACGCTGTCCGTGGTCTTGTGCGGCGCGTTCGGCGCGGCGTGCTTCGCCGCCGCCATCGTCGCCGCCAGCGCGTCCGCTTAGGCCGCCTCGACGATCGCCTTCAGGTGCCGGAGGTTCCTCCTCCACACGCGCCGCAACACGAACGCGATCGGGACGGCGGCAATCGGCCCGCCGAGCTTCCACGGCACGACGAGGCGCTCGTCCCACGTGAACCGCGTGCGCCCACCCCGGCGCCGGCGCAGCGTGAAGCGTCCGCTGCCCTTCACGAGCCCTTCGTGCCGGACGCCCATCACCTTGCCGGGCTTCCACTCCGTGATCGCCATCTGGTCGACGAGTGAGAACGGACCAACCTGCGTGTCGCAGTCGAACGTCGTCCCCACACCGTGCCGCCGGCGGCTCGTGAAGTGGATGGCCACGGCATCGTCCATCCAGTTCACGTGGGTGCTGATGTCCTCGATGGCGGCCCACACGGCCTTTGGTGGCAAGGAAATGGTGGTGGCGACGCGGACTCGGGCCACCGACTGTCACACCCCCTCGGCAGTATGAGGCCCATGAGCGAGACCACCGACATCTACGAGTGCCAAGGCGTCTCGATCGAGCACGCCGACGGCTCCACCGAGTGCATGGACCACACGTGCGACCTGCAGCATGAGCTCCACAGCTTTCACGTTGCTTGCACGGAGCTGCATCCTCCGTGCCCCTGCATCCCCGAAGATCACATCCCGCCCGCGCTGCTCGTCGCCGCCTGACGCGGCATCAGTCAGTCGCTGGCCGTGAGCTGCTGCGCGGCGAGCTCGGGCGACACGATGTTGATCAACACGCCCGTGCCCTGCTCGAAGCCGGCGATGCTCGTGACCCGAGGAATCACGTGCGCGTGCCAGTGGAAATGCTCGTCGTGCTGATGATGCGGCGCGGTGTGGAACACCACGTTGTACGCGACGTCGCCCACCGTGCGCCGTAGCCGGCCGAGCACGTCACGCAATGCCCGCCCGATCGCCACGACGTCCTGCGGCGTAGCTCGGGCCAGATGCGTCTCGTGGGTCTTGGACACCGCCAGCATCTCGAAGGGGCTGCCGCTCCAGAACGGGCACACGACCACGACACGCTCGTCTTCGTGCACGACGCGATGGCCGGCGGCCACCTCCGCATCCGACATCGTGCACAGCAGGCACGAACCCTCGAAGCGCACGAAACCCGAACGCTCCTCGGCCAGCTCGCCGGGCACGAACGGAATGCCGAGGAGCTGCCCATGGGGATGGGCGATCGAGGCGCCGGCCTCCCGGCCGTGGTTCACGATCGCCTGCGTGTAACGCACGTTGGCGTGGCGAGCGTGTTCTTCCATGCGGTCGCGCACGGCGGCCATCACGAGTCCGGCGGCACGGTCGTCGAGGTCGGCGAAGCTTCCGGTGTGGTCGGGCGAGAGGACGAGCACCTCATGGATCCCGCTGGCCGACGCCTGCGTGAAGACCGGACCGAGGTTGCTCACCGTCATCGGCTCGTCGCCCGAGAACGCTGGGTACAGGTTCGGCACGACGCGCACCTGCCATTGACCGCTGGGCCCGTACGTCTCGAGGGCGGGCGGTGTCGACTCCTCGTTGCCCGGGCAGAACGGGCACGGCCGCGCCGGGTCGGCTTCGACGGAGAGCATCCGGGGAGCGAAATCGCCGGGTCGAGACGAGCGCTCTGCAGCGATCGTCACCCAGCGGCCTGTGAGCGGGTTGAGCCGAAGCTGGCTCAACGGTGTGATCCTGGGAGCACGAGAGGGCAATCTACGTCCCCTCATACACGGATACATGCACGCTGGCGCTATCTGTGAACGGTGAGCCCGTCCAGTCGCTCCACCGCTCGGCCAGCCGCAGGCCCGCGGTCGCCGCCATCGCGTCGAGCTCGGCGGGCGGTGCGTACCGCACGACCAGCGGGTGCATGCGGATACCGGACTCCCGAATCTCGATGTACTGACAGCTGACCGTCTGCTCGATCGGGTCGTGACGGGTCGCTGTGAGGATGACGTGATCGAGCGCGACGGTGCGGGCTTCGACGACGTTCGTCGGCCGGTCGAGGTCGGGCACGAAGGCTTCCAACACGAACAGGCCATCGGGCGTCAACACCTCGCGTACGCGTTGTAGGCATCGCTGTTGCGCCTCGGCCGTCGTGAGGTTGAAGAACGTGTTGATCGCGACGAACACGAGACCAAAGCGCGTCTGCGGTCCGTCGGTGATTGCGCTCAGATCGAGCGCGGCCATGTCGCCGACCGCGACGCGGAGGCTGGCACCTCCAGGTTTCGTGCGCAGCCGTTCGACCATCGCCTTGGATGCGTCGACGCCCCACACCTCGAGATCGTTGGCCGCCAGCGGGAGTGCGAGCCGTCCACTCCCGACGCCGAGCTCGAGCACGCGTGTCGCGTGCACGCGTCGGGCGAGCGCCACGAGCGCATCGACGGTCGCATCGGTGTCGGCGAGGTCGCCGTACCAGTCGTCGTAGACGTCGGCGATGGCGTCGCCGTAGCTCTCCGGCCCGTAGCCCTCCATACCCAGATGGTGGCAGGGACCGCGTACCCTCGTCGCTCGTGACGGATCCTTGGCTGGCCCCTGGTGCGCGCCCGCCGGATGCCGTCGATCGACCGAGCCCGGTGCGAGCCGTCGAAAACGAAGCGAGTCCAGCGGCCGAGGTGCCGGCGCCGATGCCACTGCGGCCGATGACCGTCGCCGACATCCTCGATGGCGGCATCGCCGTGATCAAGGCCGCGCCCCGGGCGGTTTTCCTGATCGCGGCCGCATTCGTGTTGCCGCTGGAGCTCATGACCGCCTGGGTGCAGCGTGACTCGCTGGCCGACAGTGGCTTCGCCGGGGCGCTGTCGGCGGCCACGTCGTCGTCTGGCTCGTCCGACTCCAGCTTCTCGTGGGTCAGCGTCGTGCTGATCGCCGCCTCCGGTCTCGTGCTGTCGCTCGTCACCGGAGCGGTCGCGTACCTCATGAGCGCCTGGTACGCGGATCGCTCGCCCACCACGGCCGACGCGCTCAAAGCCTCGCTGCGCCACGCACCCGCGTTGATCGGCGCGTGGTTCCTCGTCCACCTCGCAGAAGGAGCCGCCGCGATCCTGCTCGTCGTGCCCGCGGTGTTCGTGATGCCGTTGTTCCTCGTGACCGCGCCAGCGGTCGTCATCGAACACCTCGGGCCTTGGGCGGGCGCCCGCCGGTCGTGGCAGCTCACACGCGTGCGGTACGGCGCGGTGCTCGGCGCGGCGTTGCTCATCGCCATCGTGTCGACGGTGCTGACGGTCGCGCTGTCTGGCCTCGGGTTGGCGTTCAGCTTCCTGTCGTTCGGATGGATCATCGACGTCATCTGCCGCGCCGCGAGCTCGCTCGTCACCGAGCCTTTCGTCGCGGCGGCGGCCACGCTGGTGTACTTCGATCTCCGCATCCGCGCCGAGGGACTCGACCTCGAGCTCGACATCGCCGAGCACTTCCATCGTGTGGCTTGACTCGCCGTCCGCGGGCGAGATCCGCCAGCACGCCCACGACATCCTGCAGAGGTCGGAGTTCCAGCGACAGGAGAGTCTCCTCGACCGGTTCTTCGGGTGGCTGGGCGACCTGTTCTCCAACATCACGTTCGGGCTCGGCGGCGGCCCGGGCTTCCTCGGCAACCTCGTGGCGATCGCGATCCTCGCCGGCATCGTTGTCCTCTTGGTGCTCCTCGTTCGGGCGCTGCTGGGGCGGACTCGCCTGCCGACACCGGACGCCGACGACGAGTTGACGATCGAGCTCGAGGACGGACGGGAAGCGATCGATTGGCGGCGCGACGCGGAACAGTTCGAGGCCGCCGGGCAGTGGCGGGAGGCCATGCGAGCTCGGTACCGAGAGTTGGTGCGCTCGTTGATCGAAGACGGCGTGCTCGACGACGTGCCCGGTCGCACGACAGGCGAGTATCGAGGCGAGTTCGTCGACGCCCGCGCCGCACACGCGGCTCCGTTCATCGAGCTCACCGAGATCTTCGAGGCGGTCTGGTACGGCGGTCTCGACACCGATGCCGCCGACAACAAGCGCTTCCGAGAGCTGGCCGACGCGGCGCGCCGCCGCGAGACGGTCGGCGTATGACTGCCACCACCGCATCGAAGTCGTCGCGAGCGCCGCTGTTCATCGGCGCGGGCCTGCTGGTGTCGCTCATCGTGATCGGACTCGTGGCGGGCAGCGGCGACTCGCCGCAGGACGGTCCGCCGTACTCGCCGTCGTCGACGGCCAGCGACGGTACGCGTGGGCTCGTGTTGTTGGTGCGCGAGTTCGGGGTCGATGTGCGCGTCGGCCAACGGATCCCCGATGCAGACACGAACGCCGCCTTGCTGTTGCACGACGGGCTCGACGACCAGGGGCACACGGATCTCGAGGCATGGGTCGCGGCCGGCGGCACGTTGGTGGTGGCGGACCCGGGCTCCGCGTTCGCCGCGCGTCCGGCCGACGTTCTGGTGGCGGGACCGAGCGATCGCGGGTTCTGCGACATCCCCGGCCTCGAGGACGTTCAGGAGCTCGATGTGCCCGCGGGCGCCGCTCTCCGCGTGGGGCGAAGCATGCAGTCATGCTTCGGCGACGGCGGGATCGCCTTCATCGTGAGCAGGCTCGTCGGTGCGGGACACATCATCACCATCGGCGGTCCGGACGTCTTCACCAACGGCGTGCTCGACTCGGCCGACAACAGTGTGCTGGCCGTGCGGCTCCTGCTTCCGGCCGAGGGCGGATCGGTCGCGGTCCTCGACCCGAACCCACCGGGCTCCGGCCGCACCACGTTGGGCGACCTGATCGCCGATCGCGTGTTCCAGGCGATCCTGCAGCTCGGCGTTGCGTTCATCATCTATGCGCTCTGGCGATCGCGCCGCGTCGGCCGGCCCGTGACCGAGCCGCAGCCGGTGGCGATCGCCGGCTCGCAGTTCGTCCGGGCCGTCGGCGGTCTGCGACAGCGCAGCCACGCGACCGACCGTGCCGCGTCGATGTTGCGCGTCGACACGCGGCGGGCGCTCAGCGATCGCTTCGGCGTGCCGCTCAACCTGGACACGGCCACGCTTGCGGAGCTCACGGCGTCGCGCACGGGGCTGGATCGCACCCAGGTGGCGGCCGCGCTCAGCGACGCACCCATTCTCGACGAGGCGTCGCTCGTGACCCTCGGCCAGCAACTCGACACGATTCGCCAGGAGGTCCTCGATGGACGACGTCGCTGAACCGGATGATGCCCGCGGTCCGATCCTCGCCTTGCGCGACGAGGTCGGCAAGGTGGTGGTCGGGCAGGAAGGCACGCTCTCAGGGCTCGTGGCCGCGTTGCTCGTGCGCGGGCATGTGCTGTTGGAGGGAGTACCGGGCGTCGCCAAGACCCTCGTCGTGAAGGCCCTGGCGGCCACCCTCGACCTCGAGTTCCGGCGCGTGCAGTTCACGCCGGACCTCATGCCGTCCGACGTCATCGGGCAGACCATCTTCGACGCCCGCGGTGGTTCGTTCTCCTTCCGCGAGGGCCCGGTCTTCACCAACCTGCTGCTGGCCGACGAGATCAACCGCACGCCGCCGAAGACGCAGGCCGCACTGCTCGAGGCGATGGAAGAGCGGCAGGTGACGATCGAGGGCGAGGCGCGGCCGCTGCCCGATCCGTTCATTGTCGTCGCCACACAGAATCCGGTCGAGTACGAGGGCACGTACCCGTTGCCGGAGGCCCAGCTCGACCGGTTCCTGTTCAAGTTGCAGGTCGGCTACCCGACGTTCGAGCAAGAACAAGAGGTGCTGGCTCGTCACGACAGCGGGCTCGACCCGCACGACCTCGCGGCGACCGGCATCCGGGCCGTCGCCAGCGCCGCGGATCTCACTGCCGCACGCGGTTTCGTGGACGAGCTGCGCGTCGAACCCGCGGTCATGGCGTACATCGTGCAGCTGTGTCGCGCGACCCGTGACGCGCCGTCGCTCACGCTCGGCGTCTCACCTCGAGGCGCGACCGCGCTGTTGCACGCGGCGAAGGCGTGGGCGTGGCTCGCGGGTCGCCCCTACGTGACGCCCGACGAGGTGAAGGCGGTGACGAAGCCGACGCTGCGACATCGCATCCAACTGCGCCCGGAAGCCGAACTCGAGGGCACAACCGCCGACGTCGTGCTCGACGGCATCCTCGCGGCGGTTCCCGCTCCCCGCTGATGCCGGTTCCCACCCGTCGGCTCGCGCTGGCCGCGCTCGTACTCGCGGGCGTGCGTCTGCTGCTGCCCGACGTGCCGATCGCGCAGGGTCTCCTCGTGCTCGATCTGCTGCTGCTCGCGGTGGCGGGGGTCGACTGGTTACTGGCCCCAGCACCGGGCCGCATCGGCATCGAGCGGACGATGCCGGCGGTGCTCGTCATCGATCAACTGGGCGAGGTGAGCTGGCGGGTCACCAATCCGACGAACCGCCGCCTCCACGTCGTGATCGCCGACGAGTTGGCGCCGTCGCTGGGGGCACTCGCTCGACGAGCGAGCGTGACCGTGCCCGCGTTGGGCGCGGCGACCGTGCACACGCCGATTCGACCCTCGCGCCGCGGGCGGTTCACGCAGCGTGAGCTCGTCGTGCGCGTCGATGGTCCGCTGCGCCTTGCCGCCCGGCAGCGCCGGCGGCTGCTGCCGGCGACATTGCGCGTGCATCCTCCCTTCCGGTCGAAGGACGAAGCGGAGTTGCGCATCAATCGAGCCCGCGTGCTCGAGGTGGGGTTGCGCTCGGCCCAAGGGCGCGGCGGAGGCACGGAGTTCGAGTCTCTGCGCGAATACTCCGCGGACGACGAGTTCCGGCGAGTCGACTGGTCGGCCACCGCCCGGGCCGGCAAGCCGATCGTGCGGACGTATCGCGCCGAACGCAACCAGACCGTGATCGTGTTGCTCGACAACGGCCGTGTGATGGCCGGGCGCGTCGAGGACGTGCCCCGGGTCGAACATGCGATGGACGCAACGATGATGCTGGCCACCGTCGCTACGCGTCTGGGCGACAGGTGCGGGTTGATGGTCTTTGATGCCGAGGTCCGTGCGGTCCTCGAACCGTCGAAGTCGCGCGCCCAGGTCGGTCGCGTCACCGAGTCGTTGTTCGACCTCGATCCGCAACTCGTCGAGACGGACTACCGCAGCGCGTTCGCCGAGGCTGTGGTGCGCTTCCGGCGGCGGGCGATGCTCGTGTTGCTCACCGAGCTCAACGAACAAGCCGCCGAGGAGTACCTCGTGCCCGCGCTGCCGCTCATCGCCCGGAGCCACTTGATCGTCGTCGGCGCGGTGCGCGATCCCGAGGTCGAGCGGTGGGCGGCGGCCCCGACCGTCGACGCCGAGAGCGCCTACCGCCGGGCGGCGGCGATCGGCGCGCTCACCGAACGGGCTCGGCTGGCGGCGCGGCTGCGGAGCCTCGGCGTCACCGTCGTCGACGCGGTGCCCGGAAAGCTGTCGGGCGATCTCGCCGACACCTACCTCAGGCTGAAGGCAACGGGACGGCTGTAGGTCGAGGTTCCTCGCCGAACACTCCGGTGAGCCCACGGTCGACGGCAGCTCGGCCTCGCGTCACGATCCAGAAGATGAACCCCAGCTCGACGAGCACGCCGATGCCGACGCGCACCGACACGGGAAGGGCGCTCGGTGTCACGAAGCCTTCGATGAGACCGGCGACGACGAAGCACAGCATGAGGCCGAGCACGATCACCACGGAGCGCCGTCCTTCGTCGGCGAGTGCCTCGCCGCGAGGGCGATCACCCGGCGCGATGACCGTCCACCCGAGTCGCAATCCTGCCGCACCGGCGATGGTGATCGCGGTGAGCTCGAGCAGGCCGTGCGGCAAGATCAGTCCGAAGAACTTCGCCAGTTGATGCGCGTTGAAGAAGATGCCGCCGATGACTCCGATATTGAGACCGTTGGTGACGAGGAAGTACGCGGTCCCGACGCACAGAAAGATGCCGGTGGCGAAGGCGAGGAATGAGACGCCGATGTTGTTCACGAGAACTTGCGTCGAGAACTCCGCGGCCGGCTTCGACGAGTAGTAGTTCTCGGCCTCCGACGTGACGATGGCCTCCCGAGCGAACTTGGGTGCGGCGGCGTCGAGCGCTCGGTTCGACGTGCCGAGCCAGGCTCCGATGGCGATCATCGGGATGAAGAAGAGTACGGCGGACGCGGCGATGAAACGGCGGTTCACGTAGACCGCGGCGGGAAAGGTCTCGGTGAAGAACCTTCCGACTGAACGGATCGAGACAGGTTGGCTGCCGTAGATCGCCGCGTTGGCGGCAGCGACCAACGTCGTGAGTCGTGAGGTGAGACCAGGGTCGTCGTAGTAGGTGCGGGCGTGGGAGAGCTGGGCCGCAGTGCGCTGGTACAGCGCCACGAGCTCGTCCACTTCCGCCGGCGCCAACGAGCGCTGGCCGATTCGTCGTGTCCGAGCCGTCAGCTCCTCGAGCCGGCGCCATGCACCGGAGTTGCGCACGATGAAGCGATCGAGATCCATGCTGTTGGTTCGCTCCGGCCTGCGGCCTCCGCTCACTGTCGCCTGTGCCCTGGCGGGCACGACGGCGACGACTGTGAGACTCGGTCGCCAACTGTCAGTGGTTACCGTAGGTGCTCGTGGTAGCGACAGCGGCCAAGGGGATTGTCACCCCCGACGCCGTCGTCCTCGAGTTCGAGATCGCCACGGTCGGGTCGCGATCGCTCGCGCAGGCCCTCGATGTCTTCGTGCGAGTCGGCCTCGTCTATGCGCTCGCGTTTCTCGCTGGCGCGTTCAACAGCATCGGCGGGTCCACGCCGGCGATCATCATCGTGATCGTCGGGGTCTTCCTCATCATCTTCGGCTATCCCGCCATCTTCGAGGCGCGCAACGGCCAGACCGTCGGCAAGCGGGTGTTCGGCCTGCGCGTCGTCACCGTCGAGGGAGCGCCAGTGCGGTTTCGGCACGCGTCGATCAGGTCGCTGCTGCAGATCGTGGACTTCTTCTTGCCGCCGATCGGTGTGTCGGCCACGTGCGTCGCGCTGCTCAACAAGCGGAGTCAGCGGCTCGGTGACATCTTCGCCGGCACGATCGTGTTGCGTGAGCGCACCGGCGCGGCGTTCCCGATCCCGGTGTCGTTCCCGCCGTTGCACGGCTTCGAGTTGTACGCGAGGAGCCTCGACGTCGGAGGCATCACGCCGGAGCAGTACGCCGTCATCCGGTCGTTCCTGTTGCGCGTCGGCACGCTGACGCCGGCAGCCCGGGGGCGTCTCGGCACGCGGCTCGCGAATGCCGTGGCCCTGTCGATGCATCACACCCCGCCGGCGCAGGTGACGCCCGAGACGTTCCTCGTCTCCGTGGCGGCGGCGTACCAGTTGCGACAGGGCGGCCCCCCTGTCCCGCTGCCGCCCTGGGTCCCCCAGTGGGGGACTGCGGTTGCACCGGCCAGAATGAGCGGGTGACGTACCTCGACCACGCCGCCAGCACGCCCGTCCGGGCGGAGGCGGTCGCGGCGATGCTGCCGTTCCTCACTGAGCGCTACGGCAACCCGTCAGGCGCTCACGCGATGGCCCGCGACGCCCGCAACACGCTCGACGACGCACGCGTCACGCTGGCCGACGCGCTCGGTTGTCAGCCCGGTGAGATCGTGTTCACCAGCGGCGGCACCGAGGCCGACAACACCGCCGTCTTCTCGTACGGAGATCACGGCGCGGTCGTCTGCTCGGCCATCGAGCACCACGCGGTGCTCGATCCCGTGCATCGAAGCGGCGGACGTGTCGTGCGCGTCCTGCCGTCGGGGGAGCTCGACCTCGACGCTCTGGCTTCCGCGCTCGACGACTCCGTCGCGCTCGTATCCGTGATGCTCGCCAACAACGAGATCGGCACGATCCAACCGCTGGCGGCGGTCGCCGACATCGTGCGTGAGCGCTCGCCGCGCGCCGTGCTCCACACCGACGCCGTTCAGGCGTTTCCGTGGCTCGACGTGGCCGCGCTGGCCGAACCGGCAGATCTCGTGTCGATCAGCGCGCACAAGTTCGGTGGCCCCAAAGGGGTCGGCGTGCTCGTCGTGCGCGACGGCGTGGCGTTCAACCCCCGTCAGGTGGGTGGGGGACAGGAGCGCGAGCGGCGCAGCGGCACGCAGAACGTGGCCGGCATCGTCGCGATGGCCGAGGCGGCGCGGCTCACGGTCGAGGACCGCAAGACCGTGGTCGATCGCGTCACACCGATGCGTGACCGGCTGGCCGACGGCCTGCTGTCGTCGGTGCCCGGCACGTTCGAGAGTGGGGACCGCGCCCGGAAGGTCGCCGGCAACTGCCACCTGTGCTTCGAAGGCATCGAGAGCGAGGCCCTGCTGTTCCTTCTCGAGCAGCACGGTGTCATGGCCTCGGCGGCCGCGTCGTGTGCGAGCGGCGCGCAAGATCCTTCGCACGTTCTTGCCGCGCTCGGAGTGCCGCGCGATCTGGCGCAAGGCTCATTGCGGCTGTCGCTCGGCACGACCACCACCGACGGCGACGTCGACCTCGCGCTCGCAGTGATCCCGCCTGCAGTGGCTCGGCTCCGGGAGCGCGGATCGTGAAGGTGCTCGTCGCGATGTCAGGCGGCGTCGACTCGTCGGTGGCCGCTGCGCTCCTGCTCGACGCCGGTCACGACGTCACGGGTGTGACGATGAAGCTCTGGGGCGGCGAGTCCGACACGGGTTGCTGCTCGGTCAGCGACGTCGACGATGCCCGCCGGGTCGCTCGGGTGCTCGGCATCGACCACCACGTGTTCAACTTCGGCGACCGCTTCGACGCCGACGTGGTCGCGCCGTACGTCGCGGCGCACGCCACAGGGCTCACGCCCAACCCGTGCATCGAGTGCAACCGCCATCTCAAGTTCGACAAGTTGCTCGTGCGGGGCAGGGCCCTCGGCTTCGACGCCATCGCGACGGGCCATCACGCCCGCATCGTCGAGCGGGACGGCACACGACGAGTGGGGCGCGGCGCCGATCACGCCAAGGATCAGAGCTACGTGCTGTACATGCTCGGCCAAGAACAGCTGCGCGACACGCTCCTGCCCGTGGGTGCCATGACGAAGGATGCCGTGCGGGCAATGGCCGCCGAGCTGGCGCTGCCCACCGCGGTGAAGCCCGACAGCCAGGACGTCTGCTTCATCACGTCGTCGAATGGCCGTGCCGGGTTCCTCGAGACGCGAGTGCCGTTCACACCCGGACGCGTCGTCGATCGCGCGACGGGGGCGGAGGTCGGACGCGTCGACGCCGTCGAGCTCGTCACCATCGGTCAGCGCAAGGGCATCGGGCTCGCCGGCGGCGATGGCGCACCGCGCTACGTCACGGACGTCGACGTGGGTACCGCCACGATCACCGTCGGCCGCGAGAGCGATCTGCTCGACGATCACGTCGAGCTTCGAGACGTGGTGTGGGCGCATCAGCCGGTCAACGGACCGGTCGTCGCGCAATGCAGCGCGCACGGTGCCGTCCAGGCCGGATGCTTCGATGCATCGACGAGCACGCTGGTGTGGGACGAGCCGCGCCGCCGCGTCGCGCCAGGCCAGGCCGTCGTCCTGTACGACGGCGACGAGGTACTCGGTGGCGGCCTCGCTACCGCCTGATGCGGGAGCACAGGTTCTCGTTCGAGGTCGACGCCACGCCGGAGGAGGTGTGGCGGGCGCTACATCCTCGCCCGCGGCCGACACCGCCGGGCGAGCACCGCGTGATCGAGCACGGCGACGTCCGCATCGAGATCATCAGTGAGGGCGACGAGAACGGGCAGGGACTCGTGCGCACGTGCACGTTCCCAGTCCCGAAGTACTTGCTGTCCGGCGGTCGCGGCCGCTCGTTCGAGTGCGTGACCGAGGTCCAGCCGAACGAGTACTCCCGCTACGAGGCGGTGGGCAAGCCATTGTGGTCGAAGGCGTCCGGATGGCATCGACTCGAGTCGATCGGCGATGGCCGCACCCGCGTGGAGTTCGGGGAGACCTATCACGCGTTCAACCCCGTGCTGCGCGTGCTGCTCGAGCGCCACGTCCACGACTTCATCTCGAAGGACAACGACCGCGTGATCAAGTCCGCGGTCGAACAGGGCGTCGCGCGGCTACGGAACCGGTAGCCCGCGCTCGCGTGCCTCGCGCAAAAGCGCACCGGGTCGCGCGGGGGAGAAGAGCAGGCGGTCGGTCTCGACCTCCTTCACCTTGCTCGCCTCGTTGAGCTGCACCTCGAGCACGAGCCCGAGCGCCCGGCCGGTGACATCGGTTGCCGTGCTCTCGCGTGTCGCTGGCGCGAGCGAGACCACCATTCTCCTCGGGAACAGCAGTGCTTCACCGAGAACCACCGGATCGTGCAGCACGATGCCCGCGGGAACGAACACGAGCCAACGGCGCGACAGCCGGTGCAGGGCTTGGATGCCGAACCACGCGCCAACGCCACCGACGACGAGCGCGACCGCACCCGCGGCCCACGCCTTCGCGGCGAGCAACAGGGGACCGGCGACGAGCCCGGCAACCGTGACGGCCCACGTGAGCTCCACCGGACCGAGCAACAGCGCGCCCGGGACGCGCAGCGTCATGCGGCGCTCCGGGCCGTACGACGAGCCATCCACGAACGCGTCGGCGATCGCGGGGATGAACAGCACCGCGGCGGCGATGGCCGCCGTCCACGTCATCGCCACGACCTCGGCCACATCGAGGCCGCTTCGGGCGCTGACCCAGACCGCCGCGGCGAACGCGGCCGGCGCGCCGATGCGCAGCGCGGTGAGGCTGACGGAGCGCGGGACCAGCAGTGCAACGAGCACGACCCCCCACGCCGTCCACGCCAGGGCGGCGGCCACGATCTGCACCGGAGTGCTGGCGGAGTCGAGCCCGTGCGCGATCGCCGGGCCAACCGTCAACGGCACGGCCAACCATCCGGCGCGCAGGGCCCAAAGCACGCCGGTATGTTGCCCGCTGTGGCTGGCCCCCCGGAGATCGAGCAGCGGGTCGAGGAGTTGCGCGCCGAGATCGAGGAGCACAACCGGCGCTATCACGTCGACGACGACCCCACGATCTCCGACGCAGAGTACGACGCGCTGGTGCGCGAGCTGCGCGAGATGGAGGCCGAGTTTCCCGAGCTGATCACGCCCGACTCGCCCACGCAGCTCGTGGGTGCGCCTGTGTCCACGCAGTTCTCTTCCGTCGAGCATCGCGTGCCGATGATGTCGCTCGACAACGCGTTCTCGTTCGACGAGCTCCTCGACTGGGGCAAGCGCCTCGAGCGCCGCCTCGGTTCCGAGGGTGAAGCCGTTGGCTACGTGTGCGAGCTGAAGATCGACGGGTTCGCGATCTCGCTCACGTACGAGGACGGACGCTACGTGCGGGCGGCGACGCGCGGCGACGGTCGGGTGGGTGAGGACATGACCGCCAATGTGGCCACGATCAAGGCGGTCCCCGACAAGCTGAAGGGCAAGCAGGCGCCGAAGCTCCTCGAGGTGCGCGGCGAGGTGTTCATGCCGATCGTCGCGTTCGAGGCGCTGAACAAGCGGCAGGCCGACGCCGGCGATCGATTGTTCGCGAATCCCCGCAACTCGGCCGCGGGATCGGTGCGCCAGAAGGACCCGTCGATCACCGCCAGCCGCGAGTTGGCGATGTGGACGTATCAGTTGGGTGCGGTCGACGGCGGCCCGACGTTCAAGACGCACTCCGAGACGCTCGAATGGATGCGCAAGATGGGTCTGCCGGTGAATCCGGAGATCAAACCCCTCGGCACGCTCGACGAGGTGTACGAGTACTGCAAGCACTGGCAAGAGCACCGCCACGGATTGCAGTATGAGATCGACGGCGTGGTCGTGAAGGTCGATGACCTGCGCCTGCGTGATGAGTTGGGTTCCACGTCGCACGCCCCGCGTTGGGCGATCGCGTTCAAGTTCCCGCCGGAGGAGCGCACCACCAAGCTCAAGGACATCATGGTGTCGATCGGTCGCACCGGGAAGGCCACCCCGTTTGCTGTGCTCGAGCCGGTGTTCGTCGGCGGCTCGACGGTCGGTCTCGCGACGCTGCACAACGAGGACCAGGTGAAGGCGAAGGACGTGCGTCCGGGCGACACCGTGATCGTGCGCAAGGCCGGCGATGTCATCCCCGAGGTCGTGAAGGCGGTTGAGGCGGAGCGGCCGAAGGGACTACGGGCGTGGAAGTTCCCGACGACGTGCCCCGTGTGCGGCGGCCCGCTCGTGCGGCTCGACGGCGAGAGCGACACGTTCTGCACGAACGTCGACTGCGCCGGCCAGCGTTGGGCGCGCATCGGCCACTTCGCCAGCCGCGGCGCGATGGACATCGAGGGTCTCGGCGATCGCACGGTCGGGCTGTTCCTCGAGCACAAGCTCATCCACGATCCGGGCGACATCTACACGCTCGACTGGGATGGCGTCCGCGCGCTCGAGGGTTTCGGCGAGATCTCGATCACCAACCTGCAGAACGCGATCGAGGCGTCGAAGCAGCGGCCACTGGCCAACCTGCTGGTCGGGCTCGGCATCCGTCACGCCGGCGGAACGGTGAGCCGCGTGCTGGCGCAGGCGTTCGGCCACCTCGACGCGTTGATGGCGGCGAGCGAGGACGAGATCGCGGCCGTCGAGGGCATCGGCAAGATCATCGCCAAGTCGGTACACGAATTCTTCGCCAACGAACGCAACCTCGAGGTGATCGAGAAGTTGCGCGCCGCAGGACTGAACTTCACCGGCCCGGAGCGCTCGACGATGCCGCAGACCTTGGCTGGGCTGTCGATCGTGGTGACCGGATCACTGGAGGGCTTCTCGCGCGACATCATCGAGGAGACGATCAAAGCGCACGGCGGCAAGGCCCCGGGCAGCGTGTCGAAGAAGACGACCGCGGTGGTGGTCGGTGAGGCCCCTGGCGCGGCAAAGCTCACGAAGGCGCAAGAGCTCGGCGTCCCCATCCTCGACGAGGAGCAATTCGTGAAGCTGCTCGAGACGGGTGAGCTACCTACGTGACGGTGAAGCACCAGCGGGCCGGGGGGACGTCTTCCTCCACGCCGTCGATGCGGTAGATGTCGGCCTCGACGCAGTTGCGTCCGGCCGGGAACTTCGCGACGACCTTGCCCGGCGCCGGGGTGAAGATCACCTGATTCAGCTCCGGCCGTCGCTGTAACTCATCGTCAGGGATCGTCACACCGTTGATCACGAAGCTGGCGTCGTAGTTCGTCGTGAGGTCGATCAGCAGCTGTGCTTGTGACAGGACGCTGCTGTCCGGCGTCGGTGCGAGCAGCTCGATGATGGTCTTCGGCGCCGGGGCGGCTCCACTGATCGTCACCCCGTCCTCCGTGTCGCCGCGACGCGTGTGCTGCGCGGCGATCACCAGTCCGACCAGACACGCGGCGATGACCAAGGTCGTGAGCACGCGCCGAAGATTGTCGTTCATGTGATCTTCGGCAGGTCGGGTGAAGGGAACGCGGCGATGGCCACCATCAGCAACACCAGCACAACCACGGCGCTCACAGCCAATGCGCCCCGGACCCCGAACGCGCCATCACCCCCGATAGCGGCCACCACCGCCATCACCTCGTAGGCCATGAGCGCCAGGACGCTGCCGGCCGACATCCGCATGGCTCCTCGGGCGAACAGCAACTGCAGCGCCAGCACGCCGGCGAGCGTCACTCGCAGCCCCGGAGTGATGTCGCCTCGCCCCACCACGTACGCCACCTCGAACGACGTCTGGAGCAGGACCAGCGATGACGCCCACGCCAACGTCCAGGGCCGTTCCGTCAAGCGGTCTCCTCGACGAACAGCCGAGCGAGGCGCCGGTTCATCACCTCGATGCGGGTACGCAGCTCGGCGTCAGGCATGCCATCTCGGATGCCCTCGATCAGCTTCCACACCCGCGGGTACACGATGGCGTCGATCTGTACCCGCAGCGAACCCGGCACGTCGCTGATGCGAGTGCGGATGCTCACGGCGTCGAGGAAGCGGCCCAAGCGGGCGGGGAGGGGATCGCCACTTGTCTCGGTCTCCGCAATGAGGTGGTCGACCATCGCCGCGCAGTCCTCGTTGCTCCACAGGTGGCCGAGCCGCACGAACTCCTCGAGCTCGTCCGCCAGCTCCGTGCGCATCGGCCCATCCTCGCGCTGACTAACCACTCAGCCCCACCGCCCACCCTTGGATGGCCCGACGGCCGGTGGCCGCCGGTCTACCCTCATTCCCGTGGTCGTCTCGCGGATGACCGACCAGATCGGTCGGGTGTTGAGCGGGCGCTACCGGCTGATCGCACCTGTCGGATCGGGAGCGTCAGCGCTGGTGTACCTCGCTGACGACACGCGCCTTCGCCGGCGCGTGGCCGTCAAGCTGCTGCACCAGGCGCTGGCCGAAGACGAGGCGTTCCTCCGCCGGTTCCGCGCCGAAGCGCAGGCGGCCGCGGCCCTCAACCATCCCCACGTGCTCGCGGTCTACGACTGGGGCGACGACGAGCGCGAGCCGTACCTCATCACCGAGTACCTCGGCGGCGGCAGCCTCCGCGCCATGCTCGACGCCGGCACCCGGCTCACGCACTCGCAGGCGTTGATGGTCGGGCTCGAAGCGGCCCGCGGGCTCGAGTACGCGCACACCCGTGGATTCGTGCACCGCGACATCAAGCCGGCCAACCTGTTGTTCGGCGAGGAGGGTCGCCTTCGCATCGGCGACTTCGGCCTCGCGCGTGCACTCGCAGAAGCGGCATGGACCGAGCCGTCTGGGGCAATGCTCGGCACCGCGCGGTATGCCTGTCCCGAGCAGGCCCGCGGCGAGGCGGCTGACGGTAAGGGCGACGTGTACTCGCTCGCCCTCGTGCTCATCGAGGCCGTCACCGGACGGGTGCCGTTCGCGGCCGACAGCACGATCGCCACGCTCATGGCGCGCGTGGACACCCCGGTCGAGGTGCCGCCCGAACTCGGCCCGTTGCGCCGCGTGCTCGAGCGCGCCGGGCGGACTGATCCGTCAGAGCGTCCCGACGCCGGCGAGTTCGCACTGGGGCTGCTGGCCGCGTCGGAGGAGCTGCCGCGTCCCGAACCCCTCACGCTCGCGGGTGCGACCACCGCGGGCGACATCACGATCGTCGACCACGACCCGACGCAGCTGCCGCCGGTCCGCACGGGCGAGCCGGCCTTCGCATCCGGCGCGCCTCCCGCGCCACCAGCCCCGGCCGGCCCGCGCCGCCGCCGCCGTTGGCCGCTCGTACTCACCGCCATCGCGGTGGTGCTCGCGCTGACCGCCGGTGCGGCGTACGCGTGGAACAACGTGCTCGTCCCGAGCCACAAGCTGCCGCAACTCGTCGGCCTGACCGAGCAGCAAGCCACCAGCGCGATCGAGGCGAAGCACTGGAAGGTGCGCAGGATCGACGGCCGCCAGGACGGCAAGAAGAAGGGTGAGGTCATCGCCCAAGACCCGGCCGAGGGCAAGTCGCTCGAGGAGAAGAAGACCGTGACGATCACGGTCTCGTTGGGCAACACGTTGGCCGACGTACCGACCGACCTGGCCGGCAAGACAATCGACGAAGCGACCGCCGAGCTGACCGCAGCAGGGTTCACGCTCGGCACACAGACGCCAGCGCACGACGAGACGATCCCTCCGGGGTCGATCATCAAGCTCGACCCCTCGACGCCGCCGCAGCTTCCCAAGGGCGAACCGGTCAACGTCATCGTGTCCGACGGACCAGCGCCGCGAGTGGTGCCGACGATCGCGCCGACGTCCACGTTCGAGCAGGCGGCCGCGGCGATCACCGCGGTGCAGCTCGTTCCGGCCCGCCAGGACGCGTTCAGCGACACGGTGCCTGAAGGCCAGATCATCGGCACGTCGCCCGTCGCCGGCACCGAAGTGGCACGCGACTCGACGGTCACGATCATCGTGTCGCAGGGGCTGCCGACGATCCCCGACGTCTCGAAGCAATCCGTGCAAGACGCCGCCGCGCAGCTCCAAGCGGCCGGCTTCAGAGTGTCGGGCGTGCAGGGCGATCCGTTCAAAACCGTGACCGGTACGAGCCCACCCGCAGGCACTCGCGCGCCGTCCGGGACTGGAGTGGTGATCATCACCAAGAACTAAGGTTCCGCAATGGGAGTGCTCGACGGCCGCGTGGCCATCATCACCGGAGCTGGTCGAGGGCTCGGCCGGGAACACGCGTTGCTGTTCGCGGCCGAAGGCGCCAAGGTCGTTGTCAACGATCTCGGCGGCGCGCCGGACGGCGGGGGATCCGATCGCTCGGCCGCAGAGCAGGTGGTCGACGAGATCACGAAGATGGGCGGCGAAGCCGTCGCCAGCGCCGACGACGTCGCCGATTGGGACGGTGGCCAGGCGTTGATCGAGTCGGCGATCGACTCGTTCGGCCACCTCGACGTGCTGGTCAACAACGCCGGCATCCTCCGCGATCGCGCGCTCGTCAACATGAGTGAGGACGAGTGGGACTCCGTCGTGAACGTCCACATGAAAGGACACTTCGTGCCCACGCGCTGGGCCGCGACGCACTGGCGCGAGCGGGCGAAGGCTGGCGAGGACGTGAAGGCGAGCGTGATCCACACGTCGTCGACGTCGGGTCTGCTCGGCAATCCCGGCCAGACGAACTACGGCGCCGCGAAAGCGGGCATCGGTTCCTTCTCGATCATCTGCGCCCAGGAGTTGGTGCGGTACGGCGTGCGGTCGAACTGCATCGCGCCGGCGGCGCGCACCCGGCTGACGGAGGCGACGCCGGGGCTGGGCGAGATCGTGAAGCCGCCAGAAGACGTCGAGACGTTCGACGTGTGGGACCCAGCGAACGTGTCGCCGCTCGTGGCCTACCTGGCCACGGTCGACTGCCCCTTCAACGGTTCCACGTTCTACGTGCAAGGTGGCACCGTGCGCCTGATGGAGCCGTGGCGGATGGGCGATGGCGTGGAGCAGGCCGACCGCTGGTCGATCGACGGCCTCAAGGAAGCGCTGGCCAAGCTCGCGCCCATGTGACAAGTGGCCCGTTGACTCGGGCCGCCGATCATGATCTGATTCGGACCATGGCAAACCGATACCTCGAAGGCAATTTCGCACCTGTCGCCGAGGAGGTCACTGCCACCGAGCTCTCGGTCACCGGCACGCTCCCCGATTGGCTCGACGGTCGGTACCTCCGCAACGGACCGAACCCGATCGACACCGATCCCGCGACGTACCACTGGTTCACCGGTCACGGCATGGTGCACGGCGTGCAGCTCCGCGACGGCACCGCGCAGTGGTACCGCAACCGGTACGTGCGCTCACAGCAGGTCGCCAGCGACCTGGGTGAGGAGTGGAAGTCCGGACCGGTGCACGCCGAGATGGACTTCGCGTCGAACACGAACGTGATCGGTCACGCCGGCCGCACCTTCGCCATCGTGGAGGCGGGCGCCCGCCCGTACGAGCTCGACAACGAGTTGAACACGCTCGGGCCGTGCGACTTCGACGGCACGTTGCCCGGCGGCTACACCGCGCATCCGAAGCGCGATCCGCGCACCGGCGAGCTCCACGCCTTGTCGTACTTCTGGGGTTGGGGCAACAAGGTGCAGTACACCGTCATGGATCGCGACGCGCGCGTCCGGAAGGTCGTCGATGTCGAGACGACCGGCAGCCCGATGGTGCACGACATGTCGCTCACCGAGAAGTACGCGGTGATCTACGACTTGCCCGTCGTATTCGACCTCGACCTCGCGATGACCGGTGCGAGTCTTCCGTACCGCTGGGACAACGACTATCCCGCTCGTGTCGGCCTGCTCCCGCGTGATGGCGAGGCCGACGACGTGAGCTGGTTCGACGTCGAGCAGTGCTACGTGTTCCATCCGCTCAACGCCTACGACGAAGGGGACCGCGTGGTGATCGAGCTCTGCCGCTTCGAGCGGATGTTCGACGCTGCGCAGGTGATCGGTCCTGACGGCGCGCCGCCGAGGCTCGATCGTTGGACGGTCGACCCGTCCGCCGGCAAGGTCATCGAGGAGCAGATCGACGATCGTCCGCAGGAGTTCCCTCGCGTCGACGAGCGAGTTGTGGGTCGGCGTCATCGCTACGGCTACACGGTGGCCATCGACCAGGTGGAGGAGTCGTTCGAGTTCCGTGGTGGGTCGGTGCTGCGCCACGACCTCGTCGCCGGTACGACCCAGGCCCGCCAACTCGGCGCCGGTCGCGCGCCGAGTGAGTTCGTGATGGTGGCATCGTCACCCGACGCGGCCGAAGACGACGGCGTGCTCATGGGGTACGTGCACGACGCCGCCCGCGACGCCAGCGACCTCGTGCTGCTCGACGCGGCCACGCTCGAGACCGTCGCCGAAGTGCATCTTCCCGTGCGCGTTCCGTACGGATTCCACGGCAACTGGATTCCGTAGCCTCCACACAAAATCCAATCGCGAAGTTTGTGCGGGTGAGTGCACGTTCCGTAGCCAGCTTGTACGATTTGAGCAACGTCCGTCGGGTTCGCTGGGGCGGTCCTGCTGGACGCGGCGTTCCCCAGCCGCCGCGATGAAGCAGCCGCCCCAGCCGACTTGGCGGGCGTTTTTCGCGAGCCCCGCTCTGTAGATTCCGCCGGTGCCCGACCGCGGTGACGACTTCTCGTTCGAAGATGCGGGCGAGGTCCAGGTCGTTCCGTGGCCGCTGCTGCTCAAGCACAAGGTCACCGAGCGGGTCGAGGCGCACCCGCGTTATCCGTGGATCGTTCTCGCGACCGCGCTGTTCGGGCTCTTCTCGGTCGGGTTCACGATCACGATCCTGTCGAACTCGATCCCGCGCATCGCCCGGGACCTGCACTCCGACGAGAGCACGCTCACGTGGGTCGTGACGGCCCCGCTGCTGGCCTTCGCCGTGTTCGGCCCGGCGGCCGGCAAGCTCGCCGACCTGCGGGGCCAGCGCCGCGTGTACCTGTGGAGTCTCGGTGGTGTCTGCGTGTTCGCCGCCCTCACGGCGATGGCGCCGAATGCGGCGACGCTCATCGCCTGCCGGTCGATCGGCGCGGCCATCGGCGCCGCGGAGGGCCCGGCCTCGCTGGCGATCATCAACCGCACGTTCTCCTCGAACCAACGAGCCCAAGCCATGGGTTGGTGGTCGATGGTCGGCGCGGGCGCTCCCGTGATCGGTGTCATCGCCGGAGGTCCGGTCGTCCAGGCCTTCGGCTGGCGATGGATCTTCGTCGCGCAGGTTCCGCTGACGCTGGCGACGTTGCTGTTGGCCGCCGCGGTGTTGCCCGAAGTACCGGCGGATCGCACCAGCCGTTTCGACATACCAGGCGCCGCCACGCTCGGCCTCGGCGCGCTCTCGTTGTTGCTGGCCATCAATCGAGGTCCGAAGGACGGTTGGACCAGCTCGTTGGTGATCGGAGGCATCGCGCTCGCAGTTGCGTTGTTCTCGGCGTTCATCGCCATCGAAAAACGCGTCGCGCATCCGCTGCTACCGCTGGCCTATCTCAGGCGGCGCAACTTCACCTTCCCGATCGCGACGCAGTTCTTCACGAACTTCGCGTACATGGGCGGTTTCATCCTCACGCCGCTGTTCTTGCAGAACGAGTTCCACTACAACGAGACGCACACCGGCGCGTTACTGATCGCGCGGCCACTGTCGTTCGCCATCGCCGGACCGCTCGCCGGCTACCTCACGATCCGGATCGGTGAACGAGTCTCCGCGGTGGCAGGCGCGATCGCGATCACGGCGTCGATGATCGCCCTCGCGCAACTCACACCGGGCAGCACGGACCTCACGGTGATCTTCGCGCTCGCCCTCTGCGGCGTCGGGATGGGCGCGTCATCGCCGGCGATGGCGGCCGCCGTCGCCAACTCTGTGGAGCCGACCGACCTCGGCGTCGCGGGCGCGACGCAGCAGATGGTGAATCAGATGGGGATCGTGTTGGGCATCCAGACGCTGCAAGCCGTGCAGGTCGCGCGCGAAGGTGCGGTCGGTGGCGTGGCCGCGTTCCATGATGCCTACCTGCTGGGAGCTGTCGCCGCCGGCATCGGAGTGCTGGCCGCGCTGTTCGTCAGAAGAACGAACTACTCCGTGATGGCCTTGATGCGCTCCGACACTTCCTGAGCGGTGGGATCGACCGGGCCCGACTGCATGGCCATGAGCTTCGTCATGTCGCCTTGCACCTTGATCTTGCCGGCCATGAACGCTTGCATGCCCGCCTGCGGATTCTGATCGACGATGATCGCCTTGGCCGTCTCGTAGTCGAGCGTGACCGTCAGGTCGGGGTTCTCGAGGTGGCCGAGGTCGAACTCGAGCTCGCCGCCCGATGTGTCCATGTGGACGTTGATCGAGCCGTCGCCGAAGGGCACGTCGGTGACGACCTGGTTCATGCGGACGGCGTGGGCCGGCGGGGTGCCCTTGCCGGCGAACTCTTCGCGAATCTTCTTCGCCTCGGTGATCCAGTCGTCGCTCAAGAACTTGCTGGGCATGTCTCCCCTTTGTTGATCGGAACGAAGCCGAACGCTAGCCGCTGCTGCCTGGGCGAACGGCTGTAGTCGCACGGACAGTGCGAGTTTCTTCTTTCTCGGCGGCCAACGCAATTTCGTCGTCAGCGGCGAGCGAGCGCACCACGAATCGACCGACGAACGCCGCCAGCTCGGCGATGGGCACCTGGCTGCGTCCGGTGCGGTGGAAGTGGCTGTACAAGCCGACGATCCCCACGACGCCACGAGCGAGCAGGACCGGATCGTCGTCGCGGATGAGGCCTTCGGCGATGCCCTCACGAACGAGCATGGCGACGTCGGCCACGTGCACATCGGTGCCCTGGCGCAGCACGTCGACGAACCGCTTGTCGATGTTCTCGACCTCGAGGAGGGCGAAGAACGGCGCGTTGATCGCCATGAATCGCACGGAGGCCTCGGCGCCCTCCCGGATGCGGGTCAGCGCATCGGCCTCGATGTCGATGGCCTCGCCCTGCGAACGCCGGAGCCGGAGGCGGATCTCCTCGGCGAGCTCGCGGAACAGCTGCTCCTTGTTCTCGAAGTACCAGTAGAAGAGCCCCTTGGCCACCCCAGCGGCCCGCACGATGTCGATGACGCGCGTGTCGGCATAGCCCCGCTCGGCAAAGAGCCGGGCGGCGCAATCGAGCAGCTGCTGCTTGCGCTCGATGCCCTGCGCCGTCAGGCGGCGCTCGTCATCCACGGGACAAAGTGGACCACCTGCCTGACCGGCGGGTCAATGTGGACCAGTACGCTCTGCGAGGTGCCGGCAGGGAAGAGGGCGGAGCGGCTCGAGAGCCACGAGCGCAACCCCAAGTGGCAGATCGCGCCCTTCATCATCGACATGTCGATCTGCATCAACTGCGACACCTGCATCCGTCACTGCCCGACGCAGTTCGGAGCCATCTTCAACCACGGCATCGACGTGATCATCATCCCGGAGCTGTGCTCCGGCTGCGGCAAGTGCCTGCCGCCCGTGTGCCCGGTCGACTGCATCCTGCCGGATCCCGAATGGAAGCCCGCCCCGCAAGAGTGGTGGGACGAACAGAAGTCCGACGACCCCTACCGCTAGATCGAATTCCCACTCAGACCTACACAATTTTGTGTAGGTCTGAGTGGGATTTGGAGGACAGATGACCCAGCCGATCATCCCCGGAGCCGAACCCGAGAGCATCGACGGCGGACCGAACGGTGCGCTCGTGATCCACGGCTTCACCGGCAATCCCGACTCGATGAGGGGCGTCGCGCACGCGCTCGGCGACGCGGGGTTCGCGGTCGAGCTTCCGT
>JBEEFW010000063.1:0-42587 GCA_041166385.1 Acidimicrobiaceae bacterium | reverse complement strand
GTCGTCGGGGGGAGGAGCGCGACGGCCCGGATGAGGGTCTCGAGTCCCTTTCGGCGGTCAAAGCGACCGACGTACAGAAGCCGGTCCCGCCATCGACGTTCCGGCGCGGGGATGGGCGCGAACTCCGCTCGCTCGATGCCGCTGAAGACCACGGTCGAGATCGGGAAGGACCACTGCGACATCGCCTGAGCACATCCTCGCGTGAACTCGCTCACGAAGCAGAACGCGCCTGTCTGTGACAGGTCGGGTGGGACCGTCGGAACGCGCACCAGCGGGTGCAGCGCGCGGCCCGCGGCTCGGCGCCAGCGGGCGCCCGTGAACAACCCCGCCCATCGGTCCTGGCTGAGGACGTAGATGAGCCAGTCGTCGCAAACGGCGTAGACGACGGGGAGCTGCCGTTCGGCGATGGTGGTGAGCAGGCCCACCGACATCGCGCCCATGTGCCAGACAGATACGACATCGAACGTGCCGCGCTCCAAAACTTTTCGCAGCACCGCCTGGTTGTGACGCTCGATCTGCAAACGGCGGGAGAACGATGGCCGGACGAGGACGTCGTCCTCGATCCAGAGCTCCAGGTCCCGGTGTACGTGCCGTTCGTGTTGAGCGTCGGCGTCGTCGTCGTTCACGCCGCCGCGTCGCTGCGCGCTACATAGGACGGTTACCTCGTGCCCTCGCTGTTCGAGGCGGCGCATCACGTCGTAGCACGACAACTCATAGCCGCCGAAGTGATGCGGCGGATACCAGTTGGTCAGCGTCAGGATGCGCACGGTGCCTGCGCGCGGGGTCGTCGCCACGACGCCATGCGCTGGCGAGCCCGCTGCAGCGCGAGGAACGCCCGGAGGCGCCGAGCGGCTGGGAGGCGGGCGATGAGGCGCGTGGCAACGGTGCGGTCCTCGAGCGGCGGCACCTCCCATGGTGTGCGCGCCGTGAGGCGGCGATGCTCCTCCCGAAACGGGTGCTCGCACAGGTAATGCCACGGCTTGCACAGGCTCGGGCCTTCGAAGTGAACGATCGCGGGGTCGGCCGTGGCCTCGCGCACCTTGTTCTCGCCGTGCACCTCCCGCGCCCACTCCGTCCAGAACCAGAGGCTGTTCATCGCGTTCCATCGTGGGTGAAGCGGGAGCCAGCGGTCGGCGAACACAACGTTCAGCGCGTCCTGGTCGAAATGGGGGTTGGACGGGCGGGCGACGGCGTAGTCGATGATCGCCTGGCCTGCGCCCTCGGTTCGCCACTGCTCGAGGTCGATGACGAGAACGCCCGCGTTGAAGTAGTCGCGCGGGTTCTCGATGCCGAGAGACGCCAGGTGCGGCTGAAGACCAGCGTTGCTGACGTTCGCAATCGCCGCGAGCGGCGCCCCGCCCAGGTCGAGTTCCCAGAGTTCGTCGAGCGACTTACGGACCAGGACGTCGGCATCGAGGTAGAGGATGCGATCGACGTCCGGGAGCATCGTGGGGAGTGAGACGCGGGCCCAGCTGAGCCGGTCGCCCTGGTCGGGGCCCTTGCTCGGGAGCACGGCAAGCGTCGCGTCGTCGAGATCGTGGAGCTCGATGGCGCCGCCATGGTCTCGGGTCATCCGCACCAGCTGCTCGCGCCGTGTGGACGGTACGTCGCGGCCGAGCAGGACGTGGAACGTCACCTTCTGAGAACAGTTGTCGAGGCACGACAAGATGGCGACCGCCGCCCACTGGAGGTAGGCGTTGTCGGTGGCGAGGGCGACGCGCACGACGCGAGGATCAAGCGACCCGGCGAAGCCAGCCACTCGGGCTGAGGCTGAACAAGTACCGCCTGGAACGTTCATCGTCGATCTCGAAGCGAGCGTCCTTCGCGACGAACTTGCGGATCGCCCAGAGCGGACCCGGTCGGTCGCGGCGCATCAGCCGGATCTCGTCGATGCAGCCGTCCTGGACGTGCACAAGACCTCCGATCGGCACCATCTCGGCGTACAGCTCGAGCTCGCGCAGGACGTGCAGACCGGCGTGGTCGCTGTCGAGTACGACCATCACCCGCTGCGGCTGGAGCTCGGCGATCCGTGCCTTGACGCGAGCGACGACCTCGGCATCGATTGACGAGCCGATCACGAACTCGATACGCGGATGCTCGACCTCGGAGAGCGACTCGATGTCGACAGTGATCACCTTTCCTTTGCCGCGCAGTTCGAAGAGCGATGCCATGTAGAAGGCGGAGCCCCCGCGGTTGGTCCCACATTCCACGATGAGGTCGACGTCATCCTCAACAATCGCTTCCTGGATGCCCCACGCGTCCATCGGGTTCTGCCAGATGGGATGACCGAGAAACCTGACGTGGGCGAAGCTGCCCGTGCGCCATACGAGACCGGTGAGACCGAGTCGGCGCAGGGGCACGTCGTGGAACCACGTTCGCGCTCGCCGGATGGGACCATCCTTCAGTCGCTGAAGCGGGTTCACATCCTCCTCCTGAGCAGGCGTTGGAGAGTAGCCGTCCTCATCCTGGTGGGAGTAGACGAAGCGACGCTCGCTACAGTCGACGGACGTGGGTGCTACTGGCCGGATGAAGCCGTTGCTCCGGCGCAGCCGATCGAGCGTTGTCCCGCAAGACGCGGCCAATCCGGACATCTGGAGCTCGCTCGACGCGGCTCACCGCTCGATCATCGAGCAGGCACAGCCCTTCACGATGACGAGTCACGAGCGGCTCGCCGGGCTCGTCGACGCTGTGGAGTACATCGTGCAGCGCGCGGTGCCAGGCGCCTTCGTCGAATGCGGTGTATGGCGCGGCGGTTCGGTGCTGGCCGCGATCCTCGCGTTGCAGCACCTCGGAGTCGATGACCGCGACATCTATCTGTTCGACACCTTCGAGGGCATGACGCGTCCCACCGACGCGGATGTGTCGAGGTACACCGGATCTGCGAAGGACGATTGGGACGACGCGTCGCGCGCCGGCGTGCGCGCGTGGCACGAGATGTTTGGCTCCGACACGTTCGGTTTGGATCAAGTGCGCGAGCTCGTCCTCGGATCGGGCTATCCCGAGGCCCATCTTCATTTCGTCGCCGGTCCGGTCGAGGCCACGGTCCCGGCGAGCGCGCCGGCGGAGATCGCGCTCCTCCGTCTCGACACCGATTGGTACGAGTCCACGCGCCACGAGCTGGAGCATCTGTATCCCCGTCTCCGGTCCGGGGGTGTTCTCCTCATCGACGACTACGGCCACTGGGACGGGTGCCGTCGGGCCGTCGACGAGTACTTCGCCAGTGCGGTGCCGTTGCTCTTCAGTCGGCTGGACTACACCGGCCGCATCGCCGTCAAGCACTGAAGATGAGCGACCTCAGGTACCTGGCCGAGCGGCGTAGTGATCTCCACACCCTCAGCCGATGGACGCAGTTCGCGTTTGTCGAGGAGCGACTCCGCGCCGCGGTCCGCCGTCTGGTGGACGACGCCCGATTGCCGCGTGGCGCGCGTGTCGGCGACTTCGGGTGCGGCGAGACGCCGTATCGGTCGGAGCTCCCCCCAGACGCCGAGTACGTCGGCATCGATCTGCCGGGGAACCCGAAGGCGAGCGTCGTGATCGGCCCCGACGGCGTCGTGCCGTTGCCTGATGCCAGCTTCGACCTCATGCTGTCGAACCAGGTGCTGGAGCACGTCGTCGATCCCGGGCGCGCGCTCGATGAGTGTCACCGTCTGCTTCGCCCAGGTGGGTCGCTCGTGCTCTCGACCCACGGGATCATGTACTACCACCCCGACCCTGAGGACTACTGGCGCTGGACCACGGTGGGGTTGGAGAAGACCGTCACCGAGCGGGGCTTTCGAGTGGTGGAGAGGATCGGCGTACTCGGTCTTGCCTCCGCTGCCATCCAACTCTTCCAGGACGGCACGGTGTGGCGGCTCCCTCGCTTCCTGCAGCGGCCGTATGTCGTCGCGATGCAGGTCGCGATGCGGCTCATGGATCGCCGGTACACGGCGGAAGTGCGGTGCAATGACTGCCTGACCATCGCCCTGCGCGCGATACGGGTCGACGGAGGAGCCGACTCCGGCCCCTCAGCACCCGGCCGGTAGGCTCGCCGCCAGTGCCCCGGCTCGAGGAGAACCGCGCCGTGTGGACGGCCGGATGGGATTGGTCGACCCAGGGCGACGAGTGGTCCGTGTGGTGGGGAGGCACCGAGGCCATGTGGTACGGCGCCGTCCGGCCACGGATCCATTCGTTTGTCCCGACGGGCACGATCCTCGAGATCGCGCCGGGCTACGGACGATGGACGCAGTACCTGAAGGAGCTCGGGAGCCGCGTGATCGCGGTCGACATTTCCGAGAACTGCGTCGAGCACTGCCGGAAGCGGTTCGCTGACGCGTCCAACGTCGAGGTGCACGTCAACGACGGCATGTCGCTGGGGATGGTTCCCGACGGCATCGTCGACTTCGCGTTCAGCTTCGACTCGCTCGTGCACGTCGAGGACGACGTGATTGCGGCCTACCTCCGTGAGCTGGCCCGCACCCTTGCGCCGGATGGCGTCGGGTTTGTCCACCACTCGAACATCGGCGCCTACCCTCGGCATACCCGTGTCGCCCGCCGCACTCGGCCCGATCGGGCTCGACGGGTCCTCGTGCGCAGCGGCGTGTTGATCGACGTCTATGCATGGCGTGCCGAGTCCATGACGGCCGAGCGCTTCCAATCGCTGTGCACCGATGCGGACCTGGTGTGCGTGGGCCAGGAGAAGATCAATTGGGAGTCGGGCCGGTTCCTGATCGACACGCTTTCGATCATCACGCGTCCCGGCTCGCGTTGGGACCGGCAGCCGGTCGTCGTACGAAACCCATCGTTCCGTCACGACGCCGGGCGCATGGCGACGCTCTACGCCTCCACCGCGTATCCACGCGATCCGGGCTAGCGCCACGTGACCGAACGGGAAGAAGGGGCGCGCGCCGACCTCGCCGTCGAGTTGGTCGGGGTGTCGAAGCGTTACGACCGGCTCGAAGAGCGGGCGATGCTCCTCAAGTCGATCCTGCCCTTCACGAGGCCGAAGCACAGCGAGCTGTGGGCGTTGCGAGACGTCAGTCTGCGCGTGGACACAGGCGAGACGGTCGGGATCCTCGGGCACAACGGCGCAGGCAAGACCACGATGCTGCGCTTGCTTGCCGGCGTCACCCAGCCAACGATCGGCAGAGTGCGCACCGCCGGCCGGGTCGCACCGCTCATCGGTGTCGGCGTCGGCTTCCACCCGGAGATGTCGGGACGCGAGAACGTTCTCGTCAACGGCATGCTGCTCGGGCTGTCGCGTGAAGAGGTGAACGAGCGCTTCGACGACATCCTCGCCTTCTCGGAGCTCGAGGAGTTCGTCGACACCCCGGTCAAGTTCTACTCGAGCGGTATGTTCCTCCGGCTCGGTTTCGCCGTCGCGGTGCACGTCGACCCGAAGGTGCTGCTGATCGACGAGGTGCTCGCTGTCGGCGACTACGCCTTTCAGATCAAGTGCTTCGATCGGATGCGCGCGCTTCAAGCGGCTGGAGCGACCATCGTGATCGTCAGTCACTCGCACCACTCCGTGCGGCTGCTCTGCCCGCGCGCCATCGTGATGGCTCATGGTCAGGTTCAGTTCGACGGTGCCGCCACCGCCGCCATCGCTTGCTACCACGAACTGCTCGCCACCGAGGCGGCGGCTCGACGGGAATCCTCCGGCGGCGCAGACGTCCAGCTACTCAGGCAGGAGCTGCTCGGGCCCTCGGGCCCGGTGTCCGCCTCGGAACAGCACACGGAGTTACGTATGCGCGCCACGTTTCGGTGCGACCGGGCTGTTGACAGCCCGCTTGCCTTCTTCACCGTGACATCCGACGAGGGCGTCGTCGCGTATCACCTCATCCCCCGGATCGGCTGGGGCTACCGTCGCTTCGAAGCCGGCGACACGTTCGAAGTGGAAGCGCGATTCGTCGCCCACCTCGAGGGCGGCACGTATCACCTCCGCATCACCCTCTACGACAACCTCGCGCGGGACGTCCTGTTCGAGGACTCCTACGGTCTGCCGCTCTACGTCGCAACGCGGCTCGGGGCCGTCGGCCTCGCGGCGCTCGACGGTGTCGTGACGGTGGACGGTCAGGACATCACGGAGCATCCCGAGCGGACCCTCGACGGATCCCCGATCGCCGCGCCGGTGGTCGAGCATTGAGCAAGGACGTCCGCGTGTCGGTCATCGTGCCGGTGCGCAACCGTCGAGCGCTGTTGGCGCGGTTGCTGGAGGCGCTCGAAGCGCAAGAGTTCTGCGATTTCGAGGTGATCGTGGTCGACGACGGCTCGACCGATGGGAGTGGCGATCTCGCAGAACAAGCCGTTATCGCCGGCCGGGACGTACGACTCGTGCGCTCGACCGGCAGCGGTGCCGTCGATGCCCGTCTCGCCGCGGTCGATGTTGCGGTCGGTGAGATCCTGGCGTTCACCGACAGCGATTGCCGGCCGGTCCCGGCGTGGCTCTCGCGGGGCGTCGCCGCGATCGACGCAGGAGCCGATGTCGTGAACGGACTCACCCTTCCTGATCGGGCGGTCGGGCCGCTCGAACGAAGCATCTGGTCCGGCGAAGAGAACCTCTACCCCACCTGCAACGTCCTCTATCGCCGCGAGGCGTACGACAAGATCGGCGGGTTCGACCGGACCGCAGGTTCGCGATGGGGTTTTCGCGTCGGCAGGCGAGCGCGCGGCCTCGGCGCCTGCGAGGACACCCTGCTTGCCTGGCAAGTGCGTCGAGCCGGCGTCGCCGCGCACGAACCCGAAGCACTGGTGCTCCACCACGTGTTCTCGGCCGACCTCGGCGAGTGGATCAGCCGCGGAGTGACGCTCGGATCGTTTCCCGCGGTCATACGGGAGATCCCCGAGCTTCGCGACACGATCGTTTCTCGCGGCATCCTCTTCCGGCAGTACAGCCGCGTCCCGTTCTACGCGCTTGTCGTTGCGGGCCTGCTTCGGCGCCGACGCGCGAGCAACTTCTTCGCCGCGTTGTGGGTGGTGACCAAGGCGCGGGAGCTGCACCGCACCGGAGTGCCCGCGTCGCGATGGCTCCCGACGCTGCCGGCTTGCCTCGTCGTCGATGTCGTGAATGCGGGGGCGTTGGTTGCTGGGAGCGTGCGGGCCCGAACGCTCGTGCTCTAGGTCGACCGGGTCGCGAGCACGCGGCGATGTGTGCGGCAGAACGCGATGGTGTCGCGGACTGACTGCTCGATTGGGGTAGTCGGTGCGAGTTCGAGTTGTCGGAGCCGTCCGATGTCGATCATCGGTGGCGCGGGCGCGTCGGCCTCAGGCGGAGGAGCCTCGATCGGCGGCCGCTCGCCGGTGATCAACTCGATCTCGTGTTGGACGCGTTCAGCGAGCCAGCGGACCGTGCGCGGGACGCCGGATCCCAGATTGACTGTGCCCGCTGGCACCAGCGTGGGGTCCACCGCGGCCGAGATCGCGTGACACGCGTCGCCGATGTCGACGAAATCACGATGCTGCGTGCCGCTCGTGCGCAACACGATGCGACGTTCAACGACGGCTTGCCGGCACAGGTCGTTGCCGACGAGCGTCCACCGATCCACAGCGGGATCGGGAGGCGCACCCACCGCGTTCGTGAGGCGGAGTACGACGAGATCGAGGTCGCCGCGCTGCTGCAGTAGCCGCTCCGAGACGAGACGTGCTTCGGCGTATGCGGCCGTTGGTGCTGGGGTGGTCGACTCGATGATGCGTGCACCAGGGGCGAGTGCCCGCCCGTACACATGCACGGTCGACACGTACACCACGCGTCGTATCCCGGCCGCGGCGGCCGCTTCGCCGATGTGCCTCGAAGCCGAGACGGTGCTCGTGTGCGCTTCCTCCGGCTGGGCGGCCGCCTCCACCTCCGAGGCACCGGCCAGGTGCACTATCGCGTCCGCTCGCCCGAGGGCGTCGATGACAGTCGCGAGGGGGCTCGCGATCAGATCGACCTCCCGTTGGTCGTCGCCGAGCCACGACCGTCTTTTCCTCACGAGTGGGATCGCGACGACCCCCGGCACGCTCTGCAATTTGGCAACCAACCGGCCCCCCAGATAGCCGCCGGCACCCGTGACGACAACAGTGGTCATCAGCGCGCGGCGCCACGCAGAGCGTGCGCTTGGTAGCCGCCGGTCATCATCGCTGTATCACCGTAGGTCGGACAGGACAATGCGCCCTCGGGTCCGAACCTTGGTTCGTGCGTGAAACACCTGTGACGTGCCCTTCGCGGCCTGGTCCGTCGAGCGTCGAAGGCCGTGGGGACCTGAACTACCCTCCTGCACCATGAAACCGGCCGAGCCCGACGACTCCGACGAGTTCGCCGTGCGCCTCGAATGGGACGAGCCTGCACCGGCCAAGGGTCAGCACCCGGATGACGCGGTCTTCGTTTCGGCGGCGGAACCACCACCGCCCGAGGCTGTGGACGCGCCTGGAGCCACCGGCGATGTCGTGCGGCCTGCGGGCCCGACGGGGCCGTTGCTGCCAGCGCTGATGGGTCGCCTCGAGACCGTCCACGGCTCCATCACCAGCCTCGGCATGCGCATCGACGCTCTCGGACAATCGATCACGACCTCGGGAACGGCGATCGCGGATCAGCTGAACGAATACGGCGAGACCGTCGCCCAACTCGCGAGGGCGCAGGGCGAAGCCCTCGACGAGTATCGCCACGGCAACGAGCGATCCGTCTCTGAGCTCCGTCGCTCGCTGACGGCTAGCGACGAGCTGAATCGAAGACTGTCCGAGCGCGTCGACGAACTCGTGAGCGACACGGCGTCACTGACTGAGATGATCCACTCGCTCGACCCGGGCGCTGTCCAGCGCCAAGACGCGTCGTCATCCACCGCGGTCGCTGACCTCCTCACCCTTGGCGAGGAGCTCAGCCGAGAACTCGTGGCGTTGCGGGAAGACGTGGTTCTGTTGAAGCGCCGACTCGGCGTGCGCTCCCGATCGGCTCCGACAACCGCGCCGGCGCTGGACGAGGGGAAGCTCGCGGAGCGCGTCGCCGAGCGCGTCGCGACGAGCATTCCCACTCCTGCACTGCACGAAGACGACATCGATCGGATCGTCGCTGCTCTCGGGTCCCACCTCGAGCGGACGTTCGAAGTCGTACCCGATCACGAGGTCGCACCCGATCGAAAGGCGCCGCCGTCGAAGGCGAAACCTGCTGCCGCGAAGAACGCAGCTCCGGCTTCACGCCGTCGTAGCTGATTCATGGCATCCGACCGCCGCCCAAGACGGAGCGTGCGCGCGCAACGGATGCGAGTTGCCGCGTTGGTGTTCGGCGTCACGCTCGCCGCGCTCCTCGTCATTGGTGGCGTCGTCGCTTTCCGCCTGGGCAAGATCGCGAGCGATTTTCGGCGGGCACGCACGCTCATCGAGTCGGCTTCGACGCACATCGAACAAGGCCAGCTCGGACCCGCGAGAACGGAGTTGTCCTCTGCGCAACAGCTACTGACGACGACGAACGGCCGACTTTACGGCCAGCCCGAGCTCGAGCTCGTCGGGTGGGTGCCCGGCATCAAGGAGAACCTCGACTCGCTTCGAAGCTCCGTCGGTCTCGCGCTGCAAATGGTCAATGGTGGCAACACCCTGCTCGAGATCACCCAGCCGTTGGAGAACCAACAGGGCAGGCTCGAGGTGTCGTTGAACCACGGCGCGATCCCGTTGCAGACGGTGCGCGCCGCGCAGGTCGCGGCGCGCGATCTCGCGCAAGTCTTGCCGGGTGCGACGGAAGAGCCGAGCGGAGCGCGTCTCGTCGGTCCCATCGCTGACCTTCAGCACCGGATCTACTCGCAGGCAGCTCGCCGGCGCAGTCAGCTCGACAATGTGTCCAGGGCACTCAGCATCTTGAGCGATATGGCAGGGGGGAACGGACCGCGTCGCTATCTCATCGCCGTCGCCAACACGGCCGAAATGCGCGGTGCCGGCGGGATGGTGCTCTCCTACGGCGTCCTCGAGGCCACCAACGGCACGTTCAGCTTGGGCAACTTCGGGTCAATCGACGAGTTGGCGATCGACCAGGCCATCGATCCAGCCTCGCTCTCGCTTCCTGAGGACTACCTCACGCGCTGGGCGGGTCAGCAACCAACGCTGCTCTGGCGAAACACGACATTGGCTCCGGACTTCTCATTCGCGGCCCCAGACATGGAAGCGATGTTCTCGAGGGCGACCCAACTCCCCGTCGACGGTGTCATCCAGATCGATCCGGCCGGCCTGGGTGCCATTCTGCAAGGCACCGGCCCGATCGACGTGTCGGGCATCGGATCCGTGTCAGCGGACAACGTCGTCGATCTCGTCCTCAACCGCGCGTACATCGACGTGCCGAGTCGGGACCAACGCCAAGAACTGCTCGGCGACGTCGCCAAGACCGCATTCAACGCACTCATCAACGGAGACTTCGCCAGCCTCCGGCCGTTCGGCGACGCATTGTTCAAGACGGCGCAGCAGCGTCATCTGATCTTCTACGCGAACGATTCGACGGTGCGCGAGCAGGTTGGGTACTTCGGGGCTGACGGAGCATTGCCCCTTGCGGACACCCAGGACTACGCGCTGCTCACGGTCCAGAACTTCAGCAAGAACAAGCTGGACTACTACATCGACAGCAGCGTCGATCTGGTCGGCAGCCGACCGCGCACGCGTGTTGGCCAGATGCAAGCGACGATTTCGATCGCGAACACCGCGCCCGCGGACGGAAAGGCCTCATATGTGTTCGGGCCCGCCACGAAGAGCGAGACCGTCGGGCTCTATCGCGGCATCGTGTCGCTCTACCTGCCAACTGGCGTCAGCCTCTCGAGTGCCGATGGACCGACGACCTCGAGCCCAGTCGCCACGTCGGAAGCGGGGAGGACGCTGGTGACCTTCGGAGTCGAGGTTCCAGCCGGCGAGACCCGCGTGGTCACGCTGGCATTGGTGTTCCCGCCCCGGCCCGCCGCGCTCCCGTACATGTTTCGTCTGGTTCCCGTGCCCCGCATTCGCCCCACTGTCTTCTCCATGAACATCGACGCCGGCGACACTCGGGTCAGCCGCGGCGCAGAACCCCTGCTCACACCGACTGTCCTGGGTGCGCCACCGCCGGTCGGCGCTCGCTGAGGACGATGCACGCTCCCCGCTCGCAGCCGTCATGGGGGGTCACTGGCGGTGACCGCTAAGGTCTATCCGTGCCGAGGAGAGGTGCCCCCCAGGCGTGTCGCAACCGAGGATCACGATGACAGGATCTAGCCCGTCCCCATCTCGGCGTGTCGCCGGCCTGGTCGTCGGCGCCGCCCTCGCGGCACTGTGCCTGGTCGCGCTGTCCACCCTTGGCGCCGGCGCCGCGCCGAGCCAACCGTCAGCGGTCACGACGACCACGTGTGATGAGGCATATGGGTGCGACACGACAACGACCGAAGCCCCTCCGGAGCCGGCCTGCAGTTTGAGCTCGACCTCGGTCAATGCCGGCGACAACGTCACTGCAACAGTCACGAACGTGCCGGTGGGCGATCGCGTCGACATCACCTTCGACGGCAACGTGATCGCCTCGGATGTCGCGACCGCGGATGGTCAAGGTGAGACTGCACTGGCAGTGGCTCCGGCCGGACATCTCGCCGCGATGGAGGTCCAGCGGGGCGGTGTGGTCATCGCATTTCGCATCCCGAGTTCGACTGCCACCGGCACGTATGAGGTGCGCGCGATCGGCCCCGGTTTCAACGCAAACTGCGCCGAGGGCAGCAACGGCGTTTCCGTTCTCGGAACGACTGTCCAGCGGGGCGGCGGTGGTGGTGGGTTTGCCAACACCGGTATCGAGGTCGGCCTGTATCTCGCGATCGCTATGGCGCTGATCCTCGCCGGGTGGCAGTTCATGCGCTCCGCCCGTCGCCGGCGCAGTCGAGCCGCCCGACGGGGCCGTTCAAGCCCAGCACGCGTCCCGTCCTCGCGTTAGCCGCGTTAGCCGCTCCCTCGGATCAGACGGCCCCGCTCGTAGTATTGGTCCGTGCATTCGACTGACGGCGTCGACCACGATGCCGCCCACCCGAAGGAAGCGTGCGGCGTCTTCGGCGTGTACGCCCCGGGGCAACCGGTCGCACAGCTGACCTATCTGGGGCTGTTCGCGCTTCAACATCGCGGCCAAGAGGCTGCCGGCATGGCGGTGAGCGACGGGACCGAGATCATGGTCCTGAAGGAACAAGGGCTGGTCGCGACGGTCTTCGACGACCGAAAGCTGGCGCCGCTCACCGGTCACCTCGCGATCGGCCACACGCGCTACTCAACCACCGGCTCGAGCACGTGGGGCAACGCGCAACCCGTGTGGCGCACGGTCGGCGACACCGCCGAAGACACGAATCAATTCGCGCTCGGACACAACGGCAACCTCGTGAACACCGAAGCGCTCGCGCGCGAGGCGGGGATGATCCCCGGGATCATCACGAGCGACAGCGATCTCGTGGCCGAGTTGCTCGCCAAGGAGATCGCCAAGCAGCGCGACGAACGCAGCGACGATCGCGCGCTCGAGCGCGCGCTGATGACCGTGCTTCCAATGCTCAAGGGAGCGTTCTCGTTCGTCTTGGCTGACGAAGCACACGTGATCGGCGTTCGTGATCCGCACGGCTTCCGGCCGCTCTGCCTGGGGCGCCTCGAAAACGGATGGGTCCTGGCTTCTGAGACTCCGGCGCTCGACATCGTCGGCGCCCACTTCGTACGTGAGCTCGATCCCGGCGAGATGGTGGTCATCGACGCCACTGGTTACCGGTCGGTTCGCCCGTTCCCCGACGAATCCGTCACGCCCGCGTTGTGCCTGTTCGAGTTCGTGTACTTCGCCCGTCCCGACAGCCGGCTGTATGGCCGCGGCGTGCACCAAGCGCGCGTGCGCATGGGCGAGCAACTCGCGGAGCAGGCGCCGGTCGAAGCCGACATGGTCATGGGGGTTCCTGAGTCTGGTGTCCCGGCGGCCGAAGGGTTCGCTCGTGTGAGCGGCATCCCGTACGGGCAGGGCCTCGTCAAGAACCGCTACATCGGCCGGAGCTTCATCGCGCCGAGCCAGGCCCAGCGGGAGTCTGCGGTGCGGATGAAGCTCAATCCATTGCGGGAGAACATCGAGGGCAAGCGCCTCGTCGTCGTCGACGACTCCATCGTGCGCGGGACCACGCAACGGCAGCTCGTGAAGATGCTGCGCGAGGCCGGCGCGACGGAAGTGCACTTGCGCATCACGTCGCCACCCATCAAGTGGCCGTGTTACTACGGCATCGACACTGGTGACCGGGGCGAGCTCATCGCCGCGCAGATGGAGCGCGAGGAGATCAAGGAGTATCTCGGCGCCGACAGCCTCGAGTATCTCGGACTCGAGCGGCTGAAGCAGTCGACGAACGCCGTCGGCGCGGGGTTTTGCGACGCGTGTTTCACCGGGCACTATCTCGTCGAGGTTCCCGTCAATCTGCGAAAAGAAGTGCTCGAGGGCAACAACATGCCACCAGGCGAGCTTGAGCGGACACTGCACGAGCCGGCGCAGCTGATGCCCGATGGGTGAGTCCTACAAGGACGCCGGCGTCGACATCACCGCCGGTGAGGAAGCCGTCGAGGCGATCAAGGACGAGGTCCGCTCGACGTACCGACCCGAGGTGATCGGCGACATCGGTGGTTTCGGCGGCCTGTTCACCTTTCCGCAGCACCGATACACGAACCCGGTTCTCGTCTCGTCGACCGACGGAGTCGGGACGAAGGCGCTGATCGCACAGGCGGTCGGCCAATTCGAGACCATCGGCATCGACCTCGTGGCCATGTGCGTCGACGACCTCGTCTGCCAAGGGGCGGAGCCCCTCTTCTTCCTCGACTACATCGCAGTTGGGAAGCTCGATCCTGCGCACATCAAACAGCTCGTGAAAGGCATCGCCGAAGGCTGCCGCACGGCTGGTTGTGCGCTCGTCGGCGGCGAGATGGCGGAGCACCCCGGCGCGATGGAGCCGGGCGAGTTCGATCTGGTGGGCTTCGCTGTCGGTGTCGTCGAGCGCGATCAGCTCATCACCGGCGAGAGCGTCCGTCCCGGCGACGTGCTGATCGGGCTTCGTTCGCCAGGGTTGCGCTCGAACGGGTACTCGCTCGCACGTCGCGTGCTTCTCGACCGTGGCGGGAAGGCGTTGCACGAGCCCGCGTTTGCGGGGGCGCACCACGATCTCGCAGAGGAGTTGTTGCGTCCCTCGGTGATCTACGCACCCGCGGTCATGGCGTTGCAACGCGTCGTGGATGTGCATGCGGCTGCTCACATCACGGGCGGAGGGATCCCCGGCAACCTCGCGCGAATGCTTCCGGCCGGATGCGACGCCATCGTCGATCGGGACACGTGGGAGCCGCCGCGGATCTTCGACGAGATCCAGCGGCTCGGCGACATCGACGACGAGGAGATGGCGACGGTCTTCAACCTGGGCATCGGCATGATCGTCGCCGTTCCCGCCGAAGACGCACACCGCACGATCGACCTGTTGCAGACGAAGGGCCACGCGCCTCGCGCGATCGGAACGATCGCAGACGGCAGTGGGCAGGTACACCTGAGCGGGCGCTAACTTCGGCCCTCCGGGCGACCGAAAGTAGACGAATGGCTCGCATCCTCGTCGTTGACGACGAGCCTGACATCCTCCTCTTGCACCGACTCAATCTCGAGGGCGCCGGCCACGAGGTGCTGCTCGCCGCGGACGGCATGAAGGCGCTCGAGCGCATCGGCACCGACCGTCCCGATTGCGTCGTGCTCGACGTGATGATGCCGGTCCTCGATGGGTGGGGTGTGCTCGAGGCGCTCCAAGAGCGTGTGGATCCGCCGCCCGTACTCGTCGTGTCCGCAAAGTCCGCGACGGCGGACGTCGAACACGCGATGTCGATGGGAGCGAAGGGCTACCTGGCGAAGCCGTTCAACGCGCAGGCGTTGCTCGAAGAGGTCGCCAAGCTCGTCGCGACGGCCGCGTCCTGACCGCTACCCGCGCCAGCTGACGTTGCACCATGTGCGGTGCTCGCACACCGGGCATCGCAGCCAGTAGTCGTGCTTGCGCAGCGGCATGAACAGCGAACCGGTGAGCAAGCGAACGCCGACATCGGCGATCGGGACGCGCGCCCGTCCGTGACACGCCGAGCAGTCGACGACGACCGTGCCACGTTCCGGTGGTCCGACCGAGAACATCGCGTTGCGACCGTCCCGGTGTCGCCCCGGTTTGAGCTGTTCCGGCGGTGCCATCACCGGCGTCTCGAACAGCGCGCGCTTGCCGTCCGGATCGAATCGCGTCATCGGTCGGTCACCTTCACCCGAAGATCGCTTGTGCGAGTTGGCGGTATGCCTCGGCCGCCTTCGACTTCGACGAGTGCGTGAGCACCGATCGCCCTCGCCCCGGCGCCTCCGCGACCCTGACCGACTTCGGCACGGGCGGATCGATGACCTCGAGCCCGTAACGCGTGCGAACGTCGTTGATGACCGACGCCGCGAGATTCGTGCGCCCGTCGTACATGGTGGCGATGACCCCTCGAACCGCGAGATCGGCATTGGTGTACGAACGAACATCGTCGACCGTCTCGAGTAGTTGGCCGACGCCGCGCGAGGACAACGTCTCGCACTGCAGCGGAATGAGCACCTCGCCCGCGGCCGTGAGACCGTTGATGGTGCAGATGCCGAGCGATGGCGGGCAGTCGATCAGCACGGCGTCGTACTCACCCAACAGTGGTTCGAGGGCGCGCCGCAACACGTACTCACGGCCAGTCTTCGACAGCAGGTGCACCTCGGCTCCGGCGACGTCGATGGTCGACGGCAGGAGGTGCAGGTCGTTGACCTTGACGATCGCGTCCTCCGCGGTGCATCGTCCGAGCAAGACGTCGTGCAACGTGCGCTCGAGCGCGTCTGGATCGGTGCCCATCGACCAGGTGAGACAGGCCTGCGCGTCGAGGTCGATGAGCAGCGTGCGGAGGCCCCGCTCGACGAGCGCCGCGCCCAGCGAGTGGACCGTCGTGGTCTTGGCGACGCCGCCCTTCTGGTTGGCGACGGCGACCACACGAGCTCGAGCCATTGGTGCGGATCATAGGGGGACGGCGCCGCTAGCTTCGAAGGTGATGCATCAGGCGCTCATCGATCATCTGTTGAAGCACTCGGTGAAGCGCGGCGAATTCACGTTGCGGTCAGGTAAGCAGAGCAACTGGTTCATCGACGCCAAGCAGACGACGTGTTCGCCCGACGGGATGTTGCTGGTGGCCGACGCGTTCCTGGCCGTGTTGCCCGACGACATCACCGCCGTGGGCGGCCTCACGATGGGCGCGGATGGCATCACGTTCTCCGTCGTGGCCATCGCCGCCACCCGCGGCCGCATGCTGCGGAGCTTCAGCGTCCGCAAGGAGGACAAGGACCACGGGGCCGGCGGCCGGATCGCCGGCACGCTGCTGCCGGGCGATCGCGTGGCGCTCACCGACGATGCGATCACGCGGGGCGTGGCGTTTCTCGAGGCGGCGGCCGCGGTGCGGGCGGCGGGCGCAGAGCCGGTGATCGCCATCCCCGTCGTGGATCGGGGCGGTACGGCCGAGGCCATGTGTGCCGCCGAGGGGATCGCCTTCACGCCCTTGGTGACGGCCTCGGACCTCGGCTTCGACTACGAGGGCTGACGAAGGCGCTGCTCGGCCAGGTGATCGGCGGCCGCGGCCGGCGTGATCCCCTGCTCGTCGGCGGTCGCGAAGATCCGCCGAACGGTGTCGTGGATCGTCGCCACGCGCTCCCACGCCCGGTCGCGGTGGTAGCCGTCGGGGCGTAGCTCGTCAGCGATGTTGATCACGCCGCCGGCGTTGACCACGTAGTCGGGCGCGTACAGCACCCCGGCCGCGGCGAGCCGCTCACCGTCGAGGTCGGTGGCGAGCTGGTTGTTCGCGCAGCCGCACACCGCCGCACACCGCAACCCGGGAATCGAGCGCTCGTTGATCGTGGCGCCGAGCGCGCACGGGCTCACGATGTCGCACTCGACGCCGTGGAGCGCGTCCGGGTCGACGGTGCGGGCGCCGAGCTCGGCGGCGAGCGTGTTCGCGGCCTCGGCGCGCACGTCGGCAACGGTCAGCTCGCAGCCGGCCGCTGCGAGATGACGCGCGAGCGCGCTTCCGACCTTGCCGACCCCGGCGATCGCAACGTGTCGCCCCTCGAGGGAGGCGTCGCCCCACAGGCGTTCGCCGACCGCCTTCATCGCGTGGAACACACCCCAGGCGGTCGCGGGAGACGGATCGCCCGAACCGCCGGCGGCCTCGCTCGCGCCAGTCACATAGGGCGTGACCGTACGGATCAGGTCCATGTCGGCCTGTGTGGTGCCGACGTCCTCGGCCGTGAGGTACCGCCCGCCGAGCCGATCGACCAGCCGTGCGTACGCCAGGATCAGCTCGTCTGTGCGCACGGTCCGCGGGTCGCCGATGATGACCGCCTTGCCGCCGCCGAGGTCGTTCCCGCAGACGGCATGTTTGTAGGCCATGCCCTTCGCCAACCGGAGCACATCGACGAGCGCTTCCCTCTCCGACGTGAACGGATAGAAGCGGGTGCCTCCAAGGCTCGGTCCGAGCACCGTGGAATGGATCGCGACGAGCGCTCGGAGTCCGGTCTCGTCGTCGGCGGCGAACGCCACCTGCTCGGCGCCGTGGGCCGCGACAACGTCGAGGAGATCGAAGGAGGGTTGCATCCCAGACTGAAGCTATCTACTGCGCCTATCCAGACAAGGGGTGACTAGCCCGTGTCAACGTTGCAAATTGACCCCATCGGGCTATGGCTCGCCGGACGACGCGCTCTTATCTTTCAGGGAGGAACCGGACATGCCGCCCACAGGGTCGCAGTCCAACGACAGAAGGACACACGACCCATGGCGCAGACCGACGACTTCGATGCACCCGAGGCGCTCCTGACCCCGTCAGAGGTCGCCGCGCTGTTTCGGGTGAACCCCAAGACGGTCACCCGCTGGGCGCGGGCGGGCAAGCTGACGGCAATTCGTACCCTCGGCGGTCACCGCCGCTTCCGTGTTTCCGAGATCCGACGTTGCCTCGAAGAGATGTCGAGGGAAGAGGCGTAAGCCTTCTCGCCTGGTCAGTGGGCTGATCGAGCCGGGTCAGAGCTTCACGACGACAAACAGCATCGACGCTTCGCATGCAACCTTGCCGTTGACCCGAGCGATGCCCGAGCCGCGTCCGGCGGTGGAGCCCAGCTTGTCCATCGTCGTCTCGAGCTCCAGCGTGTCGCCGGGCACGACCTGGGCGCGGAACCGCGCTTTGTCGATCCCGCCGAACAGCGGCAGCTTGCCGGCGTAACGCTCGTCGCTCAGCACGGCGATTCCCCCGAGCTGCGCGAGGGCCTCGACCATCAGCACCCCAGGCAACGTCGGCCGCCCCGGGAAATGTCCGGCGAAGAAGGCCTCCTGGCCCGTGAGGTGCCATCGGCCCCGGGCGGACACGCCCGGCACGACCTCGTCGATCTCGTCGACGAACAAGAACGGGTGGCGGTGGGGGAGCACGTCGTCAGGGCGCATCGCCGAGCGCTTCCTTGATGGCCTCCTCGAGGCGATCGATGCCGTCGGCCTTCTCGCAGTACACGTAGCCGCGGCGCTGGGTCTCGTGACTCAAGCGCTGATCGAACAGCGAGCTGAAGATCACGATCGGCTGCCCGGGTCGCAGTTCTCGGATGCTCTCGGCGACGTCGAGCCCGTCGAGATCCGGCATGACCTCGTCGACAACCACCACATGCGGATCGAGCGCCTCGACCTGGTCGAGCACTTCCGCCGCGCTGGTGATCCCGACGACTTCGAATCCGTCGTCAGCGAGGATGCTGCGAACCAGTGCCACCATCTTCGCGTCGTCGTCGATCAGCAGGACGCGAATCCGGGAGCCGGCTGATGTCACGCATTGATCTTCTCGCGTCCAGCGGCCACGAGAGGGCGTTCACGCCGCGGACGGCCGTTGACCAGGGGCTCAGGCGGCTGTTGTGGCGGTGTGGGCACGACGATCTCTTGTAAGACGATCTCCGGGAGTTCGACGTGCTCGGTGATGCCGATCCGGTCGTGCACCTTGCGCAGGAAGGTCGGTGCCCACCAGTTGACCTCACCGGCGAGCCGCATGAAGGCGGGCACGAGCGTGCCGCGGATCACGAAGGCGTCCATGAGCACGGCGAGCGCGAGACCGATCCCGAAGAGCTTGATGAACGTGACCTGCGATGTCGCGAAGGCGAGGAAGACCACCGCCATGAGCAGCGCCGCCGCCGAGACGATGCGTCCGGTGCGCTCGAGCCCGATCGCAACGGACCGCACGTTGTCACCGGTGCGGTCGTGCTCCTCCTTGATGCGCGACAGCAGCATCACCTCGTAGTCCATCGACATGCCGAACGCGACGCAGAACATGAGGATCGGCGTCGTCGAGTCAAGGGCTCCCGTCGGCGTGAAGTTGAGCGCGCCCGACAGGTGTCCTTCCTGGAAGATCCACACCATCGCGCCGAACGTGGCGCTGAGGCTGAGCAGGTTGAGCACCACTGCTTTCGCCGGCACCACGATGCTCCCGAACATGAGGAACATCAGCACGAACGTGATGGCCGCAATCATCAGCAGCGCGAGCGGCAGCTTCGAGAACAGCCCTGCCTTCGAGTCGACGAGCTGCGCGGACATGCCGGCCACCTGCACCTTGAAGGGGGCCGGCACGGCGCGCACGTCCTTCACGAGTTGTTCGCCCTGATCCGACAGAGGCTCGACCGACGGGATCACGTTGACGAACGTCGCGCCGTCGGTCACGAACCGGCCGTACAGCGCGGGATTGGTGTCGGCGGGCAGCACCGGACCTTCGTGCAGATAGCTGCCCGTGGACGCGTCGACTCGCGACACGCCGGGCAACACAGCCAGCTGCTTGGCGTACGCGTCGATTTCGATGGCCTGGGTGGTGGCGTCGACGCCCGGCGCGACGACGGAAAGCGCGCCAGCCTCCTTCGACGGGAACTCTTCCCGGATGATGTCGCTCACCTGTCGGGCCGGTGTGCTCGGCGGCAGGACGCGGTCGTCGGGCAGGCTGAGGTTCATGCGCAGCGCGGGACTGCCGAGGAAGAGCAACACGACGATCGACGCGGTCGCGAACGGGATGGGCCGGCGCATGACTCGAATCGCCATGTTGTGCCAGAAGCCTTCTTCAGGTGGGTTGATCGCCTGGCGGCGAATCGTGAGCGCGTCGACACGCCGTCCGAGGACCGCCAGCAGCGCCGGGAGCACCACGACTGCGTAGAGCCCGGCCAGCGCGGCGACGGCGATGCCGGCGTACGCGAACGACTTGAGGAACGCGAGCGGGAACACCAGCAACGCGCACAACGAGCCCGCGACGGTGAGCGCACTGAACGCGACCGTTCGCCCGGCGGTGGCCACTGTGCGCTCGATGGCGATCGGCGGCTCGGCGCCGGCGCGCAACTCTTCGCGGTAGCGCGACACGATGAAGAGGCTGTAGTCGATCGCCAGCCCGAGGCCCATGCCGGTGGTGAGGTTCAGCGAGAACACCGACACCTCGGTGAACGTGTTGATCACGAGGAGCACGAGGAACGTGCCCACGATCGACAGCGCGCCGATGGCCAGCGGCAGCAACGCGGCGACGCCGCTTCCGAACACGAGCAGCAGGAGCAGCAGCGTGATGGGCAGCGCGATGAGCTCGGCGCGCACGAGGTCGTGCTCGATGGTCTGGCCGACCTCGCGGAAGATCTCGCCGAACCCGCCGACCGCGACGGTCACACCACCGCCGGAGCGGGTGTACTTGGGCCCCAGCACGTCCATCGCGTTGTTGAGCTCGTTCGGGTCGCCGTCGAAGCGGGCGAACACCAGGGCGCGGTGTCCGTCGACGGTCTTCAGCGGCGGCGCGCCGCCCGTGCTCCAGTACGACGCCGCGAAGACGACGCCTTTCTCGTGGCTCAGCTCGGTGGTGACCGCTTGGCCGGTGGCGGCGATGGCCGGATCGTCGACGGTCGCACCCGGGTCCGCCGTGACGAGCAGGAGGATGTTCGGCATGCCCGCCTGGGTGAAGTGATCGTCGAGGAAGTGCTGCGCCTTCGTCGACTCCGCTCCGGGGTCGTCGAACCCACCGGACGACAGCTTCGAGGCCACACCCCCGCCCAACATGCCGGAGAGGGCGAAGGCGACGACCGCCGCCACGAGGATGAGCCGGCGGTGGCGGATGATGCCGCGAGCGAGGCGAACGAGTGCGATCGGGGGCGTTTGCACCATTCGGACATCGTCCAGAACAGACCGTCGAAAGTAAAGATGACGTCGGTCACCTAGTTTCCACGCCGATATGACCTCGATGACCTTTCCGGGGGCGCGGCGACCGGACCGCAAGCGATGGGTGAGCGATCACGGTTTGCAGCTCGCCGTCTGGGAGTGGGGCGACGCCGATGGCCCGCCGCTGTTGCTCGCGCATGGGGGTTTCGACTTCGCCGGGACCTACGACGGGTTCGCGCCGCTGCTCGCCGACGCCGGCTGGCGGGTCGTCAGCTGGGATCAGCGGGGTCACGGCGACTCCGACCACGCCGTGCTCTACAGCTGGGACAGCGATGTGCGTGACGCGCTCGCGGTGCTCGACTCGACGACGCGCGAGCCCGTGCCGTTCGTCGGGCACTCGAAGGGCGGCAGTGTTGTCATGCAGATGGCCGAGGCGCTGCCGCACCGCTGCACGCACCTCGTGAACCTCGACGGCCTGCCGTCGCGCCGGAGTTGGCCCGACGTCCCCGATCACGAGCGGACGCGTTTGCTGGCGGGCGAGCTCCGCGCGTGGCTCGACCACCGCGCGTCAGCGTCGACGAAGGAACGCAAGACGGGCACGATCGACGAGCTCGCCGCGCGCCGTCAGCGCATGAACCCCAGGCTCACGCTCGATTGGCTCCGCTATCTCGTGACGATCGGCGCGCGAGAAGACGAACCGGGGTTGTATCGCTGGAAGCTCGACCCGATCATGCGGTTCGGCGGCTTCGGCCCGTGGCGGCCCGAGTGGTCGATGATGCGGATGCCCGGCCTGGCCATGCCCGTGCTCGGTGTGCTCGGCCTCGTCGGCGAGTCGATGGGTTGGGGCACGCAACCCGAAGACGTCGCCCACTTCCTGCCTCCGGGCGGCACGCTCGTGCCGCTGGAAGACAGCGGTCACTTCGTGCACATCGAGCATCCGCGCCGCGTGGCCGACCTCGTCCTCGACTTCATCGGCTCGCCGCCAACGAGCGCGTCGTGGGGACCGACGACCTCTGGACCACCCGCGCCCGAACGCGCGACCGCGCGACACGAGTCCACGGCGCCCGTCGTGCGCCTGCGTCACGCGCGCGCCGAGTTGGCGTTGCACGAGCTGCGGGGCGGCGCCGGGCGCCCGTTGCTGTTGTTGCACGGTCTGGCGGAGCGCGCGCCCGAGACGTTGCCGCCGTACCTCGAGGACTGGCCCGGGCCCGTCTTCGCGCTCGACTTCGTCGGTCACGGTGCGTCGACGGTGCCGTCGGGTGGCGGTTACACAGCCGAAATGCTGCTGGCCGACGCTGACACGGCGTTGCGCCACCTTGGCGAAGCGACGGTCTTGGGTCGCGGCCTGGGTGCGTACGTGGCTCTGCTGCTGGCCGGTGCCCGTCCCGATGCTGTGTGTGGCGCGATCCTGTTCGACGGCCCGGGGATTCTCGGCGGCGGCACCGGGCCTGGACCCTCGGTCGTGGCCGCAGTCGACCCGTCGGCGCCGGCGCCGCCAGATCCGTTCGCGCTCGCCGAGCTCTCGCGCGATCTCCGCCCGCCCGACTACGCCACCAGTTTCGTCCGCCTCGCGACGCAAACGTCCACCCTCGAGCATCCGATTACGGTCGCGTCGGTCAACCGTCCAGACTGGGTCGAGGCCGTCGTGCGTGAGCCCGGCGTGCTCTCACTGTCGCTCGCCGATGCACTCGTGACCTACGCACGGGCCTGAGTCTCAGAGGAGGCGTTTGATGTTCAAGGAGTTCAAGGCGTTCATCATGCGAGGCAACGTCGTGGACCTCGCCGTCGGTGTGATCATCGGCGCGGCGTTCAAGACGGTCGTCGACTCGCTCGTCGCGAATGTCTTCACGCCACTGATCGGTCTGATCGGCGGCACCGACTTCAGAGATCTCAACATCATCCTCAAGCATTCGAAGGTCGTGAACGGCAAGGTGACCGATACCGGGCTGGTGCTCGGCTACGGGCAGTTTTTCACGGACGTGATCTCGTTCGTGCTCATCGCTGCCGCGGTGTTCTTTTTCGTGGTCAAGCCGTTGAACGCGTTGGCCGAGAGGCGCAGGCGTGGAGAGGAAGAAGAACCGCCGAAGTTGACCAACGAGGAAGTCCTCCTCACCGAGATCCGCGACCTCCTCCAGGCGAGGGCCACCTGAGCCGGCTCGCGGAGATCTGCGCGTGACCACTCGATCCTGCTTCGTGACGGGCGGGTACGGACTGCTCGGGTCGTGGCTCGTGCGCGGTCTCTTGTCGCGCGGCGACCGGGTCACAGTGCTTCGCGAGGATCGGGAGATGTTGTCTGTCCTTGACTTCATGGGCCTGGAGGATGACATCGCGATCGTGGACGGCGACATCCGCGATGCCATGCTGATCGAGCGAGCGTTCGTTCAGCACGATGTGGACACCGTGTACCACCTCGCGGCTCAGACACTTGTGCAGGTCGCGAACGCGTCTCCCGTGCCGACGTTCGAGACCAACATCCAGGGAACGTGGACGCTCATGGAGACTGTTCGGCTCCACGAGATCCCGCGCACGATCGTCGCGTCGTCGGACAAGGCGTACGGACCGCACGCGACCCTGCCCTATCGCGAGGATCTCGCGCTCCAGGCGAGGTACCCGTACGACGTCTCCAAGGCGGCCACTGACCTGATCGCGCGCAGCTATTGGCACAGCTTCGGAGTCCCGGTGGCGGTCACTCGGTGCGGAAACCTCTACGGCGGGGGCGACCTGAACCTCTCACGCGTCGTGCCGGAGGTGGTTGGTGCGGTGCTCGCCGGCCGGCCGGCCGTGATCCGCTCCGACGGCCGTCCCGAACGTGACTATCTCTACGTCGAGGATGCGGTCGCCGCGTACCTGGCGATCACGGACGCGCTCGACGCGGGCCCGGCGACGGGGGAGGCGTTCAACGTGGGGAGCGGCGTTCCGATCGCCGTGGTCGATCTCGCGCGGGCGGTTGGTCGCGTCGTCGGCCAGGACATCGAACTCGACATCCGAGGGGACGGGACGCCAAGCGGCGAGATCCCCCGCCAGTTCGTCGACATCTCCAAGATCGGGGAGCTGTGCGGCTGGAAACCATCGGTCGATCTCGCTGAAGGGCTGCGTCGAACGATCGACTGGTACCGCGCTCACCTCGACGTCTTTGGTACCTGAGCCAACAGTCGAATGAGGCGGGCACGGTTGTAGCGCTGCACCAACAGGCACGGCAGGTTGGCGGCGAGCGCGTAGACGACCATCGCGATCTCGACCCACCACCCGTTCCACACGAGGAACACCGGGGTGATCAGCATGATCGTCCAGTGCGTCCACTCCGCCCGGCGCGTCTCGATCACGAAGCGCTCGAGCACATCGCGGTCGCGGCTGCGAACTGACCGCTTCGAGAACCCGCCGGTGAACAGCGCGCCGGCCTCCGGGAGCCGGTCCTTCCAGCGCCTTATGCCCAGCTGCTCGTAGAGGCGTCCACCGCGCTCGAACCGGCGGAGCCGGTACAGCCACGAATCCGTGGCGAATGCGGCGGCGGGCCGCCGGTGAGCGACGTAGCCGGCGATCGCGCTCCATGCGCCCCACACGACGACGTCGAGTACGACCATCGCCCACCTGGGCAGATCGACTGGCGGTGTCACCAACGAGGGTTGCGGGCCAGCAGTTCGTCGAGCGCGTGCGGGGTCAATGGCCTGGCGATGAAGAAGCCCTGCGCCATGTCGCAACCCAGCGCTCGGAGTTCGCTGAGCTGTTCGGCGGTCTCGACGCCTTCGGCGATCGCTTGCATGCCGAGGGTGTGGGCCAGGCTCACGACCGCGGCGACGATGGCGCGGTCCTCGACATCGCCGGATTGCGAATCGAGACCGTCGACGAACGCGCGGTCGACCTTGAGGAGCTCGACAGGGAAGCGGCGGAGGTAGGCGAGCGACGAGTACCCCGTGCCGAAGTCGTCGACGGCCAGTCGCACGCCCAGGTCCTTCAGCGCGCGCAGCAGCGTGGTCGACACCTCGGGATCGCGCATCACGACGCTCTCGGTGATCTCGAGCCCGAGCAGGTTTGGTTCGAGGCCCGTGCGGTGCAGGACGTCGGCGACGTTGTCGATCAGCGCGCTGGTGTCGAGCTGGCGACCGGAGAGGTTGACGCTCACGAACATCGGCTCGCCGTCCGGGCGGATCGCCTGCCAACGCTGAGCCTGGCGGCACGCCTGCTCGACGACCCACATGCCGATCGGCACGATGAGGCCGGTCTCCTCGGCGACGTCGATGAACTCCGACGGCACGAGCGGGCCGCGCTCGGGGTGCTCCCAGCGCAGCAGCGCCTCGACGCCGACAATCAGGCCGGTCTCGAGGCTGATCGTCGGTTGGTACACGACTCGCAGTTCGTGACGCGTGAGCGCCCGTCGCAACGCGGTCTCGATGTCGAGCCGCTCCACGAGCGTGGACCGCATGCGCTCGTCGTAGACCTCGTATCGCGCCCGGCCGCGCTCCTTCGCGAGGTACATCGCCGCGTCGGCGTCGCGGATCATCGCCTCGGGTTCGGTGTCGGCGTTGGCGAACGCGATGCCGATGCTCATCGCCGCGAACACCTCGGTCGACTCGACCGTGAGCGGCTCGTGCACCGCCTTGTTGGCCCGCTCGGCGATGGCCACCGCGTCGTGCTCGGTGACCAACTCGTCACACAGGATGACGAACTCGTCGCCTCCGAACCGGGCGACCGTGTCGCCCGGACGAAGTGCATCGCGTAGCCGCTCGGCCAGCGCCACGAGCAGGCGGTCACCCGCGCCGTGACCGAGGCTGTCGTTCACCACCTTGAAGTGGTCGACGTCGCAGAACAGCACGGCCACCGGACGGTTGCTGCGGCGCCGGCGGGCGAGCGCGAGCTCGAGGCGGTCGAGGAACAGCGTGCGGTTGGGCAGGCCGGTCAGCGGGTCGTGAGTTGCCTGGTACTCGAGTCGTTGCTCGAACGCCTTGCGCTCACTGATGTCCCGGGTGACCGACGAAACGAACTCGATGTTGCCGTCGCCGTCGTGGTGCGCCAGGAACAACGCTGAGACCGAAACCTCGAAGCCGTCGTGGAAGTACGCGAACTCGCCACTCCAGATGCCGTGGTCGCGCAGCGCTGGTCGCGTCTCGTTCATGTACCGCTCCTGCGCCCACTGCGGCGTGAACGGGGTGAAGTCGAAGTCGTCCAACGAACCTTCGGGCCCAATGCCGAAGAAGCGCCGCGCCGCGGCATTCATGTACAGGATGTTGTTCTCGCGGTCGGAGATCACGACGAGGTCGCTGGTGGCCTCGACGATGTCAGACAGCCGCTCGGTGTCGCGCTGCGCGGTCAGCCGTTCCGTGATGTCGTCGAGCGTGCCGACGTGTCCGGTGAGCTGGTCTCGCTCGTCGAAGAGTGGTTCGGTCGCCGACATGACCCAGCGCACTGCGCCGTCGGGCCGAACGACGCGTACCATCCCGCGGAACGGTTCGCCCAGCGCGCCACTCGATCCCCACTGTTCGGCCATCACCGCTCGGTCGTCGGGATGGATGATGCTCTGCCAGTTGTGGCCGAGCGCTTCCTCGGCGTCGAAGCCGGTGATCTCCTGCCACCGCTCGTTGACGAACCGCAGCACGGGCGTGTCGTCCATCTCGTAGATCCCGATCGGCGACGCGCCGGCGACGGACCGATACCGAGCCTCGCTCACGCGCAATGCATGCTCGGTTTCGATGCGGGCCGAGATGTCGCGGAAGTTCGTGACGATGCCGCGCACCGCGGGATCGTCGAGCTTGTTGTGGATGATGCTCTCGACCCACACCCACGAGCCGTCCTTGTGGAGGGATCGCGACTCGATGCGCAACGACTCGATCGCCGGATCGTCGAGCGAGTCGACGAACCCTTTGAAGACCCGTTCGTAGTCATCGGGGTGGCAGATCTCGGACCCGAGGCGGCCAACCAACTCGTGGGGTTCGTAGCCGAGGACGCGGCGGACGGCCGGGCTGGTCCACAGGATGCGCCCTTCGGCGTCCATGAACTGCACGACATCGGATGCGTGCTCGACGATGAGGGCACGAAAGCGTTCTTCGTCGCCGAGTAGGTCGTCGAGGGCGACGGCCTCCGCGGGCTCCACGCATGCCAGGGTACAACCACCCTTACAGTCCGAGGACCCATGGACCGCTACCAGTACCTGCTGCTGATGGGAGCGTGCGCGCTGGGCACCCTGCCGCTGGAGTGGGTGTTTCGCGCCCGCGTCTACCGGCAGCCGATTCGGCTGGTGCGCACGTTGTGGCTTCCTGTCCTCACCTTCATGGTCTGGGACGCGATCGCCATCGCGCGCGACCACTGGACCTTCTCGCCTCGGTACACCACCGGATGGACCGTGCCCTTCGACGTACCCGTCGAGGAGCTCGCGTTCTTCCTGGTCATCCCGATCTGCGCGCTGCTGTCGTACGAGAGCGTGCGCTGGATGCGCAGCCGGGGAGGGAGTGGGTGATGCCGGAGTACACGGTCGCCGCGTTCGCCGCGGCCGTCCTCGTCGTCATGGCCGACGTGCGCGTGTGGCGCACCGGCCTCTTCCGCAGTCCCGTCTACTGGACGGCCATCGGGATCTGTCTGTTCTTCATGATCCTCGTGAACGGGTGGCTCACGAAGCTCTCGGCGCCCATCGTGCTGTACGACGCGGATCAGCAGACGTCGTGGCGCTTCCCCTGGGACATCCCCATCGAGGACTTCGCCTTCGGGTTCGCGCTCCTGCACTGGGTGCTCGCCCGCTGGGTTCGGTTCGGCGAGCAGTAGGTTGCGTGCGTGCCGGTCGTTCTGGTGCTCGTTGCATTCGTGTTGATGGAGCCGGCCGCGTATCTCACCCACCGGTTCGTCATGCACGGCCGACTCGGCGCGTGGCACCGGAGTCACCACCAGATGCGCGACGGAACCCTCGAAGCCAACGATCTGTATCCGGTCGTCGGCGCCGCCATCTCGATCGTGATCATCGCGTTGGGGACGGCGGTCGATTCGCTGGCGGCGCTGGCGTGGGTCGGTGCCGGCATCACGCTGTACGGCGCCGGCTACCTGTTCGTGCACGACCTGTACATCCACCGTCGCATCGCGGCGTTCACGTGGCAGTGGGGCCCGCTCGAGCGCGTGCGCGAGGCGCACCGCATCCACCACCTGTGGGCCGGTGAGCCGTTCGGGTTCCTCTTCCCGATCGTGCCTGGCGAGCTACGAGCGCGAGCGCGAGCGGTGACTCGTGATCCCCTTCGCAACTACGACGGCCTTCTTCCACGTGGGCACTGAAGCCCGCCGGCCGAACACGTCGTAGTTGTTGGCCTCGATCACGTCGAGGATGCGGCTGTAGAGCGCGCGTGCGGCCGCAATGCACCGCGCCGATGACGGCGGCAGGAGGCCGATGCCTTGGTCGGCCGACGTGTACAACTGACGCGTCCGTTCGATCTCGAAGCTCATGAGCGCCACGAACGCCGCGGTCACGCGGCGCTCGGCGAAGGCGCTCTCCGCACCGAAGCGACGGATGTCGCGCTGTGGCACGTAGACCCGTCCGAGGTCGAGGTCCTCGCTGATGTCGCGCAGGAAGTTCGTCAACTGGAACGCGTTGCCGAGATCTCGAGCCGGCGCGAGCGCCGCGGGCGACAGCGGCTCCAGGATCGGCAGCATCATCTCGCCGATGACGGCGGCCGATCCGTCCATGTACCCGAGCAGGTCGTCGTAGGACTCATATGAGTCGATCGTGAGATCCATCGCCATGGAGCGCAGGAAGCGACGGAAGCAATCGACGTCGATGTCGAAGCTGCGGACCGTGTGGACGACGGCCTTCAGAACCGGGTCGTCGCTGTGGCCCTCCACGAGATCAGCAAAGAAGCGCTCGCCGAACGCCGTGAGCTCCTTCTCGCGTACGTCGGTCGGGACATCACCGAGATCGTCGACGATGTCGTCGGCGTAGCGGCAGAACCCGTACAGCGCGTGCACGTGGTGGCGCTTGATGCGCGGCAGCGCGTAGGTCGACCAGTAGTACGTCGTGCCGTGCCGCTTGTTGAGCGCGCGACACAGTTCGTACGACTCGTCGAGGGTCGTCATCAGCGTGCCAGCCGGTCGACGCGGTCTGCCGCGAGCCGGCCCGAGATCAGCACCATCGGCACTCCCACGCCGGGGACGGTACCGCTCCCGGCGAAGACGAGCCCCGGTGCGCGCTTGTCGACATTCCCCGGGCGGAACGGGCCGGTTTGAAAGAAGCGGTGCGAGAGCGCGAACGGCGTGCCGCGCTCCATGCCCTGCTGTTGCCACTCGAGTGGGTCGACGATCGCTTCGACCTCGACGGCGTCGCCGTAGCCGAGCATTGCAACCTTGGTCGCGAGGTCATCGCGGACGCGAGACCGTTCCACCGTCCAGTCGACCTTCCCGTCGAGGTTGGGGACGGGTTCGAGGACGTACAGCACGGAGCAACCGTCGGGCGCCATCGACGGCTCGTCGATCGTCGGAACGCTCACGAGGATCGACGGATCGGGCATGCGGGTGCCGTCCCGGAGAATGGCGCGGAACGCGTCGTCCCACTGATGCCCGAAATGGATGTTGTGATGGGCCGCCTCTGGCGGCGGCGTGGCGCGAACACCCGCGTGCCACACGACGCACGACGGCGAGTAGACGCCGCGGCGAGCCGTGCGAGGCGCTTGCAGCCCAGGCAGCAGGGTCCGGTACGCGACGGGCAGATCGGCGTTGCACACCACGGCGTCGGCCGCGATGACCTCGTCGGTCCCCTTGATGCGCACGCCGTGCACCCGGCCGGCATTGCCGTGTTCCAGTTGGATGCGCTCCACAGGCGTGTTGCAGCGGACCTCGACTCCGGCCTTCTCGAGGGCGAGCGCCATGGCCTTGGGGACGGCGTGGATGCCGCCCTCAGGGAAGTACACGCCGTTGACGGCATCCATGTACGTGATCACGCAGTAGATGGCGAGGGCTTCGTACGGGGCGAGCCCGGCGTACATCGATTGGAAGCTGAAGATGCGTTGGAGCCGCTCGTCGTCGAAGTAGCGCGCCACTCGCTTGGCCAGCTTGCCGAAGCCGCCGAGCCGTACGAGGCGGAGCGCGGGTCCGAGGGGTCGCGCCAGTTCGAGGGGCGAGTCGAAGTTGCGATCGATGAACGCCGGCATCTCGAGCTCGTACAGCTCCGTCAACCAATCGCAGAAGCGGTGGAACTGGCGCGACTCGTTCGCGCCCGCGAACTCGCGGATCTCGGCGGCCATCGCGTCGCGACCGTGCCGGACGCGCAACGTCGAACCATCCTCGAAACAGGCGCGGTACATCGGATCGACGGGGTGCAGCGTGAGGAAGTCGTCCATGTCCGCACCGATCGCGGTGAAGCAATCGCGGATGAGGTCGGGCATCGTGAGGACAGTGGGGCCGGTGTCGAACCGGTAGCCGTTCTGCTCGAAGGTGCCGGCGCGACCGCCAGGGACGCTTGCTTGCTCGAGCACGAGCACGTCGTGACCGCGGCCGCGCAGATGACAGGCGGCGCTGAGGCCGCCGAGGCCCGCGCCGATGACGATCGTGCGCACGTCAGCGCCCGACGGTCATCTGTCGCGCCAGGCGACGTACTCCGCGAGCTCGACGAGTGCCGCGACGGCCTCGGCCGTGAGCGGAGCCGACTCGATGGCCGCGATCGCCGCGCGCGTGAGCCGGTCGATCGTCGCCTCGATCTCCGCCACCGCACCGGTGCGCGTCAGCACCGCTTGCACTGCGGCGATGTCACTGGGACTGAGCTCGGCGGAGCCCACGAGCGACAGCAACGTGAGGTCATCGTCGCCCTGTGCCCGCTCGCAAGCGATCGCGAGCAGCGGCGTGGGTTTGCCTTCGCGCAGGTCGTCGCCGACGGGCTTGCCCGTCTGCGACTCGTCGCCGAACGCGCCGAGGAGATCGTCGCGAAGCTGGAACGCCTCGCCGAGGGGATCGCCGTAAGCCGAGAGCGGCGCCTGAAGGTCGTGGAGGTGTCCGGCGATCGCCGCGCCGACGTGCAACGGACGCTCGATCGTGTACTTGCCAGACTTGTAACGGGCGATGCGACGGGCGCGCGTGAGATCGGTGTCGGCTCGCGCGGTGCCGGCCATGTCGAGGTACTGGCCCACGTTGAGCTCGACGCGGAGCTCGTTCCAGATCCTGATCGCGTCGTCGGGCGCCTCGACCATGAACCGGTCGGCGTACACGTGCGCAAGGTCGCCGATGAGGATCGCGACGCCTTCGCCGAACCGGCGGGCCTCGCCGCGCCACCCGTGGGCATCGTGCCGGTCGGCGTAGTCGATGTGGACGGCGGCATTGCCGCGCCGCGTCGCTGAACCGTCCATGACGTCGTCGTGCACCAGCGCGAACGCCTGCAACAACTCGAAGGCCGCGCCGGCGTCGACGATGCGCGGGTCGTCGACATCGCCACCGGCGCCGACGAAGCCCCAATGACAGAACGCTGGACGCAGCCGCTTGCCGCCGTTGAGCACGAACGTGCGCAGGCTCAGCAACGGGTCGGCGAGCGTGTCGTCGAGCGCGTTCCAGCGCTCGATCTCGCTGTCGAGCATTGCTTGGAGGCGCCGCTCGACCCGTTCCGCGACGAGCAGCAAGCTCGCCGGTACCGGCACGCTGCGTGTCGGAGCGGTCATGGCCGCCAGAGCGTAGGACCTAGGTTGCGTGCGCATGACCTTGGAGGCCGTCGTGTTCGACTGGGGCGGGACCCTGACCGCCGGCTCGACCATCGTCAATCTCGAACTGGAGGACGTGTGGCGGGCCAGTGCGCGGCGCCTCGATCCGGCTCGCGAGGAGGAGTTGACCGCCGCCCTGTTCAAGGCCGAGCGGCACTTCTGGGAGCGCACGACGACGACGCTCGAGAGCGGCACCCTCGCCGATCTGCTCGCGGCCGCGTCGCTGGAGGTCGGCCTCGATGTCACCGACGCGCTGCTGGAGGAAGCCGCGTCGCACCATCTCGACGCGTGGACGCCGCACATCGAGCACGACGCGGATGCCATCGCGGTGCTGACCGAGTTGCGAACGCGAGGGCTGCGGACCGCGCTGTTGTCGAACACGCACTGGCCGCGGGCGTTTCACGAGCACTTCCTCGAGCGCGATGGCCTGGCCTCCCTGCTCGATGCTCGTCTGTACTCGAGTGAGCTGCAGTACATGAAGCCTCACCCGTCGGTGTTCATCGCCGCCCTGAATGCCATCGGCGTGTCCGATCCGGCGAACGCGGTGTTCGTCGGCGACCGCCCGTATGACGACATCTCAGGGGCCAAGGCGGTCGGGATGCATACGGTGCTGCGGGCCAATCCGTATGTCCCGCCCTACGACGTGGAGCCCGACGCCGTGATCGATGGTCTCTTCGACCTGCTTGCGGCAATTGACCTCCTCTGACTGAAGATTCGTCGCTGGGCGACCGATGAAGAGGGTCGTGAAGGCGATCGCTGCTGCTCTTGTCGCGCTCCTTGCGGCCATTGGTCCGGCGTCCGCGGCGTTCGCTCAGGCCGATCCGGCGGTCCCGCCGCCGTCGCTGCCGCCTGGGATCCCGACGGTGGTTCCGCCGCCCGACCCCAACGCACCGGTCGACCCCAACGCGCCATCAGCACCGCCCGAGCCCGCGCTGGCCGACCCTTCCCCCAAGGTCGCCGTCGTGATGGCGCAGCTGCACGTGTTCGACGCGCAGAAGGCCTTGGGCGTCGCCCAGGCCGCACTCGACGCGGCGAGGGCTGACGAGGCCCGCACGCGGACGGTGCGAGATGCAGTGAATCGCGACCGCGATGCGAAGCGACAGATCCTCACCGACGTCGCGATCAATGCGTACGTCAACGGATTGGTGAACAGCGAGACGGTCGACCCGACGATGGAGGAATACCTCCCAGCCGAATCGATGCGACTGCTGACCGGTAGCGCAGTCGATCATGACCGGGCGCGCTTGCGCGACGCCGAGGATCGGTTGCGTACCGCGAACCGCGTCCTGTCCGAGGCCGTCACGAGGAGCGGGCAGGCCCAGGGGGCACGCGACGCCGCGCAGTCCGCCACCGATGAGGCGGCGCTGGCGGTGAGCGATGCTCGCCGGCTGACGAACGCGAAGGACGTGTCCCCGACGGTGATGGGAGAAGCCACGCTGTCCGCCGAGGAGATCATCGGTTGGTACAACGCGCAGGGCATCGTCGGGTACGCGGGCCGCGTCGACCTCCTCACGATGGTCGGGTACTACGTCGACGAGGGCAAGGCGGAGCAGATCCGTGGCGACGTGGCGTTCGCCCAGTCGATCGTCGAGACGGGTGCGTTCACCTCGCCGCTGACGACGCACAACAACTTCGCGGGCATCGGTGCGTGCGACTCGTGTCCGACCGGGTTCGACTTCGCCACACCACAGCTCGGCGTGCGCGGCCAGGCTCAGCTGTTGCACGCGTATGCAGACAACACGCTGCGCATCACGACCCTCGCCAATCCCGCCGTCGGGTCGAACCCGGATCGACTCAGCGTGCGCGGGTGCTGCACGACCTGGAACAAGCTCACCGGTACGTGGGCCACCGACCCCAACTACGGCCCGAAGCTCATGACGGTGTACCTCTCCATGCTCGAGTTCGCCCTCCTCCAACGAACCCAAGCCGCCGCCATCGCGTCGACCAGTCCTGCACCCACCAGTCCCCTGTCAGCCATCCCCGGCCCGTAGCTGCTCCCAACTTGGGGTCGTTGCGCTTGCTATCACCCCGCTATCAACCCCGAGTTCGCAGAGGCTTGCAGCCGTTCCGTGAGCTGTTTGCCGAACTTGGGCGTATTGACGATCAGCCGACGGTAGGGCCACCTCCAGACCTCCCAGCCGGCGGCTTCGAGCCGCAGTTGTTGCTCGCGATCCATCCTCCGATCGAGGGGCCCGTCGTGCCAGGTGCTGTCGACTTCGAGGACAAGTCCTGCGGCGCGCCACAGGAAGTCCACGTTCATGATCCAGCCCGTGTGATCACTCATCGGCACCTGTCGTTCGGGCTCGCGTAGCTCGAGCGCGTCGACGATCTCCATTACGACGCTCTCCCCTTCGGAATGTGTTGGGACATAGTCGGGACCGAGGTTCACAATCAGGCGACGCACCACCGCGCTGCCGGATCGCCCTCGGCCTCCGATGCTTGCTCGCACAGCCGCGAGTTGCCCGAGAGTCATGCCGCGTCGTGCGAGTGCATCGTTGATCACGCGCGCCATGTTGCGAGCATGAATCTGTCTGCCGGACTCGGAGCGACGTAGACCCGGATCGGGGTCGCCCGCGAGATCGAAGCACGTCCGCGCAACGGAGGTCGTCGGGAATCCCCCGACGACGACGCGATGGTTACGAGGCAATGCCGTCGACCGATGCAGTTGAGTGAGTGTCACACGATGGTCGTGGACCCACGGAGCCGTCACCTCGATTGACTCGTCGCGCCTGTACCTCCAGAACTCATGCAGGCGAGCAGCAGCGCGATGACTCACGACGGCATCGGGACCGGCGTCGAAGAGCGCGGCCTGAAGCTGTGCCTCCCACGTCCAGGGGTGGTCCCGGAGCCTGTAGATGTCGCGCCGAAGGCGGATGAGCCAGCCGATCTGGACCTGGTGAGCGAGGGCGGCGCCGGTGATCCCGCGAGTGCGCGCCTGCTCGCCGATGAAGATGCCGTGTTGCGGCATGGCAACGCCGGACAAGACCGCCATGACATGTGGACTCACATGTCATTTCATACAGTCTCACGCAGCGGTTGTCGATACCCCTTCCAACTCGGGGTCAATAGACCGGCTGGGGCATGCGTAATGACCCCAAGTTCGCAGGGGGGCGGGCGCCTACTCGAGGTTTTCGAGGAGGCGGGTGACGTCGAGCCGGGCGGATTCGATGCGGCTGCGGCAGAACTCGATCAGCGCGGCGGCGCGACCGACGCGCTCGGCGAGCCGGTCGATGTCGACGTCATCTCGCTCGAGCTCGGCGAGGATCGTCTCCAGCTCCTCCATGGCGTCGGCGTACGCGAGTTCCTCGTCAGCCATCGACGGTGCTCCCGACGGTCCCGTCGGCCAGCGTGGTCACGAGGCGCGTCCCCGGGGACACGTCGCTGCTGGCCCGCACCAGGCGCCCATCGCTGTCGCGAGTGATCGACCACCCGCGCGCGAGCACGCGTGCCGGATCCAGCGCCCGCACCCGACTCTCGACACCCTCGATCGTTCGCGTGGCGCGATCCATCGCGCGCGGCGCTTGCCTTCCGAGCTGCAGCGCCAGCCGGTCGACCACCGCCGGATCGACGGCTCGCATCGCCGCCCGGGCGATCGCCCGCCGCCGATCATGCAATCGGTTGCACCAATTGGTGACGCGTTCGACCAGCGCGCCGGCACACGCGGTGGGCGTGAGACACCGACGATGCGCCACGAGATCCGCCACTGTCGTGTCGACCTCGTGGCCGATGCCGGTGAGGATCGGGATGGGGTACAAGGCGATCGCGCGAGCGATCGCCTCGGAATCGAACGCGGCCAAGTCGGTCCGCGCGCCACCGCCTCGAACGATGCACACGACGTCAACCGACTGCGAGCGCAGCTGCTCCAACGCGGCGATGACGGAGGCTTCGGCCTCGACGCCCTGCACCCGCGCGTCAGCGAGCACGACGCGCCAACCGAACGCGGACGCCTCGAGCGTCGTCAGGAAGTCGTGGGCCGCCGCACTGTTGTCGCTCGTGATCAGCCCGACCGTCAACGGCACGTCGGTCAACCGCAACGCCGGCTGCCGGGCCAGGAGCCCCTCGCCCTGCAGCCGCAGCAGCAGCACCTCGCGCGCCTCCGCGAGCCGGCCGAGGGTGTACGCCGTGTCGATCGAGAGCATGCGCAGCGAGACCTGCCCACGCTTCGCGTACCAAGCCACCCGCACCCGGATGCGCACCTCGGTGCCGTCGGTCATGCGCACGGCGCCACCTGCGCGGCGTAGGACAGCGTTCACGACCTGACGGTCCGTCGCCCACAGCGTGACGGCCAGCGCTGCATCGGCATCGACGAGGTCGAAGTAGACGTGTCCGGACGGCGGTCTGCTCAGGTTGGCGATCTCCCCGCGCACCCAGAGCTCGTCCGGGAAGGCCCGCCCGAGCACCGCGCCGATGCCCGCGTTCAGCTCGGCGACGGAGAACGTCGGCTCCTCGGCGAACAATGCCTCCTGCACGTGGGGCAGAGTAGGCGCATGCACACCGAGATCGGCCCGGGCGTCATCCAAATCGACACGTTGCTCGGCGGTTGGCACAACGTGACGGCCGGCTACCTCATCGAGGGCCGCGAGCCGATTCTCGTGGAGACGGGCAGTCAGTCATCCGTCGACTCGCTCCTCGCCGCGCTCGCTGAGCTCAACGTCGCGCCGACTGACCTGGCGGGCATCGCCGTCACGCACATCCACCTCGATCACGCCGGCGGCGTCGGCAATGTCGCCCGTGCGTTCCCGAACGCCACCGTCTACGTGCACGAGAAGGGCGCTCGCCATCTCGTCGATCCGTCCAAGCTCGTGCGCAGCGCGGCGATGGTCTACGGCGATCTCCTCGACACGCTGTACGGCCGGCTCGACCCGACGCCCTCCGAGCGTGTGCACGTGCTCGAGGACGGCGAGACGATCTCGATCGACGCCAACCGCACGTTGACCACCGTCGACTCACCCGGTCACGCCAAGCATCACCTCGCGCTGCACGACTCCGAGAGCGGACTGCTCTTCGCCGGTGACGCGGTCGGGGTGCGCCTGCCCGACGCCGGCGTGCTCCGGCCGTCGACCCCGCCGCCCGACTTCGATCTCGAACAGGCCATCGTGTCGCTGCACCGTTTCGCCGAGCGCCGCCCCACCGGGGTCGCGCTGGCGCACTTCGGCCTGGTGCCGGATCCGATGGGCACCCTCGTCGAGGCCGAAGAGATCCTCCGCAAGTGGGCCGAGGTTGCCGAAGCAGCGTTCCGTGACGGACGTGACATCGCCGCCGCCCTCGACGAGGCGTTCGGCGCGGAGCTCGAAGTCGTCGATCCGGTGCACCGAGAGAAGCTCGACACGTTGAACGGCATCCACTCGAACGCCGCCGGCTTCCGTCGCTGGCTCGAGCAGCGCACGAACGGTCATTCGCACGACCACCCGCATCCCCACTGACATGGAGATGTTCTGCCACGGCTACCAGTCGTGGTCCGAGTCGGGCTGGCGCACCGTCGGCGTCGACGGTGATCCGTCGCGCACTCCCGGGGCGATCCCGCTGTTCGTCGACATGCACAGCGGCGACCCGACCATCGCCCAGCCCGGCGAGTTGCGGAGCGAACTGGTCACCGCCCTGCGCGACGGACCGGACGACCCACCGCAGATCTACGGAGGGTCGGGCACCATCCGGTACATCGACGGCGAGCTCGTTGGTGCCGACCGCACGTACGAGAGCTTCGAGCACTGGGCGGCGGAGACGGGAAAGGCGAGCGGAGCGCGCACGAGCGCGCCCTTCCAAGTCGGTTGGTGCTCCTGGTACCACTACTTCGATCGCGTCACCGAGCACGACATCCGCGCCAACCTCGCCCACGCGGCCGACTGGCCCTTCGACGTGTTCCAGATCGACGACGGCTTCCAGTCCGAGATCGGCGACTGGCTGACGACGAACGACAAGTTCCCCTCGAATATCGATCGACTGGCGGACACCATCGCCTCCGAGGGTCACCTCCCAGGTATCTGGATCGCGCCGTTCCTCGCCGCGCCCAACTCGGTGGTCGCGCAGCAACATCCCGACTGGTTCGCGACGCACGCCAGCGGGCGCCGCCTCATCGGCTCGTTCAATGACCACTGGGGCGGTGCGGTGCACGTGCTCGACACGACGAACCCGGAGGTGCTCAGCCACCTCGAGGCAACCGCGCGTGCGCTCGTCGATGCCGGGTTCACGTATCTGAAGCTTGACTTCACCTACGCCCCCGGTCTCGCCGGCAGCTACGTCGATCCGAGCATCACGCCGGACGAGCGCGTGCGGGCCGGCTTCGACGCAATACGCCGCGGCGCCGGCGAGGACACGTTCTTGCTCGGCTGTGGCGCGCCGCTCGGTGCCGCGATCGGCCTCGTCGACGGCATGCGCATCGGTCCAGACGTCGCGCCGTGGTGGGAGTTGCCCGACGATCACCCGTTCCCGCCGGGCTACAAGGCGACCTCACCCGCGACCGCGAACGCGCTGCGTGCGACGGAAGCGCGCCAGTTCATGCACCGCCACCTGTGGCTCAACGACCCCGACTGCGTGATGCTGCGCACGACCCACACCGACCTGACGCCAGACGAGGTCCGGCGCTGGGCGCTGGCCGTTGGCGACAGCGGCGGGATGGTGCTGGTGTCAGACGATCTCTCGCTGCTCGACGACGACGCACGTGCACTGCTCGACGACGTGATCGCGCGCGGGCAAGACGTCGACGCTCAGAGGATCGGCTCGACGTCGGCGCGCACCAACGTGTGATAGAGCTCGGCATAGAGGCTGCCGCTCGCCAGCAAGTCGTCGTGCACGCCGCGCTCGACGAGCTGGCCCTCGTCGACCACCAGGATCTGGTCGGCATTCGTGATTGTCGACAGGCGATGAGCGATCACCACCGCAGTGCGCCCCGCGAGCGCATGGGCCAGCGCTTGTTGGATCGCGGCTTCGTTCTCGGAGTCGAGCTGACTGGTGGCTTCGTCCAGGATCACGATCGCCGGATCCTTCAGGAGCATCCGAGCGATCGCGACGCGCTGCTTCTCGCCACCTGACAGCCGATAGCCGCGTTCGCCGACCACCGTGTCGTACCCCTCCGGCAGCCCGGCGATGACGTCGTGGATTTGTGCGGCTCGGCACGCGGCGTGGATCTCGTCGAGATCGGCGGAAGGACGGGCGTAGCGCAGATTGCTCAACACTGTGTCGTGGAAGAGATGCGCGTCCTGCGACACCACGCCGATGGATGCACGCAGCGACACCTCGGTGAGGTCGCGAACGTCGTGGCCGTCGACGCGCACCGCACCCGACGTCACGTCGTACAGGCGGGGGAGCAGGTTGCTGATCGTCGTCTTGCCGCCGCCCGAGGGTCCGACCAGCGCCACGAGCTGGCCCGGCTCGATCACGGCCGACACCCCGCGGAGCACCATCGCGCCTGGTACGGACGACAACGCCCGCCCGCTCTGCGGATCCGCTTCGAGCGAGGCGATCGACACCTCTGACGCGGCCGGGTAGCGGAACCACACGTCGTCGAACTCGATGCGGCCGTGCGGCTCGACGAGATCGACGGCGCCGGGCCGCTCGACGATGGCGCTCTTCGTGTCGAGCACCTCGAAGACGCGCTCGAAGGAGACGAGCGCCGTCATGATGTCGACGCGCGCGTTGGTGAGCGCAGTCAGGGGGCCATAGATCTGGGCGACGTAGGTGGCGAGCGCGATCATCGTGCCGAAGCTGATCGCTCCAGAGATCACGAGGTGCCCGCCGATGAGGTACACCGCGGCGGTTCCTACCGCGCCGACGAGCGTGAGGGCGATGAAGAACACGCGGCCGTACATCGCGCTGCGCACGCCGATGTCGCGTACCCGACCGGCGCGGCTCGAGAAGTCGTCAGCCTCGTCGTTGTGGCGACCGAACAGCTTCACCAGCAACGCGCCCGCCACGTTGAAGCGCTCGGTCATCGTGGTGTTCATCTCGGCATTCAGGTTCATCGACTCGCGCGTGATCGTCTGCAGTTGGCGCCCGATGCGCTTGGCCGGCAACAGGAACGCCGGCAGCAGCACGAGCGTCACCAGCGTCATCCGCCACTCGAGCACGGCCATCGCCGTGAGCGTGACGACCAGCGTCACGACGTTTGACACCACCGAACCGAGCGTGCCGGTCACGGCGCGCTGCGCACCGATCACATCGTTGTTCATGCGACTGATGAGCGCGCCCGTCTGCGTGCGGGTGAAGAAGGCGATCGGCATGCGCTGCGTGTGGTCGAACAGCGAGGAGCGGAGGTCGAAGATCAGTCCCTCACCTATGCGCGCCGACCACCACCGCTCGGCCAGCGACAGCACCGCGCCGACGAACGCGAACGCCACCATGAACAGGGCGAGCGAGGTGACGAGGCCGCGGTCGTGCTGGGGGATGGCGTCGTCGACGATGCGCTTGATGAGCAGCGCGGGGATGATCCCGATGACCGCCTCGATCACGATCGTCACGAGGTAGCCGATCAGCATGCGGCGGTACCGACGCACGAAGCTCCAGACGCGGAGCACCAGCGACCGCTGCAGCCGCTTGCCCTTCACCGCGTCGGGGTCGCTCCCGAGCATCGAGTGAGGTCCCATCTGCCGCATCCGGCGATCGTAAGCGGGTTGCCGGGCAAAGCCGCCGAGCGCGAGCGAACGGGCTAGGTCGTCTCTGCCAGCACCCTCGTGTTGGTCGACCCGTTGTTGCCCGCCTCGCCGACTGTGCCCGCCTCGCTGGCCAAGACGAAGTGCAACAGATTGACGGAGTCCAGCCGCTCGCCGCGCACCACCTCGTGGAACTCGAGTGGCCCTCCCGGCTCACGTCGGTAGAAGGTGACGCCTTCGCCCTCGAGGCCGTAGGTGATCGATGGGATCGTGTGAGCGATCGTGTACGAGAACGCCAGCGTTGCTGCGCCGGTGTTGTCGGTGGCACCCACGGGGGCAGCGAACCTGAAGCGGTAGACGTCGGTGCGGATGTCGTGCTTCAGGTCGTTCTTGATCCAGTCCACGCAATAGACGGTGAGATCGTCGTGGAAGCTGCAACCGGTCGGACCGACGTCTTCCGGGATGCCTTCGTCGAGCGTGATGTCGAGTTCTGTCGCACGCACGAGCTGGATGCGCTCTTCGTCGTTCGCCGGCGCTGGGTTCTTGATGATCCGATAGACGTCGAGGTGACGGATCGTGGCATCTGCATTCACCATGAAGTTTCCGGTCGGATCAACCATGACCCATGAGTGATGCGAGAAGGGCCCCGGCACCTCCAGCCGACCGGCGGTTTGGAGCGTGGCGACGTCGAAGACCTTGAAGATCTTGTCGATGCCGTTCCCCGGCGATTTCTCGAGCGGCGTGAGCAGGAAGCCCTCGGCCGGCCCGGCTCGGCCGATGCTGGTGTCGCCGATGTGGTTGAAGCCGGCCTGTCCCTCCGCGCCGGAGATCGGCAGTTGGTTCTCCGCAAGAGCGTCGTAACAAGGCACCGCGTCGTCGTCTGGAGCTGGACATCCGAGCGTGGTGCGAAACAGCTGGCCACGCGAATTGAACACGAGCTGGCCCGTGTCGGTCGACGACACGCCTTGCTCGTAGTTGAACGGCAGTACGTCCTTCCCAGCGAGTACCCATGCTTCGGAGCCGTTCGTGATCGTGACGTCGCCGATCTCGTAGAGCGCTCGTCCCGCGGAGGTGTTCGCTGTCCGAGTGAACGAGGCTCCGACAGCCGGCTGCGCCGCCGGGAACAGAATGGCGACCACCACGCACACAAGAAGGCGACGCGCGCGGTTCACCCGAACTAGTTCGACTTCGGCGTGCCCCAACCTGCTCATCCAGTGAGCGGGCTGTGTCGAGCTGATGATGGAGCGATCGCTGGCTGGCGGCGGCGGAGGGTGTGGGATTTGAACCCACGGTGACCCGGAGGCCACAACGGCTTTCGAGGCCGCCCCTTTCGTCCACTCAGGCAACCCTCCGCTTCCGACCTTACCGGGATGTCGAAGGACGCCCGTCTCGCAACGCTCCGAAGAACTGCTCGAGCAACTGCGCCGCCTCGCTGGCGCGGACGCCCGCCGCCACCTCGATCTCGTGGTGCAGGCGCGGGTCGGTGCACAGGTTGTAGAGCGACCCGCACGCGCCGCCCTTGAGGTCGGCGGCGCCGAACACCAACCGCCGCACGCGGGCGGCGAGCAGGGCGCCTGCGCACATCGCACAGGGCTCGAGCGTCACGACCATCGTGGCGTCGACGAGCCGCCACCCTTCTCCAATCGCGGCCGCGGCGTCTCGCAAGGCGAGCAGCTCGGCGTGGGCCGTCGGGTCGCCCGTCGCCTCGCGCTCGTTGTGGCGGCGGGCGACGACCTCGCCGTTCACGATGACGACTGCGCCGATCGGCACGTCGGCGTGTTCGAGAGCAGCCCTGGCCTCCTCGAGAGCCAGGGCCATCGCCTCGTCGTCGTCCACCGCCTGACCGTAACCCTGGCAGGAAAGCCCTTGTCGCACGGCGAATGCATCATCCAACGTTCGGGCGGCGCTGGGGCCGTCCGGCCGGGGTCGATCAGGAAGTACCGGGAGGGCAGCACGGCCGATGGGCGGACAGCGCACGCACCGCCTCTTGTTCGCCGCGCTGACGGTCGTGCTCGCGGGTGTGCTCGCGCTCCCGGCCAAGCTGTCCCCTTCGCCTGATCGCAGCAGAGTCGCGGTGGGGTTCGGTCCCTCGACAGGCACCGCCCGTCAGGGCAGTGGCAGCTCGAGTGCGCCGAGCCCGCCGCCGCGGCGCGAGCATGCGATCCAAACGCCGGACGACTCCGGCCCTGCCGCCGCGTCGGATGCCACCAGTGGCA
>JBEEFW010000062.1:0-3418 GCA_041166385.1 Acidimicrobiaceae bacterium | reverse complement strand
GGCGCAGCCGGACTCGATCGCGAGCTTCTCGAGCGCCCGTGTGTTCGACGAGTTGGCCGAGCCGATCACGACAAACGCGTCGCAGCGCGCGGCGATCGCGGTGAGCGCAGACTGGCGGTTGGTAGTGGCGAAGCACAGATCGCTGCGCCCGGGACGCCACATGTCGGGGAACCGTTCCGCCGTGGCCTCGAGCACGCCGGCCCACTCGCGGTGCGAGAGCGTCGTCTGCGCGAGCAAGGCCACTGGCTCGTCGAACGTCGGAAGCGAGGCGACGTCTGCGACCGTTTCGACCAGATGGATGGCGTTCGGCGCCACCGCCATCGTTCCGACCGCCTCCTCATGGCCCTCGTGGCCCACGTAGACGATCTGGAAGCCCTTGCCGGCGCGAACCTTCACTTCGTGGTGCACCTTGGTCACGAGGGGACACACCGCGTTGACCACGAACCCGCCGTTGCTGCGAGCAGCCTTCACGACCTCTGGAGCCGAGCCGTGAGCGGACAACATGATCGGTCGGCCCGGCGGCACGTCGCTCACGTCGTCGACGAACACGACGCCGAGCGATTCGAAGCGCTGCACGACCAGTTGGTTGTGCACGATCTCGTGGTAGCAGTACACCGGCGGATCGAAGGCCCGCACCATCCAGGCCAGCGCCTTGATGGCCATCTCCACGCCGGCGCAGAAGCCGCGGGGCGCGGCAAGGAGCACTCGGTCGACCGGCATCGGTTCCAGGCTAGGAGCTATCGGGCGATGGGCGGCACGGCGTCGACGAACGTGCGGCCCGTGGCGTCCTCGACGTGCTGCGCCGCCGCGAACAGCTGCGCTTCCTCGCCCCAGCCGCCGAGCAGCTGCAGTCCGACGGGCAGGCCGTCGATGAATCCCACCGGGATGTTGATGCCGGGCTGACCGGTGACGTTGCCGACCACGGCCTGGCGCATGTTGACAACATCGGTCGGAACGATTCCCGACGGCACGTCCACGAACGGCTGGTCGATACGGGGTGCCGGCGTGGGCACCGTCGGCCACGCGACCACGTCGACATCGTCGAGTGCACCCGCCATCGCTCGGCGGATAGCTGCGCGGGCACGGTCGGCACGCGAAACAGCTGTCGCCGGACGCAACAGGTTCGCCAGCATGATCGCCCGCGTCATCGGCGACAGACCTTCGAGCACGAATGCCGGTGGACACCCGCCCTCCGCTCCCAGGCGAACCATCAGCGCAGCACCGGCCAACTCCAGGTGCTCGATCGTGATGTCGCGCACCTTCCATCCCGTGGCGGCCAACGCCTGCTCGGCGAGCGCGACGACGGCCGGCTGACAGTCGGACCAGTAGGGCTCGCGCACGATGCCAACCCGCAGCTCGCGCGCGGGCTCCGCGGTCAGCGGGCGGGCGAGCAGCGCTTCCGCGACGAGGCGGGCGTCACCGGCGTCGCGTCCGAACGCGCCCGGCGCGCTGAAGGTGGTGTTCATTCCGAAGTAGTTGTCGTAGGGGAGGGAGCCATAGGTGACCTTGAGTCCCACGACCCCGCAGAACGCCGCGGGCAGCCGCGTCGACCCTCCGCTGTCGCTGCCGACGCTGCCGGCGACGAGACGAGCAGCGACCGCCGACGCTGATCCTCCGGAAGAACCGCCCGGACAATGCTCGAGGTTCCACGGATTCGGGTGCACGCCGTACGCCGACACCACTCCGGTCGTACCCATGCCCGCTTCGTGTTGGTTGGCGACACCGACGATCACTGCGCCGGCGTCGCGCAGGCGGCGGTAGCCGCCGGACTCCGACGGGGGGATCAACTCGAAGGGTGTGCCGTTGTGCGCGCCGCGCCACGGCAGCGCGTACATGTCCTTTATCGTGACAGGCACTCCGTGCAGCGGTCCGTCTGGCGCTTCGGCCAGCATCTGCCGCGCCTCGTCGGCGCACACGACGGGCGTCGAGTTGAGCGCGGCGTCACGCTCCGCAAGACGCTCGAGTGTCGCGTCGAGCAGGTCGGTGGCCTTGAGCTCGCCGGACCGGATGGCCGCCGCCTGCTCGCGTACACCGAGGTCCTGCGGGTGGCCGCTCATCGGTCTGGCGCCTTGGTCGGATCGATCGGCTCGAACGGGAAGCGCCCGGTGTCGAGTTGCTCCAGCGCCGCCGCATTGCCCTCGTAGCCCTGCTGGATCAGCTCCACCAGGACGAGATCGTCGTCGCTGACCTCGATGCCCATCCGCTCGAATACCGCTCGCGCGTGCCGCTCGAATCCGGTATTCACGAGGTCGGACCCTATCCTTGAGGGCCATGCCTGCCGCCCGGATCGTTGCTGTCGCGCCCGGATCTCCGGCGGCCGCCGCTGGGCTCGCGCCCGGCGATCAGCTCGTGAGCCTCAACGGCCAGGTACCGCACGACATCATCCAGTACCGCCTGCTCGCCGATGACTCCGATCTCACGGTCGAGGTCGACCGGGGCGGGCTCGGGCTCACGATCGAGATCGTGAAAGCGGCCGGTGAGCCGCTGGGGCTCGAAGTCGACTCGCCGCTCTTCGATCGAGTGCAGACATGCGACAACCACTGCGAGTTCTGCTTCATCTACCAACTTCCCCCCGGCCTTCGAAAGACGCTGTACCTCAAAGACGACGACTACCGACTGTCGTTCCTCTACGGCAACTTCACGACGCTGACACGTTTCACCGAAGCCGATCTCGAGCGCGTCATCACCGAGCGGCTGAGCCCGTTGAACGTGAGCATTCATGCGACCGATCCGAAGGTGCGCACGGAGATGTTGCGCAACCGGCGCGGCGCAACGAGCCTGCGGTGGCTGCGGGCGCTGCTCGACAACAACATCGCGGTTCACGGGCAAGTGGTCGTGTGCCCTGGCATCAACGACGGCGCGGTGCTCGACGACACGCTGGCCGGTGTGCTCGATCAGTATCCCGAGCTGGCCTCGCTGTGCATCGTGCCGTTGGGCGTCAGCCGGTACTCGAACGAGGTTCGCATGCGGCCCCACACGCGCGCCGAAGCGGAGGATGTCGTCGACTGCGTCGAAGATTGGCAGGACGTTTTCCGAGCCGCACTCGGGCGCCGTCTCGTGTTCGCCGCCGACGAGTACTACTTGCTCGCGCATCGACCGTTCCCGCCCGCCGAGGCGTATGAGGACTTTGCAATGCACGAAGACGGCATCGGCATGGCCCGCACGTTCGAGGCGGAGTTCGAGGGACGCGTTGCCGAACCGACCGGCGTCGCCGCCGGATTCTTCGCCTGGGCCGAGGGTCGCCTCGACGGTGCTCCGTTCGAGCCGTACCGCGGCGCCCGTACGACCGACGCCGATGAAGTGCTCGTCGCCCTTCGTCCTCGACGCGATGCGCCGGTCGCGATCCTGACGGGGGAGTACGGCGCCCGCGTCCTCGAGCCCCTCATCAGTGGGCTCGGGCGCAACGACGTTCGCGTCG
>JBEEFW010000061.1:0-3369 GCA_041166385.1 Acidimicrobiaceae bacterium | reverse complement strand
CAAGGCGACCGGCGGGGATGGCGTCGAGATAAGCCCTCTGGTCATACATCCCGAGCGCGAGCTCGCGGTCCCACATGCCGGTCGACTGGACACCCGGGGCGACAGCGTTCACTCGGACGCCGTACCGGCCCCATTCGGCTGCCATCACCTTCGTCATCAAGATCACCGCGGCCTTCGCTGCGCAATACGCCAGCCTGCCAGGGTTCGGCGAGAACCCGCGTATCGACGCGATGTTGACGAGCGCGCCGTGGCGATTCGCGATCATGTGCCGACCCGCCGCGCGCGAGCAGAAGAACACTCCCGTCTGCATCACGCCGATGGCGGTGTTCCATACGTCGTCCGACAGATCCTGTGTGTGGTCGCCGACGAGACTGACGCCTGCATTGTTGACGAGTACGTGCAAGCCGCCGAAGTCGCGCACGACCTCAGCGGTCGCTGCATCGACCGCGCGGCTGTCGGTGATGTCGACCGCGTAGGCCCGCGCGCCTTCGATCGAGTCGGCCACCGCTTCGGCAGCATCGCGGTTCAGATCCCAGACGGCGATTCGGGCGCCGTCGCGCGCGAACTCACCACAGATCGCCGAGCCGATTCCGCCGCCACCCCCCGTGACGACGACCGTCCTCGCGTCATGTTTGCCCAACGTGCCTCCTACCCCGGTGTTCGTCGCTTCACTGCGAAGCCAGGGCGTGACACTAACCGAGCGCGCGCATGAAGATCCGTGACGTCGAGGCGATGGTCGTGGAGCGACCGACGATCGACGTGACAGCCGCCGACGCGATGCAGGACGCGTTCATAGTGCGTATCACGACCGACGCCGGCATCGTCGGCTACGGAGAAGGCAACCATACGCCGCGCGCGATGAAGGCCCTCGTGGACTCGCCCGGGTCCCACAGCTGGAGTCAGGGGATCAAGCAGTTGCTCGTCGGGCAGGACCCACTTCACCCGGAGCGGTTGTGGGACGTGATGTACCGCGCGACCGCGATGTCGGGACGTCGGGGCCTCCTGATCGCGGTGCTTGCAGCGATCGATGTCGCGCTGTGGGACATCAAGGGAAAGGCCGAGAACAGACCGATTTACGAGTTGCTCGGCGGTGCGAGCGGCGAGCCCGTGATCCCGTACAGCAGTCTCTACCCTGGCCCGCTGCCCTGGGAAGAGACCCTTCGCCGCAACCGCGAGATGATCGAGCAATCGCTCGAGCTCGGCTTCCGAGCCTACAAGATCGAGCCGCTGGACGACTGTGCCCCGACGAACCGCGACATCGTCACGCTCGCCGGGGCCGCGCGTGACCTCGTCGGCGACAAGATGGACTTACTCGTCGACGTCGGCCACCGCTGGCGGACGGCAAAGGAAGCCGTACGCGTACTCCGCGAGCTCGAGAACTACGACGTGGCGATGATTGAGACGCCGCTTTGGCTCGACGACGTCGACGGATACCGCGAGGTGTCGGAGCGCTCGAACATTCCCGTGGCCGTAGGCGAGCTTTTCGTCACCCGAAACGAGTTCCTCGAGATGATGGATCGTGGTGGCGTCGACATCGTCCAGCCGTGCGTCGCGCGCGTCGGCTTCACCGAGTCACGCCGTGTGGCCGAAGATGCGCGCGTACGCGGAAAGTCGGTCGTGCCGTACGGATGGGTTGCCACAACCCTGGCGCTGGTCGCCGACATCCACCTCGCCGCGACACTCCGAAACTCCCCATGGTGCGAGCACTGCCATCTCGACATTTACCCCGGCCAAGAGCTTCGACGCAACCTCTTTGGCCCCGAGCCGGAGATGGTAGACGGCGCATTCGTACTTCCAACGGGCCCCGGTTTGGGCGTCGAAGTCGACGAACAGGCCCTCGAGCACTACCGCGTGGCGTAGCGCGAATGGACGATGCACAACGCCCCAGAAGCGGAAAGCAATGTTGTGCGAACCGATCATGTCGGTCGCCAGGCTTCGGACGAACCTTGTTCCGCGGCGCCGGCAGCTTGCGGCAGGAGCACGAGCCCGACATGAGGTCTGCAGATGGAATGCGCGGTCTTGAGGGAGCGCAGCATCCACGCCGAAGGGCCTGCGCCTCCCGGTGCGCGTCACGGAGCCCAGTCGTAAACCTCGAGAGAATCCTTTGGTCACCCTCGATGGCTCAGGAGGCGTCATTGTGTCCGAAGCAGGGATGATTGCGCGGACCCGCCACACGGAACTTCAGGACGGCGACGAGCTCGTGTGGGCGTGCGCCGCGCAAAGCATCGAGGGAAAGGATCCATTCATGGACGTCCCCGAGCGGACCCACGCCGCGATGGGCAACTTCTCCCGGGCAGAGCTCGAGCGCCTGCTCGATCCGTCGATCTACATCGGTCTTTCGCCAGATTTCACAGCCGCTGTCGCCTCGACCATCGCGCGCGCGGAGTATGCGTCATGAGCGAGCCGACGACGCTCGACCGCACATCCGAGATCTCGAAGCTCGACCTCTATCGCCTCATGTTGACGATCCGGCGGGCCGAAGAGCGGGCGCAAGACCTTCGCGGCGCGGACCTCGTCGCAGGATCCATCCACCTCTGCTGCGGCCAGGAAGCGATTCCTGCGGGCGCCTGCGCCGTTCTCGGAGCGGAAGACCGCGTGGTTGCCACGTACCGCGGCCACGGCTGGGCTCTCGCCTGCGGGGTGCCGCTCGCGGAGTTCTTCGCAGAGATCTGTGGGCGCGCGACCGGAACGAATGGGGGCCGCGGCGGTGCTGCGTATATGACCGCGCCGCGGTACGGCTTCATCGGAGAGAACTCGATCGTCGGGGCAGGCCTGCCGATCGCGAACGGGCTGGCGTTCGCTGCACGCGCGCGAGAAACCGGCGGCGTTGCCGTCGTTTCCTTCGGCGACGGCGCGACGAATCAAGGGGCCACGCATGAGGGCTTGGTGATGGCCGCGACACAGTCGCTGCCCGTGATCTTCGTCTGCGAGAACAACGGCTGGTCGGAGATGACGCCGATCACGGCCATGAGTCGAGTGACCGACCTCGCTTCCCGCGCTGACGGCTACGGCCTACCCGGCGTCGTAGTCGACGGCAACGATCCGGTTGCGGTGGCGGGTGCGGTGGCCGAAGCGCGCGAACGCGCAGCCTGCGGCGGCGGCCCCACCTTCCTCGAGTGCAAGACGACCCGCCTCTACGGTCACTACAACGCGGACGTGGAGCATTACCGGTCGCAGAAGGACAAGGAGGCCGCCCGGGGAGCGGATCCGGTGCTCCGTCTGCGCGCGCGCCTGCTCGACGAGACGGACATCGACGCCGATGAGCTTGACCGGGTGGACAGCGACGTGGAGCGCGTGCTCGAGGTGGCCCAGGCGGAAGCCCTCGCGGCGCCGTTCCCTGACCCGGCGACGGCGCGCGACCATGTCTTC
>JBEEFW010000060.1:0-5720 GCA_041166385.1 Acidimicrobiaceae bacterium | reverse complement strand
AACACTTGGTTCAGATCCGGCCCGACGGCTTGCCGGGGCACACCGCCGGTTCGGATCTGCTGTCCGCCGGCCAGAACGACGTCGAGGCCGACGACGATGTCCTCGATCTTGCCGTAGCGGTTCGAGTTCTGCCCGGCGCTTCGTCACGCGAGCCACCCACCCACGGTCGTCAAATCGATCGACTGCGGCCTGTGCCCGAGCGTCTTGTCGTACGACGCCCGCAGTTCGTCCTCGAGCAGATTGCCGAACGTGCCCGCGTGCACATCGAGCACCAGCGACGTGTCGTCGACATCGACGATGCCCGACAGCGCGGTGAGGTCGAGCACGACGCCGCCGTGCACTGGCACCGATGCACCGCACACACCGCTGCGCCCGGCGGCGGCCGTCACCGGGATGCGCGCATCGTTGGCGATGCGCAGCACGTCGGCGACCTCGTCGGCCGACTGCGGGCGGACCACCACGTCGGCCAGTGCCGCGACCTGACCTTCGACGGCCCACGTCATCGCGAGGGGCCACCAATCCCGGCTGGCCTCGGCCAGCGTGGCCGGCTCGGTGGTGACCTCTGCGCACGCACGGCGCAGGCGCTCCACGATGTCGTCGCCGACGGGCACCCGCGTCGCCGCCATCCGCGCGGTCGCGTTGGCTGCGCCGCCGGCGATCTCGATCGGCGGCGTCGGTGCTCCCGCCGCCGGCCCCGGACTCGCGGTCACCGGCCGATCGCCGCCTCGAGGACTGTCTCGGGCAGCTGCGCCACAGCGCGCTCGTGCGTCACGAGCTCGAGGTAGCGCGCGACTTGGGCGGCTTGCTCCGCCGCGTCCCAGGCCAACTCGGGCGCGAGGAGCGCGGCGGTGCCGGCCGCGGCGGCGGCACTCGCGTCGCGGGCCAGCAACCGGGCCCGTGTGCGACGCGCGAGAACGTCGTCGACCGATCGGGCCATCTCGTGGCGGGCGGCGTACACCGCTTCGGCCTTGATGTAAGGGAGGCCCGGCACCAATGCTTCGAGCAGCGTGGGTTCGGTGTCGGCGAGGGCGAGCACCGTCCGCGCCTCGTCGCCGTAGCGGTCGAGTAGATGAACGAGCGTCGCGTCGTCGCCTGCCGATGCGCGCGCGGACTCGTAGCCGTCGGCGCCGCGCAAGTGCAGACGCTTCGTCCGCGAACGGCGGCTGGCGTGTTTCGTCGCGGCGCGACCGAGCACGTCGACGACTTCGTCGACGGTGTCGGCCGCCATCTCGCGATACGTCGTGAGCTTCCCGCCGGTGATCGAGATGAGTCCGCTCGGCGAACGTGCGACACGGTGGCTCCGTGACAGATCTGCGGTGCGGCCGGATGTCGCGCTCTTCACCAGCGGACGCAGTCCGGCCCACGTGCCGAGGATGTCGGCCTGCGTGAGTGGTGACGTGACCGAGAAGTTGATCGCCTTCAGCAAGTACTCGATGTCCTCAGGGTCACACTGCGGATCATCGAGGCTGCCCTCGTAGTCCGTGTCCGTCGTGCCGATGTAGGTGAACTCGAAGTCGCCATCGGTGCCACCCCACGGCACGACGAACACCGATCGTCGATCCTTCGGAACCGGAATGACGACGGCGATCTTGTTCTGCACCTTCGACCACGGGACCGTGATGTGAATGCCCTTCGCGGGGCGGATGGAGTCGGGGTGGGTGCCCTCGTCGAGCGCGCGCACATCGTCGGCCCAGACACCGGTGGCGTTGACCACTGCGCCGGCGTTCACGGCGAACGACGTCCCGTCGGCCTCGACCATCGCACCCGAGACGCGGCCTTGATCGTCCTTGCTGAAGCCGATGACGCGGCAGCCGTTGGCGATCGCTGCGTCGAACTCGAGCGCAGCGGTGCGCGCGATCGTCAGCGTGAGCCGGGCGTCGTCGGTCTGCGCGTCGTAATACAGGTAGGCGGCGGCGAGCCGGTCGGACGGCAGCAGCGGCATGTGCTCCACCGCTTCCTCACGGTTGAGCCGCTTGTGGATCTTGCCGATGCGGGCGCCACCAGTGAGGTCGTACATCCACATCGCGCTGCCCATGGCGCGGGCGATCTTCGAGTTGATCAATCCGTCCTTCGAGAAGATCGGGATGAGGAACGGGAGGATCTTGACGAGGTGCGGCGCGTTCTTGCGGAGGCGTTGCCGCTCGGCGAGGGCTTCGTAGACGAGCTTGATGTCGCCGTTCTGGAGATAGCGGAGGCCGCCGTGTACCAGTTTCGACGACTTCGACGACGTTCCGGAGGAGAAGTCGTCGCGCTCGATGAGTGCCGTGCGCAGGCCGCGTGATGCCGCGTCGAGGGCGACGCCGGCGCCGGTGATACCACCACCGACGACCAGGACATCGAAGCGCTCATCGGCCAGACGCCGAAGGTTGGTGGCTCGATCGAACCCGTCAGCCATGTGGCCGTCACGCTACTGGTGCCGGCCCTACTGTTCCGAACGTGCGCCTCGGAGTCGCCGTGATCGCCTGCGTGGCGATTGCGGCGTGTGGGTCAGGGAGCGGGACGGCGGATACGCGACCGAAACCGGTAGAAGCGTGCCGTGGTGACCACGGCGATCCGTCGACAGTCGTGGCATTCGATGCTCGCACCGGGTTGGTGAAGTGGGAGCGCACCGCCGGCACGGGCGGGAAGCTGGCGAAGGCCGGAACATTCGTCGTCGTCGGCGGCGGCGACGGGTTGGTGAGAGCGTTCGACCTCGACACCGGCGACCAGCGGTGGTGCGCCCCGGGCGGCCCGACGGTCGCGTCGACCGGCGCACTCGCGATCACCGGGATCCCGAGCACCAACAGTGTGGTGGCGTACGACAATCTCTCCGGCGCTGAGCGCTGGCGGGCGGACCTCGGGCCCATGGGTGCGGAATCGGCCAGCTTCGAACGAGCGCTCGTGGCGGACGCGTCGGGTGTGTACGTCGGATTGACCGACCGGGCCGCGAGCCCCGATGTCCTGGCGCTCGACCTCGAGGGCAAGACCCGCTGGACCTACGACCTTGCGGCGTGCAGCGGCGAGCCCTCGGCGAATCTGCCGCCAGCACCGGCGAGCGCGGACGCGCCACCGCCCGTGTTCCAAGCCTGCGTGGGGGGCGGTACGCCCTCGATGATCCTGGCCGGCACGAGACTGATCGTCGAAGACGTGAATGCGGGCGCACTGGTCGCGCTCGACACCGCGACGGGCGCGGCCGCGTGGCGGCTTCCGATCCCCGCGAGCGACGGTGAACTGCGGCCGCAGGCTGCGGACGCGTCCGTCGTCATCGCCATGCGGAACCCGCGCAGCGGGCCCTTGCTCGTCGGTCTCGACGCGAGCGACGGCCACGAGTTGTGGTCGAGGCCGACAGGAGCTTTCGGCATCGTCATGCTCGACGGATCGGTCGTCACCGTGGAGCAGCGATCCGAGGGGTACACGGTCACGGCCATCGACTCGATCACGGCGGCGCCGCGATGGAACACCGCCAGCCTCGGGAGCACGTACTACCCCGGCGCCGTTGCAGGGTCCGTGCTGCTGCCGCTCGGGAGCGACGGCCTGTTCGCGCTCGATGCCGTCACGGGGGATGTGCGTTGGCGGACCGCGCACCGCAATCCGGCGCAGGGCGGCGACACGCCGGACAGCACTGGGTACGGCAGCTTCGTGGGCGACGAATCGGTGGTGGTCGCGGTGGTCACGGCGGTCGCGCACCACGAAGGCGACTGAGCCCTTATCAACAACGGTTGTAAACAAGCAACCGGTGCGGATAGGTTGCCTGCCGTGAAGTCCCCGGCCGAGCTCACCGAGTTGTTCCGAGCTCGCGGCCTCAAGATCACCCCCCAACGGCAAGCGATCTTCCGCGTGCTCCACGGGGAAACGGCGCACCCCACGGCCGAGTGGGTGTACGACGCGGTGAGCACGTCGATGCCGACGATCTCGTTGCGTACCGTGTACCAAACACTCAACGACCTCGCCGCCATGGGCGAGGTGCACGCGCTCGACCTCGGCACCGGTTCGGCTCGCTTCGACCCCAACATCGAGGATCATCACCATCTGGTGTGCGATCGATGCGGGCGGGTCGTCGACGTGTACGCCGACGCCAGCACGGTGAAGGTTGCCGGTCCGCAGCGCCACGGGTTCACGATCAGCCACACCGATGTGGTTTTCCGGGGCACGTGCCCCACGTGCAAACGAAAGGAAGGCAATGCCTGAGCTCAACGGGTCGAAGACCCACGAGAACCTGAAGGAAGCGTTCGCCGGTGAGAGCCAAGCGAACCGCCGTTACCTGTACTTCGCCCAGAAGGCCGACATCGAGGGCTATCCAGACGTCGCCGCGCTGTTCCGTTCGGTCGCCGAGGGCGAGACCGGTCATGCATTCGGTCACTTCGACTTCCTCGCCGAGGTCGGCGATCCGGTCACCAACGTCGCCGTGGGCGCGACCGAGGACAACCTCAAGTCTGCGATCGAGGGCGAGACGTACGAGTACACCGAGATGTACCCCGGGTTCGCCAAGACGGCCCGCGACGAAGGATTCGACGAGGTTGCCGAGTGGCTCGAGACACTGGCTCGCGCCGAGAAGTCGCACGCCGGCCGCTTCACCCAAGGACTGGAATCCGTCAGCTGATTCCAGTGGGTACATGAAGCTCTCTGTCGACGACATCGCTGATCAGCGCGCGTACGAGCGCGAGCGCGACTCGTTCCGCGCGCAGATCATCGATCTGAAGAAGGTGCGTCGGATCGGCGTCGGTCCATTCGTCACGCTCGTATTCGAGAACCGCGAGACCGTCCGCTTCCAGATCCAAGAGATGGCGCGTGCCGAGAAGATCCTCACCGACGAGGCGATCCAGACCGAGCTCGACATCTACAACCCGCTCATCCCTGAGCGCGGCGCGCTGGCGGCCACGTTGTTCATCGAGCTCACGACGAAGGACGACCTCATGGAGTGGCTGCCGAAGCTCGTCGGCATCGAGCGCTCGATCGAGGTCCGCATCGGTGAGCCGGGAACCGAAGAGATCGTCTCCGCTCGTCCGAACGCCGAGCACGAGCGTCAGCTCACCCGCGAGAGCATCACCGCGTCGGTTCACTATGTGCACTTGGAACTGACCGACGCGCAGGTCGAACGGTTCGCGTCGGAGTCCGTACGCATCGCGGTTGCACACGCGAATTACGCATATGCCACCGAACTGGGTGAAGCCAGCAAACAATCATTGCTCGAGGACCTTCGCGGCTGACGTTCGCGATTGCTCATGTCAGAAGGTTGGTGCACACTGGCCGTGGGCGCCCTGAGTACACACAGCGCAATGACGCAGCAGGTTCGGGGGGGACGGACGAACAGATGGACGCAGCCGCGAAACAGCATGAGCGGGAGCATTTGGTAGCGGAGCTGTTCGGCGCGGATCCGGCGACCGAGGTTCTGGCGGGACGTCTGTTGCGGACGCGCGAGGTCGCGCTGCTCTTCCAGGTGTCGGAGCGTGCGGTCACCGACTGGGCGCGCAAGGGCCGGCTGCCATCCGTACGCACGCCAGGGGGACACCGTCGGTATCCGGCTGACCTGGTGCAACAACTGTTGGTGCAGACCGGGCGGAGCTCGCCCGACACCGCCTGACCAGCCTTAACTCTGGACTTTCGGCCCAGGCCATCTCTACACTCGATCCCTCGTACCGGGGGGTTGGATCCCTTCGGTGTCGTATCCAACCCGTACCTCGATGCACTGAGGGAGTGAGTCCCCCCTGATGAATTTGTCGTGGCGTCACCAGGCCGCCTGC
>JBEEFW010000059.1:0-96146 GCA_041166385.1 Acidimicrobiaceae bacterium | reverse complement strand
CGCTGGCACCGCGGCATGTTCACCGGCGCAGGTGCGTATCGCTGACGGTTGTTCACCGTCACGACACAAGCGCGAAACCTGACCCTCTTACCGTCATCGCAGTGGCACGCGGCGGTGCCAGCGCAGGGCCGCCGCACCTCTCCCCCCGAGGTGCGGCGCCCAGCGCCACACGCCCGGAGCGAAATCCAGTGCACTACGACACAGTTTTGTGTCGCGATGCACTGGATTTGGCTCAGGCGGTCCAGGTCTTGAGCTTCTCGATCACGTCGGCCGGGTTCTCCGCGATGGGCGTGATCTGCAGGATCGTGACGCCCGCCTCCTTGTAGGCGGCGATGCGGTCCTTGATGTAGCCCTCCGAGCCGCACAGCGACGTCTTCTCGAGCAACTCAGCCGGCACCTTGGCCGCCGCCTCCTGCTTGTTACCCGCGAGGTAGAGATCCTGGATTTCGGCCGCTTCCTGCTCGTAGCCATACCGCGATACGAGCGCGTTGTAGAAGTTCTGGCCTCGCGCGCCCATGCCCCCGATGTACAGCGCAGCCATCGCCCGCCCGAAGTCGCGGATCGACTCTGCCTGCGCCTCGTCATCGGTGATGCACACGACACCGCCGGCCGCGACCTCCAGAGGCCCGAGGTCAGCGGCGCGTTTCGCGTTCCCTTCCGCGAGCGCCTTGCCGAACACGTCGTTCGCCTTCTCGGGGACGTAGAAGATCGGCAGCCAGCCATCGGCGATCTCGGCGGTGAGCGCAACGTTCTTCTCGCCGAGGGACGCGATGTACACCGGAATGCGCGAGCGCACCGGGTGGCCGATGATCTTCAACGGCTTGCCGAGGCCGGTTCCCTGTCCCTCCGGAACCGGAATCGGGTAGAGCGGGCCTTCGTTCGTCAGAGGCGCCTCGCGCGCCCAGACCTTGCGACAGATCGAGACGATCTCGCGCGTGCGCGCCAACGGCTTGTCGTAGACGACACCGTGGAAGCCCTCGATCACTTGCGGACCGGACGCGCCGAGACCGAGCACACACCGTCCGCCCGACAACGCGTCGACGCCGGCGGCGGTCATGGCCAACAACGTTGGCGTGCGCGTGTACAGCGGGAGGATGCCCGAGCAGATCTGTACGCGTTCGGTCTTGGCCGCGAGGTAGCCCATGAAGCTCACGCCGTCGTAGCCGTAGGCCTCGGCGACCCATGCCATGTCGAGCCCGGCCTTCTCGAGGTCGGCGACCTGCCGGGCCGATTCCTCGAACCCGCCCGCGTAGCTGATCGGCATCGAAATCTGCATCAGACCCCCAAGAATTCGCGTCGTTGCTTGCTGCGCTCGATCAGGAAACCCGGGACCGGAACCCCGTTGATCATCACCGACTCGCCCTCCGCCGCGGCGGCGGCAGGCGCACTGTCGCTGCTCGCCGCGGTAGCGGGGGCAGGCATGTCCTCGCCGCTCTCGCGACGGCGGACGAGCTCCGCCCACTCCCCCGGACGGGCGAGCTTTCGGCGGTCGATCGTGCCGCGCACGACGCCGTTGTCGAACCGCACCCAGTAGCGGATCCACGTCAGCCCTTCCGGGAGGATGACCCTCCCGGTGGTGCCTTCGGGGATGCCCGGCATGTCGACAGTGGCGACCACCCGTTCCTTCGGCTTCAAGACCGGGTCGGTGGATTCCTTTTTGGCCATCGGAGACGGCACAGTAGTGGGGTGTCGTCTGCCGTCCCCAATGGGCCGCTGCTGATCTTCGACGGTGACTGCAGCTTCTGCACGAGCTCAGCGACGTGGATCGAGCACCGGCTGCCGAGCGGCACGCGTGTCGAGCCCTGGCAGCGCGTCGATCTCGGGGCGATCGGCCTGACGGAGTCCGACGTGACGACCGCGGCGTACTGGGTCGACGAACGCGGTCGCACGTACCGAGGCCATCGCTCGATCGGCAAGGCGCTGGTCGCCGCGGGCGGTGCATGGCGACTTCTCGGAGCACTGCTGCTCGTGCCACCGTTCTCGTGGCTGGCGGCCGTGGCCTACGTGATCATCGCCAAGAACCGGCACCGCCTCCCGGGCGGCACCCCCGCCTGCAAGCTGCCCTGACGCGACTGAAGTGCACCCGCATGACGGAAGCGTCATGTCCGTGCACTTCAGTCGCTCAGGTGAGATCCATGTCGTGCGGGAGTCCGAGCACGCGCTCGCCGATGATGTTGCGTTGCACCTCGCCGGTGCCGCCGCCGATCGTCAGCGCGGGGCTGAACAGGAAGCCGTAGTACCACATGTCAGCCGGAGCGCCGAGGGGTCCCGACGACGAGAGCATCCCCGAAGATCCGCAGAGCGCATTGGCCAGCTGCATGATGCGCTGCCCGTGCTCGTCGGCCATCACTTTGCGAATCGAGGCTTCCGGACCGGGCGGCTCGCCGCGGATGCGCGCCGAAACCGTGCGCAATCGAATGAGGTCGAGCACCTTCTCGTCGATGTAGAGCCGAGCGAGCTCCTGTCGCATCACCGGATCGTCGATGCCACCGTGCGAGCGCACGAGATCCAGCAGGTCGCCGGCCGTCGGTCCCCGTCCCCACAACGCGCCCCCGCTCGACAGCGACACGCGCTCGTTGCCGAGCGTGACCTTTGCCAGCGACCAACCCTCGTTCTCCTCGCCGACCAAGTTCTCGGCCGGTATCCGCACGTCGGTGAAGAACACCTCGTTGAACATGTGCACGCCGGTCATCTCGACGATCGGGCGGATCTCGATGCCAGGCGCGTCCATCGGGCAGACGAAGTACGAGATGCCCTTGTGCTTCGTCGCCTCGGGATTGGTGCGCGCGATGAGAATGCCGAACTTCGAGACGTGCGCGCCTGACGTCCATATCTTCTGGCCGTTCACGACATATTCGTCACCGTCGCGCTCGGCGCGTGTGCGCAGACCGGCGAGGTCGCTGCCGGCCTCGGGTTCGCTGAACAGCTGACACCACACTTCCTCGCCGGCGAGGAGCGGTAAGAGGTAGCGGTCCTTCTGCGCTTCGGAGCCCGCGTGCAACATCGTCGGGCCGGCCCACCCGATACCGATCGTGTTCTCCGGGCGGCGGACACCGGCGCGTCGCAGTTCGTCGTCGATGATGATCTGGTGCACCGGATCGGCATCGAGGCCGTAGGGCTTCGGCCAGTGCGGCGCGACGTACCCGGCCTCCGCGAGCTGTCGGCCCGAAGGTCGCTGATGCTGCTCGAGCCACGTGCGCACCTCGACTCGGCGCGGATCGCCTTCCCCCGGCAAATCGAAGTCCATCGGCTGGCGACGGTACCTTGCTGGCAAGTGCTGAGGGGAATGCTCGCGGCAGTCGTTGCCGCCGCCGTGCTCGTCGTCGCGCCGCCGGCCCATGGGTCGCCAGCGGTCGAGCCCTCGACGTGTGGTCAAGGCTCGTGGGTGGCCGGCACCGTCGACATCTGCGCGGGTGAGCTCGTCTACCGCGACTACGTGTACGACAACTTCGGCGCCCGGCCCTCGGCACCCGGACCCGCGCTGCCTCAGATCATCCAAGGCCTCGAGTTCCAATCGATTCCCAGCTTCGATGCCTACGGCGGTCTGCCCCCTGCCGGTGGCCAGAAGGACCAGGACCAGACCGATCTCGTTGCATTGCGCATCCGGGTCAGCGGTGGACAGGTGCATGTGTCCGCCGAACTGAATGCGATGACGGTGCCCGACGCGGCGAAGCTCGCCATCGCCATCGACACGGACAACAACGCCGGCACGGGTGGAGGCCCGTGGATCTACGTCGCCACCGCGTCCGCGGGTTGGGACGAGGAACACGTCTTCGCCGACGGTGATCCGACGACGAACGTGATCGAAGGGCAGTTCGCACAGCCACTTGGCACGACCTGGAAGCTGTGGGCCGTCGTCGCGAAGCCCGATGGCACACCGATGAACGTCGCATTCCGCGGGCTCGACGAAACGGGCTGGTGGTGGGAGGACAATCAAGCCGACGCGCTCGCGGCCAACGACATCACCGCGATGGCGGCGACCGTGGACGTGGCCGACCTCACTGGCGGCGCGACCAATCCGGCTGACGTCCCGCCTGGCGGCAAGCGGCAGCGCGTGTACATCAGCCAGTACACCCTCGGCGCGGGCGAAGGCATCGACGACAACGGCGTGCCCGGGCCCGGATTCACCCCTGGGAGCCCCGGTGAGAGCGTCAGCCAGGCGTTCACCATGATCGGCAAGTACCAGCCGTACGGCTTCTACGAGCCGGCCAAGCCTGCGCCGCACGGTGTGCAACTCGCGCTGCACGGGCTGGCCGAGAACCACTCCGCACGCTTGTACCTGCCGGGCACGAGCGGCGGCTTCATGCAGAGATTCGGTGAGGATCAGAACCGCATCATCGCGACGCCCCTGGGTCGCGGATGGAAGGGCTGGTACTCCAGCTACAGCGAGCGTGACGTCTTCGACGTGCTGGCCGACGTCGAAGCCAACTATCCGACCGACTCCGACCGCGTTGTGATGAGCGGGTACTCGATGGGCGGCTTCGGGGCGATGCGCATCGCGTCCTTGCATCCGGACCTGTTCGCTGGCGTCGTGAACTGGGTCGGGTTCACGGGCGACGTCTTCAACGGGACCCCATTGGGCGGCGCCTTCTTCGGCAACGGCAGCGGTGGAGGCGCCGACATCAGCATCCTCGACCTGGTTGGCTCGCTCCGGCACGTACCGGTGGCTGCTCTGTACAGCGGAGAGGACGAGCTGGTTCATGTCCAGACCGCGATCGCGCTGCGTCAGAGTCTGAGCGACGCGGGCGTTCCGTCGATCTTCTACCTGCATCCCTTCGCGGAGCACCTGACCTACGCGTTGTTCGACGACTGGACGAAGGAGTCCAACGCGTCGGCGAACGACATGCTCGTCCATGACCCCGCGCACATCACCTTCCACACCGATCGGCGCCTGTACGAGCCGGACCTCGGCCTCGTGCCGAATCGCGCGTACTGGATCTCGGCGATCGTTCCGGCAACCGACGGCGCGGCAACCCTCGACGCGGTCTCACTCGGTTGCGATGGTGTCGACGAACCAGTCATCGCCGATGCGCCCGGCGCCGGCGCCGATCCTGTGCCGTGGCAGTCAAACGACGTACACGTCACCGGATTCACTCATCGCGCCGCCGCCAACCGCCTGGAGCTCACGTTGCACAACGTGTCGTCGCTCCATGTCGATCTCGCGCGCGCCTGTCTCACGGAGGCGGCCGACGTGCGGGTGACCACGGACGTACCTGCCACGATCACCTTCTCGAACGGCGAGACCCGCACGTTCGAGCCGGAGACGCTCGCGCGCACCGGCGGCGTCACCTCCGACCTGGTGCCGTGGTTGCTGACGATCGCGGTAGGGCTGCGGCTAGTTGGCCGTCGTGGGCGCCGACGAGGAGGACGCGGACGACGCGGAGGACGGTCCGGAGTAGGTCCCCGGTTGCGGGGCGTTGCCAGCGCTCGTTGACCGAGCGGGATCCGGTGGCGGGTCGCACTGTCCCCCCGCCCAACCCAGCACCATGCACATCGTGTCGCGGGACACCTTCCACGTTCCGTCGACGAGCTTCGCGTATCCGATCTGCTTGCCGAAGAGTTGGCCGCCGTCGTACTTCAGCTCGAAGAACAGCGCCGCCTCAGTGGTCGACAGGAATCGAATTTCGCCGACTTCGACGGTGATCGTGTCGGCGGCCTGCGGGAAGTTCTTCTTCGACGCGTCGATCGCTGACTGGATGCTGGGTTGGTCCTCGATGTATTGCGACCGCGAGGTCGGCTCAGTGGTGTGGTCCCACACCGTGTTGTAGGCCGTCTGGACGGCGGTCGTTGCTCCCGCCTGGTCGGCTGGCTGCTCCTGGCCGGCCGGCGGCAGCTCGGGCGGCGGCGGCAGCGGCGGACTGCATTTCGCGGGATACATGTAGCTGCCCTGCGAGTTCGTCAGGGACAACGACGAACCGTCAGCGAGAAGTGCAACGAGCGCGGACACCTGTGTCGCGCCGGTGTGGGCAACGATCGCCCAGCCGTTCTCCGGCGCCATCTCGTCGACGAACCCATCAGGCCAGGTGCCGCGTACCGTGGTCACGTCGCTGTTCGTCTGCACCATGTACGCGCTCGTGGGCGCGCCTTCCATCTGGCCAAACGGAATCTCGCCTCTCGATGCGGCAGGGGCGTCGAGCGGGAACACGGGCGAGCCGTTCTGTGCAACCGCCTCGGCGCTGGAGAGCTCGGCCATGAAGAAGGTCGTCGGGTTGCAGTCAGGCGGGGGGCACCATTGGCTCGGGTCGCACACGGGCTGAATGTTCATGCCGCCGTAGTCCATCTGCTGCAGGTAGCCACGCAGGCCGACGCCCTCCGATGTCGTGCGAAGGAACGCGAGCGTCAAGACCGGCCCGCCGGGGTACATCCCGCCACCAGTGGCGTACGCGAACCCACCACTCGAGAGCGCATCAGTGTTCTTGTCCTGCGATCCGTGAGCGGCGGCGACGCTCGATCGTCCCGGCGCACTGCTGCGCCCGGCGGCAAATCCGCCAACGCTGCCGATGAGCAGCGCGGCGATGACCGCGGCCGCGACGGCCGGTCGGCGGCGAGCGTGGTCGGCGACCGCGGCGGGCGTGTGAATCCATCGCCGCGCCGGTTCCAGCGAATGCGTCACGGTGCGGCGCGTCGCCTCCTCTGCATCGATCGACGCGGAGGCGCGATCGAGCGCGCCAGCGCGATCGCTCAAGAACTGCTCGATCTCCGGGCGCGGTTCGTCGTGATCAGTCATCATCAACCTCCAAGGCGGCATGCAGGCGACGCAACGCCCGAGCCACGTGATTGCGGATCGTCGAGACCGAGCAGCCGAGAGCCTCGCCCGCCTCGCTGAGTGAGTAGCCGTGCCCGTGCACCAGCACGACGGCGGCTCGTTGTTGCGGCGACAGCGCGTCGAGCGCGCCGGTCAGGGCGGGCTCGATCGATCGTTCGCCTCGACCGTCGTCGATGAGCTCGAGTTCGAACTCGCGCCCGTCGACGACTTCGTGCACGCGCCGGCGGGTGGTGCGGCGGATCGACGTCTGCCCGACTCGCCACAGGTAGCCAGCCGGATTGGTCATCGTGTGAACGCGGTCCCAGTGCTGCCATGCCCAAGCGAGTGCATCCGCTGCGGCCTCGCGGCCGAGGTCGGCTCCGTACGCCGCCACCAGCGCGCGGCGCAGCCTCGGTTCGACCGCCGCGACGAACTCGCTGAACACGGCGGGCTCGTCCAACGTCGGCACGGCGCGCAAAGCCTCCACTTCCCAGGAGAGCCCCGGGCGATGCGATCGTGCCACAAGGGGTGGCTTACGATCCTCGCTCGTGTCAGAGGCATCCAGGTCAAAAGGGTGGAATTTCGCCGACGTGTACGAAGTGGTCGCCGAGCAGCTGCCGGACGCGCCATGTCAGGTGCAGGGCGACCGCCGCATCTCGTGGAGAGAGTTCGACCGGCGCGCCGACGGCGTCGCCAAGGTGCTCCTCGACAACGGGGCGAAGCGGCAGGACAAGCTCGCCCACTACCTCTACAACGGGCCCGAGTACATGGAGACCACGTTCGCCACGTTCAAGGCGGGCATGGCGCCGGTCAACACCAACTATCGCTACGCCGAGGACGAACTCATCTATCTCTGGGACAACGCCGACGCCGTCGCCGTTGTGTTCCATGGGTGCTTCACCGAGCGCGTCGATCGCGTGCGTGACCGTGTCGGGAAGGTCAAGACCTGGCTGTGGGTCGACGACGGCAGCGACACGTGTCCCGAATGGGCCATTCCGTACGAAGAGGCCGCGGCATCAGCGACGGAGCGCACAGTGCCCGGGCACGGCCGCGACGGCGACGATCTGCTGTTGCTCTACACCGGCGGCACGACCGGAATGCCCAAGGGCGTCATGTGGCGTCAGCACGACCTCTTCGTCACGCTCAACCCGACGAGCGGCGTGAACTACGGTCCCGAGCCCGACCTCGACAAGGTGCGCGCGCTGTGCGTCCAGCCGGGATTGATCGCCATCCCGGCTGCTCCACTGATGCACGGCACCGGCATGTTCACGTCGCTTTCTGTCATGTCTGGGGGCGGGTGCATCGTGACCCTCGAGAATCGATCATTCGACGCCGCCGAGCTCCTCGACACCGTTGAACGCGAAAACGTCTTCGCGCTCGCGTGGGTCGGCGACGCGTTTGCGAAGCCGGTGCTGCGAGCGCTCGACGACCAGCCCGACAAGTGGGACATCAGCTCGTTGCGGGCCATCACGTCCTCTGGAGTCATGTGGAGCGAAGAGACGAAGCAGGGTCTGCTCCGTCACCACGGCGGCATGCTCCTCGCCGATGCCTTCTCGTCCTCTGAAGCACTCGGCATGGGCCAATCGATCTCGACTGCTGGGGGCACCTCGACGACCGCGAAGTTCGTGCTCGGCGAGAACGCTCGAGTGCTCACCGACGACGGGCGCGACGTCGTGCCCGGCTCGGCCGAAGTCGGCCGCGTGGCGGTCAAGGGCGTGACGCCCGTCGGCTACTACAAGGACGACGAGAAGTCGGCCAAGACGTTCGTCGAGATCGACGGGTCTCGGTACTCCATTCCCGGCGATTACGCGACCGTCGAGGCGGACGGCTCGCTCACGTTGCTCGGACGCGGGTCGATGTGCATCAACACCGGCGGCGAGAAGGTCTTTCCTGAAGAAGTCGAAGAGGTGCTGAAGCTGCATCCCGACGTTCGCGACGCGGTCGCGGTCGGGGTGCCCGACGACAAGTTCGGCGAAGCGATCACCGCAGTGGTCGAGCCCGTGCCGGGCGTGACCGTCGACGAAGCCGACGTGATCGCCCACGTGAAGGGCAAGCTGGCCGCCTACAAGGCACCGAAGCGAGTGGTTGTCGTCGAGTCCATCGAGCGGGCGCCGAACGGCAAGGTCGACTACAAGGGCGTGCGCGCCCGCGCCTTGGAGGCGCTCGGACTTTCATGACCCAGCCCTCGGGCCCGTCACCCTTGCTCGGATTGGTGGCCGCGCTCGCAGTGCTGATCGCGGGCATTGCCGCCGCGGCAACCCGAGACGACACGACGTCGGCGCGCACGGCTCCAGGCATCGTGGCGTCGACGCAGCCGCTGCCCGCGTCCACATCGACATCGACCTCGACGACGCGCTCGACATTCACGACGCTGCCGCCCACGGCACTTTCCACGACGACGACGGTGCGACCTGCGGTGCCGACGCCGGAGGCCGCGGCCAACGGACTGTGGGCCGCCTACATCGGTGACAACCGCAGCGCAGCGTCGCGGTTCGCGACGAAGCCCGTCGCCGACGCCCTGTTCGCCACCCCCTACTCAGGCGACGAGGGCACGTTCCAGGGATGCGTCAAGCGCCAGACGGAGACCACCTTCGACTGCGAGTACCTGCAGCCAGCCACGCGCTACACGATGACGGCCGAAGCCGACGCGGCCCACAGCTTCACGATCGTCGTCATCTCGATCGCGGGCTAGCGCTCATTTCGATTGTGACGGGGGGCGCGAAGTACGGTGCGCGCCATGGCTGATCTTGGATTCGATGGGAAGGTAGCGATCATCACCGGAGCCGGTGGTGGTCTCGGCCGGTCACACGCACTCGACCTGGCGAAGCGCGGTGCGCTGATCGTCGTGAACGACCTCGGTGGCTCGGTCGACGGCGAAGGCGGGTCGCACACCGCCGCGCAGAAGGTCGTCGACGAGATCAAGGCCGCCGGCGGCGAAGCCGTCGCCAACTACGACAGTGTGGCCACGCCCGAAGGCGGTGAGTCCATCGTCCAGACGGCGGTCGACTCGTTCGGCCGCGTCGACATCATCATCAACAACGCCGGCATCCTGCGTGACGCCTCGTTCAAGAACATGACGAAGGAGATGCTCGAGCCGATCATCGACGTCCACCTCAAGGGAGCGTTCTATGTGACCCGTCCGGCCTGGCAGCTCATGCGCGACCAGGGCTATGGGCGCATCATCAACACCTCGTCCGGCGCCGGCGTCTTCGGCAACTTCGGCCAGACGAACTACGGCGCCGCCAAGATGGGCCTCGTCGGATTCACCCGCGTGCTCGCCGTCGAGGGTGCCAAGAACAACATCAAGGCCAACGCGATCGCGCCGGTGGCGAAGACGCGCATGACCGAGGAGCTGCTCGGCCCGGTGGCCGACAAGCTCGCGCCGGAGTTCGTCACTCCCGTCGTCACGTATCTCGCGCACGAGAGCTGCCCGGTGTCCGGCGAGGTGTACTCCGTCGGCGGTGGCCGTGTGGCGCGTGTGTTCATCGGCGTGACGCCCGGCTACACCGATCCCGAGCTCACGGCCGAGTCGGTGCGCGACCACTTCGACCAGATCCGTGACGAGAAGGACTACGAGGTCCCCCGCAACCTCAACGAGGAAATGGGCCTCGCGCTCAAGGCCCTCTCGTAGGTCTGCTTGCACGTACGCTCGCGGCCGTGGACGTTCCTCGATTCAAGGCCTCCGCCGCGGGCGAAGAGATCGCCGAAGCCATGCTCGACCAGGGCGCGGCGATCATCGAGCACCTCGTGTCCGACGACGTATGCGACCGGTTGCGCGACGAGCTGTCGCCGTGGATCGACGCAACGCCACCCGGAGCCGACGAGTTCAGCGGACTCGCCACTCGCCGCACCGGCGCTCTCTTGGCGCGGTCGGTCGCCAGCCGCGAGCTGATCGCCCACCCGCTCGTCCTCGACACCGTCGACAAGGTGCTCTGGCCGAGCAAGACCACCTTCCAGCTCCACCTCACCCAGGTGATCACGATCGGACCGGGCTCGCAGCCCCAGCAGCTGCACCGCGATCAGTGGTGTTTCGACTTCTTCGAGTTCCCGGACGACGTGCAGGTCGAGGTCGGCAGCATGTTCGCCCTTGATGACTTCACCGAGGCCAACGGCGCGACGCGAGTTGCACTAGGGAGCCATCGCGAGAAGGTCGACCTCAAGAACGCGTCGGAGTTCGCCACCGTCCCGGCGGAGATGCCGGCCGGCTCGATCGTTCTCTACACCGGACGCACCGTGCACGGCGGCGGCGCGAACACCACCGACACCGCCCGCGTCGGCATCAACATCGACTACGCCCTCGGTTGGCTGCGCCAAGAGGAGAACCAGTACCTCTCCGTGCCGCTCGATGTCGCGAAGGAACTGCCGGAGGACATCCAACGGCTGATGGGGTACCGACAGGGCGCCTACGCCCTCGGCTACATCGACGACTCGCGCGACCCGATCGAGGTGCTCCGACCCGGCAAGGGTGGCCGCCAGTCCTTCAGCGTCGAGAAGCCCGCGTAGAAGCGGTCTGCGCTACGCGCCGAAGCGGCCTTGCAGCGCGCCGAGGCCACCGCTGTAGATGCCGCTCACGACGTTGACGGCGTCCGCTTCGGCAAAACCTTCCGCGGGCTCGAACGTGCTCGACCAATCGAGCTTCGTGCGGCCCTCGCCGATCGCGGACAGCTGCATCGTCGCGAGGTAGTTGGCCACCGGGAGCGGACCGGACTGGATCGAGTACACGAGCCGGTGCGCATCGTTGTCGAGCTCCTCGAGGCGCTCGACCGTCGGTTCCGGTCCCATCGAGATCTTCCGCTCCTGCCCGATGCCCTCTGGGCCCGACAACTCGACCGGCACGCCCAGGGACTCGAGGAGCCCACCGAAGTCACTCACGAGCTTCCACGTCTCGTCGACACTCGCGCCCAACTCGCCGGTCACGTGCACCTCTGCCATCAGTCCCCCTTGTTCACGATCAGATCGGTCACCCTACGAGCGGGCGTGCTTCAAGGCCCAGTTGATCATCGGCAACTGCATCGGCAGTCGCAGCCACATCCCGACCCCGAACGGCGTGCGGGGCTTGTTGTCGATCGCCATCTGAATGTTCGCCGGATAGACGGCCACCATGGTGGCCGCACCCATCGCCCCTCCGACGCGCTTCGTCGACGGATTGGCGAGCAGCAATCCCGAGGTCAGCTCCGCCGCTCCGCTCAAGTACGTCCACGTGCGTGGCCGGCCCGGCACCCACCTCGGAATGATGTTGTCGAACTGCTTGGGTGCGGCGAAATGCAGCACGCCCATGAATGACAGGAAGCCAGCGAGCCGCAGCCGCGACTTCCTCATGCGTGAGTCTTCGTGCACGACGGCACGTTAGGTTCCGGATCGTGATCGACGTCGAATCGTTCCGGGCGGACGCCGCGCGTTGGCTGACCGAGAACCGCGCTGCTGCGCCGCGTGACTACGGCGCCATCCTTCCGCCCGACCAGCGGGAGGAAGGCCAAGCGTGGCAGCGACGGATCTACGACGCGGGGTTCGCCGGCATCCACTGGCCCGTCGAGTACGGCGGGGGCGGCCTCACCCCGGAGCACACGGGCGCGTGGATCGAGGAGTGCGCGCGGGCGAGCGTTCCGCCGTTCATCAACATGGTCGGCGTCGTGCTCGCGGGCGGATCGCTGTTGCTGTTCGGCACCGACGAGCAGAAGGCGGAGCACCTGCAGCCGATCATCACGGGCGAGCGGGTGTGGTGTCAGCTCTTCAGCGAGCCGGGTGCCGGCTCCGACCTGGCGTCGCTCACCACTCGCGCCGATCGCGACGGTGACGAGTACGCGATCACCGGGCAGAAGGTGTGGTGCTCGAACGGCCGGATCAGCGACTGGGGCATCTGCATGGCGCGCACCGATCACGAGGCCGCGCCGCACAAGGGCATCAGCTTCTTCCTCGTCGACATGCATCTGCCCGGCATCGAGGTCCGCCCACTACGGCAGATGACGGGCGGTGCCGACTTCGACGAGGTGTTCTTCGACGACGTGCGCGTGCCTGCGGCGTGTCTGCTCGGTCCGGAGAACGAGGGATGGAAGGTCGGCATGGCAACCCTCACCAACGAGCGCGGGCACATCGGCGCATCGACGATCTCGTTGCAGCGGAGGATCGACAGCATGGCCGCGCTCGGCGGCGACCTCGACCCGGTGCACCGCGACGAGCTGACCGCGCTCGTGGCGCGTGGGCGCACCTATCTCGCGCTCGCACAGCGTCAGGGTGCAGTGGCGTCGGTGGCCGCCTCCCTGATGAAACTCGGCGTGACCGAGATGCTGTTCGACGTCGCCGTCCTCCGGAGCGAGCTGGCCGGCGCCGGCGGCATGCTCGAGAACGACGTGTCGCTCGGCGTGCTGGCCGCACCCGCGGGGCGCATCGCGGGAGGTACGACCCAGGTGCAACGCAACATCATCGGCGAGCGCCTCCTCGGCCTCCCGAAGGAGCCGAAGTCATGACGCGCCCCGCGAACTTGGGGTACTTGCGTCGGTCATGACCGGCGTAATGACCCCCAAGTTGGCGAGGGGTCAGTCGAGGTAGATGAAGCCGAAGGCTTCATCGCGGTGGGCGATGCCGGCGTCGCGCAACACCGGTCCCCAATCCCCGCTGACCCCCGGCTTGGTCTCCTCCATGCCGTGGTCGGCGACGAGGAAGAACGCCGTGCGGTCCCACACGCCAGCGCGCTCGACCCCGTCGAGGATCTCACCGAGCCGTGCATCGCTGTCGCGGATCGACGCCATCGCGATGTCGGAGTGAGGACCACCTTCGTGGAACGCCGCGTCGGTGAGCGAGAAGTTGCACCACGTGAATTTCGGCAACGGCCAGTCGCTCCCGAGGTACTCGCCCGACCACACGCCGAGGAACTGTTGCACGGTCGTGTGATCGACTCGACTCGACCACCGGTACTCCTTGACGGGACGCACGAAGCGTTGGTCGGCGTTCGGCAACTCCTCCGGCGCTGGAGGACGTTCGAGCGCGACCCCGCGGCGCACGAAGTCGAACGTCGAGAAGTCCGCGCCCGCGTCGGTCGGCTCGTTGATCGAGGCGGTGCACGCGTCGGGCCAGCACCGGTGCACGGCGTCGTGCATCGTCTCGACACCAGGGAACAGCCACGACGACGCTTCGTGCCACGTCGCCGGTGAATTCGTGATCACCTGCTGCCCGGTCGCGCGGTCGAACCACGCGTTGTGAAGGATCCCGTGGTGCCCCGGATGCAATCCGGTGAGCACCGACGTGTGATTGGCGAGCGTGACAGTCGGCAGCGACGCCATCGCGCCGTGCCCGAAGGTCGTACCGAGCTCCATCAGCCGAGCGACGTTCGGCGCCTCACCGCGGTCCGCGGCGTCGTACAGCACATTCGGGTTGCAGCCGTCCCACAGGAACCCGACGACGTGGTCCGGTCCCTCAGCATCGCCGTCGATCACGTCGTCGAGCACCATGCCGTCGGTGCGCTCGAGCCGTCCGCCCATCAGCGCGAGCACCGTCGGCGCGACGTCGACGAGCTTGCACACCCGGTCGATGCGGCCCAGCGCCCGAACGCCCGCCCCGGCGATGATGAATGGCGCCCGCGACTGCACCACGTCCAGCGAGCCGTGCTCACCGAGATGACCGCCCTGGTCAGCCCAGTTGTGCGCCGCCGTGTGGATCACGCACAGGTCGGGCGCCGCGGGATGGTCGAACACCTGCACGGCTTGTTCGTAGGCGAACGGATAGCTGTTCGTGGTGCGATTGGGCTGGAGCGCTGCGAGCTCGTTCGAGAGCCCGGCGAAACGATCGGTCGCCTGGTCGGCCAACGGGTTGCGACCCTCGGCCGACAGCACGTTGCCGTCGCGATCGAACCGTACGCTCCCGTCGATGGCGTGCGCCTCGATGGCATCGCCGTCGCGCACCAGCACCATCTCGACGATCGGTTCGAGCGACGGCTGGAGCAGCACGTCGAGCGCGGCCCGCACGTCGCCCACGTCAGATGGCTCCGTATTCGTGCAACGTTGCCAACGCGCGCACCGTCACGATGCCGCGCCATTCGAGCTCGGCAGCCGCGGTCGGCGATTCCCACGTGATCGGCCAACCACCATCGTCCTGTTGCTGATCCATCAGATGGTCGATGTGCGCGCCGAGCAACTCGGGCGAGAACAACCCTGCACCCATCGCGTCGGGCGTCGGCGCGAGATGCAGCGGCGTCAACGCGTACCCATGAGCGAGATCCTCGGGCTCGAGCGCGAAGAACGTGGCATTGGGGATCGAGTCGGCCACGTCCTCAGCCATCTCCACCGCCCGGCGCTGATCGGGCGCGTTGTTGAGGAAGCAGAACACTGCCGCGAGCTCGTGGCCCTCCTGCACCTTCGTCTCCCCGAGCCGCTTCCAGCAGAACGCGTCGGCCCTGTCGAGCCACGCGTGACCGACGTGCAACGCGTGCAGCAGCCCGGCAAGCATCGCCGTGGGGTTGAGCGCGTCGGGGATCCAGGCCTTCGGCTGCCAATGCTCGGCATGGGCGTGGCGGGCAGCCGACGGCATGATCGCCGGGACTCCGCCGGTCTCGCCGGTGACGCTCGTGAGGAACGAGCAGGCCCGGGCCACCATCTCCGGCGGGGCCACGCCGATCTCGTTGAAGACCCGGAAGGCCATGTCGACGTGGATGGGTTGGCTGTCGGGCCCGCGCAGGTCTGGTTCGAGCGCGTTGCCGAAGCCGCCGTCGTCGTTCTGGTAGCTGCGCAACGCGTGGATGACATGCTCGGACGAGCCGTTCAGAAACCGGCACGCGAACAGATGGCGATCGAGGAGCCGTGCGTTGCGCCAGATGAAATCGGCGGCGCGATCGAGATCGACATCACTCATACGAAGGAGTGACGCTACTGCGGTTCCTCGCCTGCGTCCGAGTGACCCGCGTACGTCTGCACGAACACCACGCGCCGGCCCGACCGCCAACGGTCGAGCGCGGCGGCAAATGCCTTGGCGGTGTACGTCGGTTCGAGCGCCAACCCTCGGCGAGCTCCCTCCGCCTCCGCTTGCTCGCCCGCGACGCTCGGGTGGCCGTAGCCCTCGCCGAAGTACCCACGCTCGATGGCGATGTTGCCATGGCGCGGTCTCCAGCCACCCATGCCCAGCAGCGCGAACGTGCCAACGGCGTGCGCCGCGAGCACCGCGCGGTTGGTGACGATCGCATCCGCGACGCGTACGGCGACGACCGTTGTCCTCCGCCAGCCGCCGAGCTGCAGGCCGATGGTCAGTCCGGTGGCCGATCCGCCGCTCCCCAGCGCGACAACGACATCGTCGGGAGGGGCCCAACCGGCGGCGGCGAACGCGTCGATCAGTTCGAGCGCGGCGGACACGTATCCGAGCACACCCAGCGGCGACGTCGCGCCCGGCAGCACGGCATAGCCACCGGCGCGCTCGATCGCAGCGCGCCGCACGATGAGCGTCAGGGGCATGTCGTACGAGGACGCCACCATCGTGTGCCGCACGTTGGGCAATGCCCGCAGCGCGGCATCGACCGCGCGGACGTGCGGCGTCTCGGGCTGCGGAAAGCGCACCGCTTCGACTTCGAGACCGAGTCGTGCCGCGTGCACCGCGGTGGCGTACACGTGATGCGATCCGATCGCTCCCGCAGTGAGGACTGGACCGCCCTTGCGCACTGCGATCGGCAGGACGAACTCGAGCTTGCGGACCTTGTTACCGCCGTAATGCGAATCGGTGACGTCGTCGCGCTGCACGTAGAGCCCGTCGTCGAGCTCCTCGATGGGGGTCGGCAATCCATCAGCGAGGTCGACCCAGGGCACGATGTCAGCCAGGCGCGGCAATCGCGCGAACAACGCGCGCGGCGGCGACATCACGTCTGCGGCCATCGTCCCGGATTCATTCGGCGATCCGGATCGAGCGCGTCGCGAACACGCGACAGCAATGTCGCGAACCCAGGGTGGGCGCGCGCCACAATTCGCTCGGCCGCCGGGCCCGACGCCTTGTACGGCACGTAACCGTGATCGAGCACACAGTCAGCGAGGGCGCCCATGCACTTGCCGGTGCGCTCGATGTCGGATGGGTCGCCGCGATCGAAGCAGGCAACGAAGCGCAACACGTAGTACCGGCCACCGTCCATCGGGCGAGCGACGAGGAACGGCGGGAACCCGTGATCCTCCAGGATCCCCAGGCCGGCGTTGGCGCCGTCCACCCACCCGCGTCCCGGTCCGTACGACCCGACCCACGCCAGGCCGCCGCCGGGGAAGTCCAGGAGAAAGTCCAGCGTGGTGGGCAGTTCCGCCAGCTTGGCCATGCCCGGCAGCATCTTCACGAGCTGCTCGACCTCGAAGACGCTGTCGATGCCGGTGCCGTCGAGAATGTCGCGGCCCAGTGCCACACGAGCGTCGAGCTCAGCCGCCGATGCGCCGGTGATGTCGATGAAGACGAACGCGAGCGGCTCGTCGTCCGCCCGGACCATTCCCTCGGTCGCTCCGAACAGCAGTTTCGCCGCCGGCCACGTCATGAGCCCGACATCGTCGAAGGAACCCGTCCGGGCGAGCGCGCGCATGGCGGCGTAGGCGTCGGGCAGCGACCACGCGAACGCGAACCAGCGCCGGCGATGCGCGGGCCTGGGCACCAGCGCGAGCCCGGCCCGCAGCACGAGACCCGTGGTGCCCTGGGTCGAGACGAAGAGTCCGGTGAGATCCGGCAGCGGCGCACGACCGAACCACGACTCGACCACCGCGCCCGCACCGGTGCGCACGACGGTGCCGTCGGCGAGTACCGCCTCGACACCGGTGATCCACTTCCCCATCGCGCCATGCCGCATCGACAGGTTGTTGAGGCCGTCGAGGAGCGCGTTCGCCATCACTGACGTGAACGGCGGAGCGAACGGGTACGTGTACACGAGCTCAGGGCACTCGCGGTCGAGGTGCTCCTTGAGTTGTTCGAACGTCACGCCGGGCTCGACGATCACCACCATCGCGTCGCGGTCGACTTCGATGCCTTGCAGCCGAGTGAGGTCGAGGACGACTCCTCCGTCGCGCGGAATGGCAATGCCGGCCACGTTGTACCCCGCGACGACCGGCGTGATGTTCGCACCGGACGCGGCCGCCCATGCGACGACGGCGACCACCTCATCAGTCGACCCTGGACGAACGACGACATCAGCCGTGCCTCGGGGATGCTCCGTGATGTCCGCGAGATACGGATCGACGTCACTCGCCGACGTGATGACGTGTTCCACACCGACGATGGTGACGAGCTCGTCGATCACGGGACAGTCTCAGCTCGGGCGGATGCGGACGCTGCTCAACTCGCGCACGATCGAACCCGTGGCCAGCTGCAGTAGCGGCTCCACTTCACCTTCAACCACCACGATCGTGTCGCGGCTGATGCCGTTCTCGACCGTGATCCGTCCACGGCCCACCCGCACTGTCGCCGCTGTGCGGCCCGCTCGGATTCCCACCGCAACCGACCGGGGCAGCCCAAGCAGCGCGAGGCGTACCACGGCGTTCGAGAGGTACGCGGGCGCCGCGGCCGCCAGCAGGTGCACCAGCAGGTTCGCCTCACCGGGCGGAGGCATGTCGACCTCTGGCATCGGCGGAGCGACGCGCGCTGCGACTCGCATCGCGCCAGCGGTGGCGAGCAGCGGAATCGCCAGCGGCAACGCCGCCGCGACGGTGACACTCTCTCGTGCGAAGTCGATCGGTGACAACGGGCGCTTGCGGACCAGGCGCGCGAGCAACCCGTCGACGGTGTTGCCCACCAGGTTCGACACCTCGATCTGCGCGACGGTCGCCCGCACGGCACGCACTGCGGCCGGCGGAAGTACCGCGCCCAGGTCGTCAGTCGGCAACGGCCGCCCGGCCTCGGCGCACGCGCGGGCGTACGCGAGCAAGACCTGCTCGGCGTCGGCGTGCGCTCCTTCGCCGAGGAACTCTTGCCACGACCCGTGGATCCACGCGCAGTAGCGGCAGCCGTTGACCTCGGTGACCGCGAGGATGATCTGCTCGCGAGTACGCGGGTCGAGCGGACCTCCTGGACCGTACGAACGAAGCAGACCAGGCAGCGTCGACACGACCTCGGCGAGCCACGGCACCATGAGTCCGAGCGTGGCAGTGCGCCGAGGGAACGGATCTCGCGGGTCCATGCGGTACCGACCCTATGCGGTGCGTCGGAGAATGGCGTTCACCATGCAGACGAGCACCTGGCGCGCGTCTTCCTGGCTCCGCGAGTTCAGCGTGCGCAAGTTGTCCCAGCTCGACCACGAGAGCACGGTGTCGAGCGCATCGAGGGTGGTCTGACGGTCGGCCTTGCGGCACTCGGTCAGCTCTTTGGTGAACGACTGCTCGATCTCGCACCGCAGAAAATCGTGGCCCGCTTGGAGGCGAGAACGAACTTCGCGGGAAAACGGCGCATGCACCGCGGCCGCGCGCCGAACTGGTGTGATCGCCTCCAACAGGATGGCGCGCTGTCGCACGACTTCGGCGATGCGGTCGTCGACCGGCAGCTTGTGGTCGATCGCCATCGTCACGTTGGACAGCCGCTCGACGAGGCGATCGCCGACGGCGGCGTACAGACCTTCGAGGTCGTCGAAGTGTTGGAAGACGGAACGAACGGAAACCTTGGCGCGTTCGGCGATGCGTGGCGCGGTCGGGCGTAGGTCGCCTTCGTCGACGAGTGCGATCGACGCATCGACGATCGCCTCGCGTGTCCGCAGTGCTCGGGCGGTGCGGCCATCGATTGCTTCCAAGACGACCAGCGTACGCTGCCCGGCATGACCGAAAAGTCCTTGCTCGAGCTGTCGGACGCGATCCTTCGAGGCGAGACGGACATCACCGATCACCACCCGTTCCGGCCGAGCAACCAACTGGAGGAGGTCGGCGACGGCGTGGCCTTCGTGGAGTCGTTCGCCAACGTGGCCGCACTGTCCACCCCCGACGGGTTGTGCCTCGTCGACACCGGCAGCGTCTTCGCCGCGCCCGCCATCCACAAGGCCGTGCGGTCGTGGTCGAGCGACCGAGCGACGACGGCGGTCTATACGCACGGCCACATCGACCACGTGTTCGGCACGGCGGCCTTCGAAGAGGAAGGGCCGATGCGGGTCATCGGCCACGACGGAATCGACCCCCGCTTCGATCGCTATCGCAAGACCGCGGGCTACAACGCCGTCATCAACCAACGGCAGTTCCAGGCTCCGGGCCTCAAGTGGCCGCTCGAGTACCGCCGGCCCGACGTGACCTACAGCGATCGCCTCGACCTCGACCTCGCGGGTGTGGCCGTCGAGTTGCATCACGCCCGCGGCGAGACCGACGACCACACCTGGGTCTGGGTACCCGAGCGGCGCACGTTGTGCACCGGCGACCTCATCATCTGGTGCACACCGAACGCTGGGAACCCGCAGAAGGTGCAGCGCTACGCGGAGGACTGGGCGGTCGCGCTGCGGACGATGGCCGCGCTCGGTCCGGAGTTGTTGCTGCCCGGGCACGGGCTGCCGATCGCCGGCGCGGACAACGTCCGCATGGTGCTGCTCGACTCCGCCACGATGCTCGAATCGCTGGCCGCGCAGACGTTGGCGCTCATGAACGAAGGGGCACGCCTCAACGACATCATCCACACGGTTCGCCCGCCCGCCGACCTCATCGAGAAGCCGTACTTGCGCCCGATCTACGACGATCCCGAGTTCATCGTGCGCAACCTGTGGCGACTGTACGGCGGCTGGTACGACGGCAACCCTGCGGAGCTGAAGCCCGCGAAGCTCAGCGCGCTCGCAATCGAAGTCGCCACGATGGCCGGCGGTGCCGACGTTCTTGCGCGGCGCGCCATCGAGCTCGCGTCATCCGGTACCGACGACGACCTCCGCCTCGCTGGCCACCTCGCGGAGTACGCCGCGCTCGCTGCTCCCGATTCCGGCAGCACACATCGCGCCAGAGCGGAGGTGTTCCGGTTGCGCGGCGAGGCGGAGCCGTCACTGATGGCGAAGGGCGTGTTCCGGTGGGCGGAATCAGAGTCAGAGCGTCGAGCCGACGAGCTCAAGTAGTTGTCGTGACGACTGGCGAGCCGTGGTGCACGATCATGCGCCAGCGCTCACCGTCGAACACGAAGAGGTTCAGCGCCGCCACCGTTCCGCCGAGGTTGTCGCTGATCAGGTTCTCGTCGACGTTCACCCATCCGACATCACCCTCGACGGTCACCGACTCGTTCGTGAGGATGAACTGCATCGGGTTGTCGGCGCGGAACAGCGCGAACCACGAGCCCGACACCGCACCCCAGCCCCGCAAGGCGGTCCACCCGGGATGGGTGCACACCACGCGGTCGGAGTGCTCCCACACCTCCGACATGGCATCCATGTCGCGCGCCTCGAACGCCTCGTAGAAGGCGAGGTTGGCAGCCCGAACATCCTCCTCCGCATCGATGCCGGCACCGTACCGCGGCAATTCCCGGGTTTGTGTGGGTCGCCGGCGGCCGGTTCGTCGGGGTCGGCGCTGGTCAGGATGGTGAAACAGCGCGATGAAGACGGCGTCGGGCGGCGCCCGTCGAGGTGGGCGGTCGTGCCCAGGCGCCTTTGTGGTACCAGAGCGACATGGAACGTCGCCAAGCGCGCCAAGACTTCGAGGTCGACGAGTATTGGCGCCGATGGCGACACATCCGGTCGCCAAGCGCGCCAAGAGTTCGCGGACCGGCCGACCATGACGCGCCCGACGTCGGTCGTCCTTGCTGCGTCGTTCACGTCCCCGTCGCGCCGGGGTGGACTCCCAAATCCAGTGCACTACAACACAAAAATGTGTCGTAGTGCACTGGATTCCGCGAGGTGGGTCCCCGCGAGTGTCACAGGGGGGGTTCATACTCGGGGCATGCCGTTGGAACCGCCCCGCACGCTCTCGCCGTCGAAGGTCGCCGCCTTCACCGGCTGCGCGCTCGCGTTCCGGTTCGCCACGATCGACCGCCTGCCCGAGCCCCCGTCGCCGTGGACCACCAAGGGCACGCTGGTCCACGCCGCGCTCGAGCGGCTGTTCCTCCTCGAGCCCGCGGAACGCACCATCGCCGCTGCGCTCACGTGCCTCGACCTGGCCTTCGGCGCGCTGCGCACCGAGCCCGACTTCCTCGACCTGCATCTCGGTCCTGACGACGAAGCGTCGTTCCTCGACGACGCCGAGCGACTCGTCCGGCAGTACTTCCTGCTCGAGGACCCGACGACCATCCGACCGATCGGCATCGAGGTCATGCTCGACGCCGAGATCGGTGGCGTCCGGGTGCGAGGCATCATCGATCGTCTCGAGCTCGACGAGAACGGCGAGCTCGTCGTCGTCGACTACAAGACCGGGCGCGCGCCGTCAGAGAGGTTCGAGAACGGCCGGCTCGACGGCGTGCAGTTCTATGCGTTGCTGTGTGAACGCAACTTCGGGCGCCGTCCCGCTCGGGTGAAGCTCCTGTACCTCGCCGACCCGCTCGAGATCAGCACGACGCCCTCCGAGCAGTCGAGCCGAGCGATCGAACGCAAGGTCGGCGCCATCTGGTCGGCCGTCGAGCGGGCGTGCGCGCGCGACGACTTCCGTCCCAAACCCTCGAAGCTGTGTGAGTACTGCGCATTCCGCGTGTACTGCCCCGCGTTCGGTGGCGACATTGCCGAAGGTGTTCGCGTCGCGGCCTCCATTCGCTCGGCCGCTACTCTCGAGCACCTTGCAGCCGCCGCACTCGCTGACTGATCTGGTCACGCTCGTTCGCGATTTCGACAACCGGGTCGACACCGCGTTCGACGCGCTGAGGGGCAACAAGACCGCCGACCGGCTCTTCTATGCCGCGTCGGAGCTCGGAGACTTCTCGCTGATCTGGCATCTGCTCGGCGCGGCTCGCGGCGTCACCTCAGATCGCAAGGCTGATGAAGCCATTCGGCTCTCCGCGGTGCTGGCGGCCGAGTCGGTGTTGATCAACGGCGTCGTGAAGTCGTTCTTCCGGCGGCGCCGTCCGGAGTGGCTGTCGGAAGCACCCCGTCCGCACCGGCTCCGCCGGCCGCGCAGCAGCAGCTTCCCGAGCGGGCACGCGAGCGCAGCGTTCGCGGCGGCCACACTGCTCGCCGAGGACGATCCGCTGTGGCCGCTGTACTACGCCGCCGCGGCGTTCGTCGCGTCGAGCCGAACGTACGTGAAGATCCACCACGCGTCCGATGTCGTTGCCGGTGCGGCTACCGGCATCGTGATCGGGAGAATTGCCCGGAAGGTCTGGCAGAAACCGGAATGATCCTGCGACAGGCCGGGTTGGAGCCCGCATGAGCCTGTCGTTCGCCGTGACCTGGGACTATCGCTGCCCCTTCGCCCGCAATGCCCACGAACACCTCCTCACCGCGCTGGAGGGCGGCGCCGATTGGGACGTGCACTTCGTGCCCTTCTCCCTCGGTCAGGTGCACGTCGGCGAAGGCGACACGGATGTTTGGGACGAGCCCGAGAAAGACACCGGTCTCCTCGCATTGCAGGCCGGCGTCGTGGTTCGCGATCGCTTCCCCGAGAAGTTCTATGCGGTGCACCGTGACCTCTTCGCCGCCCGCCACGACCACGCACTGAAGCTGAACGAACCTGATGTCGTCCGCGACGTTCTCGTGCGACACGGCATCGATGGCGACGAGGTGTTCGCCGCGATCGAGGAGGGAACGGTGCTCAAGCAGGTGCGCACCGAGCACGAGGCGGCAGTCGAGCATCACAACGTGTGGGGCGTGCCCACGTTCATCTCCGGTGAAGAGGCGGTGTTCGTTCGATTGATGGATCGCTCTCCGCAGGGCACCGATGCCGACGCCTCGCGTCGCACCGTCGAGCGGGTCGTGGAACTCCTCGACGGCTGGCCGAACCTCAACGAGTTCAAGCACACCGGCATCAAGCGCTGACGCTCGTCCCGCTGCCCGCTCAGCCCAACGGGGTGCCGTGGCCGACGCCGGATCCGAACGGCTGGCCCACCGCCACGGCATCGCCGAACGTCGAGGGGCTTGTCGATGTCCTGATCGGCGATGCCGACCGCTACGGCACGACGTACGCCGCGGTGGTGATCCACCGAGGACAAGTGCTCGTCGAGCGCTATGGCGGCGAGATCCCGCACTTCGACCGGGCGCCCGAACCGGTCGGTCCGACCACGCAACTGCTGTCGTGGTCGATGGCCAAGTCGATCCTCCACGCCGCCATCGGGATCCTCGTCGGCGACGGACGGTTGTCGCTCGACGCCAGCGCCGACGTACCGGCGTGGCACGCCGACCCTGACGATCCTCGCTCAGCCATCACGCTCGAACACCTGCTCACGATGCGCGACGGCCTCGACTTCGCCGAGGACTACGTCGACGCCGGTGTCTCCGACGTGATCGAGATGCTGTTCGGGAGCGGCAAGGACGACATGGCCGCGTACGCGGAGGCCCGCGCGCCGCGGGACGCACCCGACACCCGGTTCAACTACTCATCGGGAACGTCCAACATCGTGTCCGCGATCGCAGCCCGCGCGGCGGGTGGCAACGCGCAGTTCGTCGACCTTGTGCACCAGCGCCTCTTTCAACCGATCGGCATGACGTCCGCCGACCCTCGGACCGATCCGTCAGGCACCTTCATCGGATCGTCCTACGTGTACGCGACCGCGCGCGACTTCGCTCGCTTCGGTTTGCTGTATCTCCGCGACGGCGTCTGGAACGGGCACCGACTGCTGCCTGAGGGATGGGTGGATCACGGGCGTCGCCAGAGGTCCGTCGACGAGGATGGCAGCGGTTACGGCGCGCACTGGTGGGTAGTTGACGACGACATGGGAACGTTCCGTGCGAGTGGATTTGAAGGACAGTCGATCACGGTGTGCCCCGGACTCGACCTGTTGGTCGTTCGCCTGGGCCACTCCACTGCTGACATGTATCCCGCTCTGAAGGCCTGGCGGGCCGAAGTCGTCGATTCGTTCAGGCCGTAGTCTCGACGCCATGGCCGATCAGACGACACGCCCAGTTCGCGGCGACCGGCGCATGAGCGACGTCGAAGCGTTGATGTGGAACCTGGAGAAGGATCCCGCGCTCGCATCGACGTTCGCGAACGTCACGATCCTCGACCAACTGCCGGACGTAGAACGCCTTCACAAGACCATGGAGCACGCCGTCCGCGTCGTGCCGCGTCTGCAGCAACGCGTCGTTCCGGCGTTCGGTCGACTGGCTCCGCCGCTGTGGCAGGACGACGAGTCCTTCGATCTCTCCTACCACATCCGCCACATCGCGCTGCCGGAACCGGCGAACGATCGTGCCCTGTTCGACCTCGCGGCCTCGCTCGCCGCGCAGCCACTCGAACGAACGCGTCCGCTGTGGGAGTTCACGATCATCGACGGCCTCGACGGCGGGCGCGCTGCGCTGTTTCAGAAGCTGCACCACACGATCACCGACGGTGAGGGCGGCGTACGCATGTCGGCGGAGTTCATCGACTTCAGCCGCGAGGACCAGGAACGCGCCGAGCCACCCGTCGAAGACGACGCGGTGCCGTCAGAGCCATCCACGCTTGTGGGCACGATGATCGAGACCACGGCGCACAACCTGCGCCGCCAGCTCGGCGTCGCTCGACGAGCCGTCACGAACATGGCCGACTTGGCTCGCCATCCCGACAAGGTGCCCGCGCTGGGCGCCGAGCTCGTCGCGGCCGCGCAATCGCTTGTGCGCCAGGCGTCGGTGACCGACCATGCTCGTTCGCCGTTGTGGACCGAGCGTTCGCTACGCCGCCGGTTCGAAGTACTGCGGATCCCGCTCGACGACACCAAACGCGCGGCCAAAGCCCTCGGCGGCAGCGTGAACGACATCTTCGTCGCCGGCGCGGCCGCGGCCGCTGGCGCCTACCACCGCTCCAAGGGGGCCGAGATCGACGAGCTGCGCATCACGATGCCGGTGTCGACACGCAGTGATCGTTCGATGGGTGGCAACGCGTTCGCGCCTGCACGCCTGTCCGTACCCGTCAGCGACGGCGGAGCGGTCGATCAGTTCACCGCGATACGCGATCGCCTCACCGCAACGAAACACGAGCGTGCGCTCGAGTTCGCCGGCGCGCTGGCCGGTGTGATCAACGTGCTGCCGACATCGATGCTCGTGCGCATCGCGCGCCAACAAGTGGAAACGGTGGACTTCGCGACGTCGAACGTGCGCGGTGCGCCGTTCGACCTGTACATCGCGGGAGCGAAGATCCTCGCCAACTACCCGATGGGACCGACGGGGGGAACGGCGTTCAACCTCACCGTGCTGTCGTCGGGCGGCTGGCTCGACATGGGCGTCAACATCGATCTGGCCGCGATCGACGATCCAGCGTTGTTGCGAACGTGCCTCGAGGATGCCTACGCCGAGCTGTTGAGCATCGGCTGACGGTTGCCGCTAGTTGGCGGCGGCGGGTTCCTCTTGCGACAGCTCTTCCTGCGTGAGCCGGGTTCGGACGTCGAGGAGAAGATCAGCGACTTCGTCCGTCGAGACGAGCTCCCGATGGAGCATTTCGCCCAAACCGCGGTCGATAATCGCCAACGCTTCGGTGATCACATCGAGTTCTCGTGTGTCGGTCATCGTCTCTCCAACTCCGGGAGCTGGACTCCTCTTCCGTGTTCATCGTCACATCTGGGTCGAAATTTGAGCATTTCGTCAGAGGTGGGTGGCTGGTGTTGGGTCCACCATACCCATGACCTGTGACGCGCAAGCGTCACGTTTGTGTTCGCTCTGTGAACGGGGTTCACCTTCCGGGGCTTCCTCCTGTTCCGGTTAGGTTCGGGGAATGGTCGTCGGGGCGGACATGGGGGTCACATTCGCCAGCTTGATGTCCCTCGGAGCGGCCGCGGCACCGCAGATCGCGGCCCGGGCGCAGGAGCTCGGCTACACCTCGTTCTGGACCGCAGAGACCACAGGTCCGGAGGCCTTCAGCCTGCTCGCGGCCGCCGGCGCGGCCGCTCCAGGCATCGGGTTGGGTACGGGCGTGGTGGCGCTGCAGTTGCGGACCCCGATGGTCGTGGCGATGGCAGGAGCCACGCTCCAGGCCCTCCATCCGGATGCCGACATCTTCCTTGGTGTCGGGATCTCGTCGCCGGTCGTCGTCGGCAAGTGGCACGGCGCCCCGTACGGCGATCGGCCCGTGGCCCAGACCCGCGAGTTCGTGACGCTCGTGAAGGAGTGCCTTTCCGGCGAGAGCGTCACCTTCAAGGGCGACTTCTACGAGTGCAGTCGCTTCCGGCTCGGTGTGCGCCTGGGCGAGAAGCGCCCGAAGGTGATCGTCGGCGCGCTGAATCCCGCGATGCTTCGGATGGCGGGCGAGGTGGCCGACGGCGTGTTGCTCAACTACGTGCCGGCATCGCACGTGCCGTGGTCCGTGAAACGCGTGCGCGAGGGCGGCGACGCCACGATCTACGCGTACGTGCATGTCGGTGTCTGTGATCGCGAAGACGGTATCGACGCTGCTCGCCGTGACCTGTGGTCGTATGCAGTCGTCGACTCGTACGCCCGCAATTTCGAACGAGCCGGCTTCGGCGACGACATCGCCGCCATCAGGGAGCGGCAAGACGCCGGCGATCGCGACGGCGCCGTCGCCGCCGTGTCCGACGCGTTCGTCGACGCGATTGACATCATGGGTGACGACAAGGCAGTCCGCGCCGCGGTGCAGTCCTACGTCGATGCCGGCGTCGAGGTTCCCGTCATCATGCCGATGCCGTGGGGACCTGATCGTCGCGCGGTGACCGAGGCGACGATCGCGGCTGCGATCTCCTAGGAGTGGACGATGGAACTCGCTGACAAGGTTGCGGTTGTCACCGGTGGTGGCAACGGCATAGGTCGTGCGCTGTGTCGACGCTTCGTTGCGGAGGGCGCGCACGGTGTGGTCGTTGTCGACCGTGACGCGGACGCAGTGCGAGCAGTTGCCGACGAGTTGGGCGATCGAGCACTGGGCCTCACCGCCGACGTGGCCGTCGAGGCCGACATCGTCAACGTGGTCGAGCGCACCGAGGAGCGCTTCGGTCCTGTCGACCTGTTCTGCTCGAACGCCGGTATCGGCGGAGGCGGAGGCATCGAAGCCGCCGACGAGGTGTGGAACGACATCTGGGCGATCAACCTGATGGCCCACGTCTACGCGGCGCGGGCGGTGCTGCCGTCGATGCTCGCGAGAGGCGAGGGCTACCTGCTCAACACCGCGTCGGCCGCCGGCCTGTTGACCAACATCGGCAACGCGCCGTACACGACGACGAAGCACGCCGCCGTCGGCTTGGCCGAATGGCTGGCGATCACGTACGGCGATCAAGGCATCAAGGTGTCGTGCCTCTGCCCGCAAGGCGTGCGCACGAACATGCTCCTCAGCGCGCCCGGCGATCCGTCGACCGAGGTCGTGCTCGCGCAAGGAGCGATCGAGCCGGAGGAGCTCGCCGAAGCCGTGGTCCAAGGCCTCAAATCGGAGACGTTCCTGATCCTTCCGCACCCGGAGGTGGCCGATTACGTGCGGCGCAAGGCCGACGACCCTGATCGTTGGATCACCGGTATGCGCCGCCTGCAGGCCAAGATCCGCGAGCGACTCGCTTGATCCGTCGTCTCGCGGCCGCGGCCATCGTGACGGTCGCGTGCGTCTTCGTGTTCGGCGTGCAGCCCGCGTCCGCTCTGCCGTGCGGTGATGCGCACAACGCCACGTCCACGGAGGCCACGGTGAATGCCGACGGCTCGATGGACGTCGTCGAAACGCTGTCGTTCGACTTCGACGACGGCTGCCACGGGGGCATTCGCGAGCTCGACTTGGCGCCCATCAGCGCCGACGACACGCTCGGCTCCACGCTGTACGACATCGGACCGATCACCGTCACGGAGAGCGGCGAGTCCGTCCCGATCGCCGACGCCCGCCCTGGGTTCGTGAAATGGGGTGAGGCAGATGTGACGATCTCCGGTCACCACGAGTACGAGCTCAGCTACCGCGTCACCAACGCGGTTGCGGTCAGTCCGGACGTCGCCATCCTCTACTGGCAGTTCCTCGGTGGTGGCTCTCCTCGCCAGGATCACGTCGAGGTCACGATCCACACGCCCGGTACTGGCGACGGCGTGCGGATCTTCGTGCACGGCGCACTGAATGGAGTGGTGGATCCGCCCCGCCGCGATGTGCATCTGGTCGTGGACGACAACCCGAAGGGCACCAAGGTGGAGGTGCGGATGCTCGAACCAGCATCCGACTTCGCGGTCGCGCCGTCGGGTCCACCGCTCGAGCAGGCGATCCTCGAGAAGGAAGCGCAGCTGGCCGGCGCCGCCAACGAGCGCAGGGCCGAGCTGCGCGACCAGCTCGACCGAGAAGCGCGCCTGGAGACCGCGGGCAACATCGCCGGTCCTGTGCTCGCGGTGCTCGGCCTGCTCGCGTTCACCGGCATCTTCTTCAAGTGGGGCAAGGAGCCTCCGCCGCCGCCCGACATCAGCGAGTACTGGCGCGAGATCCCCGACGATCCGCCCGCGGTCTGCCAAGCGGTGCGGACGTTCGGCTCGGTGTCGAACGACGCGTTCTCAGCGACACTCATCGACCTCGCGCAGCGAGGCTGGCTCACGATCGCAGAAGAGCACTCGGAGACCGCCGTTCTCCATCGAGACAAGACCGACTACCGCTTCACGCGCACACCGAAGGCGGACGCGCCGCTGACGGACTACGAGTCGAAGCTCTTGTGGCGCCTGTTCCCGAACGGCGGAACGATCACGCAGTCCGAGTTGGTCGCTGACGCGAAGTCGACGCCCAAGGCATCGGCCGCGTGGCTCGACGACTTCAAGAGCTCGATTCACGCCGACTTCGCGCGGCGCGGCTATGTCGACCAGGGTCACCTCGTGAAGTGGTTGTTGCACTTCTTCACGATCGTCGCCGTCGGCGGTCTGGGGGTGCTGGCGGTCGCTGCCGGAGCGATGCTGGGCTGGCTGGCGATCGGTGTCGCGGTGGTGTTGGTGCCGTTGTCGTTGCTGCTCCGTCAGCGCACGCAGGCCGGTGCCCGCAAGCTCGCGGAAGTCGACGGCCTGGCTCACTTCCTCCGCGACTTCTCGCGCCTGCCGGACGAAGCCCACACCGGCGACCTGATCTTGTACGAGCGCTATCTCGTGTACGCCGTTGCGCTCGGTGTTTCCCAGCAACTCGTCGAAGGTCTACGCGTGCGTTTCCCGCAGTTCTCCGAACCGAACAGCGGCTTCGCGACGTGGTACGTCGTCGGCAGCGTGGCCGGCTACTCCAACATGGGCCGCCTCGACAGCATCGGCACGATCGGTTCGTTCGCCAGTGAGTTCTCCGATGCGACGGCAGCCGCGTTCTCGCCGCCGTCGAGCTCGTCGGGTTCGGGCGGTGGCTTCTCCGGCGGAGGGGGAGGCGGTGGTGGCGGAGGCGGCAGCGGGGGTTGGTGATGGGCGACCAGGAGACCCGCGCCATCTACGAGGAGCAGGCCGACCGGTGGGTGGCGCGTAGGAAGCCCGGACAACTCGACCGCGCGGAGGCATTCGCCCAGCGCAGCGCAGGACCGACCGTCGATCTCGGATGCGGACCTGGCTGGTACAGCAGCACGCTGCCCGCGCCCGTTGTCGCGCTCGACTTCTCGTCGGCGATGCTCGAACTGACCAAGGCGAACTCTCCAGACGCGTGTCGCGTCCAGGCCGATCTCCTTTTGTTGCCGTTCCGGCGGAACTCGTTTGCGTGCGCATGGGCGAACCACAGCTACCTGCACGTTGCGAGCGTCGATCTTCCGATGGCGCTCGCCGACCTGCACCGCGCGCTGCGCGTCGATGGTCGTCTCATGATGCGCGTCGGCCGTGGAACGGGTGAAGGTCGTCGCCTGCGGGAGAACGACGACTTTCCCGGCCGGTGGTTCGCCCTGTGGGATGCCGATCATCTGGCCGACATCGTTCGAGGCGCCGGGTTCGACGTCGAACGGCTCGAGCTCGAGTCGCACGCCAACCACGAGGAAACGATCGAACTCGAGGCAGTACGGGCGCGAACGCTGCCCGACGTCGTCGGGCCCGGTATGCGCGTGCTCGTCTGCGGGTTGAACCCCAGCCTGTACGCCGCCGATGCGGGCATCGGGTTCGCCCGCCCCGGCAACCGGTTCTGGCCGGCGGCGCTGGCAGCCGGGCTCGCGTCAGTCGATCGCGATCCGTGGCACGCGTTGCGACATCACGGCGTCGGCTTCACGGATCTCGTCAAGCGGGCAACGGTCGCGGCCGACGAGCTCTCGCCGGACGAGTACCGGAACGGGCTCGCACGACTCGAGCGGCTGGTCTCGTGGCTGGAACCGGACGTGGTGGTATTCGTCGGACTCGCAGGGTGGCGAGCGGCGGTCCGGCGCACGGCGGTCGCCGGTCCGCAAGCGCAGCGCGTGGGTGGGCGCCCGGTGTATGTGATGCCGTCGAGCAGCGGGCTGAACACGCACTCCTCCGTCGACTCGCTCGTGCAACATCTGCGCGCCGCAGTGGCATTGACCTAGGTTCGCAACATGGGTGTGCGACTGGAACCGCAAGACGAATACATGCACGAGCTCGGGCCCGAGCCGAACTTCAACGAGTCGATGTACTTCAACGTGTACGACCCGAAGAGCCAGGTCGGCGGGTTCTTCCGCCTGGGCAACCGCGCCAACGAAGGCACCGGCGAGATGACGTGCTGCATCTACTTGCCCGACGGCCGTGTCGGGTTCATGTTCAAACGGCCCGACGTGCACGACAACGACTCGTTCGACGCGGCCGGCATGAAGTTCGAGGTCGTCACGCCCTTCGAGGAGCTCGACGTCTCCTATTCGGGCAAGGTCGTGATCCTCGACGACCCGCTCCAGATGGCGGACCCACGCGAAGCCTTCACCAACAACCCGTACGAGGAGTGCGAGGTCCGCATCAATTACCGCGGCTTGTCCGCGATGTTCGGTGGCGAGCCCGACGAGCCCCATGAGAAGCCGGGTGAGGAATTCGCGAAGGGCCACTACGAGCAACTCATCGGCGGGCGGGGCACGATCCGCGTCGGCGATCAGGAGTGGGCCCTTGACGGCTACGGGCTCCGCGACCACTCGTGGGGCCCGCGGTACTGGCAGGCACCGTGGTACTACCGGTGGCTCACCGCCAACTTCGGCGAGGACTTCGGATTCATGGGCAGTCGCATCGCCCGCCAGGACGGCCCCGGCACGCGCGGTGGGTTTGTGTGGGACGGAGATCGGCTCCACCTGTGCCACGACTTCGAGATCTCGACCGAGTGGCAGGGTGACGACACCTATCACCAGGCGATCACCGCCACGCTCCGTTCGAAGGACAAGGAGTGGTCGGTGTCAGGCTCGGTCCGCTCGCTGATCCCGCTGCGCAATCGTCGTACGACGCCCGACGGCGAGCAACTCGTGACCCGGATCAGCGAAGGCTTGACCGAATGGAAGCTCGACGACGGCCGGATCGGCTACGGGCTCTCCGAATACCTCGACCAGATCATCGACGACCGCCCGGTGGGCATCGCCGAGTAACGAACTAGGCGATGTTGGTGAGGTCGCGGCGACGGCCGGTCATGAACGAGCCCCGGTGTCCGCAGTAGCAGACCCAGCGCACTTCGATGCCGGCCATCGTGTTCCGCAACGACTCGATGCGGCGCTCCGGCAACAGGACCTCGCTGCCGTGCTGGGGACAGTGGACGCTGAACATGACGTGATCCTCCTCCTCGATGATCGATTCGGCGAGTGGCAGGGATGTACATAACCACATGATTTCTGCCACAATGGTGGGGTGCCGAACAAGCGAATAACGACGGGGACCCGTGGTTCTGTGAGGTCCCCCCACGTCGTGGCCGCGTTGGTGACCGACGGGGTGGCGCCCTTCGAGCTCGCGGTGATCTGCGAGGTCTTCGGTCTGGCGCGTCCCGAGATCCTCGACCCGTGGCCCTACGAGCTCCTCATCGCTTCGTCGGACGGGCCGCGGGTGCGGACCAACCAGTGCTTCTCGATCGATGGGGCGCGCCCTCTCAGCGCGCTCGATCGCGCCGACACGATCATCGTCCCGGCGTGGTCGGGCGACGCGTCGCTTCGGCCCCCCGAACCGATGCTGGCCGCGCTGCGCAAAGCGCACCGCCGCGGCGCTCGATTGATGAGCGTCTGCTCCGGAGCGTTTGCGCTGGCCCACGCCGGATTGCTCGACGGGCGGCGCGCGACGACGCACTGGATGTACACCGATCGGCTGTCGTCGCGATTCCCGAACATCGAGGTCGACCCGAACGTGCTGTACGTCGACGACGGCCAGATCCTCACGTCCGCCGGCACGGCCGCGGGCATCGACCTCTGCCTCCATGTGGTCCGACTCGACTACGGCGTCGAAGTCGCCAACGCCGTCGCGCGGCGGATGGTCGTGCCGCCGCACCGCGATGGTGGGCAAGCCCAGTTCGTCGAGGCTCCGATTCAGGCGGACGACGGGAACGATCCCTTGGCCGCGACGCTCGACTGGGTGCTGGAACACCTCGATCAACCGTTGACCGTCGAGGTCATGTCGCGCCGGGCGCTGACGAGCCCCCGCACGTTCGCTCGGCGGTTCAGATCGGTCACCGGCACGACGCCGCTGCAGTGGCTTCTGCGCCAACGGATCCTGCAGGCACAACGCTTGCTGGAGAGCAGCGACCTTCCCGTCGAGATCATCGCCCAGCGCTGCGGGTTCGGCTCGGCCTCCGTGCTCCGCACACACTTCAAGCGGATACTCGACACGTCGCCGCTCTCCTATCGGCACACGTTCCGCGAAGTCGCTTCCTGATGTCGAGCTTCAGCGCGCTCACTGCCATTGCGCGCGACGACACCGATCGGTTTTCGCTCGACATCGATCAGTCGTCGTTCATCGCCCGCGGTCCGAACGGTGGCTACATCGCGGCCGTGCTGCTACGGGCAATCGGGGCGCGCGTCGGCGATCTCGACGGCAACGCGGAACGGTCGCCCCGATCGCTCACGGTGCACTACCCCGCGCCGCCGACCACCGGTCGCGCCGTGATCACCACCGAGGTGATCCGGGCCGGCCGCTCGCTGGTCACGTGCGAGGCTCGGCTCACGCAGGACGGCAAGCCGATGGCCGTCGCGCTCGGCGCGTTCTCTCCGCCCTGGCCTGGTGAGGCGTGGAACGATCGACCGGCTCCCGACGCACCTGCGGCCGAGACCGTCACGCACGCAGGACTCGACCGCCCACCGTTGCCGTTCCTCGACTACTGGGACCACCGCTTCACGAAGGGCCGGGAGGTCGATCCGACCGGACCGGCCGAGACCGAGGGATGGATCCGGCTCGCCGACCCCGAGCCGATCGATGGACCGGTCGTGGCCGCGATGACCGACGCGTTTCCACCGGCCGTGTTCACGCGCGCGACGGCCCCGAATCCCGTACCGACCGTCGATCTCACGATCCACTTCCGGACGACGCTGCCGTTGCCGGGCCTCGAGCCCGACGACTTCGTGCTCGGCAACTTCCGCACGCGCACCGTTGCGGAGGGCTTCCTCGAGGAAGACGGCGAGCTCTGGACGGCCGACGGACGTTTGATCGCACACAGCCGGCAGCTGGCAATTATCTTGCCGGGTTAGTCACATGTCCCTGGGGCGGGGAACAGGCGGAAACACCATGCTGCGACGAGCGGGACAAGGCGTGCTCGCGATCGCGCTTGCCTTCGGTCCGCTGTTGGTCACCGCTTCCCCTGGGGCAGCGATGCCCGAGGTGGCGGTTGCCGTCACGGCGCCCAACGCACAAGGCCTCCGGTACGAGTCGCACTCGTTGTACACGCTCGACCTCGCGGCGCATGCCGTCCACGTGAAGGTGACGATCACCGTCACGAATCAGCAGCCGTCGACCACGAGCGGTGGCATCGTGCGCCAGTACTACTTCCCGCGCATCGGCGTCCCCGTCCTGAGTGAGGCGACGAACTTCTCGGCAACACGCGACACCGGCGCGTCGCTCAACGTCAGTCCCGAGGACACGCCGTCACCGCTCGTGAAGATCGCGGCGATCGATCTCAAGCCAGCCCTCTTCTATCCGCAGAGTCAGAGCATCGAGTTCGACTACGACCTGCCCGCGCAGCCGCCGAGATCGCCGGGCTTGACCCGAATCAACGACGCGTTCTCGTCGTTCCTCGCGTTCGGCTTCGGCGATCCGGGCATCACGAGCGTCCACATCGTTCTTCCTGCGTCGCTCAGTGCCGAGGTGGTCGGCGTCGACATGCGCCGTGAGGTGCACGGCGACCAAGCGACATTCGTCGCCGACTCGATCGACGATCCCGATGTCTGGACGGCCGCCGTCTCGGCGAGCAACGACGCGCAACTCGTCGAGAAGGAAGCGACGGTCGACGGCCAGCGCATCGTGGTGAAGGGTTGGCCTGACGACCAACAATGGGTCGAGTTCGTCGACGGCCAGTTGAAGAAAGGCCTGCCGGAGCTCGAGCAACTGATCGGACAACGGTGGCCGGACACGACGAAGGACCTCACCGTGACGGAGACCGCGGCGCCGTATCTGTACGGGTACGCCGGCTGGTACGACCAGACGAAGAATTCGATCGAGATCGGCGACGGGCTCGACGCCATCGTCGTACTGCACGAGATCTCGCACACATGGTTCAACAACGACCTCTTCGCCGAGCGGTGGGTCAACGAGGCCTTTGCGAACGAGTTCGCGTCACGCGCGATCGAGAAGGTGGGCGAGTCGCTCCAGTCACCTGGGTTGGTCGCTCCAGATTCACCGTCGGCGTTCAAGCTCAACGACTGGGGCAAGCCGAGGCTGCAGGACAGTGACACACTGGAGCGGGAGCGCTTCGGCTACGACGCCTCGTGGACGATCTTGCGCACGATCAGCACAGAAGTCGGGCTGGACGCGCTCAAGAAGGTGATCGATGCCGCGGCGCACAAGCGGCTCGCCTATCAAACCTCCACGAGTGCCGACGAGTCGTCGACCACCGCAACGTCCCACGAGCTTCTCGACCTGCTCGAGGAGGTCGGCGGCTCGAAGCAAGCGACGATGCTGTTCACGCAATACGTGTTCACGTTGGACGACGCCAGTTCCTTGCTCGCGCGCGACCCGGCGCGGGCGTCGTACCACCAGTTCGTCGACAGCAGCGCGGGTTGGGGAGCTCCGCTCGCCATTCGGGCGGCCATGAGCTCGTGGAACTTCAACCAAGCGACCGCGCTGCTACCCGATGCCCGCGAGATCCTGCGCACCCGCGACCAGATCGCGGAGACGCTCCGGCCGCTCAACCGATCCGTCCCGACAGTGCTGCAGCAGCACTACGAGAGCGACGGCGACCTCGACTTGCGGGCCGTGGCCGACGAGGCGAATCGCGATCTGGATGCCGCCCGCCACATCGTCGACGCGAGCAACTCGGTGCATTCGAGCCACGGCATCGTCGGCACGTTCGGACTGTTGTTCGCAGGAGCCGACGACAAGGTGAGCGACGCCGAGAACGCGCTCGACAAGGGCGATGCGACGCGGGCGATCTCGCTGGCCGACAGCGCTCGCCGTCAGTCGAAGGACGCCACGAAGGCGGGCGTCATCCGGCTCGTCATAGTGCTCGCGATGATCGCCACGGGCTACGCGCTGTGGACCTGGGGTCGACCGTTCGCCCGGCGCACGCTCGAGGTGCGAGCCGCGAAGCAGCAGGCCGCTCGCGCGCCGACGCCGGCCCCGTGGCCCGAGTGGGCGACCCCGGTGCCGCCGTACTACCCACCCGCGCCTCCCCCGCCGCCACCACCGCCACTCCCCCACGAAATTGCGTCGCCGGACCCCTCATCCGGTGGTCCGCCGACGCAAGAACAGAAGGACGAGGGCTAGGACGCGCCTCGCCAGTCGAGAAGACATTGGCGGGTGCGCGCGACGACCTCGGGATCGAGGCTCATCGGTAGCCCTGCGAAGTCGGTCGTGCCGCCCGCGGCGAGCACGCCGAGCGCGTCGTGGACCTGCGCCTCCGTTCCGACGATGGCGACGTCGGCGGGACCGTCGGCACCTTCGCGGTCGAGCATCGCTCGATAGCTCGGCAGCTCCTGGTAACCGTCCAGGAACTGACCGATCAACGCCCGCGCGCCGGCCTCGTCGTCCGTGACGCACACGGGAAGGCTGCACACAACACGTGGCGCCGCACGATTCGCGGCGGCCGCGGCCTCGTTGATGCGCGGCGCGATGTGTTCGGCGATCGTGCGCGGACCGACGAGCCACAGGACGGTGCCGTCGGTTCTGCGACCCGCCATGTCGAGCATCTGCGGACCGAGCGCGGCGAGCATCACCGACGGGACAGTTTCCGTCGGCCGAACACCCGCCATCTCCGCGCTCCAGAACTCGCCGGTGGCGTTGACGCTTCCGGCTTCGAGCAGCGGCAGCAGCACATCGAGGTACTCGCGCATGTGCCGAACCGGTCGGTCCCACTTCATCTTCCATGTGCCCTCGACGGACGGCTGGTGCGACAGGCCGATACCAAGGATCAGGCGGCCGGGGATCGCGGCTTGTGTGGTCAATGCCTGCGCGGCCAACGCGGTTGGGTGACGAGGAAACGTCGGGATCACGGCAGTGCCGACTTCCATTCCCTCGGTGCTCGCACCCGCAGCAGCGAAGACGGTGAGGGCATCGCCCAACCCCACCTGCGCGAGCCAGTACCCAGCGAAGCCTTCCGCCTTCGTCGCCTCGAGATCGGCGAGGGCGTTGGGGACGGACGGAAACACCATGGTCGCCGACCCGTTGATCGAGATGCGCATGGTGCGGTATTAGCAGACCCATCCAACTACGGTCCGAGCCATGGCCTTCGACCTCGCCCAAACCGATCGTCTGCTCACCTCCACCCGCTCGGTGCGCAAACGTTTGGATCTCACCCGTCCCGTTCCGCGCGAGGTCGTGCTCGAGTGTCTCGAGCTCGCGCTCCAGGCACCGACGGGCGGAAACACGCAGCGCTGGCGGTGGATGGTCGTCGACGACCCGGAGCTCCGCATGGGGCTGGCCGATCTCTACCGGCGTACCTGGGAGCCATACATCAGCGAACGGCGGAAGGAGATCGAGGCGTCGGGCCGCGGTCCGAACGAGGCGATCATCGATTCCTCCTCGTATCTCGCCGACCATCTGCACGAAGTTCCTGTGCACGTGATCCCGATCGCGCTCGATCGCCTGCCCGAAGGTACCGACCGCATGACCGCCGCTGGGTACTTCGGCTCGATCCTGCCCGCGGCGTGGTCGTTCATGCTGGCGCTGCGGTCACGCGGCCTCGGCGCCGCGTGGACGACGCTGCACCTCGGCTACGAGCAGGAGGCGGCTGCGCTCCTCGGCATCCCCGACACCGTCACCCAAGTGGCGCTGCTGCCCGTCGCGTACACGATCGGCGACGAATTCAAGCCGGCCAAGCGCAAGCCGGCTGCCGAGGTCACGTACTGGAATCAGTGGGGCCAGAAAGTCTCCTTGACGTGACTAGCGTCACGTTGACTGAATGAGTCATTCAGTCATACCTTGGGCAAATGGTGCCTCGCCCGAAAGCGAGACTCGACGACATCGTCGGGTCGGCCACGCGGATCTTCGGTGAGAAGGGCTACCGCCGCACGCTGATCACCGACGTGGCGTCGGATCTCGGGATCGCGCCCGGAACGATCTACACGTACGTCGAAAGCAAAGATGCGCTCTTCCATCTCGTGATCGAGCGAGCGTCGGGCGTGTCGTCCACCCCATCGTCGCTGCCGATCCCGTCACCTGATCCGGGCGAGACCGTCAAGCACAGCGTCCAGGCCCTCGGCCGAACGTCGAAGCTCAGCGCGCTCAACGCCGCGGCGGACCGTGAGAAGGCCGACGACATACCGGCCGAGGTCGAAGCCATCGTCCGGGAGCTGTTCAACTCGATCACACGCGGACGCACGCTCATCGGTCTCATCGAACGATCAGCCGTCGACCTGCCGGAGCTCCGCGCAGGCTTCTATCTCAAAGGGCGCCGCGGGTTCATCAAGAAGATCGAGACGTACCTCTCGATGCGCATCGAGAGCGGACAGCTGCGCCCAGTTCCCGACACGGCCGCCACCGCGCGCTTCCTCGTCGAGTCGATCTCCTGGTTCGCCAACCATCGCCATGGCGATCAGGACAGCGGCAACATCACCGACGAGATGGCCGAGCAAGTGTGCGTCGACATGTTGGTGCACGGGTTGCTTCCGTGACCGCGACGGCAACGATCGAGCGTCGCACCGCAACGCAGACGTCGGACCTCGCGCCGGTCGCGCGTGCGGTGTTCCTCGTTGCCGCGGCCAAGACCGCGTTCTTCCTCGCGATCGCCGGAGTTTGGGGCATTCATCGCGACGAGTTCTATTACCTCGCCGGCGGTCGCCGTCTCGACTGGGGCTACGTCGACCATCCACCGATCACGCCGTTGCTCTATCGCATCGGCGACATCCTGTTCGGCTCGTCGCAAGTGGGGATGCACACGATTCCTGCCTTCCTGGCGGGAGGGCTCGTCCTGGTCGGCGCGCTGTTGGCCCGCGAGCTCGGCGGCGGTCGCACCGCTCAGGTGATCGCGGCGATGGGCATTGCGGTGGCGCCCATGTTCCTCACCACGTCGCACTTCACGTCCACCGTCACGGTCGACATCCTGCTCTGGTCGATCGGCCTGCTGGTCTTCACTCGCCTGCTGCGCACGCGCGACGAACGACTGTGGCTGGTCCTCGGCGTCATTGCTGGCGTCGGACTGCTGAACAAGAACACGATGCTGTTCTGGGGCGTCGGCATCGTCGGTGGACTGCTCTTCACCCAGGACCGCTCGCTGCTCCGCAGCCGCTGGGTCCTCGGTGGAGTCGCCATCGCGGGTGCGGCGATGGTGCCGTATCTGTTGTGGCAGGCCAACTACGACTGGCCCACCATCGAGTTCCTGCGCAGCCTCCAGTCGCACACCGACGACATCAGCAATCCCATTCTCTACTTCCCGTTCCAACTCGTACTGCTCGGGCCGCTCCTCGCGGTCATCTGGGTACCGGGCTTGCTCTGGCTGCTCCGCTCGGACGACGCGCGCCGCTTCCGTGCGCTGGGCGCGGGTTACCTCGTCGTGCTCGTGCTCCTGTTCCTGCTGCGGGGCAAGGCGTACTACGTCGGCTCGTGGTACCCCGCGCTGTTCGCGGCCGGGAGCGTGCGGCTCGAGTCGATCGGGAAGCACTCGCTGCGCACGTACGTCGCCGTCCTCGCCATCGCGGGAGTCACCTCGGTGCCGTTCGCACTCCCACTCGTGCCATCCGACTCCCCGGCCGCAAGGTTCATCGTCGATCAGAACTCCGAGCTCGGCGAGATGGTCGGGTGGGACGAGATGGCGCAGCAGGTGGCCGACGTCGCGCACGCACTGCCGGCCGAGGAGCAGGCGCAGCTCACGATCCTCACCGAGAACTACAGCGAGGCGGGCGCGATCGAGTTCTGGCGATCATCGCTCGACGTGCCGCAACCGATCGCCCGACAGAACAGCTACTGGTTGTGGGGCTTCGGGCCTGCGCACGAGAACGGAACGGTCATTGCGGTCGGGTTCGCGCGATCCGAGCTCACACCGTTCTTCTCCGACATCCAACTCGCGGGCAAGGTCACCAACGACGAAGGAATCCACAACAAGGAGTTCGGCGCCGAGATCGTGATCTGCCGCGGCCAGCAGGTGCCGTGGTCGGTGATCTGGCCGAAGCTCAAGCAGTTCAACTGACTTCTTGCGGCGTCCGTACGCGCAGCCGGACGGTCGCGCCCGCCAGCGACGCCGCGCCGAGGAACGCCAGCCCCCACCGCAGATCGGTGAGCTCTGCGACCCAGCCGACGAGCGGCGGCCCCGCGAGGAACCCGACGTAGCCCGCGGCACTCAGTCCGCCGACGATGACGCCGGGACGCTCGGCGCCTTGGCTCGCATACGACAGCAGCAGCGGCCAGTACACGGCGGCTCCAACGGCCGCCGCGCCGAGCCCGATCGACGCCGGCACGCTTGACGTCGACGCCGCCTCGAGCAGCAGTCCAGCTCCCGCGAGGAGAAGTCCGAGTTGCGCCCCCCGACGCTCGCCGACGTGCTCGGCCGTCCACCCGAGCATGTTGCGCGCCGTCGTCGCGAGTGTCTGCCCGGCCACGTACGCGCCGGCGCCGGCGGCCACCGCCAGCCCCAGGTGCGCGCGCAGGAACAAGACCCCCCAGGTGTCGATGCCGCCCTCGACCATCGCACCGATCGCGAACGCGATCGCGAGTGTCACCAGGCCCTCCTTCCGCAGCGCCGCCAACCCTTCGCGCACCGTGTAGTGCTCGCCTTTCTCACCCGCAGGCATGTCCGTGCGGCGGACCCAGATCGAGAGCACGATCGCGATGACGCTCATCGCGGCCCACAACGCGCGGAACGAGATGTCCTGGCCCAGCACAACGCCTGCCGCCGCCGCGCCGATGACGGCACCCGCATTGAACAGCGAGTGCATACGCAACATCCGCCTCGGCGAGGAGCCGACGGCCGCGGTGCACGCCACGTTCATCGTGACGTCGACCATCCCGCCCCCGGAAACCGTGAGCACGAAGAGCGCACAGAACCCCGCTCGGTTGGTGACCGCCGCCAGGAGCGCGAGTAGGACGGCCCACACGAGCAGCGACGTCGCGAGCGTGCGGCGCGTGCCGTGCCGCTCCGCGAGCACACCGCCCGCGACATTCGAGAACACACCGCCGAACACCGTGGACGCGAGTAGCAAGCCGAGCTGCGCATCACTGAACTCCAGGAACCGCTGCACGTCGAGCGCCGCGACGGCCCACGTGCCCCAGAAGAACCCGAACGCGATGAACGCAGCGCGCAGGGGCTTCATGCCCCTGAGTTTGTCTCAGTCGTCGTAGCGGTGACGGAACGTGAGCGAGATGCGCGGGTCGGCGTGCGCGACCTTGGGCACCGAGTGCTGCCACGTGCGCTGGCACGTACCGCCCATCGCGAACAGATCTCCCGACGCGAGCTCGAATCGCACGGAGCGGCCGCCGCCCGTCGGTCGCAACAGGAAGCGGCGGGAACCGCCGAGGGACACGATGGCGATCGTCGCCTCAGGCAACGTGCGGGCCACGCGGTCACCGTGCCAGGCCACGCTGTCGCGCCCGTCGCGGTAGAGGTTTGCGCCGATCGCCCGAAACTCGATCTCGTACCGGTCGGACAACGCGGCGCGCATGTCCTCGACGATCGCTGGCCGATCGGCGACGGCAAGCGAGCCGTTCAGACGCGGCTGCTGCAGCTGCTTGTCCCACATGCGCACGATGGGGCTCTGCCACTCAACGACGTCGACGACGTCGCCGAACAACTCGTCGGCGCCCGTCAGCCACCCAGGCACGTGGTCGACCCACGCGCCATTCGCCAACTCCAGCCGCTGCGCGCGACGGAACGATCGGTCGATCGCGGGCTCAGCGGCGCCGAGGAGGGTGCCTTGGAACGCCAGGTGCACGTCGGCGAATGTAGCCGAACAGGTGTACGGTTCCAACCATGACGGTCAGCCCATTGATGCAGGCGCTGTACGAACGTCGCCAGGCCGATGTCGACGCCATCCTCGCCGCCACTACCGAGCTCGACGTCTTCGAAGCCGCGGCGCTCGGGCGCACTGATCGCGTGTCGGAGCTGCTCGCCGCCGACCCAGGTCTCGCCAACGCGTGGAGCTCCGACGGCTTCACGGTGCTGCACCTTGCCGCGTTCCTCGGCACGACCGAGACGGCGCGCGTCTTGCTCGATGCCGGCGCCGATCCGGCCGCCGTTGCCCGCAACGACATGCTCGTGCAACCGCTCCACAGCGCGGCGGCGGCGCACAACACCGAGTTGTGCCGGCTGTTGCTCGAGCGGGGCGCGCCCGTGAACGGCCAGCAGCAGAAGGGCTACACGGCGCTCGACGAAGCAGAGATGACCAGCCAGACCGACTTGCGCGACCTGCTCCTCGAGTTCGGCGCCGACCCGAAGATCACCGGCGTCACCTGACGAAATCCCATGCATACGCACACAGAAATGTGTGCGTATGCATGGGAATTGGAAGGGGTCAGCGGGGAGCGAGGGCTCGGTAGGCCTCTTGGGGGTCGCCGAAGGGGACGATGGCAGGCGCCGGGGTCGTCACGCCGTTGTCGATGTAGCGCTGGATCACCTCACGACAATGTTCCGGCGGCCCGTGCACGATGAGCTCGTCGACGACGGAGTCGGGGATCGTGGCGAGCGCGCCCTTGCGGTCGCCCGCCTTCCACGCATCCCACATCGGACCGAGGACCTCGCCACGGCCGAGCCATTCATGGAACGCGGCGTAGACCGGCACATTGAGGTAGGCCGCGATCATCGACCGCCCAATGCCGCGCGCCATGTCGGCGTCCTCCGTGAGGAGCACGAAGATCCGCGCCACGACTTCCTTGTCGGCGCCACCCTCGTGCACGTAGGGCACGACCGTGCTCACATCGTCGGGCGACAGCCAGTTGATGATGGCACCGTCGCCCTCGCGACCGGCGAGCCGCAGCATCCCCGGGCGCAGCGCGGCCACGAGGATCGGCACCGGATGGCTCGGCGGCGTCGTCAACCGGAAGCCGTTGATGCTGAACGTCTCGTAGTCCTCCTTGATCTTCTCGCCGGTCAGTGCGGCGCGCACGAAGCGCAACGTGTCGCGCACGCGCTGGTAGGGACGTTCGAACGGCACCGCGTTCCATCGCTCGACGATCACGTTCGACGACGCCCCTATGCCGAGAACGAAGTTGCCGGCGCTCGCCATCGACACGCTCGCCGCGGACTGTGCGATCAAGGCGGGGCCGCGTGTGTACACGGGGACGATCGCCGTACCCAGCCGCAACGACGGCGCCCACTGTGAGGCGAGGACCAGTGGCGTGAACGCGTCGACGTTGTCGACCTCCGCCGACCACACATCCGTGTAGCCGAGATCGGCCAGCTCGATGATCCAGTCGCGCTGCTCGTTGAACGACTTGCCCGACAACGGCACCGTGATGCCGTAGCGCTGCTCCACGTGTCAGTCCTCCTTGGCCGCGAGGAACGCAGCCCGATGTTCTTCGCGCCAGTAGCGCACGATGCACGACTGGCTCGCGATTGCGAGCAGGGTGCCGTCCTCGGCCCACAGGTGCACGAGCCCGTGACCGAAGCCGTGCTGGATCGCATGCACCTGGATGTCGAGCAGCACCCACTCCGTCGGCACGAGCCGCGACACGCGCAATGTGTTGTCGAGGCTGTTGCCGCCCGCCATCTGTCCCAACGCTTGACCGACCCCGAACGGCACGTAGTCGCCGAGGATGGCCAGTGTCGCCGCCGACATCTCGAGCTCGTCGGGCAAACGCGCCCACAACGCCGACCGACCCGTGCCGGGCGTTCCGTCGAAGTCCGCGAAGTCGTGCCCGAGCGCCAGGCGCATGTCGAGACGCTGCATGATCGAGTCGTCGCTCGGATTGCGGAAGCGGCGCGGCTCGCACTCCGCCGGCGACGGCACGTCCGGCATCGGCTCCCATTGCCCCTCGCGATCGAGCTCCCGCCGCCCGAGGGCAGCGTTGACGGTGAGGATCTCGCGATCCACGACATGCGCGACCGCTCGGGCCTGCGTCGTGTTGTTGCCATTGACGGCGATCGTCACGTCGATGTCCATGACTTCGGGTGGTCGTGCGTAGGAGAGATATTGCGCGGCTGCCCACACGACCGGTCGCTCCGTGGTGCCCTCGAGCGCCGCGATTGCCGCGCCGAGGCCGCAGCCGCCGAACAGGAAGTTGCCACCGGTGCACACCCGGGGCTCGATCGGGAGTACCCAGCGGTGCGGATTGTGCGTGGCCTCGAGGCCGAGGAACTTCCTGGCGTCCATTCGGCCGAGAACCATACGGGGTCCCGGAGCCGAGCCGAACTCGTCAGCGCACTCGTCTGGGAGGGAAGGCCCGCACGGCCCTAGAACGTGTATGGATGGAAACCACACCTTGGCTTGATGACGCCTGTTCGCTCGTCGACGCATTCCGCTCCGGCGATCGGAGTCCGGTCGAGGAGCTCGACGCCTGCTTGACCGCGATCGACGCGAGCGAGCTCAACGCGTTCTGTCATCTCGACGTCGATGCCGCTCGCGCCGCCGCGGCTGGCGCCGACGTGCAGCTGCCGTTCGGCGGCCTGCCGGTCGCGGTGAAGGAGCTCGAGCCGGTCGCCGGCTGGCCGTACACCGAAGCGTCGCTTGTCTTTGCCGATCGCGTCGCCGATCACGACTCGACGCAGATCGAGCGCTTGCGCGCGGGCGGCGCCAACCTGTTCGGGCAGACGACCGCGTCGGAGTTCGGTGGCCTGAACGTGAGCGTCACGAAACTGCACGGCGTCACCCGCAACCCGTGGGACAAGACGCGCACCACCGGTGGATCCTCCGCCGGCTCGGCCGCGGCCGTCGCGGGTGGGCTCGTCCCCATCGCGAGCGGCGGCGACGGGGGCGGCTCGATCCGCATCCCCGCTGGGTTCAACGGGCTGTTCGGGATGAAGGGCACGGCCGGTCGCATCCCGCGTGGACCCGAAGTGTTGATCGGCCCCCTGACGGTCGTCGTCGGATGCCTGGCGCGATCCGTGCGCGACGCGGCGCGTTGGTACGACGTGTGCAACGGGTTCGATGCGCGCGACCCCTACTCGCTGCCGCGCATCGAAGGCTGGGAGCGCGACCTCGGCACCCACGACCTCAGCGGCAAGCGCGCCGTGATCGCGCCGAACCTCGGATCGGCCATCGTCAACCCGGCGGTCGAGGAGGCCGTGCGCGAAGCGGGCGAGGCGTTGGCCAAGGACGCCGGGCTCCAGATCGTCGACATCCCGGTGAAGATGCCTGGCCTCGGGCTCGAGTGGGCCATCGCCAACCTCGCCACACTGCTCGTCGACCTCGGAGACAAATGGCCCGCGTGCAAGGACGACCTCTCGATCGAGATCGCGTTCGGCCTCGAGATGGCGATGGGGATGATGAACCTCGAGATGGCCGCCACGAGCGAGCGCAATCGGCGTGCCGCCAACGAGACGATGGCCGACGTGTTCGATCAGGTCGACTTCGTGATCTGCGCCACCAATCCCGACATCGCCTATCCGGCCGAGGTCACGCTGAACACCATGGTCGGTGACGTCAGTGTCGGCCCCGAGAACAACGGTGCGCTCACGATCCCCGCCAACATCTGCGGCAACCCCGCGTGCTCGATCCCGGCCGGTACCGTCGACGGCCTGCCGGTCGGGCTCCAGATCATCGGCCGCCATCACGAGGATGCCCTCCTGCTGGACCTCGCCCGGATCGTGGAGCAAGAGCGTCCCTGGCCATTGGTGGCGCCAGACTCGCCCATCTGACCACCTACCTGCGTTGCCCGGGCAAACCACGTCACCCTGTAGCCGCTTTTGCCCGGGCAAACCGGTGGTGACGGGCTCACTGTCACACCCCCTGGGGACACTGGTGGCATGGAACGACAGCTCAAGCTGCTCGACACCAACACCAATGAGGCCCTCGACCCCGAGTGGCAGCTCGACACCACCACCAAGGAAGTCGGCAAGCGCGGCGTTGCGGCCGCTCGCGCCGCCCTCCAACTCGCCCGCCGTCGGGCTCGTGTGACGCCTGACCGCAGGCACGACGCCGCCTAACCGACCTAGCTTCTGGGGCCGTGGGGATCATCGGATGGATCGTGGTCGGCCTGCTCGCGGGCGGGTTGGCCCGCATGGCCACTGGCTCGGAGAAGCGGGGCTGCCTCGGCACGATGGCCGTCGGCGTGCTCGGGGGCGTGCTCGGCGGTGCGCTGTTCAATGCAGCTGGCGACGAAGGCATCACCGACTTCGGTATCTGGTCGATCCTCGTCGCGTTCGTCGGCGCCTGCGCGCTGTTGTTCATCCTGCAGGCCCTCGGCGTCACCAACAAGCGCCGTCGCCGCTGACCGCCGAGCGCGGGGACCGCGCTGCTGACTTGGGCGCCGGTTGGCGTGCCCTCCTAGGCTTCTTGCATGCCTGATGCGAACGAAGTGGTGATCGTCGAAGCCGTCCGCTCCCCGATCGGCCGGCGCGGTGGCGGCCTGTCGACCTTTCACTCCGCCGACCTGCTGTCGCTCGTACAGAAGGAACTGATCGAACGCTCCGGCATCGATCCGTCGCAGGTCGAGCAGGTCATCGGCGGCTGCGTGAGCCAGGTCGGCATGCAGGCGTTCAACATCACCCGCACCGCGTGGCTGGCCGCCGGTCTGCCGATCTCGGCGGCGGCGACCACCGTCGACAGCCAATGCGGTTCGTCGCAGCAGGCGACCAACATGGCGACGAGCCTCGTGGCCGCGGGCGTCGTCGATGTCGCCGTCGCGTGTGGCATCGAGTTGATGAGCCGGGTGCCGATGGGTTCGAGCCTCGGCGAGGGCGTCGGCAAGGCCGTACCGAAGTCGTACTTCTCGCGGTACGAGTGGACCACCCAGTTCGAAGGAGCCGAGCGCATCGCCGACAAGTGGGGCATCACGCGAGCCGAAACCGATCAACTCGGTGTTGAGTCGCAAGCGCGCGCCGCGCGGGCGTGGGCCGAGGGCCGATTCGGCACGCAGATCGTCGGCGTCGACGCTCCCGACCTGGGCGACGACGGCAAGCCGACCGGCACGACACATCGCGTCGAGCGCGACGAAGGGCTCCGCGAGACATCGCTCGAAGGCCTCGCAGGGCTCAAGCCCGTTGCGCGTCCCGACGGTGTGCACACCGCAGGCTCGTCGTCGCAGATCTCCGACGCCGCCGCCGCCGTGCTCGTCATGAAGCGGGGTAAGGCGGAAGCACTCGGCTTGCGGCCGCGTGCGCGCATCGTCGACACGTGCCTCGTCGGCAGCGATCCCGTCCTCATGCTCACCGGGCCGATCGACGCCACGCATCGCCTCCTCGAGCGCACCGGCATGACGATGGACGACATCGATCTCACAGAGATCAACGAGGCGTTCGCGTCGGTCGTGCTCGCGTGGGAGCGCGAGCTCAGTCCCGATCACGAGAAGGTGAACCCGAACGGCGGTGCGATCGCGCTCGGTCACGCGCTCGGCTCGACGGGCGCGGTGCTCGTCACGAAGGCGTTGCACGAGCTCGAGCGCACCGACGGCACCAACGCGCTCGTCACGATGTGCTGCGGCGGTGGCCTCGGCACCGGAACGATCCTGCAGCGACTCTGACAACTACACCGCCAGGCGAAGGCTGGTGGCGGGCCTCTGACGGAAACTGGTATCCGCCGGCGCCGCCTCCACCACCGCCGCCGCCGTACGGTGCGCCGCCGCCGTACGGCTATCCCCCGCCGATGCCCCCGAGGCCGCCGGGCCCGCCGACGAACGGATCCGCTACGGCGGGATTCATCTGCGGACTCGTCGGTTTCATCATCTGCCTGATTCCGTTCGGGATCTTCCTCGGCGGCGTCGTGGCCGTTGTCGGGATCGTCTTCGGCGTGCTCGGGCGCAGCCGCGCGCGAGAGGTCGGCGTCGGACGCTCCCAGGCGACGGCGGGCCTCACCCTCGGCATCGCCGGACTGGTCGTCGGTGTGTTGTGGCTCATTGCCTTCAGGTCCGTGTTCACGAGCGTGCGCCACAGCCTCGAGGTCCGCGATGGCGACTTCATCGTGAACTCCGAGACGTGCCGGGCGATCGAGGGCTCATTCGTCACGACGAGCGGCGAGATCACGAACACCTCCGGCGACGACAAGCTCTTGGTTCAGGTGGAGGTGACGGTGCGCGATTCGGCGGGGTTCATCGTCGGCGAGAATCAGGAGTTCGTCGGGAGCGTCGATGCGGGTGAGACCCATCCCTACTTCGTGAGGGTCGTCGTCGATCAAACCGTCTCGGAACCTCATTGCGAGGTCGCCGTCCGCTGACCGCTACGCGTAGTGCGGCTCGACCAGTGTGCGTACCGCACGCTCGAGCTCGTGGGTGACGAACTCGAAGTCGTTCCGGCCGTTCGCCCACGACACCAACGTGGAGTACCAGACGTGACCGAGCACGGCCAAGATGTCGGCGCGTGTCTGAGCGTCGAGTGCACACAGGATCTCGTCGCCCATCGAGCCGATCTGACGCTGCACCTCGAGCGAGCTCTCGCGCACACCGACATCTGGTGACGACAGCGCCCTGACCAACGCCATCCCCAGCTTCGGCTGCCGCTCGAGGGCGTGACACCCGCGGTGCAGCACGTCGACGAGCTGGTCGGCGGCGGTCGTGCCGCGCGGCGGTGACTGCGCCACCCGGTTCTGCAGACGCGCGGTCCACTCCGTCATCGCCGCGGCCAGCAGATGGTCCTTCGACGAGAAGTAGCGGTAGATCGTGGCCAGAGCGACGTTGGCCGTGGCCGCGACGTCGCGCATCTGGACGGCGTCGTACCCGCGCTCCGCTCCGAGCTCGAAGGCCGCGTCGATCACGCGCTGGCGTCGATCACGCTGCTCGATCGTCTGTGGCTGGCGGCTCACCCCGTTGTGAAGCGCACCGGCAAGTGCTTGATGCCACCGATGAAGTTGGAGCGCAGACGGTCCGGTGGGCCGAGTTGCTCGACCTTCGGCACGCGCCGAACGAGCTCTTCGAAGAGCACGTGGATCTCCATGCGGGCCAGCTGAGCTCCGAGGCAGAAATGCGGTCCACCGCCACCGAACGCGACGTGGTTGTTCGGTTCGCGCTCGATGTTGAAGCGGAAGGGATCCTTGAACACGTCTTCGTCGCGGTTGGCGGAGATGTACCAGAGACTGATCTTGTCGCCGGCCTTGATCGTCTGGTCGCGCAGCTGGAAGTCCTTCGTCGCGTTGCGCCGGAAGTACATCACTGGCGACGCCCACCGGAGGATCTCCTCGGTGGCACCGGCGATGTACTTCTGTGGATCGCTCGCGAGCAGGTCGTACTGCTCCGGGTTCTCGAGGAACGCGTTCATGCCGTGGGCGATGGCGTTACGGGTCGTCTCGTTGCCGGCGACCGACAGCAGGAGAAAAAACAGGTTGAAGTCCATGTCGGACAGCGATTCGCCATCGACCTCGCTGGACAGCAACGCACTGATGATGTCGTCCTGGGGGCTGTCGCGGTGCTTCTCCGCCAGCTGCTGCGCGTACATGAACATCTCGATCTGCGCGTTGGCGACTTCCTCCGCGCTGACGATGTACTCCGGGTCCTCCGAACCGATCATGCGGTTGGACCATTCAAAGATCTTGTGCCGTTCTTCGCGCGGCACACCGATGAGCTCGGCGATCACCTCGAGGGGCAACTCGGCGGCGATCTCCACGACGAAGTCGCACGGATCCTGTGTGAGCGCGCCGTCGAGGATGTCGTTCGTCAGCTGCCGGATGCGCGGCTCGAGCTCGCCGATCATGCGCGGCGTGAAGCCGCGGTTCACCAGCTTGCGGTAGCGGGTGTGATCAGGCGGGTCCATGAACAGCATGAGGTTGCCCTCGGCTTGCGCCGCCTCCATCTCGCTGATCTCGCGCTGCTCGAGACCGACGACGCCGCCGGCCGCCGCCGACGACGAGAACGTCGCGGCATCGCGGTTGCACGTGATCACGTCGGCGTGCTTGCTGATCACCCAGAAGCCCGGGCCGTCGGGTTCATCGTGTTTGAACACCGGCGCGTTGTTACGCAGCCAGGTGAACCAGTCGTGCGGGATGTCCTGCGTGAACCTGTCCCGGTCGAGTAGGTCGATGTCGTTGGCGTCCAACCGAATCTCCCTCAGTGTCCCTTGAACTGCGGCTCGCGTTTCTCCATGAAGGCGAGCGGTCCTTCCTTGGCATCATCGCTCATGAACACCGGCATGCCGATCTCAGAGTCGATCTTCATCGCCTCCGGCTCAGGCAGGCAGTCCGTGGCCCGCAGCGCCCGCAGCACCGCTTGCACAGCGACCGGTCCGTTGCTCGCGACCTTGGCGGCGACTTCGCGCGCCCGGTCGAGGGCCGTGCCGTCGGGCACGACCTCGCTGATCAACCCGATCGCCTTCGCCTCGGGCGCGAACAGGTGACGACCGGTGAGCAGGATGTCGGCCGCCACCGCGTACGGGATCTGGCGGCGGAGGCGAACCACCGAGCCGCCCAGCGGATAGAGGCTCCACCGCACCTCGGACACACCGAACCGCGCGCTCTCACCGGCGATGCGGATGTCGGTGGCCTGGAGGATCTCGGTGCCGCCCGCGACGGCGGGGCCTTCGACCGCGGCGATCAGTGGCTTGTCGAGCAGGAAGCCCTTGAGCAACGGCTTGATGACCCCGCTGGCGATCTCCGAGGTGCTCTCGCTGGACTGCGCGAACGCATCCCCGGGATGCGACTGCGTCATCGCCTGCAGATCTGCGCCGGCGCAGAAGCAGCCGCCGGCGCCGGTGAGGATCACCACCCAGATGTCGGGGTTGGCGTTCACCTCGTCCCAGCACTCCGACATCTTCGTCATCATCGAAGGCGACAACGCGTTGCGGCGCTCGGGTCGGTTCATGGTGAGGACGAGCACGTGCCCGTCGCGCTCGACGAGGAGGTGTTGGTCCTCCGGTGTGGACTCGGCGCTCACGGCTTGGTGTTCCTCACGATCCACATGGCGAAGAACTGCGACGCGCCGCCGTACGCGTGGCCGAGCGCCGTGCGGGCGTCTTCGACCTGGTGCTCACCGGCGAGACCACGGACCTGCAACGCCGCCTCCGCGAAGCGCAACATGCCCGAAGCGCCGATCGGGTTCGACGAAAGCACGCCGCCCGACGCGTTGACCGGCAAGTCGCCGTCGAGCGCGGTGACGCCGTCCTCCGTGAGCGTCCAGCCCTTCCCGAGATCGGCGAACCCGAGGTTCTCCATCCACATCGGCTCGTACCAACTGAACGGCACGTAACACTCGACGGCGTCAATCTCATCTCGGGGGTTCGTGATACCGGCCTGCGAGTACACGTCGGCCGCGCAGTCCTGCCCGCCCTTCGGGTTCACGGGATCACGGCCGGGGAACTGGCCGAGCTCGCTGCGAATGGCCGTGCCGTGCACCCACGCCGGCGGCTTGCTGGCGGCGTCGCCACCCTTCTCGTTCGTCAGCACCATCGCGCACGCGCCATCTGACGCGGGGCACGACTCGAGCCGCCGTACCGGCTCCCAGACCATCGGGGAATCGCGCACCATCTCGAGCGAGATGTCGGGAACCTTGAGGTGGGCGTACGGGTTCTTGAGCGCGTTGAGCCGATCTTTCACTGCGACCATCCAGCCGACGTATTCGGGCGCCTTCGAGCGGGCGATGTAGGCGCGGATGTGGGGGGCGAAGTAGCCGCCGGCGCCGACGCCACCGCTGCGACCGCCAGACAGGCCCCACGTGGTGTCGCCTTCTGATTGCTTCTCGAACGCGACCGTGAGCACGCGTTCACGCACGCCCGACTGGATGAGGTGCGACGCGACGATCGCCGTCGATCCCCCGACGCTGCCCGCGGTGTGCACGCGCATGATCGGCTTGCCGGCGGCCCCGAGCCCATCGGCGAGATACAGCTCGGGCATCATCACGCCCTCGAAGGAGTCGGGCGCGGTGCCGATGACCACCGCGTCGATGTCCTTCCACTCCATCTCGGCGTCGTCGAGGGCGCGACTGGCGGCCTCGCGGAGCAGCCCGGCAAAGGAGACGTCGTCGCGGACCTTCACGTGATGCGTCTGCCCGACGCCGACCACCGCACACCGCTCGCTCACGAATCCGCCTCCAGTACGCAGACGAGGTTCTGCTGCAGGCACGGGCCCGACGAGGCGTGGCCGAGTGTGCGGTGCTTGCCGTGCTCGTTGATCTGGCGGAACGCCTCACCGATGCGGATGAGGCCGCTCACCATGATCGGGTTGGCGACAAGCGGGCCGCCCGAAGGGTTCACGTCGACGCCGTCGCCCAGGCCGAGCGCGTCCCGCAGGATGAGCTCCTCGTGGCTGAACGCCGCCGCCAGCTCGGCGACCTCGATGGGCGCACTGGCGACACCCGCCTTCTGACCGGCGAGAGTGGTCGACGCCGATGTCGTGAGGTCGCGCACCCCTGGGTAGTGCGGATCGATTCGGTGGTCGATGCCGCGGATCCACGCTGGCCGCTCGCAGATCTCGCGGGCGCGATCGCCCGCGACGAGGATCGCCGCCGCCGCGCCATCGGACACCGGCGGGCAGTCGCTCGGCCGAAGCGGCGCGACGAGGTACGGCTCGCTCAAGAGCTCATCAGCCGTGACATCGCCACGTACCTGCGCGTTCGGATTGCTCTGCGCGTTGCGCCGCGCTCTGGCAGCGACTTCGGCGAGATCGCTCTCCTTGGCGAGGCCGGCGTCGAGCAGCGCTCGCGCCTGCAGCGCGGCGATCGACACGTGATCGGCCCACAGCGGCATGAGGTAGTAGGGATCGTTCTGCAGGCAAAGGACCTCGCGCAGGTCGCCGCGTGACGACACCCCCGACGAGAACACCAACGCGACGTCGACGTCACCGTGCTGCAGTCGTACCCACGCCTCGTAGAGCGCGAAGGCACCGTCCATCTCGACGTGCGACTCGCTGATCGGAGGCCAGGCTCCGGTTGCCTCGAGGTTGCTGACGAAGGCGAACGGAGCACCCGCGAGATAGTCGGCGCTCCCAGAGCACGTGAACCCGATGTCCTTGCGAGTGAGACCAGAGCGTTCGATCGCCGTGGTGATCACCGGATAGAGCATCTGCGTCTCGGTCACCTCGACCGAGTCCTGCGACGGCGCTTGCGCAAACGAGACGATCGCGACGTCGCGCATCAGGTTTGGTGCTCCTCGTAGATCTCCGGGCCGGCATCCGGCTCGCCCGTCGGCTTGAAACCGGTGATGGCGCTGCCGAAGCCCCAGCCGCGCAGGTCGTCGGCGCCGCGCTCGTCCTCCGGCGCCCACACGGCCTCCACCCGCATGCCCATGCGGATCTCGGGCAGCGGCACGTCGAGCAGACGCTGTTGTCCGACGGTGCCACTCGCACCGTCGAGCAGGATGCTGGCGAGGGCGTAGTCGTCGCGCTCGTTCTGGCCGTGGTACTGGATCGGTGTGAGCACCGTCCACGACGTGACCACACCGCGGTCGTGCACCTCGACCTCGTCCGCATCGCTCGTCTCGACCACGCAGATCGGGCAGAAGCCCTTCGGTGGCACGTACACGCGGCCGCACTGGGGGCACTTGTGCCCCGTGATCCTGCCGTCGCGCATGTTGCGGCCGAACTCCTTGTTCACGGGCGCGGTTCGGATCTCGTAGTCGAGCGAGATGACCTGCTGCATGAACTTGATGTCGTCGGCCATCAACCCGCCTCGGGTACGAAGCACTCGATGTCGGTGATGTGTCCCACGCGCTCGCCCTTCCAGCGGGCCCTGACCCGCATGCCGGTCGACACGGCGTCTGGGCTCGGCGCGTCGAGCGCGTGCAGCAGCGTCGTGTCGGCGCCGTCGATCTGCACGAGGGCCCAAGCGAACGGATGGTCGAGCGGGTGTTTGCGCAGCGGCTCTGTCACCCACGACCAGCCGCGCACTGTGCCCGCGTCGGACAGCTCGACGATCTCGTCGACCGCGTCGCCCGTGTCCGGGTCGTACTCGAGCGGCGGACAGATCACCCGCCCGCCAGCGGTGCGGCTGCCGACGATCCTCTGATCGCGTAGCCCGGTCAAGAACGCTCCGACCACCGGCCCGACACTCCGGCGGTACGGGAGCTCCATCGTGAAAACCGACTCCCCCGAGCTCACCGGCGCAGTAGAACACATTCTCGTTTGGGCCGCCACCGGGCAGGTCAGGTCACTGATTGCCGTGACAGAGCAGAACGTGTTCTACTCCGAGCATGGCCTTCAACCTCGCCGATCTGGTCGAGCACGCCGTCGATCTGGTGCCCGAGCGAACCGCCCTCATCTGTGGCGATCGCTCCATCACGTACGCCGAACTCGAGGAGCGGTCCAACCGGTTGGCGCACCACCTCTCGGCCAACGGGGTCGGCGAGCGCCAGCACGTCGCCATCTACTCGTACAACGCGATCGAGTTCGTCGAGACGATGCTCGCCTGTTACAAGCTGCGCGCCGTTCCCATCAACGTGAACTTCCGCTACGTCGAGGAGGAGCTGATCTACCTCTTCGAGAATGCGGACGTCGTCGCGTGTGTGTTCCAAGCGGAGTTCTGTCCACGGATGTCAGCCGTGCGCGACAAGTTGCCACTGCTGCAGCACCTCGTGATCATCGACGACGGCACCGGCACGCCGTGCAACATCGACGGTGCGGTGGGTTACGACGACGCGCTGGCATCTGCGTCGGCTGAACGCGACTTCGGCCCCCGCGAGGACGGCGATTTGTACGTGCTGTACACCGGCGGCACCACCGGCTTCCCGAAGGGCGTCATGTGGCGGCACGAAGACGTCTTCCGCACGTTGGGTGGCGGCATCGACTTCGTGACCGGCGAGCGGGTCGAGGAGGAGCACAAGCTCGCCCAAGACGGTGCGGCCGCGCCGCCCAGCCACGGGCTCGTGCTGGCGCCGCTCATGCACGGCGCGGCGCAGTGGACGACGCTCGGCGGGCTGTTCCGGGGCACGTCGGTGGTGCTGCTGCCCAAGTTCGACCCGCACGACGTGTGGACCGCGGTGGAGAGATATCGCATCGCCACACTGGCCATCACCGGCGACGCCATGGCCCGCCCCCTCATCGACGCGCTGCAGGAGCGCACGTACGACACGAGCAGCTTGATCGCGGTCAGCTCGACTGCGGCCGTCTTCTCCCCCGTCGTGAAGGACCAGCTCTTCGAGCTCCTGCCCAACCTGTTCGTCAGCGAAGCCGTCGGCTCGTCGGAGACCGGCTTCAACGGGTTGCGCCTGCTGGAGAAGGGCGCAACCTCGAACGACACCGGCTTGGTGAACGTCACGCGCGGTCCGAACACGATCGTCATCGACGAGAACAACAAGCCGGTCCAGCCGGGCGAGACCGGCCGGATGGCGCGTGGCGGCAACGTGCCGATCGGCTACTACAAGGACCCCGTCAAGACCGCGGCCACGTTCGTCGACGTCGAGGGCCAGCGGTACTCGGTGCCCGGCGACTTTGCGCGACTCGAGCTCGACGGCACGATGACGTTGCTCGGCCGCGGCTCGCAATGCATCAACTCGGGGGGCGAAAAGATCTACCCCGAGGAAGTCGAGTCGGCGCTCAAAGCGCACCCGAGCGTGTTCGACGTGCTCGTCGTCGGCGTCGACGACGCTCGTTGGGGACAGAAGGTGACGGCAGTGGTTCAGCCGCGTCCCGGCACGACGGTGACGTTGGATGACCTCGTCGAGCACTCACGCACGCGCATCGCCGGGTACAAGGTGCCGCGCGAACTGCTCATCGTCGATGTGATCCCCCGCCAACCGTCCGGCAAGCCCGACTACCCCAGGGCGAAGAAGCTGATCGAGGAGGCGCTCTCATGAAGAACCGGTTGGTCGACATGTTCGGGATCGAGTTCCCGATCTTTGCGTTCTCACATTGCCGCGACGTCGTCGCGGCGGTCACGAATGCCGGCGGCATGGGCGTGCTCGGTGCGCTGGCGTTCTCACCTGAGCAGCTCGAACTCGAGCTCAAGTGGATCGACGAACACGTTGACGGGCGCCCGTACGGCGTCGACGTCGTGATGCCCGTGAAGACGGTCGACCGCGACGCGGGGCTCGACGACGTGACCGACATCGGCGCCAAGCTGCGCGAGTACATCTCGCAAGCCCACTGGGACTACGTCGACAAGATCCTCGCCGATCACGGCGTCGACGTCTCCGATGATGCGGCGCTGGAGGAGGGCGCGGGCATGGGGGCCGGTGTGCTCGGCTGGACCGAGGCCACGGGTGCACCCCAGATCGAGATCGCGCTGTCTCACCCCATCGCACTGCTCGCGTCTGCGCTCGGTCCACCTCCGAAGGCGGCGATCGACCAGGCACACGAGCAGGGTGTGAAGGTCGCGGCGCTCATCGGCCGCGTGGAGCAGGCGGTGCGCGACATCCAACAGGGCGTCGACATCATCATCGCTCAGGGCTACGAGGCCGGCGGTCACACCGGCGAGGTCGCGTCGATGGTGCTCGTGCCCGACGTCGTCGATGCGATCGCCCCGGTTCCGGTACTGGCGGCCGGCGGCATCGGATCGGGACGGCAGATGGCGGCGGCCATGGCCCTCGGCGCCGATGGCGTCTGGACCGGATCGATCTGGCTCACCACGATCGAGAACGACTACGGCGGCGTCGTGACCGAGAAGCTTCTGGCGGCGACGTCGACCGACACGGTGCGGTCACGTGCGTTCACGGGCAAGCCGGCGCGACAGCTGCGTACGGCGTGGACCGACGCGTGGGATTCTCCGGACTCCCCTGGCACGCTGCCCATGCCGCTGCAGTTCATCCTCAACGCGTACGCGACGCGCAAGATGGGCGCGAACCCGCCGCGCGAGCTCGTCGGCATGCCCGTCGGTCAGATCGTCAGCCGCATGAACGCCGTCCGCACGACGAAGCAAGTCGTCCTCGAGATGATCGACGAGTACATCGACGTCACCCAACGCCTGAACGCCGAGCTCCAGGAGTAATACCCCGCAAATCCCACTCAGACGTACACAAAAGTGTGTACGTCTGAGTGGGATTTCGCAGTGGGGCTGTCAGTCGTGCCACTCGAACGACTCGCCGAGGTTGCACTCGTAGCCGCTCGCCGGGTACTCGCGTACCCACTGCTGGTTCTGCACCTTCTCGATGACGAAGCAGGGTGAGCCCTGGCGTTTCGCCGGGTAGACGGTGCCGATCATGCCGGCACCATCGTCGTCGGGTAGGGCGTTGATCGCGTCGACCAACCCCGCACGGGTGACGTCTGGACCCAGTGCTTGGAGGCCGCGGACGAACTGCGCGGCGGCCGCCCATCCGTTGACCGGAAACAGGTCGACCGACGAGTCAGGGAACAACTCGGTGTTCCATTTCAGGAACTCGGCCAGCGGAGGGCTCACCGCCGGTTCGGCCGCGTCGAGCATCGGGGCGTGTGGAATCGGGTTGATCCACCCGTTGGCCACATCGCCCAGCAGCTTGATGAGCTGCGAGTTGTAGCCGATGTTCGACATCTTCAGCTCGGGCTCGTAGTTCTGCTGGCGCATGCTGCGCGCCATGCGGATGTGCATGTTCACCTCGAACGCGAACAGGTACACGACCTGCGCACCCGAGGCCTGCATGTTGATGACTTCGGGGGTGTAGTCCGGCGAGGTCGTGCCCGCGCCCGACGGTCCGTACACGATCTGGTAGCCGGCTCGCTTCATCGGCTCGAGCGAACCACCGATGTTGGCACGCACACCGCCGACGTCCGCGTAGAGGAAGGCCGCCTTCGTTGCGCTGGGGTGCTGCTGCAGTAGATACACGTACGGACCGGTGTTGGCGACATGCGTGCCCGGCGCGGGGTCAGCGTGCGGCACGACGCTTTCGATCGGCCGTCCCTTCGGATCGACAGACACACCGACGTACGGCACCTTCGTCGACTCGAGCAGGTCGATGTAGCCGGAGTCGGCGACGGCGAGGTTCCCGACAAACGCAAAGACCTGCGGCTCGAGCCGGAGGAACTCGGAACGAGCCCGTTGTGGGTCGAGGCCGTCGTCGCCTTCGACGATCGTGATCTTGCGTCCACACACGCCGCCCTCGGCGTTGATCTTGGCGAGGTACGCGGCCGCGCCGCGGTACTGGCCTTCGGTGGCGCCCGGCAACGGGCCGGACGCCGTGACCATCGAAGCCACCTTGATCTCGTCCGCGGTCACGCCGGTGTCGGTGGCACCTCCGTGGCAGTCGGCCGCCGCGCCACCGGGTCCTCCGCCGCCTGTCGCGTCGCCGGTTCCGCCGGATGTGCCGGTTCCCGTTCCGGTCGCACCCGCTCCCGTCGCGCTGGCCCCGGTGGTGGAGCCTCCGGCGCGGTTGCCGCCACTGGTCGCAGCGTTGCCGCTGCCGCCGAGAGTTCCGGCGTCGATCCGCGCGAGAACGTCATCCGGCAGTCGCGAGCCACACGCCACTGGTAACAGCAGCGCAACGGCCAGCACTGCGCGTCGCACCCCAATACGACGAAGCCCCCGTATCACGCAATCGGGACGGTAGCCCTGAATGGGTCAGTCGCGCTAGAACGTGTTCCAGTCGGCGGTGGTTGGGGGTGGTTGCGCCTGCAGACGTTCTTCACGTTCTTGGTGCTCGGCGTCACGCTCGCGGCCATCTACGCGATTTCGGCCACCGGTCTCGTTGTCACCTACATCACGTCGGGCGTCTTCAACTTCGCCCACGGCGCGGTCGGCATGTTCCTCGCATTCGTCTATTGGGAGCTGCGCGTCAACCGGGGATTACCGACCCCACTGGCCCTTCTCATCACACTCGGGGTCGTCGCTCCGATCATCGGAGTGTCACTCGACGCGCTCGTGATGCGCCGTCTGCTGCGCGGGGCCACGGTCGCCACCAAGCTCGTCGTGACACTCGCCCTGCTGCTCTCGTTCCAGGGCCTCGCGCTCGCGCTGTGGGACCTCAACCTGCGGACCGTGCCGGGCCTGTGGGGCGATCGCACGTTCCGCGTCGCCGGCGTGAATATCAGCTGGGATCAAGCGACGACGGTGTTCGCCGCGCTCGCCGTCGCGTTCGGTCTACGCGTCTTGTTCCGTCGCACCCGGCTCGGCGTGGCGATGCGCGCGGTCGTCGACAACCCGGAGTTGTGCGCGATCAAGGGCTCGAGCCCGAACCGGATCACCGCAGCGTCGTGGGCCCTCGGCTCGATGCTCGCCGGCCTCGCCGCGATCCTGATCGCGCCTGGCCTCAACCTCGAGGTCAATGGTCTCAGCCTGCTCGTCGTGCAGGCGTACGCCGCCGCAGTGGTGGGCCGACTCCAGAACCTGCCGGCCACGTTCGCCGGCGCGCTCGTGCTCGGCGTGAGCCAGTCGATGTTCGTCGGCTACCTGCCGCAGGACAACGAGATCGTCCGCAACCTGAAGCAGGCCGTCCCGTTCATCGTGCTCTTCGGCGCGTTGCTGCTGTTCGCGCAACGCCGCCTGCCCGAGCGGGTGCCGACGCATGCGGAGCCGAGCCCGCCCAGGTGGCAGACCACCGTCGCGATCGGCGGCCTCGCGGTCGTCGGCGCGTGGGTGCTGTCAGCTCAGCTCAGCCGGCCCGACCTCACGACCGGGTCGAACGCGCTCGTCTACACGTGCATCACGTTGAGCCTGGTACTGCTGACAGGACTGTCGGGCCAGGTGTCGCTGATGCAGATGTCGTTCGTCGGCGTCGGCGCGGTCGTGCTCGGTGAGCTCCCCACGAGCGTGCCATGGCTCTTCGCGTTCGCGATTGCGGCGGCTGTGACCGGCATCGCCGGCGCGTTGGTGGCGCTGCCGGTGCTGCGACTGCGCGGCATCTACCTCGCGCTCCTCACGCTGGCCGTCGCGATCCTGATGGACAGCCTGTTCTTCGGCAACAGCAACGTGTTCGGTGGCGGTGAGTCGCTCGCCGTCCCCCGCCCGGTCAGTCTCGACCTGGCTGGCGACCGCCAGATGTTCGTCGTGTGCGCGCTCGCATGCGCGGTGTTCGCCAACGTGTTCCTCGCCGTGCGACGCAGCGCGCTCGGTCGGATGCTCAACGCGTTACGCGACTCACCGACCGCCTGCCAGACGATGGGGCTGTCGCTGGCGCGCATCAAACTGGTGGCGTTCGGCCTGTCGGCGGCATTGGCTGGGGCCGCGGGCGCGCTGCTCGGTGCACTGCAAGTGCGCGTCGGCCAGCTGGACTTCTTCTACTTCAAGTCGCTGGCTGTGCTTCTCGTCGCAACGATCTTCGGCATCACGAGCGTGTCGGGAGCAATGCTGGGCGCGCTGTTCTTCGTCGTCCTGCCGCGGGTACTCGAGCGCTTCGGCAGCAGCGGCGGCGGGGGTTTCTCCGGCGCGCAGGCACTCCAGCCGCTGATCATCGGATTGTTGGCGATGTACGCCGCGAGGCACGCCGGCGGGGTGTCGGGCCAGCTGCGCGCCGCCGTGCGCAAGCGAGTCGAGCGAGTGGGACACCTCGTGCGCCGAGGGCCAGCACAGCCGCCAACCGTCGAACCCGTTGGAACGCCGGTCAATGTCTGACACGGTGGCGACGACGCGTGACGCGAGCCCGGTGCTCGAGCTGCGTGGTGTGCGCGCGGCGTACGGCAACATCGAGGTGTTGCACGGCATCGATCTCGTCGTCCACGGCGGATCGGTACTGGCGGTGCTCGGTCCGAACGGCGCCGGCAAGACGACGATGCTCAAGGTCGTGAGCGGCGTGATGGCGCCCACAGGTGGGACCGTGCGCATGGAGGGTCTCGACGTGACCGGCGCGTCGGCCGAGCAGCTGGCGCGCGCCGGCGTGTGCCTCATTCCCGAGGGCCGCGGCGTGTTCCCCAACCTGACGGTCCGCGAGAACGTGCTCATGGACACGTTCGCGGCCAACGGTCGACCGCTGAGCGACCTCGAGGACATGACGTACCAGCGGTTTCCGCGGCTCGGCGAGCGACGCAATCAACTCGCGGGCACATTGTCCGGCGGCGAGCAGCAGATGCTCTCGCTGGCGCGCGCGCTCACCACCGATCCGGCCCTCATTCTCCTCGACGAGCTGTCGATGGGTCTGGCGCCGATCGTGGTCAGCCAGCTCTTCGAGATCGTGCACGAGCTGGCCGCGGGAGGTGTCACGATCGTCGTGGTCGAACAGTTCGCGGGCGTGATCGAGTTCGTCGACGAGGTGGCGATCCTCATCCAGGGGCGCATCCGATCTCTTGGCAGCCCCGGGGAGATCGCCGAGCAACTCGCGAGCGCGTACCTGGGAACGAGCGCGTGACGCGCACCCGCCTTCTGCACGCGTGCAGCGCGCTGCTCATCTTCTCGGCGCTGTCAGGCTCGCCGCCGGCGAACGCCGTCGGCGAGAGCTTCGGCGGCTACTCGGGCGCAAGCTCCGGCGCGGGTTTCTCCGCTGGGCCCCAGTTGCCCGCGGTCCTGCCCGTGGAGACGCCGATCGAAGGCACGCTGTCCCTCGCGTCGACCAGCCTCGCAACGGGCGGTCGCGGGTTCGGCCGCGCCAGCACCGTGTGGCCCGGCACGCTGACCGTTGGCATCCGCCCGCTCATCGAGATCGCTTCCGGCCAGCGGCTCCCGATCCCCGACTACCCACTCGTCGTGGAGCAGAAAGAGTACGAGGACGCCAAGCACAACGAGCAGCCGGGCATCACGATGGCCACCGACGTTCGCGACGACCACGCTGTCGCGATCGCAGAGAACGGCGCCTTCGTCATCCCTGGTCTCGTCGGCGTGGGATCGATCCGCACGGTGAGCGAAGGAGTGCTCGACGCAAAGCAGATCACCTCAACCGTGACCAGCACCGCGAACGGGATCGACGTCGGCGTGTTGCACATCGATTCCGTTTCGACGACGTCCACCGCCGGCAGCGACGGGGTCACGGCGACGTGCGATGGTGTCGCGGTCGTCAGCGGCGCGCGCGTCGGCGACACGCCGGTGGTGATCGACGACGCCGGCATGCATGCAAAGGACTCCAACGCGGTGACCGAGGCGCTGCTCGCGTCGAGCGACATTCAAGCGCGCACGCTCGGTGCGACCGACGCTTGCAGCGGCGCAAGCGGCAACCGCACCACCGGGGGTCTGCTCGTCTCGGTGCCGCTCCCCGCAGTGCCCCCGTTGCCACCGGGTGGTCGCCTGAACATGGTGTTCGCGAGCACGACGGCCGCCGCCGCCGCGTCGCCGGCGCGCACGTCGAGCACGGGTGGACTCACCAACCCGCCACCCACGCCAGCCGCCGTGGTGCCGCACGCGCCTGGCCCGGCCAGCGGTGGCGTCCTCAGCTCGAACGCGCCGCTGCCGTCACAGACCGCGGACATCCCAGTGGGACGGGCACCACCGACCGACCCGATCGGCTACTCGTTCGGCGGCGTACCGCTTCCATTGATCCTCGGCTTGCTGCTGGCCGCCATCCCCGGCAGCCGCCGGATCCGGCGCTACATGGAACGTCTGTTCACGGAGGTAGTGGCGACATGAGCGAGCAGGACATCGCGATCAACGTGCCGGTCGCCGTGCCGCTGAGCGACGCGGACACCGCGGCACGCGCTGCGTCGCGACGAGCACGCTTCCGCGAGTCGCTGCGTGACGTTGCGTCCCGTTCGACCTCCGACGACCTGTTGCGGTGGATGTTGGTTCCCGCGTCGATCCTTGTGATCGTCGGCTTCAACTTCATGCTGTTCGGCTGGATCGGCGCGTCGGGCACGTTTCGTCAGATCGAGCAGATCCCGTACTTGATCTCGGGTGGCCTCATCGGGCTGGCACTCGTGTTCCTGGGCGGCCTGCTGCTCGCCTCGACGTTCTGGGTGATGGTGATGAAGAAGATGCAGGCCGAGAGCGACGAGCGCACGCGGCAACTCGTCGCCGCGCTCGAAGCGCGCCTCGAGACGCGCAACGGGCGCGGCCAGATCAAGCGCCCGGCTTCCTAACCAGCACCGCCGCGGACGGGTCGATCCCGACCACCCACACACCCGCGCTCGAGCGCGCCGCTCCACGCGGCCGTGTGCGGAGGTCGACGGCGCGCTCGATGACCGCGCCGGACACCACGTCGATGCGGCTGATCGAGCGGCCGTCTTGCTGCACGACCCACGCGTCGTTGCCGTCGATCACGACACTGATCGGCGCGCCGCCGACCTGGAGGGCCGAACCCATCGGGCTGCCATCCGTTTCGCGGAGGCGGGTCACCGTGCCGTCCTCGCTGTTCGCGATCCACACGACGTCCTGTGCAACGGCAACGCCGATCGGTCCGACGCCAACACTCACGGGTAGGCCGGCCACACGAGTCGCGCGGTCGATCTTCGTCACCGTGTGATCCCGATTCGTCACCCACACACCAGACGGTCCCGCGGCGAGCCGCACGACACCGTCTGGGACCGGGACGCGATCAGCCAACGCTCCCCGTCCCGCATCGATCAGTTGCACCACATTCGCCTCGATGTCGCCCACCCACACCAGCCCGCCATCAGCGATGAGGTCGACGAGGTGTCCGCCTAGCATGATCGGGGTGCCGATCACCGTCGCGCTCAGCGCGTCGATCCGAGTGATCGTGCCGTCACGGTCCCCGACCCACACGCCGCTGTCGCTGACGTCGACGGCGATCGGGTGTGGCGACACCGTGATCGGCGGGCCGAGCTGACGTCCCGTGCGTTCATCGAGCCGCAGCACGACCCCGCGCTCGTCGTCGGCGACCCACAACGCGCCGCCACCGACCGCCACCGCCGACGGCCGGCCCTCGAGCGGCGAGATCTCGATGCGCGAACGCGGCATCGTCGAAACCGCCGTCCAACCGGACCGGCTGTCAGAGCCGGTGCACGCGACCAGCATGACGACCGCGGCGAGTGCGGCCGCGAGCTTCAACGGTTCACTCGTCCGCGACGGTGCCGAGGTAGGCGCTCTGGACCAACCGGTCCTGCTGGATCTCGGCGGGCGTGCCGACCGCGATGACCCGACCGAAGTCGAGGACGTGAATGCGCGTGCAGGCGCGCATCACGAGCTCGACATCGTGTTCGACGAGCAGGATCGCGAGGCCCTCCGAGGAGAGGTCGTCGAGCAGGTTGGCGAACGTGTCCGTCTCGTCCTCGCTCAACCCCGACGATGGCTCGTCGAGCAGCAGCACGCGCGGCCGGCTGGCCAGCGCCCGGCCGACCTCGACCAGCCGGGCGAGCCCGGTCGGCAGTGAGTCGACGCGCTCGTTGGCCACCGCCCGCAACCCCACGCGGTCGAGGATCTCGTCGGCGACCTCGGCCGACGGCGGCACGTCGGACGCCCACGTCCGCCGGACGTCGCCGGCCACGCGGATGTTGTCCCGCGCGGTCATGGATCCGAACACCTCGAGCCGCTGGAACGTGCGGCCGATCCCCAGCCGGGCCCGCTTGTGGGGCGCCAGACGCCCGATGTCCGAACCGCCCAGCACCACCTGGCCCCGATCCGCTCCTTGGAGTCCACAGATCACGTTGAAGAGCGTGGTCTTGCCGGCTCCGTTCGGGCCGATCAGGCCGGTGACGCCGCCATCGTCGACGTCGAGATCCACCTCGCTGAGCGCGGCCACGCCGCCGAAGTGGACGGAGACCTGCTTGACCTCGAGCAGTGCCACACGAACCCCCAGAGTCCTTGGCCCCGATTCTAGAACGTGTTCTCATTTCGGGCTGGCGCGAGAACGCGTTCTCGCGGAGACTGTAGGCATGGCCAACGCCACCGCTGAGCGGTACACGATCATCTCCTCCGACTGCCACGCCGGTGGGAGTCACGCCGCCTACCGGGAGTACCTCGACCCGGCCTACCTCGAAGACTTCGATGCCTGGCGCGGGAAGTACAAGAACCCGTACAAGGACTTGGGCGACAACCGCCGGCTGCGCAACTGGGACAACGACATGCGCAACGGCCAGCAGGAAGAAGACGGCATCGTCGGCGAAGTGATCTTTCCGAACACCGTGCCGCCGTTCTTCCCGAGCTTCGTGTTGTTCGCCGGACCACCGGAGCCGGAGCACTACGAGCATCGTCTCGCCGGCATCCGCGCCCACAACCGCTGGCTGAAGGATTGGTGTGACGAGTTCCCCGAGCGTCGCGCCGGCATCGGGCAGATCTTCCTCAACGACATCGACGACGCGATCGACGACGTGAAGTGGATCAAGGAGAACGGGTTGCGCGGCGGCATCTTGCTGCCGAACATCCCGCCGTCGGCGACGTGGATGACACCGATCTACGACCGCGACTACGACCGCCTGTGGGAGGTGTGTCAGGACCTCGAGGTGCCGATCAACATCCACGGTGGTACCGGCGCGCCGGACTACGGCCCGTACCCGATCTCGATGCTGCTCTACATCACCGAGGTGCAGTTCTACAGCCAGCGTCCGCTCGTGCACATGATGCTCGGCGGGATCCTCGAGCGCTTCCCGCGCCTCAAGGTCGTGCTCACCGAGCAGGGCTGTGCGTGGGTGCCGCCGTTGCTCGCGCGACTCGACAACATGATCCGCGGCATCCGCGACACCGGGGCCACCGGCGAGATCCGCTACGGCGACGATCACGTGCTGCCGAAGGACGCGTCGGAGTACTTCCGTCAGAACGTGTGGATGGGCGTGAGCCAGCCGGGCCCCGAGGACGTCGCGGCGCGCGACAAGATCGGCGCCGACCGATTCATGTGGGGCAGCGACTACCCGCACGACGAAGGCACGTGGCCGTACACGCGCGAGCACCTGCGCGCTCGGTTCTCGTCAGTGCCCGAGACGGAGATGCGCAACATCCTCGCGGGCAACGTGGCGAAGCTCTACGGCTTCGACCTCGAAGCGCTCGCGCCTTTGGCCGCGAAGTTCGGTCCGACGGTCGAGGAGATCGCCGAACCCCTCGACAGGATCCCGACGAAGGACCTGCAGCGGCTGTCCACCGACATGGACCCCAAGGCGATCAAGTAGTCGCTGTCAGCAGGCGACCGTCGACGTATCGGGCTCGCACAAACTGTTCAGGCGGTCCCGATTCGGCGGCGACAACTCGACGAAACGAGCACGCAGCTCGACCGTTCCGTCTTCGACGATGACCTGCTGCGCGATGACCTCGATCATGGCGACGATCGGAAGTTCGCCGGGAGGTGTGATCACGGCGAACGCGCGGCCGCCTTCCGGGAGGAGCGATGGGATGATCGCCCGCACGCCACCCTTCGACAGATCCTGCACGAGGCCCTCGACGAGCACGTCGCCGCCCAACGCTTCGAGGCCCAGCATCACCTCGGTGCGATAGCGCGTCGCGATCCGCCGTTCAACGGTCGGTTCGTTTGCCATCCCCTTCGGTTTCGTCGGCACCGCCCTGATTACCTGCAGGAGGGGACGGGGCAACCACATTGGTGCCAATCGGGACATTCCGGATGTCGTTTCTCGTCAGGTCATCGTCGGGCGGGCTTGCGCGAAGGTCCACCGGCGACCTTCGAGATCCTCGGCGACGTAGGCCTTGAACCCGTGGTGTTTGATCGGCTCGACGATGGTGGCGCCGGATGCGCTCGCCTGCGCGAAGTGCGTCTCGATGTCGTCGACGTAGATGAAGGGCTGATGCGTCACCCCCGCCGTTTCGCCAACCGCCGGGTACAGCATGATCGCGCCGTTGCCGATGCGGGTCTCGATCCAGGTGAACGCCTCCGAGTCTTCATCGGGCAGCGATGTCGTCATCTCGAAGCCGAATGCATCGCGCAGCCAATGTGCCGCGGCGACCGGCTTCGCGTAGTGGACGATGACATTGAGGCGCGACAGCTCTGGCCGCGGTGTCGGGCGCCGCTTGATCCACGTGGGAAGCCATTCGGGTGTCATGCGCACGAAGGCCAGCCCCGCACCGCCGATCTTGCCATCGGGCACGATGCCGTCGACGCGCACGCGTGTGCCGTTCGCGATCGGTTCGAAGTGCACTTCGATGACCACGTCGTCGACGGAGCTCTGCCAGCACACGCGGGTGCCGGGCTCCCACACGGTGACCCGGGCAAGCTCGAGCGCGTCGTCCTCGTATTGCTCGAGCAGCCGACCGCCGACGCCGGGTTCCAGTCGTCGTCCGATGCAGCGTGACGAGTCCCACGCGTCGATGGGACCGTTGCCCCACCACTGGTCGATCTCGTCGGTGAAGGCGGTGAACGCCGTCATCGGGTCGACGTCGACGTCGATGGAAGAGGTGATGTTCATCGCTTCTTGGCCTCCACGTGCCGCTTGAACGACTTGAGCTGTGTGTTCCACTCGGCTTGCAGCTGATCGAGGAATGCCTGCACGGCGACCAGCGACTGCGGACGCAGCTTGAACACCCTGAGCCGAGCGTCATCGCGGACGCGCTCGTCCTCGACGATGCCGGCGTCGAGGAGTGTCTTCAGGTGACGACTCATCGCCGGCGCGGACATGCCGGCCGCGTCAGCGAGCTCACCCGCACGACGCGGCCGGGAGCTCAACATCTGCACCACTTGCCGGCGGCGAGGATCGGCGAGCGCCTCGAACACATCCATCACATCGCAATAGTTCACACAGACGTGAACAAATGTCAAGCGTTGACTGAGGCGTGCTTTTCACCTCTCCACCGCGCGACGGATCTGTTCCGGCGACGGTCGGTCAAAGCGCTGCGTAGAGGGCGTCGAAGATGGGACTCCAGCGCGGGTCGGTGCGGTCGGGGCCCCACCACAGGCGGTTCATCGCGTAGCCGAGTGACACGCGCGCGTCTGGATCCACGATGCCGAGGGAGCCGCCGCTGCCGTTGTGGCCGTACGTGCGCGTGCCGGGTCCGAACTGCCACTCGGGAATCGTGTGCTCGAACCCGAGACCGAAGGCAGTGGGCAGCTCCATCACCTTGTCGTCGCCGCGCACGTGACAGCGTCCGAACTCCTCGACGAGGTCGGTCGAAGCCAGCTCGAGACCGCCGGCCGAGCCGCCGCAGGCCAGCACGCTGTACAAGCGGTCGAGCGCCCGTGCATTCGAGTGCATGTTCGCAGCGGGGATCTCCGCCCGCCGCCACGCATCGGTCATGCAGTGCGCCGGATCGTTGGCGTCGGGTGGGTTGCCAAACGCTCGCGGCCCGAGCGATGTCTTCAGGTCCCAACGGTCGAAGAACGTGCCGTCAGACGACATGTCGACGGCGAGGTCCGACGTGCGCGCGTCCGCCCCGACCGGCAGCGGCATCCAGAGCTCGATCTCGAGCGGTGCGGCCAGCTCGTCACGAACGATGGCGCCAACCGTGCGCCCGGTCGCACGGCGCAACACTTCGCCGACGAGGTGGCCGAAGGTGACGCCGTGATAGCCGTGCGCTGTGCCCGGCTCCCACCACGGCTCTTGCGCGGCGAGCGCGGAGGTCATCGCGTCCCAGTCGCTGAGGGAACCGTGCGGCATCCGAGTGCGGATTGCCGGCAGACCGGCCTCGTGGGTGAGCAGCCACCGGACCGGCAGGTCGCCCTTGCCCTCCGCCGCGAACTCCGGCCAGTACTTCGCCACGGGCGCATCGAGATCGATCAGTCCCCGCTCGACGGCCCACATCGCGGCGATCGCCACGACACCCTTCGTGCACGAGAACACGCAGACCAACGAGTTCCGGTCCCACGGCCGCGTCTTTGCGGCGTCGAGATGACCGCCCCAGAGGTCGACGACGTTCTCGCCTTCGACGCTGATCGAGAGCGACGCTCCGAGCTCGAGGCCCGCGTCGAAGTTGGCCGCGAACGCGTCGCGCACACCGGCGAACGCGGGGTCGCAGGTGCCGTCGACCAACGCCATCAGAGGACCTTGGTCGCCTCAGGGTTGTGGAACTCGCGCCAGTGCGAGATCTTGCCGTCGCGGAACCGGAACACACCGATGTAGCGGTTGCGGTACGCGTTGCCGTTGCGCTCGACGATGGCATCGCTGCGGTATTCGGCGATCAGCTCCTCGGGATCGACGCAGTCGTGCACCTCGATGAGTTCGAGCACGAACGAGCTGAACAACTTGAACGTCATCAGCTGCATCTGGTTCCAGGCGTCGCGGCCCTCGATCGGGTTCGGCATGAAGTCGGGGCCGTACGGCAACTCGAAGACCAGGTCGTCGGTCACGTAGTCGGCCAGCTGCTCGAACTTGCCGGCGGACACCGTGTCGAGCACCGTGCTCACCACGTGGCGGTTGGCGGCTCGTCGCTCGTCGTCGTCCATCGTCGTCACCCTTTCGCGATCTCGCTGAGTACTCGGATGCAGTCATCCTGTGACGCGACCGGATCCGGTCCCGCGCCGAACGGCGACAGGGCCACCTCGTCCGCGCCTGCGTCGACCAGCGCCCCGATCTTGGTGGCGATGCCATCCTCGTCTCCCCACACAACAGATGCTTCGAGCATCTCGTCGCTCCAGCCCTTCTCAGCGAGAGGAACTCCGGCCGCCTCGAACATCGCTCGGTAGAAGGGGACGTACGGGTAGATCCCGAGCTCCCGCGCCGCCATTTCGCGCACCGCGGCAAGATCGTTGCTGAGCACGCACGGCAGCTCGGCAATCAACGGCGGCTTGGCACGGCCGGCGGCCTCTGCCCCCGCCTCGAGGTTCGGAGCCACCACCTTGTGCAGGTACTCCGCCGGCCCGAGCCAGCACAGCGCGCCGTCGGCATGACTGCCGGCCAGGTGCGCCATCTGCTCGCGCAGCACACCGAGCAGCACCGGGGGCGGCGGCGCGTCAGCGACATCGAGGAAGCCGTTCACCTGATAGCGCTCTCCCTGATGCGCGACGTTGCCCTCGTGCAGGAGCGTGCGCACCACCATGAGGTACTCGCGCGCGTGACTGATCGGGCGATCGAAGTCGATGCCGTACATCTGCATCACCGGTGCGTGGCTCGGGCCGACGCCGAGCCGGAAGCGGCCACCGCACGCCGCGCTGGCGGTCGCGCCCTGCTGTGCCATCACCAGCGGATGCCGTGGCCACGTCGGCACCACTGCGACACCGAGCTGGATGGTCGACGTCGACCCGCCGGCGAGCGCGAGCGCCATGATCGGGTCGAAGCCGAACGCGGATCCGAGCCACATCCCAGCGAAGCCCTGCTCCTCTGTGCGTACCGCGAGGTCGCGCACGGCACTGATGCTGCGAGTCTCGGGGAACAGCAGCGAGATGTTCACCGGCCACCGCTCGGGTTGACGTTGGGCGATCCGAGCGGACCGGCCAGGTAGCCGCCGTCGAGCACGAACTCCGAGCCGTAGCAGTAGGACGAGTCGTCGGACAACAGGAACGCCACCATCTGCGCGACCTCTTCGACGGTGCCGACGCGCCCAGCGGCGATGACGCTGGCCATCGCCTCCACGGGATCGGAGCCGGGCGGCAAGCCGCCGCGCAGCATCGGCGTGTCGATCGGACCGGGATGAATGGAGTTCACTCGCACGCCTTTGCGCGCGAGCTCGATCTGCGCGACCCGCGTGAGCCCGCGCAACGCGAACTTTGACGATGCGTACCCCGCGATCCCCCACGCACCGACGAAGCCGTTGACCGACGAGACGTTGACGATGCTGCCGCCGCCCGCCGCGACGATCGCCGGGGCGACAACGTGGATGCCGGTGTACGCACCGACCTGATTGACCTCGATCACCTTGCGGTACTCGTCGACCGGCGTCTTGATGATGGACTTCGGCGGCAGGCTGATGCCCGCGTTGTTGACCAGCGCGTTGACGACGCCAAAAGACGACTGTGCCGTCGCGAGCGCCGCTCGCCAGTCGTCCTCGGACGTGACGTCGAGGTGCTGGTACACCGCTGCGTCTCCCAACTCCTTCGCCAGCGCCTCCCCCGCGCCGTCGTCGATGTCGCCGACCAACACGCTGGCGCCCTGCTCGACGAGCAACCGTGCCTCCGCGGCACCCTGCCCGCCGGCCGCGCCGGTGATGATCGCCACCCGCCCATCGAGCCTCGCGGTCACGACGCCACCATGCCAGCCGGAGCGAACGCCGGAATCAGCGACTCACCCACTCGCCGGATGCTGGCCGTGGCCTGTTCGTGCCGCAACTGACCGAACTGCATCAGGCACATCAGCCGGTCGAAGCCTGCGTCGCGGAACTTCTCGATCTTGCGCCGGCACGTCTCGACGTCACCGATGATCACGGAGTCCTGCTCTTCGATGGCCTCGTAGGCCTCCACCGGATCGATGTCGAGACCGAGCAGCTGGCGGTTCATGAGCCGGATGATGGGGTTGGGGTCGTCGGGGTCGAGGTCGACCAACACCTTGTCGGCGTCGGCCACCCCCTTGGCGCGACCCTTGCCCGCGCCGATGTTGCCTCGGATCAGGTTGGTCCAGATCGTGCGCGGCACCGAGAAGACCTTCGGCGCGGCATTCACGTACCACATCGCGGCTTCCGCGGCGCGACTGGCAATCGCTTCGTCGACGGTGTCAGTGCAATGCACGAACGTGAACACCCCTCGTTGATCGTTCACGAACGTACCGACCGGATCCACGGACGCTGCGAGACCCGCATCGTGTTCGGCGATCATCGTCTCGAGGATCGACACGGGCGAGAGCAGGGTCGTGCAGAGGATGCCCATCCCGAGCTCGCCGGCCATGCGCGCGCTGCTCGGCGTGGACACCGTCTGCCACAGCGTCGGGTGAGGCTGCTGCACCGGCTTCGGCACCAGCGTGCGCGTCGGGATGCTGAGCCGCTCGGACTCCCACGAGAACTCAGGCTGCGTCCAGGCCGTCACCATCAGTCGGGCAGCTTCCTCGAGCTCAGCGAGCGTGGCTTCGGGGTCGACGCCGAACGTCGCCCACTCTGCACCGCCCGAGCGCGCGAGGCCGACCTCGACGCGTCCGTTCGAAAGGTGATCGAGCACGGCCACCCGCTCGGCGGCCCGGAGCGGATGGTTGATCTTGAACGGCGTGAGCACGCCGGCGTGGCCGATGCGCAGTCGTTGCGTACGCATTGCGATCGCTGTGTTCATGAGCTCGGGCGCGCCCGAATACGAGAACTCAGGCGTGCAGTGATGTTCGACCGACCACCAGCATCCATACCCGAGCTCGTCGGCCAGCTCGGCCTGCTCGAGCGCGCCGGTGAACACCTCGTGCTCGTCGTTCGGGTGCGGCCGTTGCAGCTCGTTGAAGAGATCGAAGATCAAGGGACAGCCTCCGGTTCAGAGGATCGCGATCGGGTTGACCGGTGACCCGGTGCCGCCACCGATCTGCAGCGGCGCGACGACGAAGAGGAACTCCCACCGCTGCTCGGCGGCACAGGCGGCGCCAAGACGGCCGAGGTGGAGATTGTCGAGCAAGTGCACGCCCATGCCGACGAGCATGCACATGTGCAGGGGCATCGACCAGCCGTGCTTGTACGGCGGCAACACGTCGGACACGCCATCGCAGCCCAACACCGACGGATCATGCTGGGCGAGCCAGGGGATGCATTCCGCGTCGAGCCCTGCCAGCCCGACCGCGTTCGGATCCCACGGACCATGTTGGGCACGCCGCGCATCCCGACCTGTCGCGATCAGCAGGATGTCGCCCGGCTCGACCTCCACCTGTTGCGCCGTGCATGCCCCGTCCAGTTCCCCTGGAGAGATCGCGTCGCCAGGCTCCAGCCAATCGACGCCGCGCAAGCGAGGGATGTCGAGCAGCACGCCCCGACCGACAATGCCGTCGAACCCCGCGGCAATCGAGTTCTGGCGCGCGCCCACGCTTGTGACCTCGGAAGCCGGGTAGCCGTTGTACATCTGCCCTTCGACGAACACGTGGCACAACGCGTCGATGTGCGACACCGCCATGCCATGGAACGCGACGCCGACGAAGTCGGCCGATGCCTGCAGGCCCGCCCGGCGCACACCCACGTCGCCGGCCAGGGTCATGTGGTGCTGCGCTGGTATGGGGTTGTCGGCGGCGGGTGTGACCGCGAGCTCGCGCCCACACGACACGACGACACCGGAGGTGGCGAGTGCCGTCGCGCGGCTCACTCGCTCGGCCGTGAGCAGGTTGAGCGCGCCGCGCTGGTCGTCGTCGCCCCACCGACCCCATCGCTTGACGCTCTCGTAGATCTCCCCGGCGCGCACCTCGGTCACAGGGGTCATGTCGCGCGCCTCGGCAGCCCCTCGATGCGGCTGCCCAAGAGGCCGGGCTCGTACTCGATGAGCTCGACGAGCAACCCGTCCGGATCACGGCAGCAGCAGACGTTCACGATGCCACTACGTCGCGCCGACTTCGGCTCCGACACGAACTCGATCCCACGCGCCGAGAGGTCGTCATAGGCCGCCTGCACGTTGTCGGTGCGCAGGGCGATGATCCGGGGCACTCGCTCTTCGGTGGGTCCGTCGGGCGGCGGGTCGAGCTTCGGTTCGAGCCACTCGATGAGATCCAGCCGGGTCTCGAGCTCGCCGTCGCCGATCCCGAGCAGCGCTCCTCGTCCTTGCGCCACCGGCATGCCGAAGTTGTTGGCGACGAACTCGCCCCAGATGACGTCGCGGTTGTCGCGCAGGACCTTGAAGCCGAGAGCTGTGTAGAACTCGAGCGAGCGGTCGAAGTTCGTCGCGTTGACCGTGAAGTGGAAGATCGACTTCACCGTCCAGGCCGCCGGTGCCGTCATCAGATCGGCGCGGTGAGCTCGCGCGCGTTCTCACCCATCACGCGGTCGATCGTTTCCTCGGGCAGCCCCGCGAGCTCATCGCGGTAGGAGCCCGGATCGGCGATGCCTTCTGTGTGAGGCCAGTCAGAGCCGAAGAGCGTGCGGTGCGAGCCGATCAGCTCGACCGAGCTCACGGGGTTGTCCTCCCAGAACGGTGACACCCACACCTGACGATGGAACAGCTCGGCGGGCGACTCGTTGAACCACCCTGGGCTCATCGCCGCCGACTTCTCGACGAGGCGAAGCACGTGCGTGACCCAGCCCGCGCCGTTCTCGATCGACGCGATGCGCAGGCGTGGATGGCGCTCGAGGAGCCGGTGGCACAGCATCGCCGCCATCGTCTCCGTGATCGCTCGGTTGCTGATGATGGCGCGTGAGAGCGGCGTGGCGAAGAACGCCTTCGCTTCCGTGTCGGGTTCCCACGCGTCGACGTGCGCGGCGTAGCCCGAGTCACCACCGTGGAACGCGACGGTGATGCCGGCCTCGGCGACCCGGGCCCAGAACGGATCGAAGGACTCGACGAACGGCGACGTGGTGCCGCTCACCGTGTGCACCGGACCGGGCCGCATGCAGACCACTCGGGCTCCGAGCTCCACCACACGCTCGAGTTCGGCTACCGCCCCGTCGAGGTCCATCAGGCACAGGTAGGGCGCGGCGAAGAGTCGTCCGCAGTAGTCGAAGCCCCAGTCCTCGTGCAGCCACGTGTTGAAGGCGGAGAACGCGCTCATCGCCGCGACGCCGTCGTTCGCGAGCGCCTCCTCGATACCCACGCCGAGCGTCGGGAACAGCCATGCGCCCTCGAGGCCCTGGTCGTCCATCACCTTGAGCCGTGCGTCGCGGTCGCGGTACTCGGCGCGGATCGGCTCGAGCTCACCGAATGCCGACTTCACGTCGGTACCGGCGCGTCCGTTGAAGAAGTCCTGCAATGCGCCGGGCTTGCCGACCGGATCGAAGGTGGGATTCGGGATGAAGCTGTTCAGGCGGCCACCCACGAGCAGTCGCTTGCGCCCGCCCACCTCGGCCCACTGGACGCCGCGCTTCGCCATCGATCGTTGCTGATGCCTCGTGAACGCGTCTTCGGCCTCGTAGTAGTGGTTGTCGCTGTCGAACACGTGGCCAACATAGTTGACTACGTTAGGTATGGCAAGCCTAGAATGGCAGCGTGACCGTTGCGATGAAGACGCCCACGCGTCGCCCGCAGAAGATGGCCGAGCACATCGCCGAGCAGCTCCGAGGTCAGATCGTGCGTCGTGAGTTGGCCGACGGCGACTACCTGCCGCTCGAGCCCGAGCTGTGCGAGTTCTTCCAGACGTCGCGGCCGACGATGCGCGAGGCGTTCCGGATCCTCGAAGCGGAAGGGCTGCTCACGATCCGGCGCGGCGGGCGCTACGGGCCGCAGGTGTGCGCGCCCGATCCCACCGTCACCGCGCGGAGCCTCGGTCTCCTGCTCCAGTATCAGGACGTCGATCTCGGCCACGTCTACGACGCGTTCCTGGACCTCGTTCCGACGGGTGCTCGCCGTGTGGCCGAGCACCACACCGCGGATGACGTCGCTCGCCTGAGGGAGCAGCGCAGCCGGTGTGAAGCGGCCGTGAACGACGCGGCCGCTTTCCTCGACGAGTCGACGGAGTTCTCGCTCTTGATCGTCGAGCTGTCCGGCAACCCCGTCCTCGCGCTGCTGAGCCGGCTGCTGGCAGACGTGCTGCGGGCGCACCGGCTGGCGATGTCGGCGTACTTCGAAGCCAAACCGGGCGTGCGGGTGAAGCGGGCGAACGGCGTGCTCGAAAGTACGGCCACGGTGATCGACATGATCGAAGCCGGCGATCCGACGGTCGAGGAGTTCCTGCGCGAGTCGCTCGACTCGATCCAGCGCAAGGCGCTGCGCATCCCGGCCCGCAACCCCGTGCAACTCGTCTGATCGGTCAGCGGGCTTCGATGAGGAGAGGCAGCGCGTCGTGGCGATGGATCCAGATGCTCTCCGACCAGCGCTGCGGGCGCTCCGGGTCGAGTGCGAACGACGTGGTCCGCTCGAGCAGTCTTGTCAACGCGACACGCGCTTCTAGCCTCGCGAGTGGCGCTCCGACACAGTGGTGAATGCCTCGGCCGAACCCGAAGTGCAGATGCGTGTTGCGGCGGTCGAGCTTGATCTCGTCAGGCCGTTCGAACACGGCACCATCGCGATTGGCCGCAGCCCACGACAACAGCAACAGCGCACCCTCAGGGATGGTGACGCCGTTGAACTCGACGTCCCGTGCCGCAGTCCGCGGGTGATAGCGGAAGGGCGAGTCGTAGCGAAGGACCTCCTCGATGAACACCGGCACCTTCGCAGGATCAGCGCGGAGCTCGTCCTGCAGGTGCGGATGCTCGGCCAGCAGCCCGATGGCGATCCCGATGAGACTGGTCGTCGTCTCGGCTCCGGCCCCGACGAGCACCATCAGGGTGAAGGACGCCTCCTCGTGCGTGAGGCTTCCGTCGCGCACCGCGGCGGCCGAGGCGCTGAGCACATCGCCCTCGCTCGGTGACGCGATCGCCGCATCGAGCTGCGCACTCGTCCACGGCGCCATCTCGGCCACGTTGCCGCTCAGCGCGATCATCTGCTCGAGCGTCACGAGACCGCCGACGAGGTGCGCGCCCTCGAACATCCACTCGCGGATCTGCTCGACATCGGGATCGCGAAACCCGATGACCCGTTCCGCAATCACTCGCATCGGGAGCAGGTGCGACAGTGCTGTCGCGGCGTCGACCGGCTGTGCGGTCAACAGGTCGTCGAGCAACTCGTCGGTCACGGTCGTGACGTACGGCTCGATCGCATCCATCTTCCTCTGCACCAACTCGCCGAAGAAGATCTTGCGCTGGGCGGTGTGCACCGGCGGATCGGCGCCGGCGAACACGTCCGGCCCGATGGCGCCCGTCTCGAGCGCGCCCAGCGTGCCGTCGTCGTGGCTGAACAACGTGTACCGAAAATGGTTCGAGAAGTCTTCGACCCGGCGCGTCGCATCGGCGACCAACTCCCACGTGGTCACCAGGTAGGCATTTTCGCCGGGGAGCCGCCACACGGGCGCTTCCCGCCGAAGCCGATCCAGCAGCGGGTACGGATCGCACCAGAAGTCTGCCGCGACGAGTCGATCATCGAGCTCCAAGACCGCGCCTCACCTCCCTGTCGGCCCGCCCAAACCTACGAGAGCAGCACTCGATCAACTGCAATCGCGGCAGTGTTCACGCTCCCGCAACAGGGCTGGGTTGACAACTTGTTGAAATTACCGCTGTGGCGGTGCTGGGGAGCGAGGAACAGGAGGACCTTCGGCGCGCCGATCCGGCCCTGCTCGTGACCGCCGTCCTCGACGAGGAGGCGCGCCGTCACGACGCCCAGGCCGCGGTCGCCGCCGATCAGGAGATCGCCGACGAGCTCCTGCCCGGCGTCGGATCGGACGACCTTCCGATGGGCGACGTCCTGCGGGCCGGCGGGGTCTCGATGATCGGGGTGCTCGCCGGTCTCGTGCTCGTCGACAATCTGAGCAACTCGGCCTTCGCCGTGCTCGGTCCTGACATCCAGAAGACGCTCCACATGTCGGATCTCGTGCTGGGCGTCGTCGGTGCGCTCGGGGGCTTGGTGATCTTCGCGGCCGCCATCCCACTCGGCTACCTCGGCGATCGCACGCGGCGCACCACCTTGGTCGGCCTGTGTTCTCTCGTGTGGGCCGGCTTCGTGATGCTGACGGGCGCAGCGCAGGCCATGTGGCAACTGATCATCGCGTGGGGTGCGGCTGGTCTCGGCAAGGCCAACGAACAACCGATCCACAGCGCGCTGTTGGCCGACGCGTATCCGATCGAGGGCCGCAACCGCATCTACGCGCTGCACCGCGCCGCGCAACCGGTCGGTCTCGTGATCGGTCCGGTGCTGGCCGGCGCGGTGGCGGCGATCGCCGGTGGCAGCTCGGGCTGGCGATGGGCGTTCGTGATCCTCGCTGTCCCCGCGGCGGTGTTGGGGCTCGCCGCTTTCGGACTGCCCGAACCGAAGCGTGGTCGCAACGAGATGCAGTCGCTGCTGGGCGAGGAGATCGCCGAGGCCGACGACGAACTGCGGATACCGATCGCCGCCGCGTTCGCCCGCCTCAAGAAGATCCAGACGTTCTATTTCTTCCTGTGTGCCCTCGGCGCGCTCGGACTCGCGTTCGTCACTGCACCGATCTACTTCAACTTGTTCCTCGACAGGCACTTCCACCTCGGTCCTGGAGGCCGGGGGCTCGTGGGCAGCATTGGCGCGCTCGGCGGTGTGGTCGGGGTCGCCGTCGGCGGGACGGCCGGCGATCGACTGTTCCGCCGGGCGCCCGAGAGCGCCGTGCGGTTGAGCGGCGCGCTCGTCGCCAGCTTCGGGTTGCTCGTCCCGCTGTCGTTGTTCATGCCGAACGTCGCGCTGTTCACGGCGGTGAGCGCGGTCGGTTCGGCCGTCGTGTTCGCCGCGTTCGTTCCACTGACGGGCTTGGTGGCGGCGGTGACTCCGTACCGACTCCGTTCGATGGGTTTCGCCACGATCGGCCTGTACCTGTCGCTTATCGGCGGGTTGGGGGGCGCGCTGCTCGTCGGCGCTGTCGCCAGTTCGCTCGGTGATCGGGCCGCGCTGGTGATCGTGACACCGCCGGCGGCGTTGATCGGCGGAGCGCTCATCGCGTACGGCGCGCGCTTCGTGCGCCGCGACATGGCGTTGGCGGCCGCTGAGCTCGTGGAGGAACGCGACGAGCGGGTCCGAATGGCTGCGGGTGCCGACGTGCCGATGCTGCAGATCCGTCATCTCGACTACTCGTACGGGCCCGTTCAGGTGCTCTTCGACGTGAACCTCGATGTTCGACGCGGCGAGGTGCTCGCACTGCTCGGCACCAACGGAGCGGGCAAGTCGACGCTGCTGCGGGCGATCAGCGGGCTCGGCTTCGCGGATCGCGGCGTCGTGCGCCTGGCTGGCCGCACGATCACGTTCGCCGATCCGGGCACGCGCGTGCGGCTCGGCATCGTGCAGGTACCCGGCGGCCGCGCGATCTTCCCGACGCTCTCGGTGGCCGAGAACCTGCTCGCCGGCGCGTACACCTTCATCTGGGACCGCACGCAGCTCGAGGAACGCGTCGACAAGGTGCTCGAGCTGTTCCCGGTGCTCGTCGATCGCCTCGATCAACCGGCCGAGACACTGTCCGGCGGCGAGCAGCAGATGCTGGGACTGGCCTCGGGGCTGTTGCTGGATCCGCAGATACTCCTGATCGACGAGCTCAGCCTGGGCCTCGCCCCGGTCGTGGTGCAGCAGCTCCTCGCCATCGTCGAGCAACTCAAGGCGAACGGGCTCACGATCGTCATCGTCGAGCAGTCGATCAACGTGGCCCTGGCACTCGCCGATCGCGCGGTCTTCATGGAGAAGGGCGAGGTGCGCTTCGAAGGGCCCGCAGCGGACCTCCTCGAGCGCGACGACCTCGTGCGCGCCGTGTTCCTCGGCGGCGAGGGCGGTTGATGACAACGCCGCATGTCGTGGCCATCACGATCGGAAGCTGGAACATCAGCCTCGAGATCGTCATCATCGGGGTGCTGACGGGCCTCACCTACGCGGTCCTCGCCGCCGGGCTGGTGCTCATCTACCGAGCGACGCGCGTCATCAACTTCGCCCACGGTGAGGTCGGTGCCTTCGGGGCGGCGCTCCTCGCCAAGTTGGTCATCGACCAACACTGGAACTTCTTCATCGCACTCCCCCTCGTACTCGTGCTCGGCGGGGTGATCGGTGCGGCGATCGAGCTCGGCATCGTGCGCCGCCTCTTCAAGGCACCGCGCGTCGTGGTGATGGTGGCGACCATCGGAGTGTCGCAACTCGCGCTCGTCGCGCAACTGCTGCTGCCGTCGATCGAACATCCCGGGCGGTACCCATCCCCCATCGGTCGAACGCTTCGTATCGGGACGTTGGTGCTCGCGAGTGAGCACTTCATGATCATTGCCTTCGTGCCCGCATGCGTCGTCGGACTCGTGTTGTTCCTGAACCGCACGCCGTACGGCATCGCCATCCGCGCTGCGGCCGTGAACCCCGACCGCGCCGAGCTGGCAGGCATTTCGACCAAGCGGGTGTCCACGCTCGTCTGGGTCATCGCCGGCGTCTTGTCGACGCTGACCGCAGTGCTGATCAACCCGGTTCGAGGAACCATCGTCGGGGTTCCATCGCAGGCGCTCGGACCGAGCCTGCTGTTGCGCGCGCTCGCCGCCGGACTGTTCGGCGGCCTCACGTCGGTGTCCTGGGCGCTGGTCGGTGGCGTCGCGATCGGGGTGGCCGAAGCGATCCTCTTCGTGAACGTGGCCACGCCGGGCGTCGTGGACGCGGTGCTGTTCGTGCTCGTCCTCGTGCTGGTTTTCGTGCGCGCCAACAAATCGGGACAGGAGGAGGGGGGCTGGTCCCTCACGCCGCGCGTTGCCGCGATACCTGAACGGCTTCGCGGTGTCTGGTGGGTGCGTCGGCTCGGCCTGCTGTCGGGCGGCATCGCGCTCGCGGTCGCGGTCGCGCTGCCGCTCGTCGTCACGAGCGCGAGTCGTACCTACTTGCTGTCACGGGTGCTCATCTTCGCGATCGTCGGTCTGTCGGTCACCGTCCTGTCCGGCTGGGCCGGCCAACTCAGCCTCGGCCAGTTCGCCTTCGTCGGGCTCGGAGCGATCGTCGCGACGTCGCTCGTCAACCGTGGGATGAGCTTCCCGGTCGCGGTCGCGTACGCCACCATCGCCGGTGTCTTCGTCGCACTCGCCGTCGGCTTCCCCGCCCTACGGGTGCGCGGCGTTTTTCTCGCCGTCACCACGCTGGGTTTCGCTGTCGCCGCGTCGAACTGGGCGTTCGGCCTCGATGTGCTCACCGGCGGCCACGGGGTCTTGATCATGCCGCGGGCCACACTCTTCGGATTTGTCGACTTGAGCCCCGAGCGCAACTACTACTACCTGTGCCTCGCGGTCACGGTGGTGGGTGCAGTGGTCGTGGCGCGCCTGCGCACCACGGGCATCGGACGGTCGATGATCGCGGTACGCGACAACGAAGCGGCGTCGTCGTCGTTCGCGGTGTCGCCGACGATCTCGAAGCTCACCGCCTTCGCGCTCGGCGGAGGCCTGGCCGCGCTCGCCGGCAGTCTGCTGGCCGGGCTCGACATCCAAGTCGGCACCACCACGTTCGGGCCCCAGCTCTCGTTGCAAGTCGTCGCGATGGTCGTGATCGGTGGCCTCGGGTCGGTTCCGGGCGCGATCCTCGGTGCGGTCTACGTGGTCGGCCTTCCCGCGCTGTGGGGCGACTCGCCGACGGTCGCGCTACTCAGCAGTGGAATCGGTCTGCTCATCCTGCTCCTGTATTTGCCGGGAGGGCTCATCGAGGTCGTTCATCGGACGCGCGACGCACTCCTCGGGCTCGCCGCGCGCCGGTTGCCACCCGCCGAACGCATCGAGCCGGTCGGGGTGGCGGTTCGTCAACTTCCCACTCGGCCCGCGATGGGACCGGAGGATCCTTCGGTTGCCGCGCTCGTCGCGACCGACGTCACGGTGCACTTCGGCGGACGTGTCGCGCTCGACGGGGTCAGCGTCACAGCCGGCCGCGGCGAGGTCGTCGGGCTCATCGGCTCGAACGGAGCCGGCAAGTCGACGCTTGTGAACGTGATCAGCGGCTTCGTGCCCACCGATGCCGGCAGCATCGTCCTCTCCGGCGTCGACGTGACGGGGCTGGCGGCGCACGAGCGGGTCCGCCACGGGCTCGGCCGTGTGTTCCAGGACGCCCGATTGTTCAGCGACCTGACCGTGCGCGAGACCGTGAAGATCGCGCTCGAGACGCACGAGCGCAGCGAGCTCGTCCCGTCGTTGTTGAGCCTGCCGCCGTCGCGCCGCGCCGAACGCCGGAAGGCCAACGAGGCGACCGACTGCATCGACTTTCTCGGTCTCGGTCGCTATGCCGATGCGTTCGTCGGCACATTGTCGACCGGCACGCGCCGGATCGTCGAGATGGCGTGTCTCCTCGCGCAGAGCTCGTCCTTGTTGCTGCTCGACGAACCGACGGCGGGTGTCGCGCAGCGCGAGACGGAGGCGTTCGGACCGCTCATCAAACGCATCCAAGTCGAGCTCGGCGCGACCATCGTGCTGATCGAACACGACATACCGCTGGTGATGAGCATCTCTGATCGCGTCTATTGCCTGGCGGCAGGTCGCTGCATCGCCGAAGGACTACCCGACGCGGTCCGGCACGACCCGGCGGTGATCGCGGCGTACCTCGGCACCGACCAACGCGCGATCGCCCGCAGCGGCGCGGCCGCTGTGGTCACGGGCGCATCCAAACGACCACCACCGCGCCGCACGACGAGGACGGCGTCGTGATCAGTGTCATGCGCCGCCTCGAACTCACCGAAGGTCAGGTGTACACAACCGTCATCGGGCTGACGCTCGCAATCCTGCTCGCCGTCGCGGGACTGCCCGCCGTGTTGCGGACGCGCGCAGTTCCGGCACGCGCGAGCGTGAATCCCCTCACGGGACGCGAGGCCGCTGCCGTTGCGCCCACCGCGTCGGAGCCGGCGTCGAGTCCCACCCCGGTCGGTGCCGGCGCCACGCCCAGCGCTATCCGGCCGATCGCGGGAACAACCGCGCCCGGGCCGCCACCCACGATCCCGCTCCCAGCTGACGCATTGCCACTGCTCACCATCACGACGTTCGCGCGCGTCGACGCTCCGGGAGCGCCGGGAGGTCTCGCGGTCGGTCGGGACGGGACCGTCTACGTCACGACCGACAACGGCACCGCACACGGTGACGCCGGCGCGTCGCATGTCTTCGCCTATGACTCGCGTGGCAACCGGATCGGCGATCAGGCGATCGACGGACAACCGAACGGCCATGCCAACGGGCTCACCGGAGCAGCGGTCGACCCGATCACCGGTGCGGTCGTCGTGCTGCAGCCTGACGCCCCGCGCATTCTCAGCATCGGCGCGCCTCCGGGGAGCCAACGGCTGCTCGCCGAGATCCCCGACCTGCCCGCGTGCCTCGTCTCCCTCGGCGCCAATCCGTGCCAACAAGGAGCAGAGGACCGCACACCGTTCCCCACCGCCGCCGCGTTCGACGCGCAAGGCAACCTCTTCGTGGCCGATCCGGCGCAGGACACGATCTGGCGGCTTCGTCCCGGCACGCAACTGCCCGAGGTGTGGTTCCAATCCACGTCGTTCACGGTCGGCGACGGACCGTACGGGCTGGCGCTGAACGATACGGCGGTCGAGTTCACCGTCGGCACCACCATCGACCCCGCCGCACCCGCGGCCGGCGGCTTGTATCGCGTCGCGGTCACGCCCGACGGTTCGGCCGGTGCCCTCACCCTCGTCTCGGTGTTCCCACGCGGCGACGAGCCCGGACCGCTCACCATCGGCTCGAGCGGCACGGCCTACATCGTGCTCCGCGGCACCGGTGCGATCGTGGCCATCACGCCTGCCGGCGCCGAGTCATGGCGTATCGCTCCGCCGGGCAACGGGCCGATCCCGCTCGACGCGCCCGCGGCGCTCGCCCTGATCCAAGGCCAACTGCTCGTCGCCAACAAAGGCTCCGGCACGGACCCCGCCCATTGGGCCGTCCTCGCCGTGACCGTGAACGAAGGACCAAGACAATGAACGTCGCGCCGCGACCGCAACTCGGATTCCGGAGTAGATCTCGCACGTACACGGTGATCGTGAGCGTCGTCACCGTCATGCTGGCAGCCGGACTCATGATCCCGTTCGTGTTCGGCACATCGATCGACAGCGTCAGCACGTCGGCGCCGAACGCACTCGGTCGCAACCCCGGAGATCCACTCGGCGGAACAGCAAGTGCCGGCACCACCGCATCGGGCGCGGCCTCGGTCGGCGAAGGCGGCGCGTCTGGCACCGGACCAGGCGGCGCGCCGGGATCGGCACTGGCCGGTGGCTCCTCCGGTGGTGGTGGGCTGACGGCCAGCGATCACGGCGTGACCGAGACGACGATCACGATCGCCTTCCTGCTTGCCGACTTGGGCTCGCTGTCACAGCTGGGGTTCGGCGTCCCCGGTTTCAACGTCGAGGAGCAGCAGGCCTACATCCAAATCTTCCTCGACAACATCAATGCTCAAGGCGGTGTGTACGGGCGCCAGATCGTCCCCGTGTTCGTCACGTACGACCCGACGAACCAGCAGACCTCGCAAGCGGCGTGCCTCACGGCCACGCAGGACCACACCATTTTCGCAGCGATCGACAGCGGCGGTGGGCTCAACGAGCAAGGCATGCTCTGCTTCACCGAACAGAATCACACACCGCTCGTCGCCCTCGGTTCGTTCGGCACGCCGCCGTCGTGGTACCAGCAGTCCGGCGGTTACCTCTCGACCGTCAACGCGTCGGGCCTGCGCTCGCTCGCCAATCTGGCCTACCTCCTCGATGCCCGCGGGCTGCTGAAGGGCAAGCGCATCGGCATCATCGACCGAGACTTTCCGGGCACGGTCCAGACAGTGAAAGACGGGTTGGTCGCCGTGCTCGAGCAGTACGGCTACGAGGTGACACACCGGGTCGATCTGTCGATGGACGACGGGATCGCGGCATCCCAGGTTCCCGTCGCGGTTCAGGAGATGCGGACGCGGAACGTGAACGCCGTGTTCGTGCTCACCGACTTCATCATCGGGACCCAGTTCGTCCAAACAGCCGACCGGGGCGCGTACCAGCCGCTGTACTTCGCTTCCGACTTCGGCCCGATGACCAACGACATCGCGGTCACAGCGATGCCCTCCTCGTTCCAAGCGGTCGGCGTCACGACGGCGAGGACCGGCGAGTGGCGGGTCGGCTTCCCAGAGCCCGCGGTCGACGCCGCCTGCCGAGGGATCTATGCCCGGGCCACGGGATCGGACCCCCAGCGGTCTGACAACGCGTACAGCGCGATGGACTCCGCCTGCGGGCTCGTCGACCTGTTGGTCAGGGGAACGACGGGCGCGGGTCCCGAGCTGACGCGCACCGCGTACGTCGACAGCCTGCAGCGGATCGGCCGCATCGACTATCCCCTGTACGGCGGCTTCTCGTATGGACCAGGCAAGTTCGACGGGGCCGATCCCATTCGCACGTTGGTCTACGACTCGTCGTGTGCGTGCTGGATCCCACAGGGCGATTTCGCCGAACCGCGCTATTGATCGTCAACTGATCGTCAACGCACGAGCATTTTCTTTGAGGTGCGGGCTCGGTATGCCGATGCCCATCCATGCCCCGCAACCCGCGCCGCTCGCGAACCTCTGCCCTTCCCCGTCCGACCGAGCGTCTGACGCCGTGGCTCGGTGGGGCAATTCTGATTGGCTGCCTCCAGGTCGTGGTCGCCATGGCCGGCGTGCAGCCGTCGGTGACCCAGCGAGCCGTCATGATTCTCGGACTCAGCGGCTCAGTAGCTGTGGCCGCGGTGATCGCCGCTCGCTCCAGTCGCGAGACCGCGGTCGTGGATCGAGAGGAGCGCAACCGTCCGGCGCCTCACGAGGTCTCCAGAGCGGGTGACGCCTTCGGCCACGCCCAGCACGACGGGCCATCGGGCTACATCGAGGGCATGCTGCGTTGGTCCGAAGCGATGCTCGAGCTCACCGAGCATGCGGCCGCGACCACCGCCGCCCGTGAGGCCGATCTCGTCGCTGAATTCACCACAGCGTGCGACGACACCCGCGAGCTTCGGGACCTGTTGCAAACCCAGGCGAACGTGCCGCTCAAGGTCAGTGCGGCCGCGACGCTGCGCAGCATCTGCTCGATGTGGGAGATCGATCAGCCGCGCCTCGAACAGCTCGCGGCGAGCGTGGACCCGGAGTGGCACCGACGCTGGAACGCCCGTTGGGTCGTCGAGCGGCTGTTGCGTCGCGGCATTCGTGAGCCGGAAGCAACCGCACTCCCGTACACGTGACAGAAAGCCGCGAATCGTCCTCGAATCACAACGGACGCACAACCTTTCGCTGTGAGACAGAAGCGGACACTTCCCGCGTGCCGATGCACTAGGCGTGCCGTCACCTGAACAACCGCTCGCGACGGTGACCGAACTGGCTCGCCGTCCGTCACCAGCTGCGGAGCCCGCCGCGCCGGAGCTCACCACGCACGCCCGCTTCCTGCAGGCTCGCTACGGCGACCGCTGGCGCGACCTGCCCACGGCGCTCGGCCAGCCGCTCGTCCACGCGGAAGCGCTGCTCAGCAGCGGACCCGTGACGATCCCGCCGACGATGCCGGCCATGAAGGCAATCGTTCGCGCCCGCCGCGCGGCGCGCGCCGCTGCCGCGATGGGCAAGATCGCCCGCAACGAGGCTGAAGTTCTCGAGCACGCGCTGGGCGCCAGGTTGGTCGACCTTCCGCTGCCGCGTCTGTCCGCGGTCGCCGAAGCCGTACTCGGGCTGCAGAACGCACCGCCGGCCGAACCGTCGTGGGCATCGCCCCAGGCCGCGCACGCCGCCGACGCGCTGCTCGACGCCTGCAACGAAGATCTCCGCGAGGCGTCGCGCACCCACGCGGCGGTCTACACGCAGTTCACCGACCGCATCTGGGACATCCCGCTGCGCCGCTTGCAGAAGGGTCGCCGACCTTGGAGGCTGATCGCGCGGGCCCGGCTGCGGCACGCGCTCGCCGCGAGCAGTCGAACCGAGAAAGCACCGAAACCGATGTCGGTCGCCGTTGACCTCGTCCTCGAGGCCCTCGCGGTGCGCGACCGACTGGCGGCGGCCGCTCCCCTGCTCGCGAACCATCTCGGTGACCACGACCGCGGCCCCCACACCGAAGTCGATTCCGCCCGCGAGTCGCTCAACGCAGTGCGCAACCTCCAGCGAGCTCTGGGAGATCGACTCAACGTCGAACGGCTTGCGCGACTACTGGCCGCCGGTGCGTTCACCAGCGATGCCGTGCTCGCACCGGCCGCCCGACTCGTTGTCGAATTGCAGGGGTGGAGCACCAAGGTCAGCCGTCTCGGGGGTAGCGGCGCGGTGGCCATGGACCTCAGCGAGCTGGTGCGCTGGTCCTCACTCGTCGACGAGGCACTGCCGGCTGTAGAGGCCGCGGTCACCGCAGTCGATCGCCCCGGCCACACCGCGACGCTCCGCGATCTCGTGTACGACCTGCTTGTCCGCGAGCGGTACGAAAGGCTGATCACCGCACCACTGCCCGCACCGCACATCACTCCGGGTGCTGGGACGGCGTCGTGAACAAGTTGACCGTCGTTGCTGTCTCGGCGATCGTCGCGCTGCTGTCCGGCGTCGGCCTCGTGCGCTACGTCGGGGGCGCCGAGGAACGGGCGACTGCGTCGGCGCAACTGGTTCCGATCATGACGGCCGCGGCCGACGTGCCCGAAGGCACGGCGTTCGCGAACGCATGGAACTCTGGCCAGGTTGTCTGGTCGAAGACCCTCGCCTCGGTCCGACCGCCGACCGCCGTCATCGATCCCGCCGCGCTCGCCGGCAAGGTCGCCAACCGCGCACTCGTGCGCGGGCAGGTGGTCGTCGAAGGCGAGTTCGTCGATCCGTCGGCCGCACGCCGGGCCGGACCTCCGACCTTCGCGACGAACCTCCCTGACGGAACCGTCGCCGTCTCGTTCGAAGCGATCGGCGCGCAAGCCGTCTCCGATCTCATCACGCCCGGCGATCGCGTCAACCTGCTGGTGCAGGTGCCGAACGCCGCGGAGCTCGGGCTCCCTGACTCCGGCGGGCCCGCCATCGTCCACGTCTTTCAGGATCTGCTGATCCTGGCCATCGGTTCGACGCCCGCACCGGAGCCCGGGGCGACAAAGGCCGCGGTCAACCCCGGCACGGGGACGTACACAGTGGCCGTCTCGCCGCTCGACGCCGCCCGGTTGCTGCTCCTCACCCGCGAGTACACGGTCTTCCTGACGCTCGTCGGTCCTGGCACGACGCCGTCCGATCAAGCACCGGTCGACAAGGCGAACGCACTCCCCGACGCCTTGACGGCCGACGTCACCACGACGAGCACTCCGTGAGCTGGCGGCAGTGAGCCAGCTCCGCGAACGCATCGCGGCCGCCCGGGCGGAGTTCGCCGCGCCCGATCCGTCGATCGATGAGCTCGCCGCTGTCGACCACAGCGGCAATCGCCCGACGGCCGGCGCCCTTGCCGGCAACCCAGTCGAGAACATTCTCCTTCCGGCTGCTCCTGCACCGCCGCCCGCCCCTCGCGCCAGCCTGCCTCCCGACGTGCACGCATCGGTGCACCGGCGCGTCGTCAAGGATCTAGGCCCGCTGCTGTTCGACGACACGGTCCACGACGATCAGCTCGAACCCCAACTCCGCGAGACGATCGTGGCCGCGTTCGAGGCCGCTGGTATCGCTTCCGATGGCGCGCTCTACGAGCAGTTCGTCACTGACATCCGCAACGACGTGATCGGCTACGGGCCGATCGAGGCCCTCCTCAACGACGACAGCGTCACCGAAGTGATGGTCAACGGCCCGGACATCGTGTTCGTCGAGCGCAATGGCAAGGTCGAAGAGGTGGCGTCCGGTTTCGTCGACGCCCAGCATGTCCGTCGGGTGATCGACAAGATCGTCTCCCACGTCGGCCGTCGCATCGACGAGTCGTCGCCGATGGTCGACGCTCGGCTCCCCGACGGATCGCGCGTCAACGCGATCATCCCTCCGCTCGCGATCGAGGGTCCGTTCCTCACCATCCGTAAGTTCGCCAGCGAGCCCTTCATGGCCACCGACCTCGTCGGCTTCGGAACGCTCGACGAGCGCAGTGTGCGATTTTTGCGCGCCTGCATCGAAGGTCGGCTGAACATCGTCGTGTCCGGAGGAACGGGCAGCGGGAAGACAACGCTGCTCAACGTGTTGTCGTCGTTCATCCCCAACGGCGAGCGCATCGTGACGGTCGAGGACGCCAAGGAGCTCCAGCTCCACCAGCGGCACGTCTTGTGCATGGAGACACGGCCGCCGAACGTCGAACGGACCGGTGAGGTCACGATCCGCGACCTCGTCAGGAACAGCCTGCGTATGCGGCCAGACCGCATCGTCGTCGGCGAGTGTCGCGGCGGCGAGGCCCTCGACATGCTCCAAGCGATGAACACCGGCCACGACGGGTCGATGACGACGGTGCACTCGAACAGCCCTCGTGATGCGCTCAGCCGCATCGAGACGCTGACGCTCATGGCCGGCTTCGATCTTCCCATCCGAGCGATTCGCGAACAGGTCGCATCGGCCGTCGACCTGATCGTGCAGTTGAGCCGGCTCCGTGATGGATCGAGACGGGTGACGCACATCACCGAGGTCGACGGCATGGAGGGCGACAAGATCACCCTCCAGGACATCTATCTCTTCGACTTCCACGCCGGGGTCGACGCCCACGGTCGCCACCAAGGCATTCTCGAGCCGACCGGGGTGCGCCCGGCCTTCGCGGAGAAGCTCGAAGACGCCGGTCTGGTCATCGGCGCCGCGATGTTCGGTTCCCCAGATCACGACCTGCGTTCCGAGCGGTCACACGCGCGACGGTGAACACGCTCGCAGACCCGATGGTGCTCGCGCTCGTCCTGGGCGTGGTGATCGGCGTGGCCGTGGCGATCTGGACGGTCCTCCGCATGGGCGCTGGACAACCCACCCGCGAGCCCGCGGTTCAGACCCGTCCCGACCGCCGAGCGCAGCGTCTCGACGACGCCGTCGCCGCGGTGCCGGCCCTTCGACGAGCGGTGGAGCTGACAGCCAACCTCGCCAGCCGTCGAGGCATGCTCGGATCGGTGGAGCGGGCGCTGCGCGCCGCCGACGTACCCGTTCGTCCGGCCGAGATGATCCTCGCTCAAGCCAGTGCGCTGGTGCTCGTACCTGCGGCCACGTTTCTCGTCACGCGTTCAACGGTGCTCGCGGTGCTTGGCGTGGTCGCCATGGTGTTCCTGCCGATGCGCGTGGTGAAGACCATCGGCAAGCGGCGCCGCAAGCGCTTCACCGCACAGCTGCCCGACGCGTTGACCACCCTCGCCGGGTCGCTCCGCGCCGGACGTTCCGTCGGTCAGGCGATGGACGCACTGTCGCGCGAGCTCGCCGACCCGATGGGACGCGAGCTCCGTAAGGTCGTCGCCGAGGCGCGACTCGGCCGATCGATGCACGACGCGCTCGCCGACGCCGCCGAACGAATCGACAGCCCCGACTTCCGCTGGGCCGTGCTCGCGATGCAGATCCAAGCAGAGGTCGGCGGCAACCTCGCCGAGCTCCTCGATCAAGTAGCCGAGACGATGCGCGAGCGGCTGCGCATGCAGGGAGAGGTCAAGGCGCTCACCGCGGAAGGCCGGGCGTCGGCCTTCATGCTCGTCGTTCTCGTGCCGGGCCTGGGTCTCGTGATGGCCGCCGTGAACCGCGCCTACATGGCACCGCTCGTCACGACCACCCCCGGGAAGATCATCCTCGGCGTGTCGTTCGTGATGATCACCGGCGGCTATTTCTGGATGAACAAGATGATCAAGATCGATGTCTGAGCTCGCGGGGCTCTCTGACACCGGGATCCTGCTCGCGGTCATCACCGCCGTGAGCGGCGCGGGATTGCTCGCCGCGATCCTCTCAGTCGCACTCGATCGTTCGGACCTCCGGTCCAAGCTGCGCGGCATCGACGACCTGTACAACCTCGTCGACGCTCGCGATCAGGAGATCGTGCAACCTGCGGTCGACCGTCTCGTGGCACCGATGTGGGGGCTGCTGACGCGGGTCGGGTGGAAGTTCTCCCCCTCCGGCCGGATCGAGGAGATCCGCGTGATGCTCCGGCGCGCCGGCCGTCCCGAGGTCGACACCGACCGCTATCTCGCGTTGCGCGTGCTCTCGCTCATCGTTGCTCCATTCGCCGCCTTCGGCGTCTGGGCGCTCTTCGCACAGTTCGGGTCGCTGCTACGCATCGCAGCCACCGGAGTCGCAATTGCCTGTTGCACAATTCTCCCGAGCCGGAAGCTGCGCCAAGCGGTCGAGTCGCGCGAGCTGATCATCCGCAAGCAACTGCCGGACATCATGGATCTCCTCGTCATCTGCATGGAGGCGGGCCTCGGGTTCACGTCGGCGGTCTCGCGTACCGTCGCCAACCTCGACGGCGAGATGTCCGATGAGTTCGCCCTCGCACTCGGCGAGATGCGAGCCGGTTCGTCTCGGGCCGACGCGCTCAGCGGGCTGGCCGAGCGCGTGCAGATCCCTGAGGTCCGCGCGTTCGTCACCGCCATCCGCCAGGCCGACCAGTTCGGCATCTCCGTCTCGACGGTGCTGCGCGACCAAGCCCAGCACATGCGCATCACTCGACGGCAACTGGCACAGGAGAAGGCCATGAAGGCCCCGGTGAAGATGCTCGTGCCGATGGTGTTCTGCATCTTCCCGCCGATGTTCCTCATCACGATCGGCCCGGCAGGCATCTCCCTCGCTTCGAACGGCTTCTGATGCGTCGATCTCGCAGGGATCGCGGGGCGGCGACCGTCGAGACGGCGCTGGTGTTGCCGATGCTGCTGTTCGTCATGTTCGGCATCATGGAGCTCGGCGGCGCGTTGAAGTCGTACTCCGCAACGGCGGGTGCGGTCCGCGCTGGCGGTCGCGCTGCGAGCGTCGAAGGCGCCGATCCGATGACTGACAGCGTGGTCCTCGCTCGCGTCGCGCAGGAGCTCGGAAGTGACCAGAGCCAGGCCGAGCTCGTGGTGATCTGGCACGCGGTGAGCTCCAGCGACCCGGTGCCTGCGGGCTGCTTGCCCAGCACCCTCACGGCGAACACGACATCGGTCGGCGTCAGCGACAGCGGCACCGATGCGCTCGGCGCGTGCAATGTGTACGTCCGCCCGTCGGTCACGGGAGGGGCGTTTGCGATGGCGGGCGGAACGGCCACGCAACCAGCCGCCTACTACTTCGGCTGCCAGGGCGCCTCCGATCCTGCTGCCAACCACAAGCTCGACTGCAATTGGCCGGGGCAGAACCGCCGAGCGCTGCAGTCGCCCCGCAGCACGACCGGTACGCCGAACCCGACCGACTTCGTCGGCGTCTACGTCCGACTCATCCACTCGTACTACACGACGTTTCTCGGCTCCACGCTCACGATCACGGACCGGGGCATCAGCCTGATTGAACCGCAGGGGTACGACACCTCATGAGCCGATCACGCACGGTCGGCACGGGAGACCGCGGGGCGACCATCATCGAATTCGCCCTGATCATGCCGTTCCTGATCTTCCTCGCGATGGGCACGGCCGACATGGGTCTCGGCTGGGTCGCGACAGACCGCGTCGAGAGTGCGAGTGCCCAAGCGGCTCGCACCGCGGCGGTGAAAGGCACTCGGGTCGAAGCCGATCGCGACGTCTTGGTCACGCTCGCGACCGCCCTGCCCGCGGCCGAGTTGGCCAACCTCGATCGCGTCGTGATCTTCAAGCCCGGCGTCGGGGGCGCCGTGCCGTCCGGCTGCATCAAGACGGCGGGCGATACATCCGACACGGGTGCGACCGACTGCAACACGTACTCCGGGGCGACCGTGCGCGCCGCCACCGCCACGTCGATGACCGGGTTCGGCGGCACGGCCGGCTCGAAGGACCGCTTCTGGTCGCCGGCTTCGCGCAATGATGCGCTCCTCGATCCGCCCGACTACATCGGTGTGTGGCTCCGTACGACGCACAACAGCCAGGTCGGCGGGTTCTTCGGCAACATCACCATCACGAAGGTGACCATCCTTCGCATCCAACCGGATCTGGCGGGCTGATGGCTGCCGACCAACAGACGCAGCGGCGACGGTTCTCCGGCGACGATGGTGTCGCGATCGTCTTGGTCGCGCTCATGCTGGTGCCGCTCGTGTTGTTCGCGGCGTACGGCGTCGATCTCGCGGCCTGGCATGCCCGCCTCACCTTCCTGCAGAAGAACGCGGATGCCGCGGCGACTGCCGGCGTGGTGTGGATGCCCAACCTCCCGAAGGCCACACAAATCGCGACCGACACGCTGGCGCTCAACGGGATCGTGTCCGGCACCGATGACGTGTTCGTCACCGTCGCCGAGGGAGCCACGCCCACGTCGCTGCGGGTGACGGTGACCGACAACAGCGCGGCGCGTTTCTTCTCGACGATGATCAGCGGGAATCAGCAGTTGAGCCGCTCCGCCGAGGCGGAGTACTACCTGCCGCTCCCACTCGGCAGCCCCCTGAACTACTTCGGCGGGGATCGCACGAAGACCCAACTCCCGGACACGACGGTCTACGCGGTGGACTGGCCGACACCGGCCGGGAGCGCCAGCCGTCCGACCGTCGGGCCTACCTTCCCGTGCAACGTCGGAACATCGGCTGCGCAGGCACTCGGCCGGTGGACGAGCGCGACCGTGTTCGACTCCGCCGGCTACACCGCAGGTGCGTCGCAGTGCCAGTGGACCGCCGTCGGTACGGCGACCACCGGTACCACATCGGTTCCGCCTCCGGACTACACGACGCGCACGCCCGTCACGCAACCATGCCGCGTGCGAACTGATGGTGTCAGCACGTCAACTGTCCTCGGGCGGTGGGCCTCGAACGTGTACACCGCTGGGACCACCGGCACCGAAGCAATGTGCACCTTCACGAACTACACGACCACGGCCAGCACGGTGCCGAGTTTCTCCACCACCACGGCTCCCCTCAACCGGCCGTGCAACGTCGGCTACGAGGCCAGCTACGGACGTTGGCCGACAACGGGCGCGTTCGTGGCGTCGGCGATCTTCACCGCCGCGGACACCGCCGGCAACCGGTTGTGCCGCTGGAATGCCTCGATCTCTTCAACGGTCGTGCCTGGGGCGAACCCCATCGACGCCGCGAGGAGCCCCGGCTTCTGGGCGCAGGTCGAGGGACCGGGCACCGTCAGCGCCTACGGAGACGCGTTCTCGACTCGGTGCACGACGTCGCTCCACTGCTCGACGACACAGAGCGCGCAGTACCGCAACACCGGTTACTGGTACGTGATCAAGATGCCGGCCACCGGCTCGAGCTCGACGACGATCTCGATCTTCGACGCGCTCTTTCGCCGTGACGGTTCCATCACGGCGGAGACCGGCGACTACATCCTCGGGTCGACAAGCACGACGACCAACCCGGACTTCACCACCGAGTACCGCGTCTACCGTCAGACGAACCCGCTGGACATCGCCGCGCGCACCCCAGTTGGTAGCGCGTCGAGTGCCAATCAAACGGACAACTCCTGCTGGTGGGACGTGACCGCGGAGGCTGCGTTCGACATGCAATGGAAACCGCTGTGCACGATCACGCCGGTGAACGGTGAGACCTATCTCCTCAATGTGCGGACACACGCCTCGGGCACACAGGGCGTCGGGCTGAACGGCTACGCCGTGCAGGCGCTCTCCGTCGGGACGGCGCAGCCGGCCCTGTACGCGTACTCCGACATGGGGATGTTCAACAACGGCTCAGGCACGTTCTACATCGCCGAGGTCGGGCCGGAATTCGCGGGCAAGATCCTCGCGGTCGACCTGTGGGACTCGGGCGACGTGAGCAGCGGAACGGCGACGATCTATCCCAAGATGCCGTCGACGTCGGCACCAAAGCCAGTGGCCAACGCGCCGGCGACGTGCACGTATGCGGCGTCACCCGATCCGAACGCGATCAATGGCGGGGCGCCCGCCTGGTTCGCCACGGGCACCCAATACGCCACCGCGCAGGCGTCCGACGACACGACGCGCTGCGCGATCAACACGGCTCCTTCGGGCTCAGCGCACCGGTTCAACGACGAGTGGCTGCGGATCCGGATTCAGATTCCGTCGACGTACACCTGCACTCCAGGCTTGAACCCGGAGACGACCGCGGGCTCGTGCTGGTGGGGCATCGAGTACGCCTTCTCCGCGCAGCCCTACGACGTGACCACGTGGAAGGCGCGCATCGAGGGCAACCCCGTGCACCTCACGGGCTAGTTGGCAGACGGGCCGGAGGGCGGGTCGAATCGATACCCGACGCCCCGCACGGTCCGCACCAGGCTCGGCTTGACGGAGTCCGGCTCGAGCTTGCACCGCAGTCGCCTCACGTGCTCCGTGACCGTGGATGCGTGCTGCCACGTCGGCGCCGACCGCCACACCGAGCGCAACAGCTCGTCGCGGCTGAACGCTCGCCGCGGGCTGGCCGCCAAGAACGCCAACAGGTCGAATTCCTTGACGGTGAGCGCGACCGGTGCGCCGTCGACAGTGACTTGGCGGGCGGCGAAGTCGATCGTGAAGTTGCCGAAGCGCAAGTTCTCCACCTTGGCCTCACCGAGGCGTCTCCGAACCGCGAGGACACGCGCCGTGAGCTCGCGAACGAAGAGCGGCTTCACGATGTAGTCGTCAGCGCCGAGCTCGAAGGCTCGTATCCGGTCGACTTCGCTCCCGGCCCAGCTCAACAGGATCACGTGCGTCGTCGAGCCGGGGGCGCGCAGCGTCCGTAGGAGGTCGAGATCGAGGCGCCACCCGTCGCACCGTTTCAGGTCCAGGATCGCCACCTCGAACGCGGTGTGCTGCAGCTTGCTGATCGCGGCCGCCGCGGTCCGAACCGCCGTGACCTTCACACCCTGTTCCTCGAGATGATTGATGACGAGCTTGCGCTCTGCGAGATCGTCCTCGACGATCAGCAACCGCATGGTGATCCGACCTACCTCTGCTCCGGGGCTCACCCCGGTGATCGGCAGAACGAGACCAGAACTCAAGGATTGACAGCAGTGGTCGGTCCTTGTACTTTCCGAAGTAGTTAATTATCTACTCAGGAAAGTACGGAGCCGAGCCATGACGATGACGGTCGACGAGGACCGGCTCAGCGAGACCTTCTCCGCTTTGGCCAACTCGACGCGGCGAGCGATCCTCGCCCATCTCGCAGAAGGTGCGGCGACGGTCAACGAACTCGCCGAGCCGTTCGAGATGACGCTCCCGGCCATCTCGAAGCACATCAAGGTGCTGGAGCGCGCGGGGTTGGTGACACGCGGTCATCGCGCCCAGTACCGACCGTGCGCGCTCGACGCCGCACCACTCGAGCAGGTCTCGACCTGGGCCGAGCAATACCGGCCCGTCTGGGAGGCCCGCTTCGACCGGATGGATGCCTACCTCGCCCAACTCAAACCGCAACGGAAGACAGGCAAGCAGGATGACTGAGAACAGCCGTTCCCATGACGCGGTGATGATCGAGCGCAGCTTCGATGTCCCGGCCGAACTCGTCTGGCAGATGTGGACCACCCCGGAACACTTCGCGGCGTGGTACGGCCCCGATGGTGCCACCATTCCTGTCGCGACGATGGACGTGCGCGTCGGCGGCACACGCCTGGTGTGCATGGAGATGCAAAGTCCGGATGGTCCGATGCGCATGTGGTTCACCGGTGAGTACCGCGAGGTCGTCGAGAACGAGCGACTCGTCTACACCGAGTCCATGTCCGACGAGAACGGCAACGTGTTGTCGCCGTCGGACGTGGGCATGCCCGACGGGCATCCCACGACAACCGAGGTTCGCATCGAACTCGAGGACGTCGGTGGCCGCACGAAGATGGTGATGACCCATGCCGGGATTCCCAGCGACTCCCCGGGTGCCGCCGGATGGGGGATGGCGTTCGACAAACTCGCGAGCTACATCGACGCCGCAGGACCTACTGCGCGCCGACGACAGTGAAGGTGCTGCTGACGAAGACGTGGTGTGGCCAGTT
>JBEEFW010000058.1:0-5842 GCA_041166385.1 Acidimicrobiaceae bacterium | reverse complement strand
CCGATCGGCACGAACACGACGGGGCAGGAGGCCGAAGGGCCGCACTGCGTCGGTGGCGGCGGGCACAAGGCATAACGACCAGTGACCTTCGCGGCCCTGACCAACGAAACCATCGGATGGACGATCTTCATCGTCATCCTCATCGGCGTCGTCACCTACACGCTGATCAACATCCTGCGGGGTGCCAAGCCCGAGCTCGGCTCGGAGATCGAGCTCGCGCCCAACCGCAAGCCGTATCTCGACGACGAGGAGCTCGAAGGCAAGAAGCTCGACCGCGCGTTGAGCTGGGCGATCTACTCGCTCATCATCATCGCCATCGGTCTCCCGGCGTACTGGATCTACGAGCCCGGTCGGCAGGCCAACGCCTCGACGGACTTCAACCGCAAGTTCGTCGAGCGGGGCGCGGAGATGTTCGCTCCCACCGGCGACAACCTCAACGCGCTGAACTGCTCGGGCTGCCACGGTGGCATGAAAGCCCAAGGCGGGGTCGTGGCCTACAACCTCACGAACCCTGACGGCACGATCACGCCGGTGAACTGGCGAGCACCCGCGCTCAACACGGTGTTGCTCCGCTACAGCCGCCAAGAGGTCACGTTCATCATCACGTACGGCCGCCCGTTCTCGCCGATGCCGGCGTGGGGGGTCACCGGCGGTGGCGCGCTCAACGATCAGCAGGTGCAGAACCTCGTCGACTACCTGGAGTCGATCCAGATCACGCCCGCGGAGTCGGAGCAACAAGCGCGCGACGAGCTCACGAAGATGATGGCGGAGAAAAACGCCGACGGATCGCCGAAGTACGCGTCCGAGGGTGAGGCGTTGTTCAACATGGGCATCGAAGACGGTTTCGCGGGTGGCGCGTATTCGTGCGGGCGCTGCCACACCCAAGGTTGGTCGTACGCCACGAGCTACAGCGAGGTGAAGGCGGTCTCCGGCTGCGGCGCGCTCGGGCCGAGCTTGTGTGGCGGATCGGCGGAGCGACAATTCCCCGCCAAGGCCGGGCCGTCACCGTGTACACCCGGCGATTCGACGGCAGCGAGCTCGTCCTCCGACTCGTCGAGCAGCAGTAGCAGCGGGTCGACGTCGAGTGCGCCGCCCGCGTGTACGAACCCGTTCCAGGACCAGATCGACTTCGTCACGAATGGTTCCGAAGACGGGAAGCGCTACGGCCTGCACGGGCAAGGCAGCGGCAAGATGCCGGGCTTTGGGCAACGGCCAGCCGAGCCGGCGAACGAGACGTGGCCCGGCTCGCCCGGCCTGCTGTTCTGGATCAACGGCGGGCAAGACCGTCCGGCCGGACCCGGCATGTTGTCAACCGACCTGATCGAGGAGATCGTGGTCTACGAACGGGGTATCCAATGAACGCGGTGATCGCGCTGATCTCGTGGGACCCCGAGATCCGCAACATCCTGTCGCTCGGCGTCGGCATCGCGATTCTCGTCGGCTCCGTCGTCCTGCTGCTGTCGACCAACACGGGCCCGCGCACCGGCATATTGATCGGCCTTGCCAGCCTGCTCGGGTGGATGACGATCATGGGCCTGATCTGGTGGATGTATTCCGGTTCCCCGGCGTCGCTGGGAGGCATGAAAGGCATGCCGCCGCACTGGCGCATCGTCGACGTGAACGTCGGCGACCTGCATGCGTCACCGTTGCCGGTGGCGGCCGCGTTACCCACGCTCGACGAGACCAAGATGGTCCAAGACATTCTCGCCAAGCATCCCGAGCTCGAAGCAAAGGTCAACCCCGAGCACAAGCCCGACAAGGTCACAACGATCGGAGAGCTCGTCGAAGCCGATCCCGCCCTGACGGAGGAGTTCAAGCTGTCGCCCGCCGATCTCGCGGGGTGGCACCTGCTCGTCCCGTCGAACGCGCAGCGGGGCGATGCACAGGCTGTGGCCGACGCGGAGCTCGGCCCCACCGGCAAGAAGATGTTCACCGATCCCTCGCAGTACAAGGTGCTCGAGGCCTACGACATCGGTGGCAAGGAGAACGACTTCCCCGTCCCCGAGCACGCAGTTTGCACCGGCGCGAATCCGTTCCAGGGCGACGGACCGCAGCCGTTCAACACTGGTTGCTGGCACCGCGTCGCGAATTGGTTCGCGACGACGTTCCACACGAATCCCGAGCACTTCGCCATCGTCCAGGTTCAGGCGGTGATACCGCAGGAGACACCGCCGGGCGGCACCCCTCCGACTCCCCAGATCGATCCCAAGGCCCCGATTATCACGGTCGTGATGATTCGCAGCCTCGGCGACGTTCGCTTCCCGGGTTTCATGCTCTTCACGGTCGGAGGCATCTTGTTCGCCATCACGTGCAACACGCTGCACCGGCGCGACAAGCGCATGGCTGCGGCACGCGCAGCAGCTCCGTAAGGAGAACGCATGGATCAATACCTCCCGATCGTGACCTTGATGGTCCTCGCCGTCGTGTTCGGCGTGATCAGCGCACTGGTGTCGCGCTTGCTTGCGCCCAGACGGCCGACGGCCGCGAAGTACGCGCCCTACGAGTGCGGCATCGTCCCGCGCAAAGATCCGCCCGAACGCTTCCCAGTGCGCTTCTACCTCGTCGCGATGATCTTCATCATCTTCGACATCGAGATCATCTTCTTGTACCCGTGGGCCGTCATCTACCGCGGCCTCGGCCCCTTCGGCCTCTGGGAGATGCTGCTGTTCGCGGCGGCCGTGTTCGTGTCGTTCCTGTACCTGATCTCGAACGGCGCGCTCGATTGGGGTCCGGTGAAGCGCCTGCGCCCGGCCGCCGATCCCGAGATGGTGTCGCCTGAACGCACGCTGTCGACAACCGTGAAGCGTGTGGGACTCGAAGGCCGAAACCCGGAAGCGGCCTAGCGCGATGCCGATCAATTTCGACCAGGGCCTCGAAGGGCTCGACAACAACTTCCTCACCGGCACGCTCGAGAGCGTGGTCAAGTGGGCGCGTCAGAAGTCCATGTTTCCTGCGACGTTCGGACTCGCGTGTTGCGCCATCGAGATGATGGCCACGGGCGGCCCGCACTACGACCTCGCCCGCTACGGCATGGAGGTGTTCCGGGCGTCGCCGCGCCAGGCCGACCTCATGATCGTCGCCGGCCGCGTGTCGCAGAAGATGGCGCCGGTGCTCCGCCAGATCTACGACCAGATGATGGAGCCCAAGTGGGTCATCTCGATGGGCGTGTGCGCATCGAGCGGTGGGATGTTCAACAACTACGCCATCGTGCAAGGCGTCGATCAGGTGGTGCCCGTGGACGTGTACGCCCCCGGTTGTCCGCCCGGCCCGGAGACCCTGATGCACGCGATCCTCACGCTGTACGGGTTGATCGACCGCGGGGAGATCACCCGTCGTCGCACCGCGACCGGTGCTGGTGCCGGTGTGCACGTGCAACAGCTCGACGGCCAGACGCTCGAGATCAGTACTCGCCGATGACGGACTTGGCGGGGATCGACTTCCCGACGACCGAGGCGTTCGGGCAGACCGTGCTGTTCGTGCCGCGCGAGCGCCTGGCCGAGGTCGTCATGGAGTTGCGCGACGAGCACGCCTTCACGATGTGCGTCGACGTGACGGCCGTCGACTACCTCGACTACGAGGCGCCCCGCAATCTGCCGGACGGTGTCGATCCCGAGCGCTTCGAGATCGTCGTCGGGTTGCTGTCCATGCGTGATCGCCGGCGGCTGCGCCTGCGTGTACAGGTTCCCGAAGGCGATCCGGTCGTGCCGTCATTGTTCGACGTGCATCCCGGCACCGAAGCCCTCGAGCGCGAGGTGTTCGACATGTTCGGTATCCGCTTCGACGACCACCCGGACCTCACTCGCATCCTCATGCCGGAGGACTGGATCGGCCACCCGCTGCGCAAGGACTACGCGATCGGACGTATCCCGGTGCAGTTCAAAGGGATCGAGAACGCCCGATGAAGGCCGACCTCGATCGCGAGACCTTCGAGGGCGCGCAGGAGCTGCAGCCGCGGAAGGGCATCAAGGCGGAGGAACTGCTCCGTGAGCTCGGCTCCGTGCTGCGCATGTCGGAAGCCGAGGCGGCCGAGCTCAGCGAGCGTGATCCCGGCGACGACGAGACGATGATCATCAACATGGGTCCGCAGCACCCCTCGACCCATGGTGTGTTGCGCCTCATGCTCGAGCTCGACGGCGAGACCGTGCTGCGCACGAAACCGATCATCGGCTACCTCCACACCGGCATGGAGAAGACCGGCGAGGACCTCACGTTCCTTCAAGGCGGCACCAACGTCACGCGGATGGACTACGCCTCGCCGCTGTTCAACGAGCTCGTGTTCTCGATGGCGACCGAGAAGCTCCTCGGCATCGACGAAGACATCCCCCCGCGCGCCCAGTGGATCCGCATGCTCATGACCGAGATGAACCGCATCTCGTCGCACGTGCTGTTCCTCGCGACCAACGGCATGGACATCGGTGCCATCGGCATGATGCTCTACGGATGGCGCGAGCGCGAAGAGACGTTGCGATTCTTCGAGAAGGTCACCGGCCTGCGGATGAATCACAACTACATCCGTCCAGGAGGCGTCGCCGCCGACCTGCCGGACGGCTGGCGTGAGGATGTCCTCCAAGTGCTCGATCCGTTGCCTGAACGGCTCGACGAGTTCGACCTGCTCATGACCGGCCAACCGATCTGGCGCGAGCGGCTGCAGGGCGTCGGGGTCATCACGGCGCAGGAGGCGATCGCGCTCGGTGCCACCGGCCCGATCCTCCGTTCGACCGGTGTGGCGTGGGATCTGCGGCGGGAGATGCCGTACCTCTACTACGACCAAGTCGATTTCGATGTCGTCGTCGGCACGTACGGCGACACCTTCGACCGCTACGCCATCCGGTTGAACGAGATCCGGGAATCGATCCACATCGTTCACCAGATCCTCGACGAGGTTCCGACGGGCGACTACCGGATCCAGGACAAGAAGGTCACGCCGCCACCGCGCGCTCGCATCGACGAGTCGATGGAGGCGCTGATCCACCATTTCAAGATCTTCACGGAGGGCTTCAAGGTGCCGGAGGGCGAGGTGTACGTCGCCATCGAGTCGCCCCGCGGCGAGCTCGGTTGCTACCTGGCGAGCGACGGCCGCGCCAAGCCGTACCGCATGCACATGCGGGGCCCGAGCTTCGTGAACCTCCAGACGCTCCCGCACATGATGCGCGGTGGCTTCCTCGCCGACGGCGTCGCCGTCATCTCGTCGGTCGACCCGATCATGGGCGAGGTCGACAGGTAGATGGCGCGGTTCACGGCGGAGAACGAAGCGCTCGCGCGCGAGATCATCTCGCGCTATCCGATCCTGAAGTCGGCGACGATCCCGTTGTGCCATCTCGCGCAGGAGCAAGACGGCCACCTCACCGAAGATGGCATGCAGCACATCGCCGAGCTGCTGGGACTCACGGCGGCCGAGGTGCTCGGCACCGCCAGCTTCTACGAGATGTTCAAGCGCGAGCCGGTCGGCAAGTACGTCATCAACGTGTGCACGTCGATCTCCTGCTTTCTGAACGGTGGTGACGAACTCCTCGAGCATGCCGAGGAACGGCTCGACACGAAGGCCGGAGGCACGACCGACGACGGCCTGTTCTCGATCGAGGGCTACGAGTGCATCGCCGCTTGCACCGAGGCGCCGTGCCTCCAGGTCAACTACCGCTACTTCCACAAGATCTCGAACGAGGAATTCGACCGGCTGATCGACGACGTGCGCGGCGGTCGCCGCTCCGACATCCCGCCCCACGGCACCCTCGCGCTCGTGCGCCAGCGAGTCGACGCGGACCGGGTGGCGGGCGTCGCCGCCCCCGAGGGCAGCGGCCAGCCCGTTTGGCTCCGAGACACCCCCGCGCTGCAGGATTCGCAA
>JBEEFW010000057.1:0-125429 GCA_041166385.1 Acidimicrobiaceae bacterium | reverse complement strand
GGGTCGCGCGGCACGCCCATTTCACCAGGAAGGAACTCGCATGGAAGCAATGCATCCGCGCGCGTCCGCAACCGACGTCACACTGCTCCAGTGGCCGGAAGAAGACGAGCTGCGCGCCCGACTCGAGGCTGAGGGACAACCTCGTCTCCTGTTGGTTCATCCCACCGCCCGCCCGCCAACTGTATGGACCACGCTCGAGGATTGGATCCGTCGACCCGCCGAGCCAACGGATCTACACGCGCGGATCGCGACCTTGCGCGCCCTCAGTAGGCGCAATGCTCCGCTCCACCTCGATGACGACGATGCGATCGTGCGACGCGGGAACGCTTGGGTCGCGCTGCCAGCAGTTGAGCTGGCGGTCTTGCGTCCGCTGCTCGCTCGCCAGGATCGAGTCGTGTCCCGCGGCCTGCTCTTGGCCGCGGCGCGCGACGAGCCCGGCGACTACACCACGCAGATGCTCGACTCGACGATTCAGCGGCTGCGGAAGCGGTTACAGCCGCTCGGCGTCACGCTGCATGCGGTCCGGGGCTGCGGGTATCTGCTCGAGCTCAAGGAAACCGCGACGTGAACGATCGCACGAAGGTACGTATCGGCTTCGCCTTCATCGCGGTCGTCGTCGTCGTCGCGATCGTCTCGTTCTTCGCGGTGGAGGCGCCGGCCGGAAAGGCGGTGATGTTCGCGATCGCTCTCACCGCGTTCGTCCGAGCGTTCCTTCTTGTCAGGAGCACGACAGCTTCACGCTGACGATCGACAGATTGGCGCGCAGATCGGCAAGGAGATGGCAGTAGTCGATTCATCTACACGACATGGCCGTGTGACAGCGGTTCCTTACGTTCATCGACGGGTCAGACAACGGCGTCCGTCCCGACCCGACACCACGTGAAAGGAACGCAATCAACATGGCCCTTCGCCCATTGAAGGCGGTGACAGGGGTGGGGTTGACCGCTCTCACCGTCCTCGCGTTGCCGGGCATCGCCAGCGCGCAAGATGCGGACCCGGTTGCCACGCTCGGCAAACAGACGAACCTGCTCTGGGTCGTCATCGGCGCGGTGCTCGTCATCTTCATGCAGGCGGGCTTCGCCCTCGTCGAGACAGGCTTCTGTCGAGCCAAGCACGCGGCGCATGTCGTATCGACCAACTTCGCCATCTTCGGCCTCGGATTCGTCGGGTACTTCCTCGTCGGGTTCGGCCTGATGTTCGGCGGCTACTCGCTCCCGCTGATCGGCTTCGACACCGCGGTCGGCGACGCCGCCGTCGGCTCCGGCGACTGGGTCTTCCTGTGGAAGGGAGGGTTTGCCCTCACCGACTTGGTGGGGCCCGGCGGGGCCGGTGCCGCCGCGCTCGGGTTCTTCCTCTACATGGTGGCCTTCATGGACACGGTGGCCACCATTCCCACCGGAGCGATGGCCGAGCGCTGGAAATGGAACGCGTTCGTCGGATGGGGCCTCTTCTGCGGCGCCATCTACTACCCCTTGTTCGGCGCGTGGACATGGGGCGGCGGCTGGCTCGCCAAGGTAGGCGACTCGATGAACCTCGGCCTCGGCTACGTCGACTTCGCCGGCTCGGGCGTCGTGCACAGCGTCGGAGGGGTGGCGGCCCTGGCCGGCGCCATCGTGCTCGGCCCGCGCATCGGCAAGTACAACCGCGACGGCTCGCCGAACACCTTGCCGGCCCACCACATCCCGATGGCGATGCTCGGCACGTTCATCCTGCTCTTCGGCTGGTTCGGTTTCAACGCCGCGTCGACATTCGCCGCCACCGACATCCAGTTCGCAACGGTCGCCGCCAACACCGGCATCGCCGGTGCGTTCGGCGCGGTCGTCTCGATGTTCTGGGTCATGTGGCGGTGGGGCAAGCCTGACCCCGGGATGATGGCCAACGGCATGCTCGCCGGCCTCGTCGCCATCACCGCACCGTGCGCGTTCGTGGATCCGTGGGCCGCCGCCGTGATCGGTTCGATCGCCGGCGTGCTCGTCGTGATCGCGTGCGGCTTCTGGGAGAAGCGAGGAATCGACGACCCTGTCGGCGCCATCAGCGTGCACGGCATCTGCGGATCGTTCGGCGTCCTTGCCGTCGGACTGTTCTCCAATGGCACCTACGGGCCCGGCTGGAACGCCACCACCACAGGGGCAGCAGCCGAATCCGGAAAAGGCGTCATCGGCATCTTCGGCGGCGACTTTTCACTCGGGCTGCGCCAACTCGGCGCGCAGGCACTCGGGGTCCTCACGATCTGGACGGTGATCTTCGGCATCGCCTTCCTGTTCTTCAAGATCCAAAACGCGGTCATGAAGGGCGGCATCCGTCCAACCGCCGAGGTCGAGCTCGCCGGCGTGGACATGCCGGAGATGGGTGCGCTCGCCTATCCCGAGTTCATGGAGGTCGAGGCTCTCGTGCCGCATGCGGGCGTCAGCCCCACCCGAGAAGAACCGCTGGAGACCGTCTAACCCACCACCTCCACGTTTCCCTGTCAGGCGTACGCACCTATGTGTACGCCTGACAGGGAGAACCACGTTCCCTGATGGACCTCGCTCACATTCTTCGCGACATCCTCGTGGTACTCGTCGCCGCCAAGGTGGCGGCGGAGCTGGCTGAGCGCATCGGCGTCCCGGCCGTGGTCGGCGAGATCGTTGCCGGAATCCTGATCGGGCCTTCGCTGCTCGGCCTCGTCGGCAACAGCGACGACGTACTGCGCACGCTCGGAGAGATCGGCGTCATCCTCCTGCTACTCGACGTCGGGCTCGAGATGGACCTCGCCGAGCTGGGCAAGGTCGGTCGCGCATCGATGCTGGTCGCCATCGTCGGCGTCGTCACTCCGATGGTGCTCGGCATCGGCGTGATGGAACTCATCGGTGACGACTTCAAGACGTCACTTTTCGTCGGAGCGGCGCTCACGGCCACCAGCGTCGGCATCACCGCCCGCGTGTTCGGCGACTTGCACGCCTTGGCGACGACCGAAGCGCGCATCGTCCTCGGCGCCGCCGTGGCCGACGACGTCATGGGTCTCGTCGTCCTCACCGTCGTCGTGCGCATCGTGACCCAGGGCTCGGTGTCGGCGCTGTCCGTTGCCGGGATCGTTCTTGTCGCCGTCGGCTTCCTGGCGGTAGGCGGGCTGATCGGCCTTCGGCTGGCACCGCCACTGTTCGCGCTCGTCGACCGCGTGTCGCGATCGACGGGAACGCTCGTGGCGCTCGCACTGGCGTTCACGCTCGGATTCGCACAACTGGCCGACGCCGCACAACTGGCGCCAATCGTCGGAGCGTTCGTCGCGGGCATCGCGTTGTCTCGGAGCGCGCAATCCGACCGGATTCGCCGCGAGCTCGCGCCTGTGGGTCACCTCTTCATCCCCGTCTTCTTCCTCCAGATCGGCATCGACGCCCGGATCGAGGCGTTCGGTCGCATTGACGTCCTGCGCGACGCCGCGCTGCTGCTGGTCGTGGCGGTCGTCGGAAAGTTGGTGTCACCAATCGGCGCGATCGGCACTCATGCTGACAAGGTCCTCGTCGGCTTGGGAATGCTGCCCCGCGGCGAGGTCGGCCTCATCTTCGCCACCATCGGACTACAGAGCGGCGTGCTCGACCAAGACCTCTACGCCGCACTGTTGCTCGTGGTGCTCGTGACCACGCTCGGCACCCCACAACTGCTCAAGCTGCGCTACGCCCGTCTACGACGCGATCGTCCGGCGGCCAGCTCGCTCGACCCAGCACGCGCGCTGCGCGTCGCACTCGACGCCGCCATCGTGGCGGCGCGTCAGCAACCGCCGGACGACGTGGTCGACCAGCTTGCCAACCTGCCCGAGGAGCCCTTGCCGTGGGACGACGACTCCCTCAACCGGCTGCTCGACGTGATTGAACGAGGGAACGCTCGATCGTGGCGATTTCTCGAGATGACCGGGGTGCTCGATCGGGCACTCCCCGAGGTAGCAGAGACGTTCCGCGAGCGTCGTTCCGACGCGTTCAGCATCGACCCGCTCGAGCCCTACCGGCTCGCGTCGATGGAGCGGCTGCGCTCGCTCGACGTCGATGATCCGCTCGTCACGGAGTTACGGGCGCTCCACCACATCGACCGACTGCTGCTCGCCGCGTTCCTCGCCGACGTACGCAATCCGGGAGCGGTGCTCCGCCGCCTGGGTGTCGAAGGCGAGGCCCGCGACGAGATCCTTGCGCTGATCGCGGACCGCGACCTCCTGTGGTCCGCCGCCCGCCAGCCGGGTGGCCTCGGCGAGCGCGCCGTGCTCGAACTCGCGTCGCATCTCGACACGCCCGAGCGCGCCCGCGCGCTCTACGTGCTGAGTGCGCTGCGCGACGAAGGGCGCGAACGATGGGAGATCGCCCGTCTCCGCGAGCTGTACGACCTGGTCCAAATGGTTTTGCGCGATTCCGTGCTGACAGGCATCGATACGCGCAACCTCATCGAGCGACGCCGCGCTGACGCGATGACGCTCGTCGAGGATCCCGCTGCGCGCGCGCGTATCGAGCATGCCCCCCGCAGCTACCTGCTGCGCCAAACCCCGGGCGAGATCGCCCGCCACGCCGCGCTGCTCAACCACTCGCACTCGCCGCAGATCGACGTGATCGGCGCCGATCGTGTCGACGTCGGCACTCGCGATCAGCCGGGCTTGCTGGCGGCGATCACTGGTGCGCTCGCGGACGCCGGCGTGGAGGTCGATCATGCGGAGGTCGCCACCTGGAGCGATGGCGCCGCGTTGGAATCGTTTCGAATCCGCGGTCCGCTGCCGGACCGCGACCGGGTCGCCATCGCCATCGCCGCGAGACTCAGATCCCCGCTGGAGTCAGAAGGCGTCCCCGATGCCGAGGTGTCGTTCGATTCGACTGCGTCCCCGTGGCACACGATCTGCGAGGTTCAGGCGGCCGACCGGCCCGGTTTGCTGCACGCGCTTGCGAGCGCGCTCGCTGCCGCGCGCGTCGAGGTGCGCTCTGCGAATGTGACCGTGGAGCGAGGGGGCGCCATCAATCGATTTGAGGTCGTCAACAGAGATGGAGCCAAGCTCACGGCCGCACAAGAGGAACGAGTGTCGACACTGATCGCTTCGGGCGTCACCGCAACACGACGTCGCAAGTTGTTCTCGCGGACTCGAACAACCGGCACCGGTTTCTAACTCCGCAGGTTCGCAGGACGGTCGCGTAAGCGCAGGCCAGTTCTTCACAGCGGTGATACCGAGTGGTTGCCCAATCTCCGGGCAACGCGGGGCTCGACTTTGGAAACTACGGCCGCTCGGGCATTTGAGGATGAGGGAGGCGTACCAGAGCGGACAGTCTGTGCGTGTGGATCAAGGCACCGGGTGCGAAGCTCGCAGCGACCTATGACGTTCTCGCCGATGCCCTTGCGAATCGAGACCGAGCGGCTCATCTTGACACCGGAGGAACCGAGCGACGCGGAGTGGTTCGCCGAGTTGCTGAACACTCGGGGAACGGGCACGTTCACTGTGGCGGACACGCTCGAGCGGATCGACGTCATGACGAAGACGATCGAGACCACGGGCATCGGGGCGCTGGTGCTCCGTAAGCGGCCCGATGGCGAAGCGTTGGGATACACCGCGATCGTCGTTGGGCGTGGCTCGCTCGAGGAGCCTGAGCTCGCGTATGAGTTGCTGCCTCGGGCGCATGGGCACGGGTACGCGACCGAAGCTGCCCGAGCGCTGCTCGACGCCGTATTCGATACAGGCCGGCGTCGAATCTGGGCGACTATTGGGTCCTGGAACGCACCGTCGCTTCGGGTGGCGGAGAAGCTGGGCTTCCGCCGCGATCACTGCACAACGGAGGAGGTCGCTGGCGAGGTGGTCTGGATGGTCTGCGACCGCTGACAGGCAGATCAGGAACGAATGCGATTCGGAGCGCGGTTGTCACTCTGTGCGGCGAACACGTTCGCGAGCGCAACATCGATCCACCGCGCGTAGTGTGCCAGCGAGCGACTCGGTCGCCGATCATCATCGGCGTGCCAACCACGGGCGGGCGCATCTTGCGGGACGCGCACTAGCGACGGGATGGTGTGCATGGCCGACGACAATCCTGAAACTCTCGTAGTCAGGCTCGTACCAGATGAGGCAGCGGACTTTGCTGGTGCGAAGGTGTCCGCAACGCCCCAGACGGGCTCCGTTGTAACGGGGGATGTAGGCGCAGACGGCAAGGCGACGCTCAAGGTCGCGGCCGGCACTTACACGATCGCACTTGCGACGGCCCCTGCCGGCATGTTCGCTATCGCGACGCCGTCAGTCTCCGTTGTCGCGGGTACCGCTGCGACGGTCGATCTCCCTCTGGTGCACGGCGGCACGATCACGCTCGTAGTGACCAATGATGAGCCAAAGCCGCTCGAAGGAGCTGTCTTCTCCGTCCGCAAAGGCGAGACCTCGGTGAGCGAACTCATCACTGGAGCCGACGGAAGGGTGACATCGGTCCCACTCGCGCCGGGCTCGTATGTCGTCAAGGAGATGAAGGTACCGGCCGGGCATCTGGCCTCCCCCGATGAACCGGTCACGCTCGTAGCCAAAGACGCGCAGACGTTCTCGCTCAGGAACGATCGAGCAGCCTCACTCGTCATCAAGGTTCTCGAGGACGGCACCACCAAGGGTGGTCTCGCCGGCGCCTCCGTCGTCATCAGCGGCCCAAACGAGTACGAGGCCACGGTGACAACGGAAGCGCCAGAGACGACTCACGCCGGACTGCGCGCCGGCGAGTACAAGCTCGAGGAACGCACGGCGCCCGCGAGTTTCACGCGCGAAGAAGGGCAGTGGGTTGTCACGCTCGGCCGCGGCGAGAGCAAGGACGTCACCTTCCACAACGCTCGGGTCACGCCGACGGCGCAGTCGTCCAGCACCATCGGCTTCGATGTCTCACGGGTCGTGGTGATCGGCCTCGTCGTCCTCGCGCTCTACCAGTTTCGGCAACACCGCTGGGACTATGTCTCCGCAGCAGCAGTGTTGGTCATCGGCCTGGGGCTGCTGACGTTCATCGGGGGCAAACCGCGGGGGATGTTCCAACCGCTCGTCGGCGGTGACGGACGCATCTCGACGTCGAAGGTGCAAGTTGGAATCTGGACGGTGGCCGTCGTCTGGGGGCTCGCGTTTCTCGCGGGCCGCGTAACGTTCGCCGAAGATCTTCCCAAGGACCAGCAGCCGGCCACGGTCGCTAACGCCGCCGATGCCACCACTGTGACCAAGGCCGCGGCCACGCCCGACGGTGCGACCCCTACGACCGACAACGTCGTCGGCGACACCATCGACGAGGTCATTCCGAACGATCGCTGGGACGACTATCTGATCTTGTTGGGCGGACCCTTCGCCGCGGCCGTTCTCGCCAAGGGCGTCGTCAAACGGCGCATCGACAACGGCACGCTGCAGAAGACCGTCGATGACGCCGGCCAGACAAAGATCGACCAGATCTTCAAAGACGACGCCGGCCAATCAGACCTTGTCGACTCGCAATATCTGCTCTTCAACGTGGTGGCGCTCGGCTACTTCGTCGCGCAGCTCGCGCAGCATCCCGTTCTGCCGCAGATGCCATCCACCCTTCTGGCTCTCACGTCGGGCGCCGCCGCGGTCTACGTGGGCAACAAGGCGGTCGAGTCGAATCCACCAACCATCACGTCGGTCGTCCCGGCATCAGTTCGCCCGGCTGAGACGTTGACGATTAGCGGTCAAAACTTCCTCCCTTCGGGCACGCGCCCGGACCAACACGCGACCGTTGATCTCGACGGCGTCGGCCCGCTGCGTGTGACGTCGGAGTCCGACAGTTCCCTCCAGGCCGTGGTTTCGCCCGGCGTGGCCGCCAGTACAAAGAACCTCACGGTGACGACGTCGCTCGGTGTCGCGACCGAGGTATGGCCCGTGCGGATCGAGGACGATCAGGCGCGCGTCGTCGGCGTGTCCGGGGGATTGGCGAAACGCGGCGAACCGCTGCGACTCATCGGCCGCAACTTCCGGAGTCCGGCGGATCCAGGAGCGCAACAGGCGATCGTCTTCATCAACGATGTCGCGACGCCTGGAACGGTAGAGACGCTTGGCGACGGACTCGAACAGGTGACCGTCCCCGCCCCGGACATCCCCGCCGGCGCGACACAGATACTCGTCGCGGTCCAATCGTCAATGGGAGTCAAGAGCGCAGTCATTTCGATCCCAGTCGCTCAATGAGGCGCGTTTCAGCCCGCCATGAGACAACGTGAATGACACACCAGTAATCGAGCATGTCGTGCTGCTGATGCTCGAGAACCGCTCGTTCGATCACATGCTCGGCTACTTGCCACACCCGGATCGTGACTTCAACGGGCTTCGGAACGGCGTCTACGTCAACATGAGCAGCGGCCCTGACGGCCTCGTGCCGATTCCCGTCTCGGACACCGGTACACCCGACCTGGTCGACCCGGATCACAGCCACATGGGGGTGGTTGAACAGCTCGAAGGCTTTGGCGGGGTCGAGATCAACGGCGGGTTCGTAAAAAACTACGCCGAGTTCAGGGACGATCCCGCGGTGGGCCCGTTGGTGATGCAGTGCCTCAACCCGCAGAGCGCCTGCCCAATTCTGGCCGAGCTCGCGCTTCAGTTCGCGGTGTGCCACGCCTGGAATTGCTCGGTGCAGGGCGAGACGTGGCCGAACCGCAACTTTGCGCACGCCGCCACATCCGACGGCGAAGCCGACATCGACTTTGGCTTCTACTACGACAAGACGATCTTCGAACAGCTCGCCAGTGCGAAGGCAACCTGGCGGATTTACCACGACGGCCCGGCCCAAGCCTGGTTCTTCCGCAAGCTCTGGCGGCGCCGAACGATCATCGACTTTCTACTCAATCGCACGCCGAAGATCGGCAACTGGTACGAGCAAGCCGACTTCTACGAACACGTGACGAACCATTGCCTGCCCTCGTACTCGTTCATCGAACCAGCACACATGACGCTAGGCAGCGACATTGGCGACCCTCGGCAAACCAACAGCCAGCATCCGCACAACAACGCCAGAAACGCCGACGATTTCTACGCGGGCGAAACACTGATCAAGAACATCTTCGAAGCGCTGGCGAGCGAACCCGACGTCTTTGCCAAGACCTTGTTCCTCATCACGTACGACGAACACGGTGGCCTCTACGACCACATGCCCCCGCCCCCGGCCAAACCGCCCGGCGATCCGGTATGGCGGGGACCGACGCGTTGGATCGCCGGCATCATTCGCAACATGGTGGGCGGGCTCCAGGGTCGGCCGCGCGCGATGCCATGTGACTTCAAACATCGGGGGGTGCGTGTGCCCGCGGTGCTCATCTCACCATGGATCAGGCCGGGAACTCTGGTGAACAAAGATCTCGAGCACGCGAGCATTCCGAAAACCCTTCGAGCGCTGTTCGCACCCGGCTTACCACCGCTCACCCACAGGGACGGCGACAAAGACCTCAACACGTTTCTCGACGTCGTGACGAACGATCCGTTGCCAACGCCACGCCGACGACCCGGCGACCCGGACGGCGACTCCCAATACGCGCTGCCCGACCTGTCCGCTCTCGCGCCTGCGCTTCACCGACCCGTCGGCCGCGATGTCGTCGCGCCGACGCTCGCCACCCCCGAGCCGTCGCGCGTCGACGAACAGCTACTTGCGTTGAGCAATCGCGTCAGCGACAAGTTGTCCTCCAAACCGGTGATCGTCGCCCGCGCCCTGCAACGACGGACCCGACGGCTGCGAGCACAACCATGGGAACTCGACGCGTTGACCGGCGATCACAGGAGCGCTGTCACCGCGGCCGCGACGTTTGCCAAGGCTGCTCGCCAAGCCCGCGTGCAGCCCGCCAGGAGGCGACTCTTGGCGGCTCGCCTTGTACGGCGGAAGGGAGGCAGCGATGCTCCGCGGTGATTCATGCGGAGGCGGACAACGACGCCGGTCGACGGATCTCGGTCCGCTCGGCAATCTGCGTTCCGCTGATCTGGGGAAAGGACGCATTCGGCGTCATGACCGTGACCTCCCCCCGGGCGCACGCGTTCACCGACGCAGACGTCGCCACCCTGAGCCGGTTGGCTGACTCGTTGAGCCTTGGCGCACGTGCCTCCCCCGCTGGCCCCCGGTAGAGCGGCGGCCGTTTCGTCGACGTTGGCGCTACTTGGCGTAGCAATCAGGGTTCGGCTGGTGATCCGAAGAGATAGCCCTGCGCGAGTTGGCAGCCGATGGCGCGTAAGGCCTCGGCTTGGCCTTGCGTCTCTACGCCTTCGGCGATGGCGTGGAGCGTGAGGGCGTCGGCCATCGTCATGGTCGCCTCGACGATCGCTCGACTCTGGTGATCGGTGTCGATGTCGGCGATGAGAGAGCCATCGATCTTGACGAAGTCAATTGGGAGCCGTCGCAGGTAGGAGAGCGATGAGTAGCCCGTTCCGAAGTCGTCGAGACCGACCCGGCAGCCAAGCTCGCGAATGGTGTGCAGGACGTTGACGGCATAGTCGAACTGCTCGATCAGCAGTGTTTCGGTGATCTCGAATGCGATGGCGGACGCCGGTAGTCGTTGGCTTGTGAGTACGCGTGTGATCCGTTCGGCCAGGCCGGGAGAGGCGAGGTGGCGGGCGGACAGGTTGATGCTCACCCGTCCGCCGGGCGCGCCGAGAGCGAGCTGTGCGGCGCGTTCGATGGTCCAGTCGCCGAGTGGAACGATGAGTCCGGTTTCTTCCGCTACGGGGATGAAGGTGTCGGGCGCGATGCTCGTGCCGTCGGCCGTGTGCCAGCGCACAAGTGCTTCTGCTCCTACGGGCGTCTCGTCGCTGAGACGCACGATTGGTTGCAGTGCCATCGAGAGTTCGCGTTGCGTGATGGCCGCACGAAGATTCGCTTCCAGTTCGAGTCGAGCCACAGCGGCGTCGCGCATCGACGTCTCGAACACCTCGACGCGTCCGCCGCCGGCCGCCTTGGATTGGTGCAATGCCAGACCGGCCTCGTGCAGCAACGAGTCGGCTGTAGCGGTCGGGTCTTTGTAGGCGATACCGACACTCGACATGAGCCGGAGTTCGCGACCGGCGATGAACAGCGGCTCGCCGATTCGCTCCACGAGTCTCCACATGAGCGCATGACTCTCGATCTCGTGCACGCCTTCGAGAAGAATGGCAAAAACGTCGCTGTGTAAACGACCGACCAGCGCAACGTCGGGGAGCGAGGTGCTGAGCCGCGATGACACTGCGCGAAGAACATCGTCACCCACGGCGTGGCCGAGGGAGTCGTTGATGAGTTTGAAGCGGTCGAGCCCGATCATCGCGACTGTGAGCGGAGCCGCGCGGCCCATGCGCACGTCGAGGTCGTTGAAGACTTTGGCCCGGTTGGGCATCCCGGTCAACGCGTCGCGGAACGCGGCCTCATAGAGATCGCGTTCACGTGCCCGTTGCTCGGTGATGTCCCGGGCGGAGATCAGGATGCCGGCCACGGTGGGGTCGTCGAACAGGTTGTCGGCAATCGACTCGAACACCCGCCAGTCTCGGGCGCCGTCCGCGCGGAGGCGGAACGTGGTGACTCCGGCGGACGGCCGACCGGACGCAACCTGGCCGAGCTCACGACTCACCCGTGACCGATCGTCAGGATGAACCAGGTCGATCATTCGTCGCCCCAGCAGCCAGCCCGGTTCGTGACCGACCGCTCGAGCCGCGGCCGGGTTCACATAGAGGAGCGTGCTGTCAGCGGCAATGACGGCCACGGGCGCGAGAATCCGGTCGGATACCGTTCCCATTCCTGCTGCAGACGACGACGAGTCCGAGGTTGCGGCGCACACGACGACAGCATCGGGAATCACCGGTCCGATGCCGACAGGCGCTACGTCCGTTCAACCGGGCAGATCGTCCAAAGTCACGCCGACGCCGCGGGAGACGCGGCCTCGATCGCCTTCAGCAGCTCAGGCTGGGACCCAACGCCGAAGCGCTTGAAGATGACCGACAAGTGATTCCGCACGGTGCTCTGACTCAGATGCAGATCGGCGGCGATCGTCGGCACCCGCTCGCCGCGCACGATCCGAGCGAGGACCTCCCACTGACGAGTGGTCAGGTTGTTGACCTGAGGCAAGGCCTTCATGTCGCGCATCGGCCCGAACTCTTGCAACACACCGCTCGCCTCCAGGATCCCGGCGATCTGCAGGAGGTGGTGTTGGAGCTCGGAGACTCTCGAACGCTCTGCACTCGTGTCGGGACTGCGAGCGAGTATGAAGCATCGGTCGGGATTGCCGCCGAGCGACGTGAGCAAACAACAGAATTCGACCCACCGTTCGTGAGCGTTCCGAAGGTGGATGGTGAGCCCGATCGCATTGTCGGCGAGTCGATTGCTCGCCGCGAGCAGCGAAGAGACATCGCGGCGGGCGACGGCATCGAGCAGTCGTTGTCCGACAAGGTCTTGCGGCGCCACACCCAGTATCTCTGTGATGTCGCAGCTGAGGGCCGTGATCGTGAACGCGCGATCGATGGTGCCGATCACCATCTTCGCGGGCTCATGGCCGAAGTGCTTCGCAATCGGACTGAGGCCATCGTCCGACGCGGGTGCGGCCTGCGCGAGTGCCAAACGTCGATCGCCCAGCTGAAACGCCCGAAGCCACTCAGTGGCCAGCGGCGCAACGTCAATCGGTGCGTGGAGCTCTCGATATGCGACGTAGACGTTGATGGCGCCGGTACTCAGCGCCTCCAACGCCTGTCTGGCTGCTTTCCGCTCACCAAACTGAACGAAGTCGGTCGCTGGTCGCCCAATCACTGATTCGGCGGGGAGGCCGTAGGAGTTCAACGCGGCTTGGCTGACCGAGAGGAAGGTGAAATCACTCAGATCGATCAGCGCGAGGGCGAGATCCGCCTCCCTGATCGCGGACGTCAGCTCGGCAACTGTGCCGCCCTCTGGCGGCTGATGCCGTGTCCGTCCGGCCACGCGACCACCCCCCTCGCCGCGCACATTGAACCTCATCATTCGAGATCGCGCACCGTATTCATGCCGCTCTCGAAAATGTGGTGGCAGAACGCCTCTGTCAGACTGCAGACGTCGCATCGATGGGGAGGCGCCGACATGTCTGACAAGCCGTCGTACCTGGGCCTACTGAACGCAGTGTCTCTGGCGGAGACCGCGGCGCACGAGTACCTGACCGCCTGGGCGGCGGTCACGCCACACGAGGGTGTGAAAGCCACGCTGCTCACGGTCGCCGCGCGTGAGGGTGAGCACGGGATGTCGTTCGCCAAACGAATCAACGAACTCGGCTACAACCTGCGCCCTGGCCCGGATGATCCCAAGCGGGCAGCACGCTTGGCAACCGCCTGTTCGACTGAGATCAGCGACTACGACAAGATGCACGCCCTTGGTGTTGCTCGCATCGCCGAGGACGCCGCGAAGAGCGGCCCCGACATCTTCGACAAGTTCTTCTCCGACCACTCGATCGACATTCAGACCGGCGAGTTGCTGGGTCGCTACATCGCCGAAGAGCGGGACAGTGGTCGACGGCTGCGCGCGTGCTACCTCGCCGTGAAGGCCGAACACGATGCCGCCGACGCGTCCGACAAGAAGTCCACGAAACGCGACAAGGACGTGCGACGACTCGAAGGCAAGATCGACGCGTTGGGTGCCGCGCTCGAGCAACTGCAGCACTCGGTCGCCCCGGCCGCGAAGAACGGCCGATCGCGAGCGAAGGCGGCAGTCGAACACTGAGTTGCGCGGCTCAGGCCAACAGACCGCGCTCCTTCGCGATCACAATGGCCTCGACGGTTGACGCGGCGCCGAGCGCGTCCTTCGCAGCGGCGAGGCGTCGGTCGGCCGTCCGCCGCGAGAGGTGCAGCGCGGCGGCGGCTTCGCCCAAGTGCTGACCCTGCGCCAAGCGTCGGAGCACGGCGATGCCGTCGTCGTCGACCACCGCGTCGGCTGAGGGAGCCGGCCGGGGCCGGCCGTCGCGACGATCCACGGCGCCGAGGCGTCGTAGGTCGTCGCACAGACGGTCGATGGCCTCGGCGGACAGGCTGCTGGCATCCAGCACCAGCAAGGACCCGCGTACGGCGGCGAGCACAGCTGCCCCCGCACTCGCGTCGTCCGTCACGGCGGCGACCACCACGGTGCCAGCGCGTCCGTCCCGAAACTCGTCGACGACGCGCGCGTCAGCCGGCAGCGCCGTCCCGTCGACCGCTCCGGCGACCTCCCCGACCACGAAGCTCCCCGCCACATCACCCAGGATGGCGGAAAACGGGTCAGCCGGCCGCGATGGCGGCGGCCTGGCCGCGGGTCGACGCGCCGAGGCGGGTCATCGCCGAGGCGATCACGCGTTTCACGGTCGGTAGCCCGAGGCCGAGCTGGCGGGCAATGACCGGGTTGCTGAGACCCCGGCCGACGAGAGCGAGGACTTCCCGTTCTCGCGCCGACAACGGCGTCGTGCGGTCGGCCACGGCCACCGCGGTGCGACGCACGTCGCAGCCTCGCAACGACCGGTGGATGCGGGCGACCAACGGGATCATGCCCACCGCCAGCGCGCGTGCTTCGACGTCCACGAGCGCGTCGACGGCGGCATCTCGGTCGCCTGCTCGCCGCAGCGACTCACCCTGACCCCACCGGGCGCGAAGGGCCAAAGGGACGATGCGACTGTCCCACGCCTCGGCGGCAACGGCGAAGAGCGCGGCGGCCGCGCGATGGTCGCCCGCCGCGAGCGCCACCACGGCTTGCGACTCGAGCGGCACGCCGGCAAACCCCGCCCATGCAATCGCCTCGGTCGCGGGGCCGGGATCGTCGCCGCATTCGACGCGGGCCCACTGCCGCAGAAGATGCGGCAGGACCCGATTCATGTCCACCGGCACGTTGAGCGCGTCGATCGCATCAATGGCCGCCACGGCGTCGCCGGGTCGCCCGCTCCAGAACGCAGTTTCGGCGCGCATCTCCAACATGTCGGCGACGTAGACCGGGAACGCGATGTTCTCGGCCTCGGCCGCGGCGAGCGTCCGCTCGGCGTCCTCGAACCGACCGGTCATCGCCAGCGCCAACGCTAGGATGGAGTTGCCGCTCACCCGATCCTCCGAGCCGACGGCGTCGTCGATCACTCGAGTTGCCGCCGCCATCGCATCGTCGAACCGCGCCGCAAACACGAGCTGGTGCGCGAGCGTCGTCCGCACATCGCAGGCCCACGTCAGATCGCCGAGCGACTCCGCCCGAGCGATCACCGTCTCGGTGATGGCGACCCCACCCGATGGCGATTGGTTGATCATGACGTCCAACACCTTCAGCCGCAGCGCGAGGAGCTCGAGACGCGGCGCGCTCTCGGCGGCCGCCGCCTCGAGGGCCGCGTCGACGCGGTCCGAGCTGTCCGAAGCACCATCCGACAACGCGAAATACGCGTCCGCGTACGTCGCCTCGGCCAGGTTCGTGTTCCGCTCCGTCGCGAGCTCCACTGCCCGTCGCGCCGTAGCCCGGGCCGCGTCGCCGTCACAGAGAACATTGGTTTCCAGTTTGGCGACGCAGTAGAGACCCAAGACTTCTGCGGGGTGGCCGGTGAGGTCACTGTCGGCGATCAGAGCGCGCGCCTCTTCGGGCGTCGTCGACGCCGACAGGCCGCCGGCCTCGACGCGTAGTGCGGTGAGCCAGCCGCCGACATCGGGTGCGGTCCGGTCGACGGCCTCCACGAGGCCAAGCACCCGCTCCGCGTCGGCCGTCGCCCGCAGGACGTCCCCGGCCGCAAGCACCATCTCCAAGTCGGCGCCGGGCCCATCGTCGAGTTGGGCGGCGAGGACTCGGTGCTCCGCTCGCTCCGCGGGCAGCGTCGCCGCTGACAACGCGATCAGCGCGCGCTCCCGGGCCGGCGCGCGATCGCCGGCGGCCGCGAGGTGCCGAGCCGCCTCGCCATCGTCTTCCGTTCGCGCCGCCACCTCCCGGTGGAGCTCACGTAGGGCTCGTTCGTCGAGGTGTTCCACGACCGCGTCGGCCAACAGGGCATGCCGAATGGCAATCCGGTCGCCCACCGACACCACCAGTCGTTTCTCGCGGAGCTCCTCGACGCTCTCATCCATCCACGCGTGAGGGACGGGGCGAGCGGCAACGGCGAGCAGTCCGAGCGCGTGCTCCGCCGCGCGCTGCAATCCCTGGAGCCGGCTGGCGAGAGCACGGCGCAGCGATGGGGGTGCGTCGCCCGCCACCGCCAGCTCTTCGATGAGGAGCGGGTTGCCGCCCGCGCCCGCCAGCAACCGCGCGACGTCCGCGGACCCCAGCTCGGGGCGCACTCGCTTCGCGAGCTGCGCTGCGCTGTCGCCGTCGAGCGGGCCGAGCTCGAGCACCTCAGCCCCGGCGGCGCGGGCGGCCTCCACGCCGGCCGCGGTGCCCGGATCGCCAGCGCGCACCGCCAGCAACAAGCCCACCCGTCCGGCGAGCGCGGGCACCAACGCAAGGGTCGCGGCATCAGCCCACTGGAGATCATCGATCAGCAAGAGATCCGGCCCGACGACCTGCTCCACCTGCTGGGCCGCCGCCATCGCGTCGCCCGGCAGGTCGGTGCGCCCCAAGGCCCGTGCCACCGCCAGATACGGCATCCACGACAGGGTGGCCAACCCGCCGCCTTCGAGCACCGCCCGGCCCGACGCTGCCGCGGCGGCCCTCAGCAGCGTCGTCTTGCCGAGCCCGGCCTCGCCGACGACTGCCACCGGTCGGTCGGCCTCGATGTGCGAGACGACGGTCGCCACCTCGGCGGTGCGTCCCAAAAGCCCGACTCCGGCGGAATCCACCCCGTCAGGATGGCGCAACCGGCCCTATGGGCGCCGCGCTGCCGGCCGCATGCTCGACCCATGCTCCTGCTCCCGACATCGGCGTCCGAGGCTCTCGAGTTCGTGGCCACCGCAACCCCGCGTCGCGACGACCCGGCGATGGACGAGGCGCTCCGTTTGCTCCGGGCGGCGCTGGGCCGACCCGCACCCGCGGCCTTGCAGAAGCTCACGACGGCAGAACGTCGGGTCGCCGCCGTCGTCGGCCGGGGAGCGACCAATCGCGAGGCGGCGACGAGCTTGTACATCTCCTTGAAGACCGTGGAGTTCCACCTCCAACGGATCTACCGCAAGCTCGAGGTCCGCTCCCGCACCGAGCTTGCGGCCCTGCTCCACAGCGACCCCGCCGCGCTGCTGCAGGCGAGCTAGGAATGACGCCGGTCACCACTGCGCCGGACTGGGAACTGATTGACCTCGACGGATCGTCTACACACCATGCCCGTCATGCAACGCGATCGGATGAGGTCTCGGCTCGGACTGGTCCTGCTCGCCTCGGTCATCTCGGTGATGACGTGGACGTTGGTCTTCGTCGGCTCAGCGGTTCCCGCGGCTGCCTCCTGCGCCGGTAGCCCCACGGTCGAGAGTGACCTGGAGCGGACAGATCTCGTCTTCGTCGGAACGGTGACGCACCTCACCAACGGGAATCGCTGGGCGACATTCACGGTCGAGGATCTTTGGAAGGGCGAGCTCGCGTCGGCGCAGGTGGACGTTCACGCGGGTCCCGTGGATCCGGGCGGATCATTCTCAGCGATCAGTTCTGTCGATAGGCACTACGACGCGGGCGCCCGCTATCTCGTGTTTGCGTACGACCCGACTTCGCACGGCTATCAACCAACGTGGGGAACACAGAGTCGGTTCGAGGACAACATCTGCTCGGCGACCCAGCACTTCACACCAGAACTGGATCGATTTCGGCCGGCCTCCGCTCGCCGGGTCGAGGTTCCTTCGTCCTCGTCGGTCACCCTGACCGTGCCAACGCCGTCGACCGGCTCGACGAGTTCCTGGATGCTGCGGGTGTGCGGTCTGGCTGTCGTCACCGCGGCCGGAGTTGGGTTGGTCCTGCGCTTTCGACACACGCAGGAGCCCGGGGTTGCCTCGTCCTGATGTCAGGAGGCGAAGGCGTGGGTTGCAGAACACCTGCGGAGTTTGCGAACGTCAGCGGTGACACAGAACGAGCAGATGATCGAGTTTTGGAATGGTCCAGCTGGAGAGGCGTGGGCTCGACATGCCGACGATCAGGATCGCGAGCTACTCGGCCTCGGTGAGACTGCGCTCGACGCGTTGGCGGTCGCACCTGGCGAGTCGGTGCTCGATGTCGGCTGCGGACCCGGCACAACGACGGTGGCCCTTGCGGAACGCGTCGGCGCAGCGGGGCGGGTCGTCGGCGTCGATGTCTCGGCTCCCCTCCTCGCGGTGGGGCGTCACCGCGCCGCTGGCCTTGCCAACGTCAGCTTTGTAGAAGCGGATGCGCAGACGGTCATGCCGCCGGGATCTCCCTTTGATGCGGTGTTCTCGCGTTTCGGGCTCATGTTCTTCGAGAATCCGGAGGCGGCCTTTGCCAACCTTCACCGGGCGACGGCCGCCGGCGGTCGACTCGGGTTCGTGTGCTGGCAGAAGCCGGACGCGAATCCCTGGTTCCTCGCCCCGATGATGGCCATCGTGGGGTTGCCCGGTCTGGAGGTGCCGAATCCGCCTGGCCCGGAGGAGCCTGGACCGTTTGCGTTCGCAGACCCGAATCGCGTCCGTCGAATCCTTGGAGCCGGTGGATGGCGAGACATCGAGGTTCAGGCCTACGAGGACGAGATCGTCGACGACCTCGACCGACGGGTGGAGTTCAGCCTGCGACAGGGACCCGCGGCGCGGGCGCTCGCGACCGCGGACGATGCTTTGCGGGCGGCAGCCACCGCCCGCGTCCGGGACGCTCTCGCTCAGGCCGCGGACGGTGCTCTCGTTCGCCTCAGCCGCGCCGCGTGGATTGTCACTGCCCGCACCTGAACGGCTCGCGACGTGGGCTGTCTAGTCCGTCTGGCGGCTGGAAGTAGCGCGCCCGGGCTATGGGCAACCACGAATAGCATCTGTACCGTCACGCTCCGTGGTCACTATCTCTCACACCTCACCCGGGGAGAGCATCCCTTCCGATCCGGTGCACCGGCGGCGCTTCGCCCCCGGGCGCCGTGTGTCGCGCCGAGGGCTCGCCGTCGCCGGAGCTGCCGCACTGTTGTTGCTCGGCGTGACCGTGCCGCGGGCATCCGCTCGGGATCAAGAGCCGACGACTCGCGTGATCGTGATGGCGAAGGACGCCAACACCAGGCCCGACGGAAAGGGCACTGCGAAGAAGGCGAAGGACCGAGTCGCCAAGCACCACGGAAGCGTCGTCGAAGACCTCGACATCGCCGATTCGGTCGTCGCCGACGTCTCCTCCGACGAGCTCGCGGACCTTGCGAACGACCCCAACGTCATCGTGGTACCGAACGTCGCCGTGGAGCTCGCCGGTGCGGCGGATCTGCTGCGAGCGCCGACGGCGGTGTTCCCCCAGACAACCGGCGCGAGTCTCCTCGCCGCGAGCGGCGTCACCGGCAAAGGCTCGACCGTAGCCGTTCTCGACACCGGCATCACCAAGCTCCCTGACTTCGGAAAGCGGATCATCGGCGGCGTGGACCTGAGCGGCGAGGGCAACCCCTACCTCGACAGTTACGGTCACGGAACGTTCGTCAGCGGCCTCATCGCCGGCAACGGCGCATCGTCCGGCGGCCTGTACGCCGGTGAGGCCCCGGGCGCCAGCCTGGTGTCGATCAAGGTGTCGGGCGCGACCGGGTCAACCGACCTCGCCACCGTCATCGCGGGGATCAAGTGGGCCGTCACCAACCGAGATGCCTACGGCATCGACGTACTGAACATCTCGATGGGCGCCCCGCCGTTCCCGTCGTCGGTGAACAACCCGTTGGACCGAGCGGTCGAGCGGGCGTGGAACAACAACATCGTCGTCGTCGCCTCCGCGGGGAACACCGGCCCGAACAACGGCACCATCACCTCCCCCGGAGATGACCCGCTCGTGATCACCGTCGGTGCTCTCGACGACAACGGCACGGCCGGCGCGAGCGATGACACCATGACTTCCTTCAGCGCCGTCGGCCCGACGGCCGTCGATGGCTGGTTCAAGCCCGACCTCGTTGCTGCCGGCCGCTCGGTCGTCAGTTTGCGGGCACCCGGCTCAACCCTCGATCTCGCCAATCCGACCGCTCGCATCGGCGCCGCCAACTTCGTCGGGTCAGGCACCTCGTTCAGCGCAGCCATCACGAGCGGCGCAGCAGCATTGCTCCGTCAGATGTACGGCAAGGCCAGCCCAGACCGCATCAAGGGTGCGCTCCTGCAGGGCGCCAGCACGGGCCCGGTCGGCAACCCATTCGTTGACGGCTTCGGCTCGCTGAACGTCAGCGCCGCCAGCCAGCAGACCACCGGCCGGCTCATCCAGGCCGCCCCGACAGTGGCCACCCCCGCCGGCGCGACGGTCTCGCTGTTCGTCACCGGCGCCGGGTCCGCGTGGAACGGTTCGAACTGGAGTGGCTCCAGCTGGAACGGCAGCTCGTGGAACGGGTCGGCCTGGAACGGGTCTTCGTGGAATGGCAGCTCGTGGAACGGGTCTGCCTGGAACGGGTCTGCCTGGAACGGCTCCAGTTGGAACTACGCCGCCTGGGACGGCTCGTCGTGGAACGGCTCATCCTGGAACGGCTCGAGTTGGAACGGGTCGTCGTGGAACGGCTCGAGTTGGAACTGAAGGACACAATGACGCTCACCGATCTCGATCTCACAAACCTCGACCTCCAAGTGATTCCTCATGACCCGCTTCATCCCGCAACCGTGATGCCGAACCTGGATGAGTCCGGGGGCTGGGCGTGCGAGCGCCTCGGTCTGCACGGCGCCTGCGACGCGACGAGGCAAACACCGCACGTGGGCTTCGAAGCAACCGAACTGTTCGGCCTGCAACACCATCACATCTGCTGGATGCTGACGCTGCTGGCCGATCCGACGATCGCCCACTACGAACCGCTTCCGGTGCCGCCCTCCGACCCTCAAGCCGCCGACATCCTCGGTACCTTCATCGACCGCCTCACCCCACCGCAGCCGAGCGCACAAGGCTGGGTCGTCGTCGAAGCCGGACAACGCGTCGGCGTCTGCCAACTCCGGCGCACCGGTGACGGACACCTTGTCGGCGTATCGCTCCAGGCCGGCGCCCGTAACCGCGGCCTCGGCACCGCTCTGTTCAAAGCACTGGGCGACTGGGGCCTACGCGAAGGCGGCTTCGTGGCCGGCGAAGTCGAGGACGACAACCTGCCCTCGCACAATGCGCTTCTGTCCGCGGGCTACGCGTCGCACGATCGCTACGCCATCGTGTTGGCTGACGGCCGACCTGCGACCGTCACTCGCTACGAGCACCGCTGAGCCCGGAGGCCTTCGAGCTCAGAGGTCACGCTGTTCGGAAGGCGCCGAGGTGGCGCGCATGTCGTCGCTCAGGGACCTTGGTGTACGAGCCGCGAGTATCCGAATCGGATGAGGTGTCGACGGTGTGCCTTGGTGACGTCTTGGAGCAGCACGCCATCGCACAGCGCCATGACAGCGTCGACGGTGTCGTCGAGCGCCTCGGCGTCGATGTCATCTGCGAATGCGCCTACGAGTAGTACGCGCAGGAGCGCGGTGACGTCACGGTCGTACTCGGCCACGACCTGCGACGTTCGGGCCCGGTCGCGCATGGTGACGCGAAGGTCTTGGAACTCGTGGAGTCGCTCGGCGAACCAGAGGACTCGGTCGACGGTCGCGCCGGCGCGCGGTTTGCGCTCCAAGATGTCGTGCAGGATCCGGTCGACGGCGGCGACGAAGAGGTGGTCCTTCGTCGGAAAGTACCAATAGATGGCGTTCTGAGCGACGCCGAGTTCGCGCGCGAGCGCAATGACCGAGAGCGACTCGTAGCCGCCGTCGAGGAGCCGGTGCTGCGCGCCCTCGACTATCGCGGCGACCTTGTCATGACGGTCGACCTCCGGTCGTGTCCTCGGCATCACCAAATCGTACGAGAGTTGACACCCTCTCAAGAGACTCTCTACGGTTTTCCAGATGTTGAGAGCATCTCAAGGCCACGCCGACCCACTGACAGAGCTGAGGCGGCTCGAGCGTCTGTCGCTGGTCGAAGATCTGCGGGCCATCGGCCCCTCTTCTCCGACGCTGTGCGCTGGATGGACGGCGATGGATGTCGCAGCCCACCTCGTGGCAGCTGAGCAGGCATGGGGTCTGCCGATGGTTCCGGCGTACCTGTTGCGCCGTCTGCTGCCCGGGCCAGTCGTGCGCCGCGGCATGGCGCGAATGCAAGCACTCGGCGACCGCCAGCTCGAGCGAACGAAGCGACACGGGTGGGACTGGCTCATGCGGAGACTCGCTGCGGGTCCACCGCGCGCCTACGAGCTCGGGTCGGTCGCGCCGATCCGCTACATCGAGGAGTGGATCCACCACGAGGACGTCCGTCGGGCGAACGGGCTCGGACCGCGAGCGTCGACCACCGAAGAGGACGACGCTCTTTGGCACGCTGGCCTGGAGCTCACAAGCCTGCGCGAACTCCTTCCCGGCCGTGACCTCGTGGAGTTGGTCCTCCCCGATGGCCGCTCGCACCGAATCGGCCCCGACTCGACCGTGCGCGTCGACGGCCGGCCGGGTGAGCTGCTCCTGTTTCTCGCCGGACGGACCACGGCGGCCGTCGTGGACGTCACGGGCAATCCCGATGACATCCGGGCGCTGTATGGCCACCTCGCGGTATGAGCACGCCGACGAACGTCCTTCATCTCACCATGGCGGCGGATCAACTCGACGACCTACGTGAGCTGATCGCGGGTATGAGCAGTACGGACCTCGATCGCCCGAGCGTGTGCCGCGGCTGGAGGGTACGAGACGTCATCGCACACGTGTGCTCGGCGTCCGACCTGCAGTTGCACCGGCTCGCAGGCGATCTCGCACGTGCCTGGCTACGACCGAACCGCGCGCTCCTACAGTCGGCCATCACGTACGCCGACGCCCACGACAGCCGCGATCTCGACGCGGACCTCTCCGCCCTCGCAGACCGTTACCGGTCCGCTCATCGCAACCGCTCTGGGCGGCTCGTACGACCGGGCGAGCTGCTCGTCGACTACATCGTGCACACGAGCGACGTCGCCTGCAGCGCCGACAGGCCGATGTCACTCCCCAATGCCCGCGTTGTCACAGCCCTGGACGTTGCGCCATCAATCGGCGGTCTCATGCGATGCAAGCAACGCGTACGTGGACTGCATCTCACCGCGACCGATGTCGCCTGGGAACACGGCGAGGGCACACCCGTCGCAGGTTCAGCGCTGACCCTGCTGGTCGCAATGACTGGCCGACAACACGCCAGCCGTGACTTGCACGGCGCCGGCGCCGCCGTGCTTCGCGCGCGCTGAGCCGGCCGCACGCGCTCAGATGTGCGGCGATCCGCCGCCGCTACCTGCGCCGGCGGGGACGTGCGGGGGTCGGCTCGCCGCCAAGGCGTAACCCGATGAGGTCCCGCGCGAGTTGCAGGGGCGTCGTCTCGTCATTCAGATTCCGTGACACGTTCGCGGACGAGAGCAACGCGTCGATCTCAAACGCGAGCATCCCGGCTGACGGCATGTCCGGGATGTCGCTCGCCGCCTGCGCGATCACCACCTGGCGCTCGAGCAAGGCCAGCCAGCCTCGTCGGGCGCGTGCGAGTGCATCTCGCACGGGACCTGGACGGCTGTCGAACTCCGACAGGGTGGCGACCATGAAACAGCCGCCGGGGAAGACTCGTCGTTCGACGTAGCCCAGCCAGGATTCGACGAGCGATCGCAGTCTTGGAAGCCCCTCGGAGTCGCCTAACGAAGGCGTGACGACCGCGGCGATGAAGATTTCGCTGGCCGCTGCGACCGCCGCGAGCTGCAACTCCTCCTTCGTGGTGTACGCCGCTTGGACACTGCTCTTGCGCATTCCGAGAGCGTCGGCGACCTGCGAGAGCGTGACTCCGGCAAGGCCATCCACCGACGCAAGCGCGGCCGCCTGGGCGGCGACTGCGTTTCGTGTTCGATCACCTCGCTCGCGTCGACCATCCATCAGTTCGACAATATATACGTACGACCGTATAGTTAGGCTGATGCCACCTCCGAACCTCCGACAGCGGGAGAAGCTGCACTTCGCCAGTGGCGACACGACGTGCGCGGCCTGGCACTACCCGGGAACCAACGGCGCGTGCGTGGTCATGGCCGGCGGCTTCGCAGTGACGATGGAGCCGGGCACCGACCTGTTCGCCAAGCGGTTCCACGAAGCCGGATTCACCGTGCTCGCCTTCGACTACCGCCATCTCGGCGAGAGCGGAGGACAGCCGCGCCAGGTCGTGCGCATCCGCGAGCAGCTCGCCGACTGGCACGCCGCGATCGCGTTCGCCTCGATGCTGCCAGGAGTCGACCCGACGAGGACCGCGATCTGGGGCTTCTCCCTTTCGGGTGGCCACGTTTTGCGTGTCGCGGCGCGCAATCCGCAGCTGGCGGCGGCGATCGCGCAGTCGCCGAACGCGGATGGTCAGGCGGCCGCACGCAATGCGACGCGCCACCAGAAGCCGCTCGCGCTGCTGCGATTCATTGACCGAGCCGTCCTTGACGCCCTCGGCAGCCTGGTCGGGCGTCAGCCGCTGCTGGTGCCGCTCGCCGGCGAACCGGGAACGGTGGCCGCCCTGACGACGCCGGACGCGAGCGACGGCGACAACGCGTTGAACCCCGACAACAGCTACCCGGACTGGCAGCAAGAGGTCGCCGCCCGCTCCGCGCTCCGCGTCGGCTTCTACCGGCCGGGCCGCGTCGCGTCGCGCGTGCAGTGTCCGCTGTTGGTGGTCGTCTGCGACCAGGATCAGTCTGCGCTCGCCGCGCCCGCCGTCCGCGCGGCACAGCGAGCATCGTGCGCCGAGCTCGTCCGGATGCCCGGCGGGCACTACGAGCCTTTCTTGGGCGGCCACGAACAAGCCGTCGAAGCTGAGCTGTCGTTCCTGCGGCGACACCTCCTCGAGCGCTCGTAGGCGCCGATGAAGATGAACCGGATCGAGTTGAACCTCATCCTGCTCGCGCTTTCGCTCCTCGTGATCCTGGTGAGTGTGTTTCTCGGCACGCTGCTCGTGATCACGCCCGTGACGCGGGGATTGGACGCCGAGACGTACATCCGCATCCAGCAACCGATGACCCAACATGTCACTCCCCTCGCGTCGGTCGTCGGTGTTCTCGCGGGACTTGCGACAGGCGCTCTCGCCTGGCGTCTTCGACAGACGCGCTTCGCCTCACGGGTGGCCGTCCTTGCGTTCGTCTGCCTCGTTGCGCTTGGAATCTCGAGCGTCATGGTGAACGTGCCCATCAACCGCGAACTGCAAGGGTGGTCGCCATCACGGCCACCGGGTGACTGGTCGTCGATCCGGGATCAGTGGGACGCGTTTCACCTCCTGCGAACTGCATTGTCGATGGTCGCGCTCGGGTGTGTGCTCGTGCTTGCGCAGATTGCTCCTCAGCGTGATCACGACGGTCCTTTCGGTTTCGACGGGACCGAGGATCCGGCGCTCGAGTAGGGCCCGCGTCGGTACCGAGCAAGAACCTTCTAAAAGATCTGGCTCGCTGGATCGCTCGCGACCGCGATACTGCACCGATGCGTTACCGAGTCGGCCGCATCGCGGTCGTCGTGGGGATCATCGTCGCGTTCGCGAGCACGTCCGCCTCCGCGCCGGCGCAGACCCAACCTGCCGCGCCCGAGTGTCGTCCGGACGGGCCCCCGATCGAGCTCAGCGGCTCGCTGACCACTGACGATGTCAACAACTACCGAGAGCTGCCCGTTGCGGTGACGGCCGGAACAACGCGAATCGAAATCGGCTACTCGTGGCACAGCAATGGCGCCGACACGGCCACCGACAAGACGGTGGTCGACCTCGGGTTGTGGGATCAGCGCGGGCCGCACGATCCCGCGGCGTTTCGCGGGTGGTCGGGCAGCCGCCAGGGCAAGGTGGCCGAGGGCCAGGCGCCGGTGTTCGTGCAGGCGGACAAAGCTGAGCGGGGTTACGTGCCGGGGCCGATCGAGCCGGGCACATGGTCGGTCGAGCTCGGGTTCGGCGCCGTGCAGACCGACGGCGCGACCTGGTCGGTGAGCGTTCGCTGCCTGGCTGCAACGGTCGGGGCGGCGTGGATGCCCGATTTCGTCGATCCGTCCTTCGTCGCGCGCGATACGCCCGCTTGGTACCGCGCCGATCTCCATCTGCACGCGTACCACTCGAACGACAAGGGTCCCGATCCGGCGACCATGATCGAGTTCGCACGCAAGGCGAAGCTCGACATCGTTCCGGTCACGGAGTACGTGACCGACGTCCAGTGGGGAGAACTCGGCCCAGCCCAACGCGCCAACCCCGACCTGCTCGTGTGGCCCGGACGCGAGGTGATCACGTACTTCGGTCATGCAATCGTGCTGGGCGAGACACCATCGTCGCTCGACTACAGGCAGGGCTTCGAAGGCGTCGACATCAGGGCGATACAGCGCGGAGCGGTCGACGACGGCGCGGTGTTCCAAGTCGCGCACCCCACGATCTTCCCGGGTGAGGCGCTCGCCGCCTTCTGTCGAGGTTGCGAGTTCCGACTGGGCGACCACATCGACTGGGATCTCGTCGACACCATCGAGGTCGTCACCGGTCCCGCAATCGTCGACCCGGCGACCCTCGACCGCCCGGAGCCCGGCAAGGACGGCATACCCAACCCATTCGTCGGGACCGCGATCGATCTGTGGGAGTCGCTGCTGCAGCAGGGACACCGGATCACGGCCGTGTCCGGATCAGACGACAAGCTCGGGCCGGACTACGGCCAGACCGCGACGATGATCCACGCCGAGCGGCTGTCGCGCGCGGCGGTAGTCGACGCGCTACGCGCCGGTCACGCGTACGTCCAGTCGCTCGGCGCGGACGCCAGCCCCACGCTCGACCTCGACGCGCGCACAGCTGACGGAGCCCACGGCACCTTCGGTGACACAGTCATCGGTCGCAGCGCGCAGCTCGACGTCACGGTGCACGGCGGCGAAGGCCAGACCGTCGTCGTCAGCCGCAATGGCACCGAGGTGCAGCGCATCCCCATCATCGGCGATCCGTTCACCACCACGATCGACGCGACACGCGACACCGGAGAAGGACCGCTCGGTACGTTCTGGCGCGTCGACGTGGCGAACGATGTCGCCTTGACCGCCATCGGGAACCCGGTGTTCCTCGCTGACGCGCTGCCTCGGGCGAAGCAGCGCGGTGCGGTGCCAACCGCCGCTCCCGTAGTGCCGAACTTTCCGCAAGCTCCTCCTCCCCCGGCGGGGTCGCCGGCGACTGGTGGATCGGGAACCAGCTCGTCGGCCGGGATGATCATCGCGATCGTGGTCGCACTCCTCGTCGTCGCTGCGATCGCGATCGCGCTTCGACGCCGCCGTCGCGCGTGATCCTGGTGACAGGTGCCGCCCTGCAAGCGCAGGGAGCCGAAGCGTGAACCGGAGCCTGAGGGCACGGCTGCTGGTGGCGACGGCCGCGCTCGCGCTCGTCGTCGGGACCTCCTTCGCAATCCTGTTGCTTGCGCAGCGTGCGGAGCGGGACGCGTCAGCACGCGTCGACGAATCGGCGAGCGTGCTCATCGCGACCCACGAGGTGGAGCGGCTCGTCATCGACGTCGAAACCGGCGAACGCGGATTCGTGATCACCCACGACGAGGTCTTTCTTCAGCCGTGGCAAGAGGCGCAGGCAGCACTCCCCGACGCCATCCGCACGCTCGAGGACACCGTCCAGGTTCCGGCGCAGGATGCACGGGCTCATGAGATCGGCGCGGCGATCCAGGCGTACGTTACGGAGTACTCGGTGCCGCTGGTCGACGCGGCACGGCGCGACGATCCGTCGGCCGGATCAGTGGCCGCTACCGCAGACGGCAAGGAGCGCGTCGACGTGCTCCGGGCCAAGTTCGACCAACTCCTCTCGGAGGAGCGCGGGCTCGCGCAGGCGCGGCAACGTCGAGCCGAGGACGTGAGCCGCTGGGCAGCCACGGGCGCTATCGGCGGGCTCATCGCGTCGGTCGCCATCGTCATCGCGTACGGCCTCTACCTCACCACGTCCATCGTCACGCCGCTTCGCCGAGCATCCACGATGGCGGGTCGCCTGGCCGGTGGAGACCTCGGAGCGCGCATGGCCGAGACCGGCGCAGGCGAGATCGAAACGCTGCAGCGCTCGTTCAACACGATGGCGACGTCGTTGGAGGAGAGCAGGAACGAGTTGGCCGCCTCGAGGGCGCGCGTCGTGGCCGCAGCCGACGCGGCGCGCCGGGGCATCGAGCGCGACCTGCACGACGGCGTGCAGCAGCGGTTGGTCTCGCTGGGGCTGGAACTGCGCGCGACGGATGCGGCGGTGCCGCCTGAAATGGACGAGATCAAGGCACAACTCTCGCGCGCCGCGCAGGGGCTGATCGGGGTCGTCGAGGAACTCCAAGAGGTGTCCCGCGGCATCCATCCCGCCATCCTCTCCAGGGGAGGCTTGGCCCCGGCCCTCAGGACGCTCGCTCGCCGTTCTGGGCTCCCCGTCGAACTCCAGGTGCAGACCGACCGCCGCCTGCCGGAGGCGGTCGAAGTGGCCGCCTACTACGTCGTGTCGGAAGGATTGACGAACGCAGCGAAGCACGCTCAGGCGTCGGTGGTGGACGTGGCTGTCCACGTCGACGACGGGTCCGTGCGCGTCGCGATCCACGACAACGGCGTCGGCGGCGCCGATCCGCGGCGCGGCTCCGGGCTCGTCGGCCTCCGCGACCGCGTCGAGGCAGTGGGAGGCACCCTGGATGTCACGAGCAGCGCGGAGAACGGTACGACCCTGCACGCCACGATCCCCATCGCGCCCGCCGCGTAGTTAGACGGACCTCTAGGAAGCTGCGCTGCCTGCGAAGGCCTTCGACCTCCGCAGGCCCTCGCCGATGGCATCGAATGCTCCGGCGTCGAGGCGACTCTTGGCGATTGACACCAAGTGCACGGACTCTTCTGTTTGCGCCCACAGCAGTGCTTCCATGGCGGACGCCGGCATCGGCTTGGCGAGATAGAAACCCTGCACCGTGTCGCATCCGAGAGCACGAAGCTTGTCGAGCTGCGCCTCCGTCTCGACTCCTTCTGCAACCGTGGTCATGCCGACCGCGCTGGCGAGGCCGATGACCGCCGCGACGATGGCGGTGTCCACTGCGCTCTTGTCGAGTCCGTCCACGAAGCTGCGATCGATCTTGACGACGTCGACAGGGAACCGCTTGAGATAGCCGAGCGATGAGTAACCGGTACCGAAGTCGTCGATTGCGACTCGCACGCCGAGACCCTTGAGACCGAGGAGTACTTGGGTGACCCACTCGACGTCGCTCATCGCCAGCGACTCGGTGATCTCGAGGCAGATCTGGGCGGGATCGACGCCGGTGGTCTCGAGTATCTCGGCCACTTCGTCGACGAGTCGCGGCTGGAGGAACTGGCGCGGCGAGAGGTTGACGCTCATGCTGAGCGGGGAGCCGAATTGATCGCGCCACGACCGTGCGCGCCAGCACGCTTGCTCGAGTACGAGTCGACCGATCGGAAGGATGAGTTCTGTCTCTTCCGCCTGACCGATGAATTCACTCGGCGGCAGCAGGCCCCGCTCTGGGTGATTCCACCGAATCAGCGCCTCAGCGCCGATGCAGGTGCCGCGGGCGACTGAGACGAGGGGCTGGTAGTACGCCTCGAGCTCTCCGGCGTCGATGGCCCGCCGCAGCGCCGTTTCGAGGTCGAGTCGTTCCGGCGAGCGCGCCCCCATTGCGGCGGGGTCGAAGATCTCGAAGTGCCCGGTGCGGCCCTTTGCCTTGGCTTGATACATGGCGACGTCGGCGTCGTGGAGGATGTCGTCGCGCGTCTTGTCAGGGGCCGTGACGGCAATGCCCATGCTGAGTGTCGCGACGATCTCGTGATCACCGAGAGAGATGGGCTCGCACAGCTGGGTGACGATTCGACGCGCCACGGTCACGGCGTCGCTCTCGGTCACGTTCTCCAACAGCACGGTGTATTCGTCACCGCCGAAGCGGGCGAGCAGGTCGCCGGGACGCAGAGCTTGTTGCACCCGTTCGGCGATGGCAACGAGGAGTTGATCGCCAGCTCTGTGCCCGAGACTGTCGTTGATGAGCTTGAACCGATCAACGTCGAGGAAGAGAACCGCATGCGTCTCGTTGCTGCGAACGGATCGGCGAATCGCGTGGTCGAGGTGATCGAGGAAGAGACGACGGTTCGGCAGCGACGTGAGTGCGTCGTGAAACGCGTGACGAGCGAGTTGCTCCTCGAAGAGCTTGCGTTCCGCGATGTCGCGGAAAGCGATGACCGCACCTACGGCGGTGTCGCCGTTGAGAATGGGGGACGCGGTGAACGCTACGGGAAAGACAGACCCGTCGGCTCGTTGGAAGGTGGTGTCGTCGTTGCGGACAAGACCTTCGAGTTCGATGGCGCGTAGCGCGGGCACCGCCAGAAAGCTTGGCGCCGGCTGCGGGTCGTTCTCGTCCGCGTACAAGCCGCCGCACAGGGTTTGCGCAACCGGATTGATGAAGGTGAGGTGACCCTCGCGGTCGACAGCGCACACGCCCTCACCCAGACTCGAGGTGATGGTTTCGAGCTGGTTGCGTTGGTAGCGGACCTGGTCGAACAAGGTCGCGTTGCTCAGTGCTCCCGAACCGACCGCGGCCAGCGCCTCGAGCAGCGCACGGTCGGCGTCGTCGAATGGTTCCAGCCGGCTTCGTCCTGAGATTTCGAGCCAACGTCCGTCGACGCCGAGCTGCGCACAGACCGCGCCGGGAGTTGGATGGTCGACCAGCGTTGCCGTGGGGCAGCGCAACAGCGTGCGCGCCGCGTCCAGGAGTACATCGGTAGCTCGGCCTTCGCTGATCGACCGATGCGCTTCGAGAGTGGTGTCCAGGAGTCCCCGCAGCCGGATGCGGTCGTGGCGGGCCTGGAAGTGGCCAGCCAGCACCTGCCGCAGGACGAGCATGGGCACGATGGCCAACACCAGCGACCACGAGTACGCGCTGATCGCAAGAGCAGCCAGGAGCCCGAGTGCGACGCTGGCCCCGACGAGCAACAACCGAATCTCGAGTCCGTCCCGAAGCGCCCGGCGGAGCGGCGCTCCGGTGGTGGCCAAGATGGCTCCGAGGGCGAGCGTGTTGACGACAAAGAAGACGAGCGCCGCAATACCGGCGACGGCGAGCACGGTTGGCGTGGGCTCGGGTCGCGTACCGACCAACGCGTGGAAGATGAACACTGCCAACCCGGCGGCAACGAGCATCTGTCCGAAGTTGAACAGTGACTTGACGACCGGGCGGCGGCGGGCGAACTGCGCGAGCACGATGGCCACGGCGAATCCGACCACCACCACCGCCGGCGGCAGCACCACGACCATGATGACCAAGAAGCCCTCGTCGAGGTGCACAGCCTCGGATTCGGTGCTCGACTCTCGATAGATGACGAGCGGCCACACCCAGCTGGCCACGACGAGCGCGGTGAGGAGCATCGCCGTCGCCGTCGAGTCGCGGGGCACCCCCGGTCCCGTCACGATCGTCGTCGTAGCGAGGCCGACTGTGAACACGCCGCCGAGGAACGCGATCAGAACGGTGAGGCGGGCCGCGGGCGGGAGTCCCCGCCCACGCTCGCGTTGCGCGGCCATCAGTTCCAGGCCGAGCCGTTCCAGCTCGAACCGTTCCAGCTCGAGCCGTTCCAGCTCGAGCCGTTCCAGGCCGAACCGTTCCAGGCCGAACCGTTCCAGCTCGAACCGTTCCAGCTCGAACCGTTCCAGCTCGAACCGTTCCAGGCCGAACCGTTCCACGACGAACCGTTCCACGAAGACCCGTTCCAGGCGGAGCCGTTCCAGGCCGAACCGTTCCACGAAGACCCGTTCCAGGCCGAACCGTTCCACGAAGACCCGTTCCACGCCGAGCCCGCGCCGGTGAGGAACAACGACACGGTGGTGCCCGGTGCAGTGGGTGTGGTGGGAGCCACTTGGTTCAGTACCGCGGTGACCCGCGTGGCCTTCGCCACGTTGAGCGATCCGAAGCCATCGACGAAGGGGTTACCGGCCGGTCCAGGAGATGTCCCCGCGAGCAGCGCGCCCTTGATCCGATCCGGGCTCCAGGTGGGGTGCAGCTGGCGCAGCAGCGCAGCCGCGCCGCTGGTGATCGCCGCGCTGAACGACGTACCCGAGCCGACGAAGTTGGCGTCACCGATCCGAGCGGAGGGATTGGCGGTGTCGATCACCGAACCAGGCACCCGCAGACTGACGACTGACCGGCCAGATGCGACGAGGTCAGGTTTGAACCAGCCATCAACGGCCGTCGGGCCGACGGCGCTGAAGGCGGCCATCGTGTCGTCGGAGCGCCTCGCGGTGCCCTGGTCGTCGATCGCGCCGGCCGTGATGACGAGCGGATCATCGCCGGGCGACGTGATCGTGCCATTGATGGGGCCAGTGTTCCCGGCCGATGTGACCACAACGATCCCGGCGCGCCACGCGGCCTCGACCGCTTGATCGAGCGGGTTGATCACCGACGACGGGAACGGCGGGGCGCCCAGCGAGATGTTGAGAACTCCGATGCGCAGCGCGTCCTTGTTCGTCACGGCCCACTGGATGCCGCTGATGACGGTCGCCATGTCCGTGATTCCGGACGCACCCGCGACCTTGATCGACACCAGCGATGCACCGGGGGCCTCGCCCATGTACTCGCCGTCTGACGACCGCCCTGTGCCGGCAATCAAGCCGCTGACGAAGGTGCCGTGACCGTAGTTGTCCTTGAACGGATCGCCTTCGCCGCTGAGATCCACACCGCCAACGATCCGCTTGAGGTCCTTCACACGCGAGATCCCGGTGTCCAGGACCGCGACGGCGACGCCCTTGCCTGCAGCATCGTCGTCGAGCGAGGTCGCGCCTGTCGTCTCAGGGAAGACGGCGGCCGGCTTGCGAACCGCGGGAGCGGCGACACCCATGACGTCCACCCGGGCGTTGGGCACCACCGCGACCTGCGGATCGTTTTGGAGCGCCTTCAACTCAGCCGGGGTCACGTCGGCCGCGACTGCGTTGACGATCGCCAGTTCGTCGGACACCTCTCCGTTCTGTGCCAGAACGCGCGCACTTGCGCTATCGGTCGACACCCCCACCACCAAGACGCTGGTTTCTGTGGACTGCGCCGAGTCGGCGAGGTCGGCCGTCGCCATCGGCGCGCCGACGGTCAACAACGCCACTGCCGCGCTGCATGCAGCCGCCACACCGCGCCACGACGGGCCACGCCACGCCACGGATCGTCCTGATTGGCGCCGCCGCGCCGTTTGTCCACTCACAGAAGTGCCCCTTCTATCCCGACCACTGAACGTGACGGTACAGATGCGCTATGTGAGGGTTCTATGGTCCTGTTCGGCCATTTCCGACCCTCCGAAGTGACTAGTGACCTGAGTCCGGAGGGTCAGTCGCTGGGCCCGGCGAGAGCCTCGGCGTCCTCGGCCCGCATCAGAAAAGTGTGCTCGCAGTACTGGCAGCGGTACACCACGCGACCATCGACGATCTCGACACGTGCGGGTTGCAACTCGAGCCGTTTCGAGCACACCCGACAGGACAGCTGGATCGCATCGGTCGGCTGGGTCAATTTCCGGCGATCTGTTGTGCCTGGGGCGCCCGCGGCCTCGACCACCGAGCCGGTCACCATGGTGAATGTCAGGCCTCCAGCCTCCACCCTCCGGCGGACATGCTCCAGCTCTGCGAGTCCGTGATGGTCGATGAAGGTCACCCGACTCACGTCGAGCATGACCCCAGTCGGTCCCGGTACCACGAGTACATCGGTCACGGCGGCTCGGATCCGCGACAGCGCGAAGGGCCCGACGTCACCGGAGACGTCGAGGAACAGGACGCCCTCCCGGAGCCGTACGCGCACGTCGAACAGTTCAGACACTGCGCCGACGTTCCCACACCCGCCCTGGTCCAACCCGCCTCGCGCCTGACTTCAGGTAGCCAGCGATGCCTCGAGGGTGATCTCGGGCACTGCGGCCAAGGCTCGGCTGACAGGGCAACCCGCCTTGGCTGCGTTGGCGTGCTCGATGAACGCCGCCTCGTCCATTCCCGGAACGCGCCCGACCGTGACGAGCGCGATCGACGCGATCGTGGGCTTCCCATCGACTGGCCGCAGCGTGACTGTGGCTTCTGTCTGCACGGAGTCGGGCGGGCTGCCTGCTTGAGCGAGCATGTTCGAGAGGGCCATCGAGAAGCACGCGGCGTGCGCGGCGGCGATCAACTGCTCGGGATTGGAACCCGGACCGTCCTCGAAACGCGACTTGAAGGTGTAACCGCCGCTGATGCTGTCACCAGCGGTGAATGTTCCGCTGCCTGACGGCAGGTCGCCTTTCCATTCCGCATTTCCTTTGGCCGGCATACACACTCCTCGTTGGATCGACAGTAACGCCAGCATGTCACGCAACGAGCAGAACAGAGTCCGTAGCCGCGGTCGCGCTGAACCGCTCCGAGGAGACATGAACGGCTGCCAACAAATCATGCAGGCGTTCTGAATTGAGGGGCTCCGCCGTGCTGCCCCTGGGTAGGCGGCCGTGAAATGACGGGCTTCCTGTTTCCCGACCAGCCGATCGCGTCGTTGGAGGAGTACCTCGAGCACGGGGGTGGCTCCGTTGGCCTACAACGCGCTGTGCAGATCGGTCCCTCCGCCACGATCGAGGCCGTGCGCCGTTCGGGATTGCGCGGGCGCGGCGGTGCCGGATTCCCAACCGGAAGGAAGTGGGACACGGTCGCGAGCCAGGACGCCGGGCGCCGCTACGTCGTCTGCAACGGCGCCGAAGGCGAGCCCGGCACGTTCAAGGACAGGACGCTGATGCGGCGCAACCCGTACCAGCTCGTCGAGGGACTGATCATCGCGGCGTTCGCCATCGGTGCGACCGAGGCGTACATCGCGTGCAAGGCGAGCTTCGAGGCCGAGCTCGAGGCTGTGTCGAGGGCCGCACGCGAACTGCAGGAGGCCGGGATCTGCCACGACTGTCCGGTGCTCATCGTCGGGGGACCGGAGGAGTACCTGTTCGGCGAGGAGAAGGCGTTGCTCGAAGTCATCGAAGGGCGACCGCCGCTCCCCCGCCTGCTGCCGCCGTACGAGGTCGGCCTGTTCGCGTCGATCCCGGACTCTGGGTGGGAGCCGGGTGCACGCCGTGGCTCCATCGACGATGCGAATCCGACGCTGGTCAACAACGTCGAGACGTTGTCGAACGTCCCGCACATCTTGGCGCGAGGCGCCGATTGGTTCCGGTCGATGGGCACGACCGACTCGCCCGGCACACAGGTCTGCACCGTGGTCGGCGACGTCGTGCAACCCGGCGTCGCCGAGATCGAGCTCGGCACCCCGCTGGCGGACGTGATCACGCGAGTCGGCGGGGGCGTCGCCAACGGCCGAGCCGTGAAAGCGGTCTTCTCCGGCGTGTCGAATCGTGTCGTCACCGCCGACCAGCTCGGCGTGCCGCTCAGCTACGAGGGCTTTCAGGCGATCGGCAGCGGCATGGGCGCGGCGGGCTTCATCGTGTACGACGACACGGCCTGCATGGTGGAAGTCGCCCGCATGTTCTCGAAGTTCCTGGCCATCGAGTCGTGCGGGCAGTGCCCGGCGTGCAAGCTGGGGTCAGCCGAAGTGACCGACCGGTTGACACGGATCGAAGCCGGAGCCGGCGACGCCACCACGGTGCCGGAGATCGGCGGATGGTTGCAGCGCGTCACCGACGGCAATCGCTGCTATCTGCCGGTACAGGAGCGCGAGGTGGTGGGGAGCATCTTGAACGCCTTCCAGGACGAGGTGACCGAACATCTCGACAGTGGAAGCTGTCCACGTCCACGCGAGCTGCCACTGCCCAAGATCGTCGACCTCGCGGGCGGGCGGGTGGTATACGACGAGAGCTACTACCGCAAGCAGCCTGACTGGACGTACGTCGACGTGCCAGGTTGAGAAGCGAGGCGTCCGGCGTCAGGCGGCGTCGGTGGCGGCGAGATCTGCGGCCCGGGGTGCGTTGATGACCGGTGCTTCAGCGCTGCGGCCCGTGAGGTGACCGGCTTCCCAGATGACCGACGACATCGGGTCGTTCGTGCTCGTTCGCTCGCTGGTCGTCTGCTCGCGTTGCCGCCGATGCCACATGTTCGTGACTCTCCCTTTTTGATGTGAAGACCACGCACCAACGAAGTGACGAATTGGTGTCGAAATGAGCACGGTTTCCTAGGATCGGCGGCCATGGTGGACGTCACAGACCGCGCGACCGACGACCTCGGGCTGTTGGCCCGGTGGCGGTACGTCCTGCGCACGACGAACCCCCCGACGGGCAAGGTCGACGTGGTCTCCAAGTGGCTGGTGCTGACCCGTGCGGCCGTGCTGCCGATGACCCTCACGGCCGGCCTGATTGCGGGGTTGCTGGCGGTGCACCAACCCGGCTTCGACTGGGGCTGGTACCTCCTCGCACTGTTGGGCATCGTGCTCGCGCACGCGGCCAACAACCTGATGAACGATCTCTTCGACCTCGAGGTCGGGCTCGACACGGAGGAGTATCCCCGCGGTCTTTACGCACCGCATCCTGTGCTGTCGGGCATGATCAGCCGAAGGGGCCTCGCGGCGGCGTCACTTGTCGTCAACGCGCTCGACCTTGTGATCCTCGTCGCGCTGACCACGGCCCGAGGGTGGCCGGTGATCGCGTTCGCCGTGTCGGGCTTCCTGCTGTCAGCGGCGTACACCGCGCCTCCGTTGCGGCTGAAGAAGCGCGGCCTCGGCGAGCCCGATGTGCTCGTGGTGTGGGGTCCGCTGATGGTCGGCGGCACGTACTACTCGGCGGTCGGTCATCTGCCGTGGCAAGTCATCGCCGCGTCACTCCCCTACGGCCTGCTGTGCACCGCCGTGCTGATGGGCAAGCACGTCGACAAGCTCCCGTGGGACGAGGCAGAGAACATCCGCACGTTGCCGGTGATCCTCGGTGAGGTGCGGGCTCGCCGCGCCACCCAGCTCTTGATGGCAGCGTTTTATGTTGCGGTCGTGGTCGACGTCGCCGTTGGCGCGCTGCCGTGGCCGTCGCTGCTGGCCGTCGCCGCGCTCCCGGCGGCGGTGCAGGCGTGGCGCGCGCTCGGCCAACCCAAACCCTCCAAGCCGCCGGCCGACTTTCCGATCTGGCCACTGTGGTTCGCCGCCTTCGCGTTCCTGCACACCCGCCGAGCGGGTGCCCTGCTGGTGCTCGGCCTCATCGTGGCGGCCGTGGCCGACATCACGCCGTTCTGAGCACCGCCTGGTACTCGGGATGCTCGTCGATGAACTCGGCGACATACCAACACTGCGGAACGACCGACTTGCCCTTGGCCATCAGGTCGTCGAGCGCTCCACGCACCAAGACGGCTCCGAGCCCCTGCCCCCGCTTCGCGCCGGCGATCTCCGTGTGTGGCATCACCACTTGATCGCCGGTCACGCGGTAGTCGGCGATGCCAACGAGCTCACCATCGATCAGCAACTCGTATCGAGACCGGTCGGCGTTGTCGCGCACCTCGCTGGACACAGCGCCCATTGTTCCCGGAAACTCGCAGAGTGACACCATCCCCGGAGTTGCGGGCGCGCCGGGAGGCCGTGGTGCGCGAGCACATGGACTCCGAGAATCGCCATGACTTCGCGGCGACGATGACCACGTTCGCTCATCCGAGGTACGAGCTGATCGCCACAGGCGAGGTGTACGACGGCGCCGAGGACGTCGACGCGTATTTCAAGGCGACGCGCACTGCCTTTCCCGACCAACAAAACGAGCTGCGCGCATTGCATCATGCAGACGACGCGGTCATCGCGGAGTTCGATTTGCTGGGCACGCACGACGGGCCATTGCGCGGGCGACCACCGACCGGACGTGCGTTCCGATGCCCGATGACAGCGTTCTTCTTTTTCGAGCCGGACGGCGCGGGGATTGTGTGCGAGCGCGTCTATTACGACTCGGCCACGATCCTTCGGCAGATCAGCGGCGCCTGACCAGAACACGAGTGGCCCGATCGGGTGGTCTGAAATGGCCCACAGCGGCCATTGTCGGCGCGATGAGTGATCGTCACACTCGGCTCAGGCGTCTACTGGGCAGAGGAGACGATCCCGATGGGGCGTGGGGGGTTCTGGAGCGGTGCGCGGTGGCGACGCCGCAGTGCAGTCGTCGCGGTCGGACTCATCGTCGGGCTGTTCTGCGCAGCCATCCCTGACAGTGCGCGCGGCGACGGCAAGGACCGCGATGGCAAGGACCGCGTCACGAAGGTGATCGTGCGGATGCTCCCCGGCGTCAACGCGAACCCGGAGGATGTGCTCTCGGCTGTCGGGGGTCGCGTCGAGCGGACATTGCAAACGATCAATGGCTTCAGCGCCTGGATTCCCACCGCCAACCTCGGGCGACTCGAGAGCACACCCGGGGTGCTGGAAGTCACCGCCGACGCCGCGCTCAACGTACGCCCGTCGGAACCCTCGACCTCGCGAACGAAGGGCAGGACGGTCGAAGGTTTCGTCGACTCCGACTTCGCGACCAAGGGCGGGGGTCCGTCGTTTCCTCGACTCGACGTCGACACCATCTCGCGGCTGATCAACGCCGACGACGTGCGCTCGCGCGGCGCTGACGGTTCGGGCATCGACATCGCGCTGATCGACACCGGCGTCGCGCCCGTGGCCGGCGTCGGCACCACCATCAACGGACCCGACCTGTCCTTCGACTCGCAGGTGCCGGGTTTCCAGTACCTCGACGCCTACGGCCATGGCACCCATCTTGCGGGGATCATCAACGGTGCCGGGAACGGGGTGAATGGCATCGCGCCCGGTTCGCGAGTCGTGAACGTGAAGGTGGGCGCCGCGAACGGCGCAACCGATGTCGTGCAGGTCATCGCGGCGATCGACTGGGTTGTCCAACACCGCAACGACGAGGGACTGAACATCCGCGTCATCGCACTCGCCTACGGCACCGATGGCAGTCAGAGCTACGCACTCGATCCGCTCGCGTACGCCGCCGAGGTCGCATGGCGGAAGGGCATCGTGGTGGTCGCCGCCGGGGGCAACACGGGAAAGAGTGCGCCCGCGCTGAACAACCCGGCCATCGATCCGTTCGTGATCGCGGTCGGCGCGAGCGACGTCAATGGCACGTACTCGTCCGGTGACGACACCGTGGCACCGTTCTCCGCTTGGGGAAATGACTCCCGTCGGGTCGACGTCGTCGCGCCCGGTCGTTCCGTTGTGAGTCTTCGCGATCCCGGCTCGTACATCGACACCAACCATCCGGAGGGCCGGGAGCCTGATGGCCTGTTCCGCGGGAGCGGCACGTCGCAGGCAACAGCGGTCGTCGCCGGCTCCGTCGCGCTGATGCTGGACGAGCGGCCGGAGCTCACACCCGATCGGGTCAAGTGGATTCTGCGCAAGACGGCGAAGTCGTTGCCCCAGAGTGACGCGGCCGCGCAGGGCGCCGGCGAGATCGACCTCAAGCGCGCGTCACAGCGACGCGCTCCATCCGACGTCGCGCAGGGCTGGGCGCTCGGCACGGGCACCGGCAGCCTCGAGGCGTCTCGCGGATCGCTGCACGTGGAGATGGGCGGCGTGCCGCTGCAAGGCGAGATCGACATCTTCGGCAACCCATGGGATGGACAGAGCTGGTCTGGCCAGAGTTGGTCCGGGCAGAGCTGGTCGGGCGACGCGTGGCTTGGACAGTCGTGGTCCGGACAGTCGTGGTCCGGACAATCGTGGAGCGGGCAGTCCTGGTCCGGACAGTCCTGGAGCGGGCAGTCCTGGTCCGGTCAATCGTGGTCCGGACAATCGTGGTCCGGGCAGAGCTGGTCCGGGGTGTCGTGGTCCGGACAATCATGGTCAGGAGCCACGCCATGACGGTGACGACGACGGCACCGACGAGATCGTTCATCAACGCGGCGATCAGCACGCTCGCGTTGGGTGGCACGGCCTTGCTCATTCCGCTCGGTCACGAGGGGGCCGTGTCCACCGACGTGCACCTGTCGGTGTTGATCGTGATCGCACTCTTCGCCATCGCGGAGAGCTGCGTCGTGCACATGTACATCAAGAGCGAGGCGCGCACGTTCTCGCTGAGCGAGATACCGCTCCTGCTCGGCCTGGCCTATCTGAGCCCCATGGCACTCATCACCGGCCGGCTCATCGGTTCCGCGCTTGCGCTCACAGTCGTACGCCGTCAGCCTCCGCAGAAACTCGCGTTCAACCTCAGCTACTTCCTGCTCGACACCGGTCTCGCAGTTGTCGTGTACCGCGCCGTGCTGGGCAGTGCCCACCCGTTCGAAGGTCGCGGTTGGATCGCGGCGCTGGCCGCCACCAGCACGTCGCTTCTCGTCGGCTCGGTCGCGGTGTCGTTCGTGATCGCGGCCACAGAAGGCCGGTGGATGCGCTCACCACTCGAGAGCCTGGCGGGCTGGGGAACGGTCACCACTTTGGTGAGCACCTACTTCGGTGTGATGGCCGTCAATGCCCTTGCACCAGTGCGGACGTCGCCGTGGCTCTTCGCGGTCGGGGCCGGCCTGCTGTTCGGCGCGTATCTCGTGTATTCACAGGTCCGCCGAAGCGCCGACCACCTCGAGCAGCTCTACGGCTTCAGTCGAGCGATCGCATTGTCGCTCAGCCAGGGAGCCGTCGACTTCGCCCTCCTCGAGCACACGAACGTCTTGCTTCGCGCCGATCGCGCCGAGCTCATTCTCAGCGACGCAGACAGCGCGGCCTTCATCACGTTGCACAAGGGCGCGGTGTCAGTTCTCAACGGAGAATCGGCCGCAGCCGCTCTGGCCGGTCATCGCCGGCTGCTCGCCGGCCGTGAGGCCGTCCTTGTCGGCGACAAGATGGTCGCGACGTTGCGCACGGGCGACGAGGTCCTCGGCACGCTGCTCGTCAGTGATCGCCTCGGCGAGGTCGATCGCTTCGGCGAGCACGACCTCCAGCTCTTCGAGACCCTGGCGACGCACGCCAGTATCTGCCTGCGGAACTACCGCTTGCTCGAACGGCTTCGCCGCGAAGCCGACGAGCGGCACTACCAAGCGTTGCACGACGCGCTCACCGGACTCCCCAACCGGGCCCGGCTCGACGACGACCTGCGTCACAAACTGTCGCGTCGTGGCGAAGGCGAGGCGGTCGTCGTGATGCTGATCGACCTCGACCGGTTCAAGGAGGTCAACGACACCTTGGGCCACCACCAGGGCGACGCCCTTCTGTGCAAGATCGGAGAACGCATCAAGGAGGTCGTCGACGATTCAACCCTCGTCGCTCGCCTCGGTGGGGACGAGTTCGCTGTCGTGTTCACCACCACCGCCAAGCGGGACGCGATCAAGGCGCACGCGGAAGCCATCGAGCGACGACTGTTGGAGCCATTCGAGTTGGACGGACTGGTCTTCGAGGTCGGCTCGAGTGTCGGGATCGCGCTCGCGCCGCACGATGGCGAGGACCCGTCGACGCTGCTGCAGCGGGCAGACGTCGCGATGTACGCAGCCAAGCGCGGAGCAGCCAGCGCTGAGTTCTATGACTCAGACATCGATCACGCGAGTCCGCGGCAACTCGCGTTGGCCGCGGAGCTGCGCCGCGACATCGGCCGTCGGGCCCTGCTCGTCGAATACCAGCCGAAGGCCGCTCTCCCTCACGGCGACGTGGTGGGAGTCGAGGCACTGGCTCGGTGGCATCACTCGGAGTACGGCTTCATCTCCCCCGACGTCTTCATCGCGATCGCGGAACGCAGCGGTCTGATCCGCCCGCTCACCGAGTGCGTGCTCGACATCGCTCTTCGCCAAGCTGCGCAATGGCGGACGGAGGGCTTCGACCTCGACGTCGCCGTGAACATCTCGACTCGCAACCTGCTCGACGAGGCGCTGCCGCCGATGGTCGCGGCCGCGCTCGCGCGTCACCAGGTGCCCGCGTCGTCACTCACGCTCGAGATCACCGAGAGCACGATCATCGCTGACCCAGCGCGGACGGTCAGCACGCTGAACCGGCTCAGCGACATGGGCGTGGCGCTCGCCATCGACGACTTCGGAACGGGCTACTCGTCCCTGTCCTACCTCCACCGACTTCCCGTCGACGAGATCAAGATCGACAAGTCGTTCGTGCAGCGGATGACCGCCGACGAGAGCGACTCCGTCATCGTCCGCTCGACCATCGATCTGGGCCACAACCTCGGGCTCCAAGTCACGGCCGAGGGCGTGGAGGACGGCCAGACCTGGCAGCTGCTCGCGGCGGCAGGCTGCGATCAGGCGCAGGGCTTCTACCTCCGCACCAGCGGCACGGGCGCGCAACTCACGCGCTGGCTCAAGGCTCGCCGTGAAGAGCAGCTCGCACTGCGACGTCTCATCGGCGAGCGGCCGAAGAAGCGTCAGCCTTCGAGGTCCACGACGACCACGTCGTAAGCCGAGCCATCGGGCGTGACCTGCAATGTGCAGCTGCACCCGTCCTCGCGGTCGATCGAGCCGTCCCCGTCCAATCCCAGGAAGAAGCCCTGGTCGCCGCCGCTGTCGTCCCGTACGACCGCGGCCGCGCCGTTGCCGCTTTGATCCACGTGCCAGCGGAGTTGCCATCGGCCTTCGACGCGAAAAATCGTCTCCTTCGATGGCGTGTCACCATCGCCCTGCAGATGCGCGATGACGGGCTCGCCCGTGGCGCTCGAGGTCGGCTCGACAGAGGTGGGCGATTCAGTCGACGTGGACACCGTCGTCGAGGTGGTCGACTCGGACCCCTCAGCTGATGTCGTCGTCGTCGTCGTGCTCGCCGTCGCAGACGTCGTCGTCGACAACGCGGGCGCCGACGATCTCGTGGCGGGGTCCGGGTCGCGGTCTCGAGCGATGACCACGCCGTCGACGGCCACGACCGCCAGCGACCACACGAGAAGCACGACAGCGCGCTTCACGTGCTCACCGGCGGAGTCAGCGCGAACCGGCCCACGACCACGCGTAGTCGTCGGCGGAGATCGAACGGGCCGCCTCGCTGACCCGCAACGGACGGAACGTGTCGATCATCACCGCGACTTCGTTCGTGTGATCCTGATCCATCGATCGCTCGACGCTCCCTGGCTGCGGGCCGTGCACGAACCCCGCGGGGTGGTAGCTGATCGAGCCGACACCGATACCGGAGCCCGCGCGGCTCATGAAGTCGCCGTCGGAGTAGTACAGGATTTCGTCGGAGTCGACGTTGGAATGGTGATACGGCACCTTGATCGCGTCCGGATGGAAGTCGAACGGGCGCGGCACGAACGAGCAGACGACGAAGCCTCCGCCCTGAAACGTCTGATGCACCGGCGGCGGCTGATGGAGCTGCCCGACGATCGGCTGGAAGTCTCGGATGTTGAATGCGTGCGGATACACGCAACCGTCCCAGCCGGCCACGTCGAACGGATGGTTGGCATACCTCAGCCGCGTGAGCCCGCCGCGATGACGCACCAGCACGTCGACGTCGGTGTCCTCCACCGCCAACAGTTCGGTGGGACCCCGCAGATCGCGCTCGCAGAACGGTGCCCCCTCGAGAAACTGACCCTGCGGGTTGAGGTACTTCGCAGGGAACTGAACGTGCGCGGATCGCGCTTCGATCACGAGCAATCGCAACGGCTCGCCGCCATCGGCCGCGTCGAACACCCAGCGGTGCGTCGTCGACCGCGGGATGACCACGTAGTCGCCTGGGCCGACCGGCAGGGCGCCGAACGTGCTCTCGAGCACCGCCCGTCCACTCTGCACGAAGACGAGCTGGTCGCCGAGCGCGTCGCGGTACAGCCCGCTCGAGTCGGTGCCCGCCGCCACGCCGATCGTCACGTCCTCGTTCTCGAACAGCCGGACGCAGCCGAGCACGGGATCGCCGCCCACCGGCAGGTCGAGCGTGCGCAGATGCCGAGGCTCGAGCGCGCGGTCATAGCTCGGTTCGTCGGTTGCGCCCGCGAGTGGCTCTGCGGCGACGATCGCCGACGGCGAGTAGCGGTGGTACAGCAGCGACGATGCCTGCGAGAACCCCTCGAGGCCCATCAGTTCTTCGTGGAGCAGCCCACCCGCACCCTCAGCGCGCGTGTGGCGTTTCGTGGGCACGTCGCCGAGCCGTCGGTAGTACGGCATCGCGTCCTCCGTTTCCTGGTCAGGTTGCCGCTGGCAGTATCTCGCCTTCAACCGGCCCGAGGCGCACGTCGCCGGCCGAACCTTCGAGGATCACGCGATCGCCGTCCTCGAGGAACGTCCGAACGCTGCCGTCGGGTAGGTCCAGCGGGGTCTCTCCTCCCCAACTGAGCTCGATGAAGCTGCCCTCGCTGCCGCGCTCAGCGCCGGACACCGTGCCCGAGCCGTAGAGATCCCCGGGGCGCAACGACGCGCCATTGGCGGTCATGTGGGTGAGCTGCTGCGCGATCGTCCAGTACAGGTCGGCGAAGTTCGTGCTGCTGACCTGCGCCGGCGCGATGCCCTGCTCGCGCATCGAGCGGGACTCGAGCAGCACGCGGAGATCGAGGTCGACGGCCCACGGGTGCTCCGTGCGTAGATGTGCGCTCGGCGGCGGGTCTTGGTGTGGGCCCGGTCGGAGGAACGACCGCAGCTCGTCGATCGGCGTGACCCACGCCGAGATCGACGTCGCGAAGCTCTTGCCGAGGTGCGGACCGAGCGGCTGATACTCGTAGGCCTGGATGTCGCGGGCCGACCAGTCGTTCAGCAACACGAGCCCGAAGATGTGCTCGCCCACTCGATCGATGGACACGGGTTGGCCGAGATCCGAACGACCGCCGACGACGACCCCGACCTCCAGCTCGATGTCGAGTCGCTCGGTGGCGCGGTACTGAGGGCCGCCGCCGCCCGTCGCCACCAGCCCGCGGGGCCGTCGGACCGGCGTGCCGGACACCACGATCGTCCCCGCCCGACCGTGGTAGCTCACCGGCAGGTGTCGCCAGTTGGACAACAACGGCTCGGTGCCGGGGCGCAGGAGACGGCCGAGGTTCGTCGCGTGATGGATCGAGGAGTAGAAGTCGACGTAGTCGGCCACGTCGAACGGCAGCCGCAGCTCGAGGTCTCGAGCATCGACGAGCAGGTCGTCGTGGTCGCGTCGCGCCAGAAGCGCGTGAACTCGCGAATGGAGCCCCGTCCACACGCTCCGGCCCGCGGCCAGGATCGGATTGAGTGTGTCGGCTCGCGGCGCATCGGGCGGGAGGCCGTCGATGTCATCCAGTAGCCCGGCATCGGCCGCGGCCCGGAGGCGCAGAACACGATCGCCCGCCGCGACCACCAGGCCGAGGGCGTGGTCAGCGGCGTAGTTCACGCCGGTTCGAGACGCGCCATGACCTCGTCGGCGGACAGCGAGCCCGGCGGAGCGCCAGCGGACACCAGCTCGCGTGCCAGTTGCTGCAGCAGCGCGTTCACAGGTGTCGGCACGCCGTGCTCGCGACCGAGCAACACGATCTCACCATTGAGGAAGTCGGTCTCGGCGGTGCGAGCGCCGCGGGCGAAGCTCTGCCACGTCGAGCCTCCACCCCGCCGCTCGCCGCCGATCGGATGCATCTGCAGATGGTCGCCTCGGCGCGCGGCATCTTCCTCGTCCGTGGCGAAGTCGATGCCGGCGGCGTTGAGCGCCGCGACACCTTCAGCCTTCGCCAGCGTGGCGAGCTCACCGCCGCGAGCGGATGGACCGCACGCCGCTTCGATGGCGTTGCCGAGGTTCATCAGCAGTTTCTGGTACTTCGCCCGCATGATGTCGGGCCGCGCTTCCGAGAGGAAGGTGGACGCGCTGAACGCGGCGGCGATCTCGACGGCGGCCGGGTCGACACCAGAGGGATAGCGGCCGATGTCCATGATCCCCGTCGTCGGAGACGAGTACGCCTGGACGACACCGGGATCGAGGTACGACGTGGGACACATCACACACACGCCGTAGACGTCGGAAAACGCCCGGAGTGCGGCGCGCTCGTTCGCCACGCCGTTCTGGACGCAGACGACGGGCGTTGCGCGAGGGACGAGATCAACGAGTGCGTCGAGCGCCGCCGCGGTGTCTTGGCTCTTCATCGACAGGAGGACGACATCGCCGTCCTTCCAGGCGACCTCGTCGGGGCGCGACACCGTGTCGATGCGGAGCGTGACGGTCGACTCCAGGGACTCAACGACGAGGCCGCGCTCGCGAATGGCGTCGCCGTGCGCGCCCCGAGCGACCAGCACGACGTCGTAGCCCTGCTCGAAGAGGCGCCCCCCGAGCACGCCACCGATGCCCCCAGCGCCGTAGACGACGAACCGCATGCTCACGCGGGACAGCGTTGCACTTGCACGTCTGTCTGGCCGGCGGGGGCAACTGCATCGGGCGCAGGCGCGCCGGCGAAGCGGTTGTTGATCCACATGAGCATGTCGCCGAAGGACGGGCCGACGACGCCGGCGTGACCCTGACCGGGATAGACCCAACGCTGCTCGACCTGGCCGATCTTGCACAGCTGATCGAACAGCAACGACGACGAAATCACGGGGATCAGCTCGTCGCTCCCACCGTGAATGATGAGGAGCGGCTCGTTCGCGGGAGCGGCGAACTTCCCGGGATCGTTGTCATTCAGCAACGTGGCCCACTGGGGAACGCTGTTCGGATCCGCCTTGAGCAGACTGCTCGTCGGGAGATCGGCAGTCGCGCGGCCGACATCACCCGCGCACCCCTCGTCAACCGCCTTCAGCGCATCGACCCCGGCCGGGGTGAGCACGGCGTCGAGCGGCGCCCCTTCGTCGCCGTAAGCCGCGTTGAAACCCGCGGCGGCGAGGAGGAGGTAGTACCTCGCCGGACTCGCCTGCAACACGGGATAGAAGAGCGACAGCTGCGATGGCGGTGCTCCCGCCACGACTCCGAGGAGATGGAGCTCGGGCGCCCACGAGTCGGCGATGTGCAGCGAGAACATCGCCGCGTGGCCCCCTTGCGAGTGTCCCCACACGACGTAGCGATCGCTCGCGTGCACGTCGGGCAGGTTGCGCGCGGCGCGGACCATGTCGACCGTGCCGCGCGCTTCACTCTCACCGACGATGTACGGATGGCGTCCGGGCGTACCGAGGCCTTCGAAGTCGGTCCCGACTACGACGTAGCCGGCGTCGAGCAGGTTGTTGGCAAGGCCGGCATAGTCGTCCGGCTTCAACGACGGCGCACACATGTCCGCTATGCCGGAGGTGCCATGCGCCCACGAGATCACCGGGTAGCCCCCTGCGGGCGGCGGCGTTGTGGGAACGGCGACGAGTCCGGTGACGAGGATGTCGCCACCCTGGACCGATCGCGAGTGGTACATCACGCGCATCATCGTCCCGTGCAGCGCGGCGCTGGCGACCGGCTCGGTCTTGATGACATCGCCGGGACTTCCCGCGGGCAGCGGGTCGGGTACCGCGTAGAACTCGGGCAGCCCGGCGGGCGCCGGGATCGTGGCACCCGGCGCCGGGGACGAAGCCGCCGGTGAAGGCGCGGCTGGCGCCGACACCCGATCCGATGAGTCGGACGCGCACGACACCAGGAGCAGCCCAGCCAGAACTCCCCACAGCGCGTGCCTGCGCATCATCTGTCCCCCTCAGGTCTCGCGGTGAGCCTGTCACACTGATCCGGTGCCGATGACGACGTTGCCGGGCTCCTGGTACGGCGACCCCGCCGTGCACGAGCTCGAACGGGGCCGCATCTTCGGCCGGGAGTGGCTGTTCTTCGGCTTCGCCGAGCGTCTGCAGCAGCCGGGCGAGTACGTGGCCGCAGAGGTCGCGGGGTGGAACATCGTCGTGGTGGCCGACGACGACGGGACGCTACGAGGCCACCACAACGTTTGCCGTCACCGAGCCGGACCGTTGGTCGGGCCGGGCTCCGGTCGCGTGCCGAGCCTGGTGTGCCGGTACCACGGATGGGCCTACGGGCTCGACGGCGGACTGCGGTCGGCGCGCGACTTCGGCGAGGGGCTCGACTGCGACGCCATCAGCCTCGAGCCGGTGCGCGTCGACACGTGGCGCGGACTCGTGTTCGTCAATCTCGACCTCGAGCGCGACGCGCGGCCGTTGCTCGACGACCTCGGCACGTTCGTCGACGCGTGCGCCCCGTTTGCAATGGAGCGGTTCGTTCCGGTGGCGGAGCGAGAACACGAGCTCGAGTGCAACTGGAAGACGTATGCCGACAACTATCTCGAGGGGTACCACATCCCCCTCGTGCATCCCGGGCTCAACAAGGAGATCGACGTCAAGCGGTATCGCGTCGAGGTCGACGACCCTCATCGGTGGGTCATTCACTCGGCACCAACACGCGACGGCGCCGTGAACCAGGGACGCTGGTTGTGGCGATGGCCCAACCTCGCGCTCAACATCTACGGCGACGGGATGTGCGTCGAGCGGTACGACCCGGTCAGTCGCGGTCAGACCCGGCTGCGGTACACGTACGCGTTCGCCGATCCGAGCGCGCCAGCCAACGACGAGGTCGTGCGGATGTCGACCGAGGTGACGAACGAGGACAAGGCGATCTGCGAAGCCGTCCAGCGCAACCTCGACAGTGGCATCTACGCCGAAGGGTGGCTCAGCCCGCGCCACGAAGCGGGATTGGCCGCTTTCCAGCGCTGGGTACGCGACGCCGTCAACTGAACGCCCGCTGGTCGAACTGCTCGAGCAGGCGCGCGCACGGGGTGCACACCGGGAATCGCTGAGGGTCACGAACCGGCTGGAACCGAGCGCCACACAAGGCGGTCACGAGCCCGCCTTCGATCGCCGCACGCGTGATCTCGTCCTTGCGGGCGTAGTGAGCGACATCGCCGGCATCGCCGGTGTCGCCGTCGGACGTGCGCGGCTCGGTCTGCTGCTCGCTCACGCCCGCAGGTTACGTCGACGCCACCGAAGGGTTTTTCGCCAGCGTGAACCGCAGGAGGCTGCCGCCACCCGGGGCTTCCTCGGCCCAGATCGAGCCGCCATGGTTGGCCGCGACGCGGGCACAGATCGCCAACCCGATGCCGCTGCCAGGGCGGTCACCGTGATGGAGGCGGCTGAACATCCCGAAGATCTCTTCGCGGTGAGCAGAGTCGATACCGATGCCGTTGTCAGCGACGTCGACGATCCAGTGGTCGTGATCCGACTGCGCGGTGACCGACACCTCAGGCGTGACACCCGCGCGGCGGAACTTGATGGCGTTGGTGATCAGGTTCTGCAGGAGCTGCCGTAGCTGAGTGGCGTCGCCCGGGACGGTCGGCAGCGGGCCCACCTTCACGATCGCGTCGGTCTCGCTGATGAGCGCGGCACTGTCGGCGAGCACCTCACTCGCAATGACATCGAGGTCGATCGGCACGAGCGCGGCTGGGCGTTGCCCCGCCCGCGAGTACGCCAGCAGGTCGTCGATGAGGCGATCCATCCGCGCGGCGCCCCGCAGCGCAGCTGCGACGTACGTCTGCACCTCGCTGGCCTGTTCGGGATTGGTCTCCGCTTGACGCCCGAGCAACTCGACGAACCCGCGGACAACCTGCAACGGCGACTTGAGGTCGTGGGACACGATCGAGGCGAACTGCTCGAGCTCGCGATTCGACCGCTCGAGCTCGGCGTTGCGTTGCTCGACCTCTGCCGCGGCTGCGGCGAGCCTGACCTCGGCGCGGCTGCGGTCGACCGCACTGACGAAGAGCTCGCCGACCGTACGCATCAGCGAGACCGATTCCTCGCTCCATGTGCAGCGGTGGCGCCGCCCCTCGAACCCCATGAAGCCGACCTGCGTCTCGCGGGCGCGGAGCGGCACGAACAGGATGGACTGCACCCCATCACCGTGCAACGCCGCCATCGCGCTCTCGCCGCCGTCGGGAATGTCGCTCGTCACGTCGGGCACGTGGACGGACTGTCCGCTGCGCAGCGCGCGCACCCAGAACCGCTGCGCGTCCACGGGCAGTGACGGGATCGGCGTGTTCAGCTGGGGAACGCCGTCGGCCCACCACTCGACGAACAGCTCGATCCCGCTTCCCCCTTCGTCTGACTTGAGCACGTACGCGCGGTCGAGGTTGAAGTAGCCAGACAGCTGTCGGAGCGCGTCCTCCACGACCGCGGGCAGCTCATCCTCGTGAGCACCAAGAAACACCGTCGACATCCCGGTGACGAGATCCTCGACGCCGACACGGAACCGCAGCTCGGCTTCCGTCAGGCGCAGTTGCTCCTCGGCCTCACGGCGCTCGTGGATGTCCTTGGCGACGATGTACAGCTCGCCGGTCTCGCGGTCGGAACGAACGCTGGCGAGCACCCACCGGAACGAGCCGTCGCGACACCGCAGCCGCGTCTCGTACGACACGGTTTCCGCCCCGGTGGCCGTCTGGCCGATCTTGTCGAGATTGCTCTCGAGATCGTCGGGATGGAAGAGGGTGGCGTACGGGCTGGCGAGCAGCTCGGCTTCCGACCAGCCGAGCGTCTCGGTCCACGCCGGGTTGACGCGCCGGAGCTTGCCGTCGAAGCCTCCGACAGCCAACAGGTCCAGAGCAAAGTCGAAGAAACGCGTCTCAGGCACGCACCGTCATGGTACGGCGACAACCCGCACGAAGGCAGTACCTCGTACGGCGCGTACGCGACAAGTGCCGCGTCAGCGACGTTCGGAACTCAGCGGACTACGGGAGGGAGACGACTTGGTTTGTCGAGGGACGTTGGCCATCGATGTCGTCGTCGCCGTTGTCCGACGTGAACTCGACCGTGTACTCACCTGTCGCGAGGCCGGCCAGGTCGACATCCGTGCGGAACACGCCGTTGACTGGCGCGCTGGCGGTGAGCACAACGGTGAGCTTGCGCACTTCGGCGTTCGAGGCGTCGAGCAGGCGCACGATTCCCTTGCCCGACGCCCGCACGCCGTACCCCTCGAGGTGGAGCTTCGTGCCCTGCGTGGTTGCATGGAACATGCCACCCGATCCGATCGTCGCCTGCCCGCCCCATGACACGGCCTGCGTCGAGGGAACGACGTCGATCACGACGATGCCCTTCGCCGATCCGTCTTTGAACGCGACGTTGCCGAGCCGGAAGGCGATCGGTTCCACAGCCTCGTTGGTGAACACGTCGACGTACGTGCGCCCCGCGTCGACGACGTAGAACACCGATGTGACGATGCTGGAGCCCACGTCGAGACGCACCGGCGCGGATGCCTCCGTCGGACGAGGTTGATCGAGCACGACGCGGATGCGACCGAGGGTGGCATCCGGCTCGACCGACTGGATCCGCGGCGGGAGCACGTCACCGAAGTCGACGGCCACGCGCTCGAAGCCGACGTGCGTGCCGTGCCGCAGCGCGACCATCGGTGACGACGACGCCGGCGCGGCCGGGTCGGCGACCCCGGGAGGCCGGCCGGGCTGGAGATTGGCCGGTTCCGCCGACGCCGGATCGACCCCCGGGGCGGATGACGACGACACCGCCGGCGTGCCGTCATCGCGTCCCGCGAGGAGCACGACGGCCAGCGCAACGAGGGCGATCAGGACGAGCGCGGCAACGGCGACGAGTCCGCGACTCGGGCCGCGACGCGGTGCTGACGATGACGGCGCGGGCCGCGCACCGGTGGATTGGGGCGTCGGCTGCGGAGGCGCGGGGATGATCACGCGGCGCGTGGCCTCGGACGGCGGTGGAGGCGGCGGCGCGACGATCGGTGTCAACGCCGGCGTCGCCGGCACCACGATGGGAATCGACGCCGTCACGGGCGGCTCGCGGTCGCCGATCACGGGCGTGATCGTTTCGGCGCTGCCCGCGCCGGCGGCCGAGGCCGCGGCGATTGCGGCGCCGAGCGCGACGGAGTGCTTCGGATGAGCATCCACCGCGACAGGTCGGTTGAGCTCCGCGCTCACCATCTGCCCGACGATGGGGATGCGCGACGAACCCCCCACGAGGAGCACCGCTTGCACGTCCGTCGGTTCGACGCCCGCGGAGCGCACCGCGCGCCGTAGGGCGGCGATCGTCTCGCTGATCACCGGTCGAATCATCTCCTCGAACTCGGAGCGGGTGAGGCGCACTTCGTGTTGCACACCGGGCAGCGACACCCCGACCGACACATCCGTGTCGACGGACAAGATCTCCTTGGCCTCGACGCAGTCCTGCCGGATGCGGGCCAGCGTCGGCAGGAGCGACGCGTCGTCGACATCGAGCGCGTCGAGCGAGTTGTCGAGTGCCGCGTTCACGTGCGCGAGCACGGCGGCGTCGAAGTCGATGCCACCGAGTCGTTCGATGCCCTCCGGCTCGCCGAGGATCTCGAAGCCACCCGCCGCGTCCGTCTCCTTGCGTAACACGGCCGCATCGAAGGTGCCGCCACCGAGGTCGTACACCGCGATGATCGCCCCCGGGCTCACACGCTCCTGCGACGCGTAGTAGATGGCGGCCGCCTGGGGCTCGGCGAGGAACGTCACTGCGTTCGCGTCGAGGTCGGCGTGACGCACGGCCTGGCGCAACAGATCCTGCTTGTATGTTCCCCAGTTCGCGGGATGGGTCAGCGCGATCGAGTCAGGGGTCTCACCTTCGAGCTCGACCACCTTGTCGACGACCCAACGCAGCAGCTTGGCCGTGAGCACCTCGGCCGGATACGGCACGCCGCCGACGATGAGGGGCGTCGGATCCCCCAGCCGCCGCTTGAACTCGCGGGCCACCCGCCCTGGTTCGGTGATGGCGCGGCGGTTGGCGGCGTCGCCGGTGAGCACCACGCCGTCTTCGCGAATGAACAGAACGGACGGAATCGTCGGGGCCCGATCGCCCAGCGACACGATCTCGACCCGACCAGATCGGTGAAACGCGGCCGCTGTCCACGTGGTGCCCAGGTCGATGCCGAGCTGTCCACCCATCCTCGCCAGCATCGCACGCCTACGCTGCGGCCCCAGTGCAGGAGAACGAGGATCTGGCTGTCCGCTTGTTCGCCGCCATCGAGCACGGGGACGTCGATGCCGTCGCCGAGCTCTACGCGGACGACACAGTGATCTGGCACAACTTCGACAACATCGAGCAATCGCGCGAGGTCAACCTGGTCGTCCTCGCGTGGATGACGCACAACGTCGACGGGCTGCGCTACGACGACATCCGGCGACAGCACTTCGATGGCGGCTTCGTGCAACAACACGTGCTCCGAGGCACCACCAAGGCCGGTGGTGCGTTGGAGGTGCCGTCGTGTCTCGTTGTGCATGTCGACGGCGGACGCATCACGCGCATCGACGAGTACCTCGACACCGCGCATCTCCGGGTCCTGTCCGAGTAGCCCCGGTATCGTCCTGGGCATGGCCGATCGCCACATCCAGATCGCTCCTTCGGTGCTCCCGGCCGACTTCGCTCGGCTCGGCGACGAGTGCGCCGCGCTGGAGAAGTCGGGTGTCGATCGCATCCAGTGGGACGTCATGGACGGACAGTTCGTGCCCAACCTGACGTTCGGACCAGACGTCGTGGCCGCATGCCGGCCGCACACGTCGGTCCCGTTCGAGGCGCATCTCATGGTCGAGACACCCGACCTGCTCGTCGAGCGTTGGGTGGAGGCCGGGTGTGATCGGCTCATCGTCCACGCCGAGGCCTGCCCCCATCTGCACCGCACGCTCGGACACATCCGCGACGCCGGTGCGCAGGCGGCGGTCGCCATCAATCCCGCAACCCCGGCCGTCGCCGTGGCCAACGTCCTCGATCTCGTCGATCTCGTCTTGGTGATGACGGTGAACCCAGGGTTCGGCGGCCAGAAGTACATCGCCACGATGGAGCCGAAGATCCGCGAGATCCGTGAGCTCATCGCGCACAGCGGCCACGATGTCGACATCGAGGTGGATGGTGGACTCGGTGTCGACACCGTCGCCGGCGCGGTGATGGCCGGGGCCAACGTGATCGTCGCAGGGAGCGCGCTGTACCGCGATCCCGACGGCCTCGAGCACGCCGTCACCGCCCTCCGCGCCGCCGCCGAAGCGGCGTCAATGCACTAACGCACGCACCTCGTCGATCGCGGCGGCGAGGTCGGTGACCTCCCGCTCGATCGCACCGTCGGGACGGCAGAACACGAACACGGCGCGCGCCACCGGACGACCCAACGTGGTCTCGAGGGCCAGCGCGTACGTGGCCGCTTGCAGGCGGTAGCGATCTGGTGCGGTCTCGAGGTCGGCGTCGGTCTTGTAGTCAACGAGCACGAGTTCGCCGCTTTCGTCCTCGAAGAGCAGGTCGATGTAGCCCTCGATGAGCCGGTCGCGATCCCCGACCGGCGCGGCGACGTAGATCTCCCGCCACCGTCGCTCGCTGGCGCGCGCCGCGACGACCGCCGGCGCGGCGAGGGCCGCAGTGGCCCGCCGCTCCACATCGCCGACGTCGGTGACGCCCTCCGCCCGGGCTTGCGCGACCGCCAGCGGGCCGAGGTTCGCGGGGTTGTCGAAATCGACTGTGGCCAGCACCGCGTGCACGGCGCGACCGAGCGCGGTGCCTCCGCGACTGATCGACGGCGGCAGCGACGTGGGGGTGTCGTCGTCGCCGTGGGGATCGACGGGCTCGTCGAGCTCGTGCAGCGCGGCGATCGCCGTCGCCGCGAACACGCGGCGCTCGTTCGCCGACGCGAGAAGCTCGTCGTGCGCTGCCCGCCATGCGTTGCGATCGCCGACGGTCACCGGCAGGAAATCGCGAGCGCCCGCCTCGACGGGCAGTGCGAGCTGGTCGCCGAACTCTGCCGGATTCCACCAGCCCGCCGCGCTGTCCTGGCAGACCTTCCAGAGTTCCTTCGCTGGTGTGGTGCCGCGTTCGGAGTGGTGCAGTCCGACGACCAAGTGATCTCGAGCCCGCGTCGCGGCCACGTACAACAGGCGATGACCCTCGTGGACGTCGGCGTCGCCCGCGCGCTCCGACAGGGCGGCGAAGCCGGGCGTGGTGAACCGGGCGTCGCGCGGCCCGATCGCCACCTCGGGGCCGTCCTCGCCGTAGAGCACCCACGGGCCCGTGTCGCGGCCGGAAGACGACAGCCCTGCAAGCACGACGATCGGGAACTCGAGGCCCTTCGATCCGTGGATCGTCAGGATGCGCACGGCGTCGTCGTCTGGTTCGGGCGCAGGTGTCTCGACGACCATCGCGCCTTCGTCGGATTGCAGCTGGGCCCATGCGGCGAAATCGCCGAGCGACGCCCCACCGGCCTCGACGAAAGCGCGCGCCTGGTCGAGCACGAACCGAAGGCGGCGCCAGTGATCGCGCGGCCGGCGCAGCGCGAACGTGAGCTCGATGAGCTGTCGTTCGCGGATCACGAGCTCGACGAGCCGGTCGACAGGCAGGTCGGCGCGCATCCGGTGGTAGCGAGCGAGCGCTGACATCGCGGCGGCGACGGGGTGATCTGGCGCGATGCCCTCCGGCGGCGTGGCGCGGTGGTCCCACTTGCCGCCCGCTACTCGCCAGTCGACGAGATCGACATCGGAACAGGCGAAGCCCGGAGAGCGCAGTGCCGCCACCACCGCGATGTCGTCTGCCGGATCGTCGATGGCGCCGAGCACGGCGAGCAGCTCGCGCACCGCGTCGGTGGCCCACACCAACGAGCGACTCTCCACGCGGTACGGCACGTCGCTGGTATCGAGGGCGCGCTCGAGCTGAGCGACCGGTGTACGGGTGGGCACAAGGATCGCGATGTCGTCGAAGCGCGCCGGCCGGCAGCCACCCTCGCTCGCCCGATCCTCCACTTCCCACCGGTTGACCTTCATCTCGACGATCAACCGGGCGAGGTCACTCGCTTCGAGCTCGCGCAACTCCGCGGCGGTGGTGTCGGCGCGCGGCTCGCCGACGACGACGACCGCCGGGCCTTCGCGTACCTCGGGGCGGAACGCAGACAGGTCGTGGTACGCCGGCTGCGCGCCCTCCTCGCCCTCGGCGATGACCGACCGGAAGACGCGGTTGACCCACTCGAGCAACGGCGGAACGGTTCGGAAGTTCTGGCCGAGCTGCTCGATGCCGTCGGGGAACAGCCGTTTCGTGCGATCCCACAGCGAGATGTCGGCGCCACGGAACCGGTAGATCGACTGTTTCGGGTCGCCGACGACCAGGATCTTGCCTGGCCGCAGCACCGCTTCGGGCCACGGCGGCGGCGTGGGGATCGGGTCGTCGGCTGCGAGGGAGAAGGCAATGTCGAGCTGCAACGGATCGGTGTCCTGGAACTCGTCGATGAGGATCACGTCGATGCGCTCGGCCAGAGCTACCCGCACCTCTTGATTCGTGCGCAGCACGTCGCGGGCGTGCACGAGCAGGTCGTGGAATTCGAGCCGGCCGCTCTGCCGGCGTTCGTCGACGCCGCGGAGCGTGAACGCCTGGAGTCGCGGCATGAACCGCTGCAGCACGGTGGTGCGTAGCCGCGCGAGCAACTCGTTCCGTCGCTCGTGAGCGGCCGTCAGCCGGGACAAGACCTTGGCCTTGTCCTGCGCCCACAGCTCGGCCCGCCCCTGGTTGCTCGGCGCCCAGATCCGGGGCAGCAGCACGCGGATGATTTCGAGCTCGTCTCCGGCGCCGGCGGCGTCGTCGAGCGCGTCGAGCAGCGTGGCCCACTCGTCGACCAGCTCGATCAGACGATCACCCTCGCGGTGCCAGTGCGGCTCGGCGATGACGATGGCCTCGCGGATCGGTTCGGTGATCCCCGAAACGTCGACCACCGGCAGCTCCGGGATTGGGAACTCGACGCCGACCAGCGCATCCCAACGCTGGTGCAGCAGGCGGGCCACCTCGCGCAGGCGATCGGTCGAGAACCCGAGCGCGTGAAGGATGAGGAGGTCGGCCGCCGCAGTGTCGTCCTCGAAGAGCTCGTCGCGAAAACGCATCCAACGCTCGACGAAGCGCACACGCGCCTGGACCTCGTCGTCGACCTCGAACACGGGGGCGAGCCCGACGTCGAGTGGGTGCTCGGCCAGGATGCGTTGTGCGAACCCGTGCAGGGTGGTGATCGTCGCTCGGTCGATGCCGGTGCGGGCGATGCCACAACGCAGCTGCTCGTCGTCGGCCAGCGAGTCGTCACCGGCCGCGCGCTCGAGCTCGCCGCGAATGCGGTCACGCAGCTCGGCGGCCGCCGCCTCGGTGAAGGTGATGGCGACGAGGCGCGAGATGTCGCTGACGGTTCCGGTGGCGACGAGCCGAACGACGCGATCCACAAGCACCCGTGTCTTGCCGGTGCCCGCCCCCGCTTCGACGAACAGGTTGCGGCCGAGGTCGGTGCGCACGCGCTCGCGGACGTCGTGATCGACAGGCAGGGTGTCGGCGAAGAGCGTCATCCCTCGGCCAGCTCCACGTAGTCGCGCAGCTCAGGGCGCTCGCGAATCGTCAACCACTGCTCGCCCCGTCTCGACGAGCACAGATCGTTGAACTCACAGAACACGCAGTTGCTGTGGGTTGGCCCGGTGCTCGGTCGCCAGTCGTCGTCGCCCGGCCGGGCGGGGAACAGTCCCTCTTCGATGCCGTCGACGATCGTGCGCACCACCGACTCGAACCGCTCCGTGGCGGCCTCGTCGACCGGTCCGCCCTTCATCTCGATGGCGCCGCGTTGCCCGACGAACCAGTAGTACGCCTCCGCCGCTTCGGCATCGGGAAACTGCGCGCGCGCCGCCAGCGCGTAGATCGGTAGCTGCAACAACTGGCCCCGCCGCACGATGTCGTGCTCTTCGTGCTCGGCGTCGATGACGGCGTAGTTGTAGGCACTGCCGGTCTTGTAGTCGAGCACCACGAGCTTCCGCCCGTCGGGGGAGCGATCGATGCGGTCGACGCGACCACCGAAATTCAACCGCCGGCCATCGCCGAGATCGATCTGCACCGGAGGCGTCGGTTCTCCCTCGAACCCGAATGCGAGCTCGACCTCGGCGGGCGCGACACCGACGAGACGTGGGTCGCTGCCGTCGGCGTCGAGGATCTTGCGGAGGTGCCGGCGCAGCGCAGCCCATTCCGCCTTCCACAGCAGCGACCGACCGGTGAGCCCCCGAGCTCGGAAGATGCCTTCGACCTCGTCGGCCACAGTGAGCAGCTCGTGGTAGTCGGCGCTCGTCCATTCCGCGTCGACGGCGCGTCCGAGCCGTTGTGCGAAGAACTGTTCGAGGATCGCGTGCACGAGCGAACCACGGTCCATGGCGGTGATCGTCTCGGCGTCGCCCGGGTCTTCGAGGTCGCGCACACCGAGGACGCGGCCGAGGAAGTACGAGAACGGGCACGTGGCCCATTGCTGCAGTCCGGTCGGCGAGCGAGGGTGCCGGAGATCGTCGGCCAGCGCGGGCCAACGGCCCACGGATCCCGACCACTGCGAGAGCTCTCCTCGCGCCCGCGCCCCGGCCGCGGCCAGCCCGCGTTCGAGCCCCGCCGCGGCCACGAGCGGAAGGTGGTCGATCGGCTGTCCCGCGGCGCGAGCGCGCAAGAGCTCACCGAGGTCGAATTCTGTCGTGGTGGCCGGCGGTCGGCCCGACGCGAGCCACCACTCGAACGAGTCGACGTATTCGGGCTCGCCCTTCAGTTGCAGGACGAAGGCCGATGGTTGCTGCGCTCGCTGGCTGCGCGGGTCGGACGCTGGGAACGTGATGACGGACGTAGCGGCCGCCGCGAGCACCGCTCGCGCGTCGCGCACCTCTTCCTCCGCGCTCGTGCCGCGCGGGCGTATCGCTCCCCCGGCCGCGCGACGCATGCGCTCCGGCAACAACGCGTCGTCGCGCGCCCGAGGGGGGAACACGCCCTCCGCCGCACCGACCACGACCACCAGATCGAGGTCGGCGCCGACCGCGTCGACCAGTCGCCCGACGAACACGCCGTGGCCGAAGCGCCCGACGCGGCCGGCGGGCCGCTCAAGCTCGTGACCCAGCAGCTGTACGAACTCCTCCACGTCGGGTTCGGGCCCGATCCCGTCGAGCTGGGCGAGTTCGTGCAGGAGATCGATCACCGCGGCGCGAGCGCGCTGATCGGTGTCGGACCAGCTCGCCGCCGCGCCCTCGTTGCCGAGATGCCGGACCAACAACCCCTCAGCCCAACGGCTCAGGGAGCGCCAGCCGCGACGTTCTCCAGGGTCGGTGGCCGCCGCGAGACGCTCGACGAACGACGCGAGCGCATCGAGCTCGGCGATCCGACCATCGGACTCGATCTGCTCGCCGTCGAGCGGCAGCATCGGCGCAGTGCTGTCGACCAACGGTGCGGTGACCCGCTCGAGCCGGGCGCGCTTCGCTTCTTCCAGGCGCTTGCGCCACTGGTCGAGACCGGCCACGACGCCGGCGTTACGCGCGTGGCGGTCCCAGCGGTCTGGCCGGGTCGCGCCGCCCGCCGGATCGCGGATCGGCGCCGACCGGAGCAACCGCATGAGCTCGTCGCGTCGATGGCCGTTGATGGGCCACCCGAGGAGGCCGAGCAACGTACGGCCCGCGATGCTCTGCGCGAGGCGCAGCGGCGCGGGCGCGCTGTGCTCGATGCCAGCGGCGGCGAGCTCCTCGTGGACGAGCAGCGCATAGGGCTGCGCCACCCGCGACACGATCGCGATTCGGTCCGCGGGCACACCGGCGCGCAAGTGATCGAGCGCGACTCGGACCGCAACGCGTGCCTCCTCTGCGGGATCGGGAGCGCGGATGATGCGGGCCTCGGGCGCCGGAGGTGACGAGGGAGGCGCGTGGGCGGCCGAGCCGAGGAACGGCTCGAACTCGTCCGCCAGCTCGCGATCACCGACGATGGCCGTGAGGCGATCACGAGCCGCGAGCGCCCGCAGCAGCTCGAGCTCGGCGCGGCCGAGACGGCGTGGCAGATACAGCACCACGTGGCCGACGTCGTCGACGGCAGCGTCGCCTTCGCTGACACTCGTGGCGGCGAGTGCGACGACGTCGTGATCGTCGGCGCGATCGGCCACCAAACGGCGATGGGCGCGATACAGGTCGACGACGTCGGCGGCCCGTCGACTGCTGGCGGACAACGCCGCCAACTCCGTCGCGGTGAGCGGACGCAATTCGCCAAAGGTGACAGCCAGCGCGGCCAACGTCGCCGGATGCGGAGCGAGGCCAGACAGGCGGCCGTCGCCCTCGGCCAACGCCGACCGCACGAGCAATCGCGCTTCGAGCGAACCGAGCGGGCGCTGCTCGCTCGCGGCGAACCGTGTGGCGGCAAGACACGGCGCGAGCGATGGCAACGTGACGAGCTCGGTGGCAACGAGCCCGTCGCGCGCGAGTGATCTCCGAACCGTCACCGCCGCGAGGGCCGACGGCATCACGACGGTGACAGGCCGCAGCGGATCACCGCCCTTCGCGGCGTCGATCGAGGCCGCGAGGGCGCGCCGCGCGGCAGCACCGTGCGGCGCGATCTGCAGTCGAGCCCCTACCTCCACCATCTCGATCACCGTAGTGACGAGGTGTGACACTGAGCGGATGCCACCGCGGATTCTCGACCAGCTCCCGCGCCGCAACGCCGTCATCGTCGTCGGCGTGGCCGCAGTGGCGCTGCTCATCGCGATCGTCGTGCTGTGGGACAAGGGCGAGAGCGGTAGCACGGCCGCGTTCTGCACGAGCGTGCGCACCGGCGAGAACCCGCTCGACGTGTTCGACAGCTACGACCCCACGAAGGTCGACGCGGCACGTGACCAGCTGCAGCGTGGGGTCGACCGCCTGCGGCAGCTCGAGCGGGCGGCTCCCGGCGAGATCCGCGACGACGTGAAGGTGCTGGTCGACGTGGCCCAACAGCTGGTCACGGCACTCGACCCGTCCGCCAAGGACAAGACGATCCCCGACTTCACCGCGGAGTTCGACCGGGTGCGGGTGGCCAGCGGCAACGTCACCCGGTTCGCCTCCGAGAAGTGCGCCGTCCAACTCGAGAGCGCGACCTCCTCCGCTCCGGCGACGCTGCCGCCCGGAACGCCGACCTCCCCGCCCTGAAGAAGCCCAGGTCAGAGCGCATGCTTGTAACGCGTTCGCAACGCTGGTAACAAGACCGCAACTCATCCCCCTGGCTCGCGGAGTTGTGCCGTGCCTGTTTCTGCCCGCGCTGTGCGGCGCGCAATGATCGCTGCCGCGCTCGTCGCGCTCGCCGTCGGGTCGGCGGCCTACGCCTCCGGCTCCGCACTTCCGAAACGAGCCTCCGCTCCCACGGCGTCGACGACGACCACCTCCGCTCCCACCACGACCACCAGCACCACCACCACGACGGTTCCGCCGCCGCCGGAGACGGAGCCGACACCTGAACCGGAGCCGCCGCCACCACCCCCGCCGCCCAAGCCGAAGCCGGCGCCCAAGCCGGCACAGCCCGGGTCAGGGTCCGAGGTCGCGCAGCTGGTGTCGATGGTGAACAACTACCGCGCCGCCAATGGGCTGCCGGCCCTGGCCACCGCCAGCGATGCCACCGCCAAGGCGCAGCAGCACTCCAACGACATGGCGGCTCAGGGGCGGATCTACCACTCGAGCAGCATGTCGAGCGGCATCAAGAGCGGCTGGTCGGCGCTCGGCGAGAACGTGGGGATGGGCGGCTCCGTGAGCCAGGTCGAGTCGATGTTCGAGGGGTCGGGTCCGCACCGGGCCAACCTCCTCGGCGACTTCACGCAGATCGGTGTTGGGGTCGCGCACGGTGCTGACGGCCAGTTGTACGTGACCGAGTTCTTCGTGGGGCGCTGAGCGGGCTCCGGAAAAGCCCAGGTCAGCGTGCGTGCTTGTAACGCGTTCGCAACGCTGGTAACAAGACCGCAACTCATCCCTCCCGCTCCCAGGAGTTGCCGTGATCACCAAGCTGCCCTTGCTTCGACGCGCCCTCGTCCTCCTCGCCGTCGGCACGATCGCCGTCGGAACGTCAGCCTGCCAACCGGCCCCGGCCCCGGCCCCGTCAGGCTCTGGGGGCGGTTCGTCGCAAGCCGCACAGCTGATCTCGCTCGTGAACGGCTACCGCGCCGCGCACGGATTGCCCGGCCTGGCGGAGGCCGGGGACGGCACCGCCAAGGCGCAGCAGCACGCCAACGACATGGCCGCGCAGCGGCGGATGTTCCACTCGAGCAGCCTGACGTCTGGCATCCAGAACGACTGGACGGCGCTCGGCGAGAACGTCGGCGTCGGGGGCTCGATCACGCAACTCGAGTCGATGTTCGAAGCGTCGGCGCCGCATCGCGCCAACCTGCTCAACGGGGCGTACACGCAGATCGGCGTCGGCCTTGCGACCGGAACCGACGGCCAGCTCTACGTCACCGAGTTCTTCATCGGCCGCTGACGGCCAGGGCCTTCGTCAGGTGGACGGCGGCATCTCGACACGGTTCGCGAGGACCTTGTCGATGATGCCGTAGGCCATCGCCTCGTCCGGCTTGAACCAGCGGTCGCGGTCGGAGTCCGCGTCGACCTGCTCGACGGTCTGACCCGTGTGGAACGCAATGCGCTCCGCCATGAGCTGCTTGATGTAGATCATCTGCTCGGCCTGGATGGCGATGTCGCTCGCCTGCCCCCGGATGCCTCCGGACGGCTGGTGCATCATGATCCGCGCGTGCGGCAGCGCATACCGCTTGCCAGGCGCACCGGCGCACAGAAGGAACTGGCCCATCGACGCGGCCAAACCCATGCAGATCGTGCCGACCTCGGGTTGGACGAACTGCATCGTGTCGTAGATGGCCATGCCGGCGGTCACCGAACCACCCGGTGAGTTGACGTAGAGCCAGATGTCCTTCTCGGGATCATCGCCTTCGAGGTAGAGCAGTTGTGCGGTGATCAGGTTGGCGATGGCGTCGTCGACCTCGGTGCCGAGGAACACGATGCGGTTGCGCAGGAGGCGGTTGAAGACCTCGTTCTGCGGGTCGCCGAAGCCGCCGGCCTGGGCGAGCTCACGAAGGTCGGATGGATCGGGGGTCATGGCCCGGAAGGGTAGCGGCGCTACCGTCGACTCAAGTTCGCCGGCGTAGCCCAACGGCAGAGGCACCGCTTTTAGGTGGCGGCCAGTGCGAGTTCGAATCTCGCCGCCGGCACGCCTCATTCTCGAGGCAATGAGCGGCGCCTACCGACGGCTATTGCCTCGAGAACGTCAGTGAGACCGGCCGGGGCGGCGGCGGCCGCGCATCTCCCAGCAGGCGTGGTGCCAGTGGCGGCGGTCGTCGGGGTCGTCGTCGGGCACGACGACGAGGTGGCCGAGGCCGACCGCGATCTCTTGCTGACAGCCGGGGCACAAGTACGCCTTGCGCGCTTGGTACGGCTGGACGCGCGTCACCGTGACGTGACGCCAGTCAGGCGGTTGCATGCAACGGCCTACTCGAACGTCCAGTCGGCGGCTTCCATGCGCCAGGCGCAATCGATGCCGAGCTCGCCGGGCGAGGTCACGGCGTCCTGCGTCTCGCCGACGAACGTGTAGCCCAACTTCTGCGGCACACGCCCCGACGCCAGATTCGCCTTGTCGTGGTGGATCTCGGTGAACGTGATGCCAGGCACCGACAACGCCGCCGACGTGAGCACGCGGGCCACCTCCGTGGCGATGCCCTGGTTCGTGTGCTCGTGGTCGATCCAGTACCCGATCTCCAAGCCGTGCGGCCCGCGTCGCTTGTGCAACCCCGTGCCACCGATCGCAACTCCGTCGCGGAACACGGCATACACGACATCACCACCGTCGAGATACGAGCGCTCCCACGTCTCGAACAGCGCAACCCGATCGCTGTCGGTCAGCGGCTCTTGCGCGATCCACGGCATCCACGGGCGGAGATGCTCGAGGTTGCGCGTGACCGCAGCGGTGAGTTGGGGCGCGTCCTCCGCCACCCAACGTCGAAGCACCACCCGCGGGCCGGCGAGCTCACTCGGCAATCGTGTCGGACTGTCGATCATCGACTCGACTGTGGCCGATTGACGCGCGTCACGACGAACGAATTCAGCCCTTGCCCTTTCGCACCAACCACTTGTACTTCTGTGCGCCTTCGAATGCGGCCTCGCCAGCGAGTTGGCCGATGCCGGTCGACACCGTGGGATACACGTGGATGAGGCCGGCGATCTGGGTGAGTTTCAGCTCCTCGCGGATGGCGAGTGACAGCTCCTGCAACATCTCGCCAGCCGCTGGAGCGAGGATGTGTGCGCCGACGATCTTGCGCTTCGGTCCGGTCACGATCACGATCGCCCCTTCGGCCGTGCCGTCGGCGCGGGCACGGTCGTTGTGTTTCAGGTCCTGACGCCACACCATCGCGTCGTCGCCGAACTTCTCGGCCGCCTCGGTCGACGTCATCCCCGCGTGCGCGAGCTCCGGGTCGGTGAACGTGCACCACGGCACCAACTCATCCGCCTTGCCCTTGCCGGGAAAGAACATGTCACGGATCGCGCGCACGCCTTCGTAGCCCGCAGAGTGCGTGAACAAGTACCGGCCGGCGACGTCGCCGGCTGCATAGATCGTCTTCACGTTGGTACGGAGCCGCTCGTCGACGACGACACCCTTCGGCCCGACCTCGACACCGAGTTCCTCGAGCCCCATCCCATCGACGTTCGGACGCCGTCCGACGGCGACGAGCAGCTCGTGGGCCGTCCAGCGCTTCGGCGCCCCAGCCTGCGTGCCGTGGATCGTCTTGCGTCCGTCCGGCTCGATCGTCACCCGCTCGGTGTTCACGTCGAGACAGAGGTCGACGCCCTCGGCGACGAGTTGGTGCTGCAGGATCTCCACGAGGTCGGACTCGTCACGCGGCAGGATGCCCGGACCCTTCTGCAAGACCGTGATCGGCAGTCCGAGACGGTGCATGCCTTGCGCCATCTCGATGGCGATCGGTCCGCCGCCGACGATCACGATCGACTCCGGGGCGCGCTCGAGCTCGAACAACGTCTCGCTGGTGAGGTAACCGGCCTCCGCGATGCCCTCGAGCTTCGGCTCGATCGGACGCGAGCCGGTGCACAACAGGATGTGGCGCGTGGTCAACGTGCGCGTGCCCCCGTCGTTGAGTTCGACCGTCACCTCGTTCGGCGCGGTGACGCGGGCCGAGCCGAACACGATGTCGAGGCCCATCGCTGCGAAGCGCGGCGCGTTGTCGTCCGCGTCGGCGATCTCCTGCTGGATCGACCGGATCCGGTTCCACACCTTCGCCGTGTCGACCTCGGGCTCGACCGGTTCGATACCCCAGTGATCGGCGTGCCGCATGTGATGCGCCACCTTGGCGGACGACAGCAACGCCTTCGACGGCACGCAGCCCGTCCACAGGCAGTCGCCGCCGACCCGGTCACGCTCCACCACCGCCACTCGCAGGTCCAGCGACGCCGCGAACTCGGACGCGACCATGCCCGCCGAGCCGAAGCCGACGATGACCAGGTCGTAGTTGTCTGCCATGTCCACCCCCGAGGGTGTTCGTCGCCCGGTGATCCTGCGGATGATGGCACCCCCGGCAACGTTTGGGCGTTTCGCCGTCGTGAGAGCCGGAAAACGCCCAAACGTCGCGGATTGTGGAAGTCTCCGCGGCGTGAAGACCACCGACCTCACGACGCCCGCACTGCTCGTCGACGCGGCCGCCTTCGAACACAACATCACGACGATGGGCGCCACCTGGCCCGGAATCCGGCTGCGTCCACACGTCAAGGCGTGGAAGTGCACAGCTTTGGCGCGGCGCCTGCACGCGAACGGGCACCTCGGCTTCTGCTGTGCGACACCTCGCGAGATGGAAGGAATGGCCGCCGCCGGCCTCGGCGACGACCTCCTGCTCGCCAACCAGGTGCTCGGCAAGAGCGCGGAACGGCTCGGCGCGCTCGCCAAGAGCGGCACGGCGCGAGTGACTGTGGCGGTCGACTCCGACGAGACCGTCGACGCGGCGGCGCGCGCCGGAATCCCCGAGGTGCTCATCGACGTGAACGTCGGTATGCCCCGCTGCGGATGCGATCCCGAGGACGCGAGCCGCATCGCCGATCTCGCTCGTGCGAACGGCATGGAAGTGCGCGGCGTGATGGGCTACGAGGGCCACCTGATGATGGAGCCGGCGGAGACGAAGGCGCAAAAAGTCGAGCGGTCGATGGAGCAGTTGCTCACCGCGCACGCCGAGGTCGGCGGCGACATCGTGTCGGGCGGTGGCACCGGCACCTACGCGACGAACAAATGGGTGACCGAGTTGCAGGCGGGCTCGTTCGCGCTCATGGACACGGACTACGGCAAGCTCGACAGCCCGTTCCAGCAGGCGCTGTTCCTCGTGGCGACGGTGATCTCCGTGAACAAGGCGGGCTGGGCCGTGCTCGACGGCGGCCTGAAGGCGATCGCGATGGACCACGGCAACCCCACGGTCGAGGGTGGCGATCTGTGGTTCGTGTCCGACGAGCACACGACGTTCTCACCGTCGGACGGCGCCGCGCTCCCGAAGGTCGGCGACCGGGTGCGTGTGATCCCGGCGCACATCGATCCGACGATCGCGAAGCACGAGCGCATGCACGTGGTGAACGGTGACGACGTCGTCGAGACGTGGGATGTCGACCTGCGTCACTGGTGAAGCAGCTCGGCCAGCGTCCGCAGCGCGCGGGCGCGGTGGCTGATGCCGTTCTTCTCCTCGCTCGTGAGCTGCGCGAACGTCCGGCCATCGGCTTCGACGGGCTCGAACACCGGGTCGTAGCCGAAGCCGTGCTCACCCCGCGGCGCGGCCGCGATCGTCCCGTCGACCCACCCAGCGGCGAGGACCTCTCGACCGTCGGGAAAGCGGGCCAGCGCGACCGTACGGAAGCGAGCCATCCGCCCCTCAGGTTCGACAACGTCGGCGAGCGAGTCGAGCAGCTTGTCGACGTTGTCGGCGTACGTCGCGCTCTCGCCGGCGAAGCGCGCGCTGAACACGCCGGGAGCGCCGCCCAGCGCGTCGACTTCGAGGCCCGTGTCGTCCGCCAGTGCCGGCTTCCCCGTGGCGTCGCAGATGGCGACGGCCTTCAGGCGCGCGTTCCCCTCGAGGGTCGGTGCGTCTTCGACGACATCGGGAACGTCCGCGGGACGAGGCAACAGCTCGATGCCGAACGGCTCGAGCACGGCCCGCATCTCCTCGACCTTGTCGGGGTTTGCCGACGCGCACACGAACTGCATCAGCGCGGTCTGGCCATGGGTCGAGGCGTAGGCGGCGAGGATGTCATCTCGTTCTGCAACTCGACAATCTCCGTGATGCCCTTCACGCCGAGATCGAGCAGCGTGTCGAGCTCGCTGCGCGTGAAGGGAAGGCCTTCGGCCGTGCCCTGCACCTCGATGAAGCGGCCAGCACCCGTCATCACGACGTTCATGTCGACTTCGGCGGTCGAATCCTCGGTGTACGCGAGGTCGAGCATCGGGATGCCGCCGACGATACCGACCGAGATCGCGGCGCACGGCTCGCGGAGCGGATGCTGCGCGATCAAGCCGGCTTGCACGAGCCGAGCCAGCGCGTCATGCAGCGCGAGGTAGCCGCCGCAGATCGATGCGGTGCGGGTGCCGCCGTCGGCTTGGAGCACGTCGCAGTCGACGATGACTTGCCGCTCGCCCAACGCGACCATGTCGCACACCGCGCGCAGCGACCGGCCGATGAGGCGCTGGATCTCCTGCGTGCGGCCGGAGGGCCGTCCTTCCTTCACCTCGCGCTTGACGCGTTCGCCGGAGGAGCCCGGGAGCATCGAGTACTCCGCCGTGACCCACCCCTTGCCGCGCCCCTTCATCCACCGCGGGACGTCTTCGTCGATCGACGCCGTACAGAGCACGCGGGTGTTGCCGAACGACACGAGCACCGACCCCGCAGGGGCGTCGGTGAAGTCGCGTTCGAAGGTGATCGGTCGTAGTTCATCGGGCTCACGCCCATCAATCCTCAAAGTTCAATCCTCATGTGGGTAGTAGCGATGTCGACGTCGGCGCCGAATGTCTTGGCGGCATTGGCGCGGGCGAGGTCGTGGTCGGCGCCGGGCAGGAGGTGCGTCAGCACGAGCCGCTTCACGCCAGCGGCGCGGGCCGCGGCGCCGGCCTCCGATGCCGTGAGATGGGGGAACTCTCCGGCGCGATCCTCCGGGAAGGTGGCTTCACAGAACAGCAGGTCGATGCCCGAGCCGAGCGCGGTCATCGGCCATGCGGAGCCGGTGTCGGAGGTGAAGGCGAACACCTTCGATTCGTTCTCGATGCGTACTGCGAGCGTCTCCACCGGATGATCGGTGACAGCGCACCGCACGCGCATCCCATCCACATCGAACTCGGAGCCATCGGTGATCGTGTGCCAGTCGAAGACGTCGTCGATGGTGCCCCCCTTGGCGACTCGGAGGCGGTCGCGCGTGTCGCTCGTTCCGTACACCGGGATCGATCGGCGGTTGAAGTAGTAGCCGAACGCGTTGTACGCGATGGGCAGGTCTCCCCAGTGGTCGGGATGGGAGTGCGTGGAGACGATGGCCGTGACCTCACGCGGATCGATGTGCTGCTGCAGGTTGGCGAGCGTTCCCGGCCCACAATCGAGCCAGAGGTGCGTGTCCCCCGACGACAACAGGTAGCCGCTGCAGGCGCCTCCCGGGCCCGCGTACGAGCCGTCGCAGCCGAGCACCGTGATCGTCAGGCCCACGGAACGGTTCCCGCGTGCGCGAGTTCAGGTCCGAACAGTCGGCCGCCCACGGCCGAGAAGGAGACAGGGTCTCCCGACGAGTAGAAGCGATGTGACGCGTCGCGTCGGGCGGGAGCGGCGAGATCCGAGCCGAGCAGCCGTTGGCGTACGTCGAAGGCGGTCTCGTCGGCGGACGAGACGAGCACGACGTCGCGTCCCATCACGTCGCTGATCGTACGAGCGAGATACGGGTAGTGCGTACAGCCGAGGAGCAGCGTGTCGACGTCGGCGGCGCAAACCGGGGCGAGCAAGCGTTCGGCGAGCACGTGCACCTGGTCGCTGTCGGTGTCGCCGCGCTCGACGAACTCGACGAACCCGGGACAGGCCGCGCACGTGAGGTCGACGTCGGCGCTCACCGCGGCGACCGCCCGTTGGTACGCGCCGGACGCGACGGTGCCCGCCGTGGCGATCACACCAACGCGACCCGAACGCGTCGCGCTGATGAGCGAGCGCACGCCCGGTTCGATGACGCCGATCACGGGCACCGCGACGGTGCTCTGAAGATCCTTGAGCGCGGCCGCGGCGGCGTTGTTGCACGCGACCACGAGCAGCTTGACGGCGTGCTCGTCGAGCAGGTACTTCGTGATCTCATGGGCGAACCCGCGGACTTCGTCGAGTGGCCGCGGCCCGTACGGGTAGCGGCCCGTGTCGCCGATATACACGACGTCCTCGTCGGGCAACAGGTCGATGACCGCCCGCGCAACGGTCAATCCCCCGAATCCTGAATCGAACATCCCGATGGGACGGCTGTCAGTCACCGGCGACAAGGGTAGGTTCCCGGGCCATGACGCTTGAGTACTGGCACAACCCACGTTGCTCGAAGAGCCGGCAGGGCAAGGAGCTGCTCGACAGTGCCGGCTCCACCTACACCGTGCGCAGCTACGTCGACAATCCGCCGTCGGCCAAGGAGCTCGACCGCGTGCTCACGGCGCTCGGCAAGGAGCCGTGGGAGATCGCGCGCATGGGCGAGGACGTCGCGAAGGAGCTCGACCTCAAGGCGCTCCCCCACGACCGCAAAAAGTGGATCGGCGTGATGGTCGCCAATCCGATCCTCATCGAACGCCCGATCCTGATCAGCAGCGACGGCCGCGCCGCGTTGGGCCGTCCGCCGGAGGCCCTCAAGGACCTCCTTCCCTAGCGAACTCGGGGTACTTATCGTCGCCCTGGCATGCATAACGACCCCAAGTTGGAGGGGGTCGATTAGCGGAAGTCGAAGGCGACTTTGATGGCGCCGCTGCGGTCTTGCGTGGCGAGCGCGGTGAAGGCTTCGCGCCACTCGTCGAGCCGGAAGGTGTGCGTGAGCAGCCCGGTGAGGTCGATCCGGCCTGCCGCCGCCAGGTCGAGGTAGTGGGCGATGCCGTGCTTGCGCACGCCGCCGACCTCTTCGACGCCGAAGGCGTTCGAGCCGACGAACGACAGCTCCTTGAAGTACAGCGGCGTGTCTTCCCAGAACGTGGGACCGTGCACGCCGGCCTTCACGATCGTGCCGCGCGCCCGCGCCACTCTCGATCCGACCTCGAACGTCTCGCGCTTGCCGACGGTGTCGTACACGACATCGATCGCGCCGGGATAGGCCATGGGCATTCCGTCGGCCGGCTGCAACACACCACCAGACCACGCAGCGGCTTCTTCGATCACCTGTATCGCCGGCTCGTGCGCGATCACCGTCGCCCCGAGCGTGCGCGCCAGTTCGGCCTGGGCGCCGAAGCGCGCCACGACGAGCACGTCGACGTCCGGATACAGCGAGCGCAGGATCGCGGTCGTGCATGTGCCGAGCGCGCCCGCGCCGTAGACCATCACCTTCCCGCCGGCGGGCGGTGCGTGGCGCGTGACGGCGTGCAGGCTCACCGCGAACGGATCGGCGAACACCGCGACCTCATCCGGAATGCTCTCAGGCACCTTGAACAACATGGAGTGATGCGCAGGCATCAGCTCGGCATAGCCGCCGGACGCATCCTTTGAGGTGCCTGTGTGGATGCCGGGCGCGATGGGTCCGACACCGAAGCTGGCGCACAGGCTGAGGTCGCCGGCCACGCACGCGGGACACAGCGGTGACACGCCGCGCGGCGCACACGACAACCACGGGTTCAGCACGACGCGGTCGCCGATGTCGAAGCCTTCGGCTTCGGGGCCGAGCGCAACGACGTCGGCAACGACCTCGTGCCCCAGCACCTGTGGCAGCGAGAAGAACGCCTTCATCGGATTGTCCGCTGACTGGACGTCGCCCCAGTCCATGAACACCTGCTTGCTGTCCGAACCGCAGATGCCGGTGAGCCGCGGCTTCGTCACCACCCAGTCGGGACGGAGGAACACCGGATCCGCCATGTCCTCGAGCCGCATCGGTGTGCGGGCCAAGCCGCGCAGCAGATGGTTGTCCTCCGTCGGATCAGGTTGAGGTTCTGGACGAACGCCGTACAGCAGTGCGCGCATGGCGGAACCTTAGGAGCGACTCACCGCCCGGAGGTGGGGATGTCAGGGGTCTGACCCCACAAGGGTGAGGATCCGCCGTTGATGAACCATCGGTATGGCGTACCCGGCCGCACGACCGTGATGTCGACGCGGCCGTCACCCGTGTAGTCGGCCGGTACCGGGATGTCACCCAACGGGGCACTGCCGAACAGGAAGGTCCCGACACCCGTGACGAACCATTGCTCGGCCGTGCCCGCGAGTCGCATGACCGCGATGTCGGCGCGTCCGTCGCCGTTGTAGTCGGCGGGAAGAGGAACATCGCCCGGTTCGCCGAAGATCGTCGGGCTCGGCAATCCGTTGATCCACCATTGTCCCGGCGATGTCTGGCGGTAGATGGCGAAGTCGGTGCGGCCGTCGCCGTTGTAATCGGCCGGCACTGGGATGTCGCCCAGGGAAGCTTCGCCGAACGCCGTCGAGCCCGGGATCCCGTTGACGAACAAACGGGAGGGCGAGCCGGGGCGCCACACCGCCATGTCCGCGTAGCCGTCGCCGTTGTAGTCACCGACCACGGGGATGTCGCCGAGCGTGCTGTCGCCGAACGCCACCGGGTTGCCCGAAGGCGAGATGAACCACCGCATCGGTGAACCTGGACGGATCACCGCCGGCTCGGAGCGACCGTCGCCGTTGTAATCCGCAGGAACCGCGAGGTCACCGAGACCGGAGTCACCCCACTTGAAGGGCTGGTTCGGCAGACCCGAAGCGAACCACTGCATCGCGGGTGAACCCGGACGCACCACCGCGACATCAGCAACCTGGTCACCGGTGAAGTCGGTGTCGCGCTTGCGCGCGGCGCGCGCGACCAACGCGCTTCCGGTTCGACACGTCGGGCCGGAGTTGCTGCCCGCGGTCGTCGGTGCGTTGATGGCCGTGACACAGACCGTGTGAGTCCCGGGGGGCAGTGGGAAGGTCATCGCGAATCCGTGCGACGCGCCGGCGGAGGGCAGCGACGCCGGTTCGTTGCGCGCGCCGGCCGCGGCGATGCGCTTGGGTGCGCCCCCATCGATCGCGATGTCAACCGCACTCGGCACGGAGCTGTCTGGGTCGACGGCGTAGCCACTCACTGCGATCCCACCGGGAAATGGCGTGATGGGGTCGACCGACAGCACCGGGTTGGGTCCGCCAGCGCCCGCGGCGAGCGCGCCCAGAGCAAGACGTCCGGATCCGAACTGATTGTCAGGGCCTGCCGCACCGGCATCGATCGCGCGTCCCTGGAGGAACTGTTGAATCTGCGCTGGCGTGAGGCTCGGATCCAGCTGCTTCACGATCGCGGCGGCGCCGGTGACGTGCGGCGCCGCCGCGGACGTCCCGAAGAACGGGTTGTAGACGTCGTTCGAGACGCCATCTGTCGCCGCGATGTCGGGCTTGCGTCGACCATCGATTGTTGGACCTTGGCTGCTGAACGACTCGAGCGCGGCAGTTCCTTGTTGGTACGCACCCACCGCAAGCGCCGAAGGAGACGACGCCGGATCGCCGATGCTGCCCCCCGCGGTCAGGCGACTGATCGCGGACTCGTTGCCCTCGAAGTAGACGTCGAATCGAGGCGCGATTGTCGTGTTGCCGACACGCAAAATGGCCATCGCATAGTTCCCCGCAGCGACACCGGATGCAAAGAAGCCCGTGATGGGCGGTTTTGGTGAACCCGTCTGTTGGCCGCCCGACTGGCATCCGAGGAACGCCCCAACGAACGCGGGCGCGGGTGCAGCCACCCAGATGCAGACCCCGAATTCTTGATTCGTCACTGGCCACGCGTCGTACTTGGACTGGATGTTGATCGTGTCGCCCGAACCGAGCGTGAAATTGATGATCTCCGACTCGTCTGGTCCCGGCGGCGGGAACACTCCCCCCACGTACTCGACGGCTCCATCGTTTTCGCGATCGGTCCCAACGAAGTTGAAGTGGCGGTTGCCGTCGTTGCCCGCGGCCGCTGACCACAGCTGTCCCGCCGCCCGCCCGGCCGCCACTGCTTGACCCACGACGCCCGATCCGTCGCCCCGGCCGCTGAGATTGCTCGTGATCGACGCGTTCACGATGGTGACCCCTTGCCCGGCGAGGTACTGCTCGGCGGCGGCGATGTCGGTGTCGAACTGAACGCACACGAGGTAGAGCGATGCCGCGGGCGCCATCTGGTGCACGATCTCCGTCACGGCCGTGCCGTGATCGGTGGAGCCATCCATGCCCGCGGCGCCACAAAGGTTCTTCTGACCGGCAGGTATCGGAACGTTGAGTGGCTGCTGCAGCGTGTAGTTCGTGAAGCCGACGTCGACGATGCCGACCTTCACACCGGACCCATCACGTCCCGCGCCTTGCCACACGGACGCGCCGGACTGACTGACGCCCTGCGAGGTGGCATCGGGCTGCAACCGTCGAGCTTCGGTGACGCTGTCGACGCGCGCGTCCTCAGACAGCGCGCCGAGCCTGGAGGGCGCCACCCACGCGAGCACGAATCCTGCCGCGTCGTTGCGCACGGTTCCGCCTGCGGCTTCGACGGCCGCGTGCAGCTCTGCGTTCGACGGCCCGTTGACCTGCACGACGATGCGGCCATCACCGTCGGCCTCGGTGCCAGCCGACTGCGGACGACCGGATGAGGCGCGCTCGAGCGCGGGAGCAAGGTTCGGATGGGAAGACGGCTCCGGCGCGTGCGATCCCCAGCCGCCACTGGACTGCGCGTTCGCGGACGTCGTGGGCAACGCGATCGCGAGCAGCGCTGCCACCACGCCCATCGAAACCGCTATCCGCCGTATATGCATGGCACGAAAGTACCGGCAATCGGATCGGCGGAACGTCAGAAGTAGATTGTCCCTTTGGCCCGCTCCACGACGACGTCGAGACCTTCGGTCCAGGCACCCGTGGACAGGTACTTCCAACCGCCGTCGGCGAGTATCAGCGCCACGACACCCTCGTCGATCTCCTCCGCGCAGCGCACCGCGCCCTGCATCACGGCGCCGGACGAGATGCCGGCAAACACGCCGACCTCGGTGAGCCGGCGCGTCCACTCGATCGACTCACGTGACCGGACGACCTGCTTGCGATCGAGCAGCTCGTATCCGTTGCCGTCCTCGAACACGGGCGGGATGAACCCTTCGTCGAAATTCTTCAGCCCGTCGACCATCTCACCTGTCGGGGGTTCGATCGCCCAAACCTGGATCAACGGATTGCGTTCCTTCAGGAACGTGCCGACGCCGATGATCGTGCCGGCGGTGCCGAGCCCGCACACGAAGTGCGTGATCTCGGGACAGTCGCGCCAGATCTCCGGACCGGTGCCCTCGTAGTGCGCCTTCGGATTGGCGGGGTTGCCGTATTGAAACGGGAACCACCAATCGTCGTGTTCCTGCGCCAGCGCTTGCGCGCGCCGCATCGCACCGTTGGACCCTTCGGCCCCGGGCGACGGAAGGATCTCCGCGCCCCACACCTCGAGGAGTTGGCGCCGCTCGATCGACACGTTCTCGGGGAGCACGATCTTGAGCTTGTAACCGCGGATGCGACAGATCATCGCCAGCGCGATGCCGGTGTTCCCCGACGACGACTCGATGACGGTCTGCTCCGACCCGGGCGTGAGGATGCCGCCTTTCTCCGCCTCGTCGATCATCCACTTCGCGGCGCGGTCCTTGACGGAACCTCCGGGATTCTGGCCCTCCAGCTTCGCCACGATCCGCACGCGGGGGTTCGGGCTCAGCGCCGAGACGTCGACCATCGGCGTGTTGCCGATCAAGTCGAGTACGGAGTCGTAGACAGGCATCGTGAATCCCGAGTACTTCAGTCGGAAATCGTAACTGCGGGACGGCGCTCGACCACCACTGGCTCTTCCACTTTTCCGTCGGCGACGATGCGGTAGGAACGCAGCACGGGCTCGGGCTCGCGCAAGCTCACGATGACAAAGTGCCACGCTTCGAGTCCCTCGGCTTTGTCGATGTCCGTTGGCGAGGGGTAGGCGTCGGTGTGCGTATGGCTGTGCATCACGCCGAGCAACTCGATCCCGCGCGAGTCGGCGTCGCGTTCTGACTTCATGTAGTCGTGGCTGTCGATTGTGTAGACCTTCGCCGACTGCGCGGCGTTGCGACACCGATAGAAGACGTCGACCCGATCACCCTTGCCCGCGAGCAATCCGCACACCTCGAGCGGGTAGCCGTCGAGCGCCTGACCGATCATCTCGAGATACGCGTGCTCGGGAAGCCTCAGCATGTGCGGTCGGAGAGTAGCCAGCCCATCGCCAGACCGAACGCGGCGTTGTCGAGCCATTGCGGGATCTGCGGCAGCGCGGCGATGTGCGGACGGCTGCGCTTCCCCGCTGGGAGGCTGATCGCGGCGATGCCCAGCCCGGCCAGCGCACCCCAGGCCGCCGTGTGGCGCCGGGGCAGCAGCCAACCGAGCACGACCCCCCAGAACGCCGAGACGACGCCGTGGACGATGCCTCCCGCGACGAGCCCAGGTCGATCCGCTCGCCCTGGCAGCAACGTTCCGGCGGCCCGCGCGGAGTCGAGCACGCTCCGACCCGTCGCCACCGCATGGATCGTGGACGGAGCGCCGCTGACCACTGAGGCGACCGCCGTCGCAATGGCAATGTCGTGGAGGCGCCAGCGCATACCGCCCTATCGTGGCTCGGCCATGCCGCCGAAGGGAGTCAAAGTCATCGCGACCAACCGCCAAGCGCGGCGCGACTACGACGTCCTCGACACCGTCGAGTGCGGCATCGTTCTGCAGGGGTCGGAGGTGAAGTCATTGCGCGAGGCGCACGTGCAGTTCGCTGACGCCAACGGCTGGATTCGAAACGGTGAGGCGTGGCTGCTCGGGCTGCACATCGCGCCCTACAGCCACGCGGCCGGGGTGAACGGGCACGAGCCCGACCGCGAACGCAAGCTGTTGCTCAAGCGCGACGAGATCCTGCGGCTGAAGTCACGGGTCGACCAGGAGCGTCTCGCGCTGATTCCGCTCTCGCTGTACTTCAAGGAAGGGCGCGTCAAGGTCGAGCTCGCGCTCAGCCGGGGGCGCCGTCGCTACGACAAGCGGCAAGCACTGTCCCAGCGCGACTCCGATCTCGAGCTACGCCGAGCGATGCGCCACAAACGCGACGAGAGTTGACGACTGGAGTGCACCCGCATGACGGTTCCGTCATGTCCGTGCACTTCAGTCGCTAGGGGTCAAAGCCTGGGCGCTCGCCCGCGGGGACCAACACACAATGCGTGCCTTGGTAGATGGTGGGCATGCACTTGTTGCAATGAATGCAGATCCCCGCCTTGGCACTGCCTGTCTCCATGCGGTTCACGAGGTCGGGCTCGCGCAACAGGGCCCGCGCCATCGCGACGAACTCGAAACCCTCGTCGAGGGCCGACTGGATGGTCGACAGTTCGTTGATCCCGCCGAGCAGGATCAACGGCATGTCGAGCGCGGCGCGGAACCGACGGGCGTGGTCGAGGAAGAACGCCTCCTCGAACGGATACGAACGCAGGAACCGTTTCGACACGACCTTGAACGCCGGACGCATCCACGGTTTGAATGTCTTCGCCATCTCCGCGATCGGCGCGTCGCCGCGGAAGAGATACATCGGGTTCAGCAACGACCCGCCGCCCGTGAGCTGCAGTGCGTCGAGGCAACCGTCCACCTCGAGCAACCTCGCCGTCGCGATGCTCTGGTCGACCGACAGTCCGCCCTTCACGCCATCGACCATGTTGAGCTTCGCGGTGAGCGCGACGTGAGGGCCGACAGCATCGCGCACCGCCCGCACGACCTGACGAGGGAATGCGGCGCGACGCTCGACGTCGCCACCCCACTGGTCTGACCGTTGGTTGAGCTTCGGACTGATGAACGAGCTCAGCAAGTAGTGGTGTCCGAGATGCAGCTCGATCGCATCGAAGCCGGCGCCGGTGATGCGACCCGCAGCCGCCGCGAAATCATCCGTGACGCGCTCGATGTCGGCGTCGGTCATTGCCTTCGTGCGTTTCATGATGATCGGGTTGAATCGCGGCGTCGGCGACAGCCCGCGTTCCCCGGCGGCAGCGGCAACCGGACCGGCGTGCCCGAGCTGCGCGCCCACCATCGCGCCCGTCTCGTGCACAGCGTCCGCCAGCTTCCGCAGACCAGGGACGGCTTCGTCGGTCACGACCATCTCGCCTGGCGCCCCGCGGGCGTCACGCGACACGGAACAGAACGCGACCGTCGTGAGTCCGACGCCGCCTCGAGCGACGGCGAGGTGATAGTCGATCAACCGATCGGTGGGAACGTTCTTGGGCGACATGCCTTCGAACGTCGCCGCCTTGATGATGCGGTTCCGCAGCGTGATCGGACCGAGTCGGGCCGGCGCGAACGGGTCGATCGTCACTTCGGGAGTATGTACCGCCCGGACGTCCCGACCGTGTCGAAGGTGAGCACCGACTGATGTTGCTGATCGTGGAAGATCGTCACCCGACCGGTGGCACCCGACGGCTGCGATGGGCCGTTGAACAGCGGTTCAGGGATGCCGAGTTGGTTGAAGCCTGGGTTGACGATCACCGACCCGGCGATGGTCAGCCGCAGGTGCCCCCCGACCGGCACCACGATGTCGGTCGGATTGAAACGCAGGAACGTCTGGAACGGCGTGCCGACCGGCGCCGGGGTGCCGACAGCCTGCATGAACCGGCCATCGACGAACGGGTCACGGTGCATGGCCGAGCGCAACGCGTATGTGGACGCGAACGGAACCGGATCGCCGTTGGCATCGAACGCGTCGAGGCGCGCCGCGAAGTGGCTGTCGGGTTGCGTGAGCTGCACCCACATCGACAACTGCGCCGCGCCGCTGAGCTCGAGCGACGATGTCACCGGTCCTGTGTCGAACGTGACGGACGTTCCCGGCGCGAAGCCCTGCGTGGTCTCGAAGCCGCCTTCTTGATAGCCGCTCGATCCGCCGAGGTCGCGCTTCGCCACGCCGAGACGGTTCTGGCCGAGCAGCAGTTGCTGCGATGGTCCGCCCGTCTTGCGGGGCCAGTTGTTGACGACGCGCCAGCGTCCGTCGCTTCCCTGCACCTGTGCGGTCCCCCACGCCTTCGGATTCGGGCCGACCTTCTTCAGGTAGAAGTCGAACCACGCGACCTCCATGTCGAGGAAGTCGTGGCGGCGGATGTCGGGGCGAATGCCGAACTTGTCGGTTGACGGGTTCTCGTGACCGAACCAACCGAACACACCGAACTTGGGAGTGCTGGCGGGCAGCCGGTCGAACAAGCCGAGCTGCAGCATCGGTGGCACGCCGTGATACGGGATCGTGTCGGCGTGCCCATGGAAGGTGAAGACCGCGGCCTTGATGTTGCCGACGAAGTCGCGTCCTTCCCGCTCTTGGTAGTAAGGCGTGAAGTTGCCGCTGAGATCGAGACCGGCCTGGATGTGATCGGGGTAGCAGCCGGGCTTCTCGACGTACTGGATCGGGTTGCCGTTCTCCCCCGGCGGCAGCGACGTCGTCGTCATGTACTGACCGATGTAGAGCTGTGGCATCAGGAACGACGGCACACCGTCGAACGACCACGCCGACTCGTACAAGCTCAGGGCCGGCGCGCCCGCGAGCACCGCCTTCAGGTACTTCGTCTTCGCCGGATCGCCGCGCCCGGCGGCGTTGAGGATCGTGCCGCCGGGATACGACACGCCGTAGCCACCCACCACACCATTGCCCCACGACGATTTCGTCGCCACCCATTCGATGGCCAACGCGCCATCATCGGCCTCGGTCGGACCGTACAGATCGATGCAGCCGGTCGACTCCCCGGTACCCCGAACGTGGAGCTGGCTGTACGCGTACCCCCGGGGCACCATCATGTTCATCGTCGAGGCGGACTCGAGCGTGCCCTGCTTCTGGTACGGCGTGATCACGAGGATCGTCGGCAGCTTCGCCGGCGGCGCGTGGCCGTCTTTCGCTTCGGGCAGCCACGTCTCGAGGAACAGCTGCGTACCGTCGGGGGCGGTCAAATACGTCTTCTGGGTGGTGGCTGCGATGCCGTAGATCGGCTGCGATGCCAGGGTCACCGCGAACGGCTGCGGCGCAGGCGATGCCCGCCGGGCGACCGCACTCACCGGATTGGATGCGAACACAAGGAGGGCCGCAACCAGTGCGATCACGGCGCCCCTCAGTGTCCGCACGCCACAGGATTCGGCGCGGGCCCTACGGGACCCTGCCCGGTACACTGGTTCCCCACACAAGGGGCCGATCGGTTTCGACCGTGAGATCGGGAGCCGTTCGTGCGACCGGAGTTGCTCAGACTCCTTAAACGGGGCAACAAACAGAAGCGCCAAAAGCGACTTCGCTCTCGCCGCCTAATCACTTAGGTAGTTGAGAGTCATCGCGACTCGCAAGAGCACGCGGGGCCTGTCCGCTGCAGCCCGGCAACAGAAGCAGTGGATGACGGCAGGAAAGACCGCTGACGACGGGAAAGACCGTTGACATCGGAGAAAGATCCGGCGGTGAGCGCAAGCTCAACTGACCCGGCAGCGCGGTAACCGTCGAGCCGCAATCTCGGGAATGGTCGTAGCAAGGACGGTGACTGCTTACGGGACGCGGGTTCGATTCCCGCCGGCTCCACTGACTGACTGACTGACCATCACGTCATCTCGCCGTAGCAGCGCTTACAGGGCGACCGCGACGTCCAACCGACCGTCCGCCCCCACACGCAGTGGTGTCGACTTCACGACAGCATCCCGATTGATCGGGCCGTAGATGTGCGGGAACACTTCGTCCCCGCCATCCAGGTTCTCGACCCGGATCGATGCCGTCAGACGAGCCGGGTCGAGCTCCAACAGAACGGTGTCAGTGCGGCCCCGATACACCACGTCAGCGATTTGTTGGACCTGCGTGCGGAATGAGCAATGGATGAAACCCTGGTCCGCGAGCGTCTTCCCGAGTGTCGAGGTCGTGTAAGGGCGAGTCGGCTCCGACTCCCAATCGCCAGTCAACGCGAGGTCGTAGATCGGTCCGTCGACGTTGGCCATGATTCGCATCAAGCTACTCATGGCCGCGACAGACGACCGTCAGTAACGACGACGCAACCTCGACGTCGAGTAGACCTCCGCGCAGTGCAACTGCTGCTGGCGTCGGACCTTCACTACAACTTGCGCCAACTCGATTGGTTGCTCGGCAAGGCGGGCGAGTTCGACGTCGTGATCTTGGCCGGAGATCACCTCGACCTCTCCGGGCCGGTAGGGCTCGAGGCACAGTCGATCGTCATGCTGCACTACCTGCAGCGAATGGCTGACCGCACGACGGTGTTGGCTTCCTCAGGCAACCACGATCTCACGACGCGCAACGCGCACGGCGAGAAGGTCGCGGCGTGGCTGCTCGATGGCGGAAGCGTGGGCGCGCTCGTCGATTGGGACACGTTCGACCGCGACGGCGTGCGCATCACCATCTGCCCGTGGTGGGACGGCCCGTCGACACGCGACGACGTCGAAGCGCAGCTACGCGAGCAGGCGCGCAACCGGCCGGCGTGGTGGATGTGGGTGTATCACCCACCCCCTGCGGGATCGACGACCGCCCGAGGGACAAAGCGCGACTACGGCGACGAGGATCTCCGCTCCTGGATCGGCGAGCTCCAACCCGATCTGGTCCTCAGTGGTCACGTCCACGAAGCGCCCTTCATCGCCGGAGGATCGTGGGTCGAACGCGTTGACAGCACCTGGGCGTTCAACGCCGGCCGGGTGGGAATCGGACAGATCCCCAACCACGTGGTGTTCGATCTCGAGCAACGAACCGCATCCTGGTACGGCGGCGGCGAGACCGCAGAAATCGCGCTCGATCAGTAGGGCGCGTCGGGCTCGCGCTCCGAGCCCGGTTCGATGTCGATGGGCGTGGCGTGCGCCAGCGACGCGAGGACCTCGTCGATCATGCCCAGACCTCCGTCGTGGTCGGAATACTGCCGGCGCAGGTCGGCGAGGTAACCCGTGAGCGAGTCGAGTCGACGGGCGAGCAGGCGCGCCAGGGCCATTGTGAAATCGGGATCGCTGGCGAGTCGCTCGCGCGCATTCGCCACTTCGACGACGACCGCCTCGGTTCGCGCGCGCACTGTTGCCGAGGCCGGTTGATCGAGCAGTAACGACATCTCACCCAGCAGTGCGCCTGGTTCGGCCTCGACCCTCACCAATGTCGACCCGCTCAAGATCTCGAGCGTGCCCGAGCGCAACTCGTAGAGCGTGTCGAGTGCGTCGCCTTGCGCGATCAGCGTCTCGCCAGGTTCGAGAGCCCGCGCCGCCATGTCGGCAGGCTAGCGACGGGCCCCGACGTCAGACAGTGTGAAGGTGATCAGCCACCCTCGCCGAACAGCACGGCGTTGGCGGCCGGCACGAAGGTCTCGAACGTGCCCGTCTGGCCCCACAGCGTCAGGAAGGCGTCCGCGTCCGCGCCGACGTGCACATGCAAAGGACTGGCAGGATCAGCCACGGCCGCAACAACCGCGTCGGCGACGTCGTTGGGATCTCCGCCGTTCACGATCGCGCTCTTGCTGAAGTCGAGCATGAACCGATTGAGGTCCGCGTAGGGCGACGACGGATCGACCTGACTCGTGAGGGTGTCGACCGTGTCGGACAGCGCGGTGTCGTAGTAGCCGGGCTCGACACACACGACACGGATGCCGAACGGCGCGACCTCGGCTGCCAACGACTCCGACAGCGCGCCAATGGCGTGCTTGCCGGCCGCATAGAACGCGTAGCACGGGAAGGCCGGGAGACGTCCGGTGATCGAGCTGATGTTGACGATCACACCGCTGCCTTGCGCACGCATCCCCGGGAGGACCAGGCGCGTCATGCGGACAGGACCCCAGAAGTTGGTCTCCATGGCGGCGCGGGCTTGGTCCTCTGGAAAGTCCTCGACAGGACCGGACAATCCAACGCCGGCGTTGTTGACGAGCACGTCGATGCGTCCATGTCGGTCCAGCACGTCGGCCACCGCCGACGCGGTGGATGCATCACTGGTGACATCGAGCGCGACCACCTCGACCTCGACGCCAGCGTCGGCGGCCGCCTTGCGCAAGGCGTCCGCCTTGGCCGTGTTGCGCATGGAGGCCACGACCGTGTCGCCGGCACGGGCGAACGCAATCGCGGAGCGCAATCCGATACCTGTCGAACAGCCGGTGATGAGTACGACGGACATGGAGAGCCCCTCCCGACTGGAATGTGAATCGGCGGCAACCTACCGGTTCAACGGCGTCGCCGCCTCGACAGCGGCCGTAGGGTCGCGGCCATGGACTATCGCCATCTTGGTCGTACCGGCCTGCTCGTGAGCCCGTTGTGCCTCGGCACGATGAACTTCGGCCCCGAGACGAGCGAAGCGGACAGCTTCGAGATCATGGATCGCGCGCTCGACGCGGGCATCAACTTCTTCGACACCGCGAACGGGTACGGCGGCGGCGAGACCGAGCAGATCGTCGGTCGCTGGTTCGCGCAGGGTGGAGGCCGGCGCGAGAAGGTCGTGCTGGCCACGAAGGTGTACGGCAACGTCGCCGGCGACTGGCCGAACGACTCCAAGTTGTCGGCTCGCCACATCCGTGACGCGTGCGAAGCCAGCCTCCGCCGTCTCCAGACGGATCACATCGACCTGTACCAGATGCACCACGTCGATCGGGCGACGCCGTGGGACGAGATCTGGCAGGCGATGGACCTGTTGGTGCAGCAGGGCAAGGTGATCTACGTCGGCAGCTCGAACTTCGCCGGCTGGCACATCGCCGCCGCGAACGAGGCGGCGAGCCGGCACAACTCGTTCGGCCTCGTGTCGGAACAGAGCCTCTACAACTTGAAGACGCGCACTGTCGAGCTCGAGGTCCTCCCCGCGTGTGAGGCCTACGGCGTCGGTGTGCTGCCGTGGAGTCCGCTGGGCAGTGGGCTGCTCGGTGGCTCCGTCGGCAAGACGACGGAGGGCCGGCGATCGAGCGACGGCATGAAGATGGCCGCGGACTGGCTGCGCGACACGCTCGAGGCGTGGGAGCAGCTCTGCGCCGAGCTTGGCGAGCGCCCGGCCGACGTCGCGATCGCGTGGCTGCTCGCCAATCCCGTGGTGACCGCACCGATCATCGGGCCGCGCACACTCGAGCAGTTCGAAGGGAGCTTGCGATCGCTGGAGATACAGCTCGACGACGAGGTGCTCGCTCGTCTCGACAAGATCTTCCCTGGCCCCGGCGGCACCGCACCCGAGGCCTACGCCTGGTAGCCGGTCCCGCCCGCACGCCTCAGAGAATGATCGTGATGTACACCGTCGCGGTGGCGACCTCGCCGTTCTCACAGCGAATCGTGTACGTGAAGCTGTCGGTGCCCAGCAGCGCGTTGGCCTTGTAGCGGATCCGGCCGTATTGGCCGCCGGGAATGATCGTCGCCGTACCGCGCTGCGGCGTCGACACCGAGATGATGCTGATGTTGTGATTGAGTTGGTCGAAGTCGTTCGCCACGACGTCGATGACGACCGAATTGTTCAGGAGGACTGTCGCGGAGTCGTTGTTGGCGACGAACGTGTGCGCCGCCGGAACTGTCGATGCTGTCGTCGTGGACGGCGGCGTGGTCGAGGTGGTGCTCGACGCCGGAGGTGTGATGGTCGTCGGCCCGCCCACGACACCGGGTTGGCCGGCAACCGTGGTGGTCGTCGTCGACGGATCGGCGCCGGGAACCACCGGGTCGACGATGCCATCGCCGTCGCGATCGACTGGTGGTTGGCCTGGTGGCGAGACGGTGCCGTCGGCTCCCGGGTCGGACGGCGCGGTCGCACTACCGCCGCCACCGCCACTACCGGATCTCACGCCCGCGGATGTCGCCCTCGCGGCCGGTGCGTCGGTGGTTCCTGTCGCATCGGCCGGCCCGACGCCGAGGATCGATCCCGCCGTCAGCACCGCGGCCGTCAAGACCGGCGCGATGTTGGCCGCGATCGCGCCGACCTCGAGCCGACCGAGCACGGGCAGTTCGGCCAACCACGACAGGGGGCCGATCACGAGACGTAGGCGGCCGATCGACACGTTGAGGAATGCGCGGACCACATCGGGATCGAACTGCGTGCCCGCGCACCGCTCGAGCTCTTCGCGCGCTGCCGCGGCGGAGCATGGTCTCTTGTATGACCGGGCCGACGTCATCACGTCGAAGGCGTCGGCCACGGCCACGATCCGGCCGGCCAAGGAGATGTCGCGTCCCGCGATGCCTGCGGGGTAGCCTCCGCCCTCCCATCGCTCGTGATGGTCGCGTACTGCGTCGGCCCAGTCGCCGAGCCACTCCCGCAGCGGCGCGACGAGTCGATCGCCTGCCTCCGGATGGCGTTTGATCTCTGCCCACTGCGCGTCGTTCAGCGCGCTGCGGGTCGTCAGCGTCTCCGCGGACACCTCGAGCTTGCCGATGTCGTGGAGCAATGCCGACCAGTTCAGCCGCGCGAGATCGCGTTCGCTGAGCTCGAGTTCCTCCCCGATCATCCGCGCATACGCGCGTACTCGCTCGGAGTGACCGCGGGTGAGACGATCGTGCGCGTTCAATGCGCCGACGAGCTCGAGCAGACGGGTGGCCGCGGCTTGCTCGTCGAGATCAAGTCCGTCGGTTCGGGCGTCGATGTCGGCCAACTGCTTCCGCAGCTGCTGCGCGGTGCCGGTGCGGAGCGCGATCGAATACCGCGGCGGCGCGTGGTCCGGGAACACGAGCGACAGCTTCAACAGCGTCGAGAGTGACACGAAGCGGCGGAGGCGGAGTTCGGCCGCCATCGAAACTGCTGTGGCCGCGCCCACCATCAACGCTCGCCACACCCACACGGCCGCGCCGGCAGGAGGTGGCACGAGACGGGCAAACAACAACGCGGTGAGGAAGGCGGCGGCAATAGGGGCGCCGAGGGCGGCCACGCGGACGGAGAGCGAAACGACGCGACGAGGGCGCCAAGCGACGTCGGCCTTCGACGTCTTGACCTCTCGGAGTGCGACCGCCACCTACCTGTGTCGTCTGCGGTGCTGTCCGACTTGAGGCCAGTTGACCGGTTCTTCAGGGTTTCAACGCACGAAGAATGAGTGCACGACAGCTCCGAAAGGTGCACTCTGAGGGCCGTGCAACGGCTCTCCGCGGCGGCGGATGATCGGTTCGCGGTGCGGGTGTTCGTCATCGTGCTGGCGATATGGATGCTGTTGCCGATCGCGCTTCATCAGTACTCGGCGACGGACACGACACCGTTCGTGGTCGCCGGGCGCCTCGTGCGCAGCGGCAATACGGCTGACATCTATCTCGACAAGAACGGTGACGTCGCTCCGCGTTTCCGCGCAGAGGCGTGCCCGGGCGCGGACCCGAGATGTGAGTCGGCACCGTTCGTCGCGCCTCCCACCGCATTGCCCCTTGCGGTGCCACTCGGCTACTTGTCGATTCGCGGGGCTGCGTTCGTCGTGCGGATGTTGGACGCCATCGCACTCGTCCTCACGATGGCCTTGCTCTGGCAGCGCCTGGCCGATCGAGGACCGACCACCCGACGCGCGATCGCGATTTCTGCAGTCCTGCTCACGCCGTTGGTCGTGGTCACGCTCGACATGGGCAACAACTCCCCCCTCATCGTGCTGTTGGTCGCGGCAGTGGCGGTCGAGCGTGTCCGTCATCCCGCGGCCGAAGTGGGCCTCGGCGTTGGCATCGCGATGGCGGCTGCGCTCAAGCTGTTTCCTGCCGCGCTGCTCCTCGTCGCTCTCGCGCAGCGACGGTTCCGCGTCGTCGCAGGGGGTGTCGCCGGGATCGTGGTGCTGTCAGGCGTGACTGCGAGCATCGCACCCACGTCCTTGTACGCCGACTTCTGGCAGACGACGTCACGTTGGAGCGACAGGGTCGCCATCGGTTGGTTCAATGGCTCGATCGAAGCGAGCGCGCGGGAATATTCGGGTAGCGGGTGGCCCGTGGTGGTGTGGGCGTTGCGCGCGATCATCGTCGTCGCCGCGATTCGCCTCTATCCCCGCGTTCCGGCCAGGGCGCTCTGGCCGCTCGCGCCGTTCCTGTTGATCACCGTGTTTCCTCAGGTGTGGGTGTATTATCTCTTCTTCGCAGTCGTGGCCACGTGCGTGCTGGTGGAGGCGACTGGCCGCTTGGGACTCTTGCCCGCCGTGGCTGCGGTGTCGAGCGCGCCTGCCATCGCGCAACGGCTCAGCATGCACGCGGCGTGGGTGTACACCGGCAGCGTGCTCACTCTCCTCGTCATCGTCGCGTACGCGCTACCCGAGCGATCCCGCGCCGACGAACCCACGATGATCAGCTGACGACGTAGACGCTTCAGGCGGACGCGGGGATCAGATCTCGACTGAGGTTCTCGCCGCTGGCCGGGTCGAAGTAGTGGATCTTGGTTGCGTCGAACCAGAGCTCTTCGGCCTGGCCTTCGGTGAGCCGGCTCGCCGGGTCGAGGGAGACCACGAGCTGTGTGCGGAGGGAGTCGCTGTCGAGTTCTTGCGCGAGCTCCCTGAGCTGGTTGGCGACCTCGCGCGGCGCTTCGAACGGTACGTACGCGTACTGCTCGTTGCCGAGCCACTCGATCACGTCGATCGTCGACCGGAACGTCTTGCCCCTCGACCGAGCGCTCGGATCGACGTGGGCGGCGTCTTCGAAGTGCTCCGGACGGATGCCGGCGAGCAACAGGCTCGTGTCGCCGGCGCGCTCCACGACGGCGCTCGGCACTTCCACCGTCGCGAACGGCAATTGGGCGGAGGAACCCTCGATGACAGCAGGCAGGAAGTTCATCGGCGGCGACCCGATGAAGCCGGCGACGAACATGTTGATCGGACGCTCGTACAACTCGCGTGGGGAGTCGACCTGCTGGAGCACGCCGCGGCGCAGCACCGCGACGCGGTCGCCGAGTGTCATCGCCTCGACCTGGTCGTGCGTGACGTAGACGGTTGTGATCGCGAGTCGACGTTGTAGCCGCGCGATCTCCGCCCTTGTTTGTCCGCGCAACTTCGCATCGAGGTTCGACAACGGCTCGTCGAACAGGAAGGCACGCGCATCGCGGACGATCGCCCGTCCCATGGCGACCCGCTGTCGTTGGCCGCCCGACAAATTGGCCGGCTTCCGGTCCAGGTGTTCGTTCAGGTCGAGCAGATCGGCCGCCTCGTGGACCTTTGCTTTGATCTGCTCGTCACTGAACCTCTTCGAAAGCCGTAACGGGAACGCGATGTTCTCGAAGACGGTGAGATGCGGATAGAGCGCGTAGTTCTGGAACACCATGGCGAGGTCGCGCTCACGAGGGGCCTTGTCGTTCACTCGCTCATCGCCGATGTACAGGTCACCCGAGGTGATGTCCTCGAGGCCGGCGATCATGCGCAGCACGGTCGACTTCCCGGAGCCTGACGGCCCGACGAGGATCACGAGCTCGCCATCGTTGATCTCGAGGCTGACGTCGTTGACGGCCTTGAAGCCATCGCTGTACTCCTTCACCAAGTTCTTCAGGGTGATGGGCGCCATACGGTCTCTTTCCTATCCCTTGACTGCACCAGAGGTGAGGCCGGCCACGATCTTGCGCTGGAACAACAGCACGAGCAGCACGACGGGCACGGTGACGACGACTGCCGCAGCCGAGATGGCGGCGGTCGGTGTCTGGAACTGCGACTCGCCCGTGAAGAACGCCAGCGCGGCGGGGACGGGGCGGGCGGCGTCGGTGGACGTGAGCGAGATGCCGAAGACGAAGTCGTTCCACGCGAACAGGAAGGTGAGGATCGCCGCCGTGAAGACGCCAGGCGCAGCGAGCGGCACGATGACCTTGCGGAACGCCTGCCAAGGCGTGGCGCCGTCGACCTGCGCGGCTTGCTCCATCTCCCACGGGATCTGGCGGAAGAAGGCGGACAGGGTCCAGATCGAGAGCGGCAGGGTGAAGGACATGTAGGGGATGATCAAACCGATCCACGTGTCGTAGATACCGAGCGACCGCCACATGTCGAACAGCGGGCCGACGAGTGAGACCGCGGGGAACATCGCGATGCCGAGCGCGACCGAGAGGATGACGCGCTTCCCCGGGAAGTCGAGCCGGGCGATGGCGTACGCCGCGACGGTGGCGATCATCACCGACAGGAACGTCGCGATCAGGGCGATGCCAATCGAGTTGCGCAACGCCGCGGTGAACAGGTCGGTCTTGAAGACCGTGCGGTAGTTGTCGAGCGTCCACTTCGTGGGCAGGAACTGCTTGTTGTTGATGTCGTCGCCCGCCTTGAAGGAAAGCGACATGATCCAGGCAACCGGCACCAAGGCGTACAGCACGATGAGCACCGCGCCGATGACGGTGCCGGCTTGACGGCGGCTCTTCATCAGTCGTCTCCTCGCACGGAGCCGAGATCCACCTTGAACCCTCTGATGAACACCGCGGCGATCGCCACCACGCACAGGAACAGCAGGACCGACACTGCGCCGCCGAGACCGAGCGCAGTGCGACTGATGGTCTGACGGTACGCGAGGAACGACACGGTCTCGGTCTTCTGGGCGCCGCTCGTCATGATGAAGACGTTGTCGAAGATCCGGAACGCGTCCAGCGTTCGGAACAGCACCGCCACCATGATCGCCGCCTTCATGTTCGGCAACGTCACCTTGTAGAGGCGCTGCCACCACGTGGCGCCGTCGATCTTCGCGGCCTCCTGCAGATCCTCTGGCACTTGGGCGAGGCCGGCGAGCAGCAGCAGCGACATGAAGGGCGTGGTCTTCCAGATCTCGGAAAGACAGATGACGAAGAGCGACGACCATCGGTCGCTGAACCAGGCCTTGTCGCCGAGGTGGAACCACGTGTTCACGAAGCCGGAGTCGAGCGCGAACGCGTACTGCCACGCGAACGCGGAAACGACGGTGACGATTCCGTACGGGATCAGGATCGACGTGCGCACGATGCGACGACCGAAGATGATGCGATGCATGACCATCGCGAACCCGAAGCCGATGAGGAGCTCGACCGCGACCGTGACGACTGTGATGAACACAGTCGTGCTCACGTCGGTCCACCACAGGGAATCCGAGAGGACCGTCGAGTAGTTGCGCAAGCCGACGAACTCGCGCGCGTTGGGATCGGTGAGGCGGTAGCTGTACAGCGAGAGGTACACCGCGCGTCCAAGTGGATACGCGGTAACAGCCAGCATGACCACGACCGCGGGCCCCGAGAGCATCCATCCGAGGCGGCGCTCGCTGCGCGCCCGACCGGTGATCGCCGCCGTCAGAGGAGTCTCCGATCGTGCAATACATCGACGATGAGTTGTGCAGCGTCTGCGGGCGTGCGTTGCGGGTCGACCGACGCGGGCGGGTGGAAGGTGCGCACCGTGGCCGTGCTGACGTCGGTGTAGTACGGCGTCTGCGGGCGTGGCGCGGCGGCGTCGATGGACTCGCGGATCAGGTCCGCCATCGGGAAGACCTTGCGCACCTCGGCGTCGTCGTAGACGTTGGTGCGCGCCGCGGGATTCTTCGACTTGAGCATGTATTGCTTCTCGCTCGCGTCGGTCGTGATGCACTTCACTGCTTCGATGGCGAAGTCCGCGTGTTTGCTGAACGCGCCGACCGCCAGGTCGATGCCGCCGAGCGGCGGCCGGCTCGCCTGCCCGGCGGTCACTTGCGGATACCGGCCCCACGAGATGTCGTCGAGCACGCTCTGCGGGAGCGATCCGCCGGCGACGGCCTCTTGGGCGGCGCCGTAGATGTAGGCCCAGTTGACCATGAAGCCGCCGCGGGGTCCTTGGAACGCCGCTCTTCCCGGCTCTTCCTTCGACGTCGACAGCGCAGGATCGGCGGCGCGCGACGTGGCGAGTTCGCGGATGACGCCAGCCGCTTGCTTGCCCGCATCCGTGTCGAGCCCGGGCTGCACGTCCTTGCCGGCCTCAGGGTTCGTCAAAATCTTGCCGCCGGCGGATGACACCAGCGCGTTGATCCACACCATGTAGCCCTCGTAGCGATCGGCCTGGACCTCGACGGTCGCCCCGGTGGCTTCCGCGCCCTTGATCACTTGATCCCACGTGACCGCGCTCGTGCTCGGATCGATGCCCGCCTTCAACGCCACCGACTTCCGGAACCACAGGAGCTGCGTGTTGGCCCAGAAGGGCGCCGCGACCAGTCGGCCCTTCCACGTCGCCGACGCGACGGGGCCCTTGAGCACACCTTCGGTGAAGGCGGTCACGTCCGCGTCCGAGAACGAGTGCAGGAATCCGGCGTTGGCGAACTCCGCGACAAACGGTGGATCGAGGCTCATCAGGTCGATCGAGGAGTCGTTGGCGGCCAGGCGGCGTACAAGCTGCTCACGTTGAGCCGTCGCATCGTTCGGCAAGAGCGCAGTCTTGATTCGGTAGCGGCCACTGGCGGCCTCGGTGCACTTCTGCGCGAGATCAGCCTGCCCGCCGTTGTCCGGGTTGATGTACCAGTTCAACGTCGGCAGGCCCGAGGAGCCACCGCACGCGGCCGCACTGGAAACGACAAGAACCAGCACCAGGAGACTGCGGCGGACTCCCATACTCGGACACCTCATGCCCAGTCGACGTACCGGCCAACCGTCTACTTCTCGTCGTCGGTGATCATCCGTTCGTCGGGACGGAAGCGGAGCACGCCATCGAGGTAGGAGTTCAGCGCGGTCTGGTTGTCGACCTCGTGCCCCGCCGCTTCCGAGAGGTAGTAGCGGTGCTCCAGCATTTCATGAAACAGCTCGGCCGGCTCGAGGCGCGCCCGCAGCTCCGCAGGCACCCGCGCCACGGCCGGCTCGAAGACCTCCTGGAGCCATCGGGCGGCCGCGACCGCAGGCGCGACGTCGTGGCCCTCCGTGCGCGCGAGATGCGCGCCGTACGCAGCAATGTCGTTGAGGAGGCGGCGCGCTTGGTTCTCCTGCACCTCCAACCCGGTGAGCCGGCGAAGCTCGCGGGCGTGGTGGCCCTCTTCGACCAGCGCGGGACGGACGCGCAGCTTCGCCTTCGCGGGGTCTTTCTCGACGACGAGCTCATCCACGTCGAACCCCAAGTCGTTGAGCCGGCGGATCCGGCGATCGATCAGATGCCGGTCGTCGGCGTCCGACTCTTCCGTCGCGGTGAGCTCGTTCCACAACTGCGTGTACCGCTCGACGAGCATGACGGCGATACCGACGACGTCGACGTCCGGCGACAGCCGGCCGTGGGCCTGCAGATCGAAGAGTCCTCCCGCGATGTTCTCCTGCGCGATCTCGATGTCGGCTTCGCGCAGCCCGTCGGACAGCGCGTCGTGATGCTCGGCAGTCTCCGCGTCGACGAGATACGCCATGAGCGCGCCAGCGTCTCGACGAAAGAGCAGGTTCGCGAGCGAGCAGTCCCCCCAGTAGAAACCGTCGAGGTGCAGGCGCACGAGCAGCACCACCGCCGCGTCGATCAGACGACGATCGAGACCGCGGCCGCCCTCGACGCTGAACAAGTACTGGTACGGCAGGGAGTAGTCGAGATAGCGCGTGATGAGCACAGCGTCGAGGAGGGCGCCACCGACGGTGCGGCGGTCGGTGACGACCCCGACCGATTCGACCGCCGGCAGCCGTTCGGCGTTGAGGCGGCGCAGCATGCCGTACTCGCGTTGCGCGTCGGCCGGTGACGTCTCCTTGAGGGCGAACACCCGCTCGCCATCGCTGACGAAGCGCACCACGTGCCGGCTCGAGCCGTGCGCCATACGCACCAGTCGAGGGTGATCCCACTCCGCGAGCGGCTCCGACCACGGCAGGTCGAGCAGGTCCGGCGGCTCCCGGCTCGGGACGAACTGGACACGCACCGTCCCAGTGTCCACGATGCGCCCGTGGATATCGACCTTCCTCACGAGGACGACCCTCGCCGCACCGAAGTGCGGCGCTGGTTCGCCGAGCATCCGACGCCCACCGCCGCAGAGCTCGTGGACGTCGGCTATGTCACGCCCCACTGGCCGCGACCGTGGGGCCTAGACGCCGAACCCGAGCTGCAGCTGATCATCGACGACGAGATTCGCCGCGCGGGCGTCGCCAAGCCGGTCAACCCGATCGGCATCGGGCACTGCGGGCCGGTCATCGTCGTGCACGGCAGCGACGAGCAGAAGGAGCGCTACCTGCCGCCGATGCTGCGCGGCGACGAGCTGTGGTGTCAGCTCTTCTCCGAACCCGACGCCGGCTCGGACCTCGCCAACTTGGCGACGCGCGCGGTCCGCGACGGCGACGTGTTCATCGTGAACGGTCAGAAGATCTGGACGTCGCTCGCAATGGTCGCGAAGTTCGGCATCCTCATCGCTCGCACCGATGCCGATACGTCGAAGTACACGGGCATCTCGTACTTCATCGTGCCGATGGATTCCCCGGGCATCGAGATCCGTCCACTGCGCAACATGGTGGGTGGATTCGGCGACGCCGGCTTCTGCGAAGTGTTCTTCACCAACGTGGAAGTGCCAGTCGAGAACCTCATCGGGTCACTCAACGGCGGCTGGGCGATGGCAAAGGAAACACTGGCCAACGAGCGCGTCTCGTTGTCGAGAGAAGGTCTGCAGTGGGGGTATGGGCCAACCGTCCGCGACCTGGTCGAGCTCGCGCGCAGCAACGGCGGCGTGGACCAGATCACGCGTCAGCGGCTCATGACGGCCTACATCGAGGGCGAGATCCTGCGCTATCACCAGCTGCGGCAGATCTCGGCTGCGGTCAACAAGAAGCCCGGACCCGACGCGTCGTTGCGCAAGGCGCTGAAGGATCCGCATGGCAAGGTCGGCTTCGGCTTGGGCAAGGACATGATGGGCGCGTACGGGATGCTCGCACCCGAGGCCGTCGACCCGAAGTGGGAACCGTGGGCGATGGGCTTCCTGTTCAGCCCCGCGCTGACCGTTGGCGGCGGTACGTCAGAGGTGCTCCGCAACATCATCGCCGAGCGAATCCTCGGGCTCCCACACGACACCGACGTAGAAGCCGGGCTCACGTGGACGGAAGGGCGCGCACAGCTCCGCCAGAAGGCGTAGCCAGCGTCCCCTTCGCGCTCAGCCCGGCGGTTTGACGCCGACGTTCGGTGCCGACGCGATCGCCCCCCACATCTCGTCGCTGGCGTGCTGCCACGACCAGAACGAGACACCCGCCGCGCCGGCCGCGTCGGCCGCGTTGACGAACGAGGAGATCTCGTCAGCGGTCGGCGTGCCCGGCGGTCCACCTTCGAGGCCACCGTCGTACGCCTGCCCGATCGGCAGCACCGGCTTGCCGTATTGGGAGAGGAAGTCGACCGCGTTGGCGGCCTCCACATCGGGTGGCTGGTCGATCCAGTACACCATGGGCGCGATCGCATCGAACGACGTCACGACTTCGGGATACGGGTAGTCGGCCTGGCGCGAAGGGCTCGGTCGCGGCACCGTCGCGATCAGGAGATAGCTCGGACCCACGCGACCACGCAGCCCCGCCCCGTACATGGCCGCGCTCTCGGCCGTCAGCGCGACGTACTCCTGGGGTGTCTCGACGTCCGCGCTGAACCCATCGAGCCGATCGCCGCTCGGCGTGACGTACCAGATCGCTTGCAAGGCGCGATCAACGTCAGCGCCGACGTCGTCGAGATACGGGAAGTCCCAACCGATGATGCGCAGCCCGCCGGCGTGGGCGACGGGCAACAGGGCATCGAGGAACGGACCGCCGGTGAAGCCGTCGACCGACGAGCCCATCCGTACGTAGAGATGGGTGAGCCCGTTCGCTTGAGCGCGGGCGACGATGCCTGCAGGGTCGCCCCCCTCGACATATTCGGGTTGCCAGATCCACATGCCCTTGCCGCTCGGGACGACGGGTGCAGTGGCAGGCGCGGGCACCGAGGGCGATGATGGCGCGGCCGTTGTCGTCGAAGCCTCGGTCGTCGCGGTCTCTGGCGGCCCCGCGATCGACGTGGACGGCGCAATCGACGGCCGATCCGCGAGTTGGGCGATGTGGTGCTTCGCAACCGGGGACGGCAGGGTCGCACCGATGACGATGCCGACCGCCAAAGCGATGACGACGGCCGCGTGGGCGCGGATCAGTTGTACGAACTCGTGGGGCACGTTGTTGTACGACGAAAGCTGAAAGCTGAGCGCCACCCGCGCCGGGAAGTCCGCCGAGACCCTGTATCCCTGCCGGCGCCGACCCCGACACCAGAGCCGAGATAGTGCCCAGACGCGTCAGACGAGCGCAAGGACCAAAAGGCCCAGTGACCGTCCGTAACCTACGAACTAAGGGATACGGGCCTGCAACCAGGCTCCGATACGGGCCACTGCCCGATCGGATTCGGGCAGCAACCCGACGAAGGCTTGGAACACATGGGGCATTTCGTCCCACACCTCGAGGGTCACACTGACGCCCGCGGCCTCGGCGATCGCGGCGACCCGCGTCGCATCGTCGAGCAGCACCTCGGCGTCGCCGACTTGGATGAGCAGCGGCGGCAACCCCGCGTAGTCACCGTGCAGGGGCGACAACTGCGGCTGCCGGAGATCGGCTCCGTTGGCGTACAGATCGGCGGTCTCCTTCAAGCGGGCCGGCTGGATCATGAGATCGGCCGCGGCGCGTGTGCGCATCGAGTCGCCCGTGCCTTCCAGATCGGTCCACGGTGACAGCGGAACCGCAGCCGCCGGCAAGGGATCGCCGGCGTCTTTCAGCGCGAGCAAGGTGGCGAGCGTGAGTCCTCCTCCAGCAGAGTCGCCGGAGATTGCGATGCGACCGGCGCGCACGCCTTGGCCGAGCAACCACCGATAGGCGGCAACGGCGTCGTCGACCGCGGCCGGGTACGGATGCTCCGGTGCGAGGCGATAGTCCACGTTGAGCACGCGCGCCTTGGCCTCGATCGACAGATGCGCGACGAGCCGGCGATGAGAGTCGAGTGAGCCGAGGGAGTACCCGCCGCCGTGCAGGTACAGGATGACGCGGTCGGCGTCCGCTGCCGGCGCGACGATCCACTCCGCAGGAACGCCACCGGCATCGACGGTCGTCACGCTCGTGCCGTCGGGCGCCTCTTGTCCAAAGGAGTCCATGAGCGCCCGGCGTTCCTCGAGCGTGCCGTCCAAGAGGTCGATCGCCCCGAGTAGCTCCTTGACCTGTTCCAGTTGCTCGCTCGCCATCCGGTCGCCCCCTCGAGTTTCTTTGGTCTGACCCATCGGAGTTTGCTCGCTCAGACGATGATCTGCACGTGGGAGATGCCGAGCGAGCCGGTTTGGATCAGGCGCCGAGCGAGGACTCCGCTTCGACCGCTTCCGCCCTCGGGCCGGCTACTAGGTTCACCCGCCGGTGATGTCTCGATTGCGCGGGCGGCAGGAATGGAAGTTCTTCGGCGTGCTGCCGAAGGCCGACCGCGGCTTGGCCATCGCCTGGTGGGTGGTGTTGCTCCTCCGCGGGGTCCTGCCCGCGGCGTTTGCGATCGCGATGGGTGTGTTGATCGGCGCAGTGCAGCAGGGCCACAGCCTGGCGGCGCCACTCGCGTTCGCGGGCAGCGTGTTCGTGCTGCTTCAGGTGCTCAAGCCAATCCACACGGCGGTGAGCGCGAACCTCGGCGATCGCACGGCGGCATGGCTCTACGACCGGCTCACCGACGCGTGCGTGCAACCGCCGGGCATGGGGCACCTGGAGGATCCGAGCCTCACGAACGACCTGACGGTGGCGCGCGAGTTCGACGCGGGAATGACAGGTCCCCCTCTGTACATCTCGATGGACTTCATCGCGGACGGCATGGCCATGATGGTCGGCGGCATCGCCTCCGCCCTCGTGCTCTTCGGCTACGCGTGGTGGGCGCCGCCGGTGCTGGCCGGCGGTTGGCTGGCGACGCACTGGCTGCTGCGCGAAAGCGCGGTGTGGCGCGATCGCAACACCGACGAAGTGCAAGCCGCGCAACGCGACGCTGAGTACGCCTACCGCATGGCCGTCGACCCGCCCGCCGCGAAGGAGCTGCGGATGTTCGGTTTGGCGGGGTGGACGATCGACCGCTTCATCGACCGGCGCACCACGCTGCACCGGCTGCAATACCAGGCCACGAAGCTGCGCGAGAAGTCGGTGCTCTCGAGCCTCGTGATCGTCGCCGCGGCAAACGTCATCGTGATGTGGTCGATCGCGAACGCTGCGACGAACGGGGGCCTCGACCTTGGTGCGGCCGTGATCTACGCGCAGGCTGCCGTCGGCACGTCGATGATCGCGTTCGGCGGGCTCAACTGGGCCCTCGACGGCGCTGCCGCGCCGGTCGCGGCCGTGCTCCGACTCGAGCCGGCGATGAAGCCGGCCGGCGCGCTCCCGTCGGGCTCTCGCTCCGCCGACGGAACGCCGGCGCAAGAAATCCGCTTCCGCGACGTGACGTTTGGCTACCCCGAGGGCCGCCCGGTCCTGGAAGGATTCGACCTCACGATTCCGGCCGGCTCGTCGCTGGCGATCGTCGGGCAGAACGGTGCCGGCAAGACCACGCTGGCGAAGCTCCTCTGCCGCCTCTACGACCCGCAGTCGGGCACCATCGAGATCGACGGCGTCGACGTGCGCGAGTTCGACCTCGTTTCGTGGCGGTCTCGCATCACGGCGGTGTTCCAGGACTTCATCCGGTTCGAGCTGTCGATGCGCGACAACGTGGCGCCCGGCGGCGCGTCAGACGAAACCGTGCTCGCCGCGCTCCGGGAGGCGGGCGGCAACGACCTCGCCGATCTCGACACGATCCTTGCCCGCGGCTACGAGAACGGCACCGACCTCTCCGGGGGGCAGTGGCAGCGCGTTGCGCTCGCGAGGGCACTGTGCGCGGTGCAACTCGGTGCCGGTGTCGTGCTGCTCGACGAGCCGACCGCGCAACTCGACGTACGCGGTGAATCCGAGATCTTCGAACGAATCCTCTCGGCGACGCGTGATTGCACGACGATTCTCATCTCGCACCGGTTTTCGACGGTCCGGCACGCCGATCGCATCTGCGTGCTCGAGCACGGCCAGGTCGTCGAGCTCGGGACGCACGAGGAGCTGATGGCCCGGCGCGGTCGCTACTTCACAATGTTCGATCTGCAGGCACAACGATTCGTGCTGGGCGGCGCCGAGGAAGGCGAAGAGGAGATGGTGTTCGATGTCCTCGCTTGAGGCGTCCTCGACCGACGTCGAGCTGCCCCCGGCACTGCGCTCGATGTGGCGGCTGTGCAAGCTGGGCTATCAGCACGAGCCCGCCTTGATGCTGGTGGCGTTCTTGCTCGCGCTGCTCGCGGCATTGCCAGACGCGTTGCTCGCTGTCTGGCTGAAGGTGCTCGGCGAGGGCGTGATCAATGGTGACCGCGGCCGCGTTCAACTGGCCGCAGTAGGGCTGGCGCTGTCCGCCACGGCCACGTGGTTCCTCACGACGATGTCGACGCGCCTGCAACGCCGCTTCCGCGACAAGGTGACCATCGCGCTCGAGTCCCACGTCGCCAAGCTCCAAGCGTCCGTGTCGACCATCGCTCACCAAGAACGACCGGACTACCTCGACCGTCTGTCGGTCTTGCGCAATCAGATCTTCGTGCTCGATCACATGTACATGTCCGTGTTCTCGACGATCGGTTGGATCCTGCGCCTCGGCGTCACCGTTGTGCTGCTCGGGTCGATCCATCCGGCGCTGGTGCTGCTCGCCGCGTTCGCACTGCCCACGGTGTTGACGTCGTCGTGGCGGCCGGCCGTCGAGCGCGGTGCCGAGGAGCGCGGCGCGCCCTCGAAGCGGCTGTCGACGCACTTGTTCACCGTGGCGACCACCGCACCCCCGGGCAAGGAGGTGCGCGTCACGGGGATCGGTCCCCGCCTCGCCAGCGAGCGCCGCGTCCGGTGGGAGGAGTGGTACGGGGGCGTCGCGTCGGCGCGTTGGAGAAGCGCGGTGTGGCACACGCTGGCGTGGGCGACCTTCGGGCTCGCGTACGTCGGCGCGATCGTGTTCGTCTCGAGCGGCCTCGATTCGCCACCAGGCGACGTGCTGCTCGTTCTCGCCGCGGGATCGCGGCTCTCGCAGTACATCGGCGCGACGGTCGGTGAGATCGGCTTCCTGCGCGGCATCTGGGTCGACGGCTCCCGCCGGCTGGCGTGGCTCGAGGACTACGCCGCGTCGGTCGTGGCCCACGAGGATCTCTCGGTGCCGACGCGGTTGCACGAGGGCATCACGTTCGACCACGTGTCGTTCGCCTACCCCGGCACCGATCGCGTCGTCCTTGACGATGTGTCCCTGACATTGCCCGCCGGAGCGGTGGTGGCCATCGTCGGTGAGAACGGTGCAGGCAAGACCACACTCGTCAAGCTGCTCGCGAAGTTGTACGAGCCAACGAGCGGCGCCATCTACGTCGACGGTCAGCCACTACGGCAGATGCCCGCAGCCGATTGGCGATCCCGGCTGGCCGGCGCCTTCCAGGACTTCTTCCGCTTCGAGTTCCGTGCTCGCCACTCGGTTGGAATCGGTGACGTGCTCCGACTCGACGACCATCCCGCTGTGGACGCTGCGATCGGGCGAGCCGGCGCGAGCGATGTCGTCGATCGACTCGCAGCAGGGCTCGAGACACAACTCGGCCCGACGTGGCCGGGCGGCGTCGAAGTGTCCTTCGGGCAGTGGCAGAAGCTCGCACTGGCGAGAGGGTTCATGCGCGACGAGCCGCTGCTGCTCGTGCTCGACGAGCCCACCGCCGCGCTCGATGCCGAGACCGAGCATGCGCTGTTCGAGCGGTACGCCGCCGGTGCTCATCGCGTCGGCGACGACGGGCGCATCACCGTGCTGGTGTCGCATCGGTTCAGCACGGTGCGCATGGCCGACCTCATCGTGGTGCTCGACGGCGCCCGGCTCGTCCAGTTGGGCACGCATGAGGACCTCATCGAGCGGGGCGGGCAGTACGCCGACCTGTACGGCATCCAGGCGGCGGCGTACAGGTAGCGTCCGGGTCCATGGCTGACCCGATCGATGTGGTCCAAACGTTCTGCGACGCGTGGGCAAAGGGTGATCTCGACGCCCTGATGGAGTTCTTCACGGACGACGCCGTGTATCACAACATTCCCGTCGCGCCCGTCACGGGCCGCGCCGCGATCCGAGACACGATCGCCGGGTTCACCGCCGGCGTGGACAGCGTGGAGTTCCGTGTGCTCAACATCGCCGCCACGGGGTCGGTCGTGCTCACCGAGCGCGTCGACGCGTTCATCACGCCAACGGTGACGATCGAGCTACCGGTGATGGGCACCTTCGAAGTCGTCGACGGCAAGATCGCCGCCTGGCGCGACTATTTCGACCTCAACCAATTCATGTCCCAACTCCCCCAGTCCTGATCGAAATCCCACTCAGACCTACACACTTTTGTGTATGTCTGAGTGGGATTTCGTGAGGGGGGTGAGGTCGCCGACGACTTGGCCGTCGCGGATGGGGACGCAGGTGTCGGGGAAGTCCTGCACGAGCTCCGCGCCGCGGGCGTCGAGCTCGTCGAGCAGTCGCGGCAGGTTGTCCATCGCTCCCGTCGGCAGGTCGTGCAGCACGATCACCGTCCAGTCGTTCGACTCGACATCCGCGAGCGCGCGGTCGATCCACGCCTCCGGGTCTTCCCAGTCCCGTGGCACGCTGTTCCACAACACGCAGCTGTAGGCGCCGTTCTGCAGGAGCTCCACGGCGTCGGCACTCAGTAGGCGGTCGTCGAGCACACCGCCGCGTCCGAACGGACGGAACCACCGCGCGTCGTGCGCCAGCTCACCGATCAGTTCCTGCGTTGCGTCGATCTCCTCAATGGGGTCGGCACCATCGCCGAGCGGCACCGAGTGCGTCATCGTGTGGTTGCCCACCCAGTGGCCCTCGTCCACCGCGCGCTCGGCGAGCGATCGGGCCTTGCGCAACTGGTTGCCGACGACAAAGAACGTCGAGCGCACATCGCGCGCCCGCAACGTGTCGAGCACCTGCTCGGTGACGCCGGGCCACGGCCCGTTGTCGAACGTGAGCGTGACCTTCAAGGGGCAGAGCCTAGAGATCGTTGCGGTACTTCTCGAAAAGATCGTCGAGTGCTTCGCGCAGGAGGCTGGCCTCGGTCCGGCTCGTCGCACCGGACAGCTTCGACAAGCGATCGAGGTTCGCTCGGCTGTAGTAGTTGCTCTTGAGCGTCATCTTCGCTTCGACGTAGATCGCAACCCGCCCCCGGCCTTCACGTTTCGCTCGCATCAACGCCTCGCCGGCGGCGCGGTAGAGCTCCTCCCCCGTCGACCCGTGCGGCGGGGCCGCGGCGATGCCGACCGACGCGTCGACCTCCTCGTCCAGACCCTTCACGCCGTGCGCGTTGAAGTGGCTGCGCACTTCCTCGAGCAGGATGAGCGCGTTCTCCGGGGAAGAACCAGGGAGCGCGACGGAGTACTCGTCGCCTCCGAGCCGGGCGACGATCGCCTCGGCCGGCACGCTGCCCCCGAGGGTCTTCTCCCACGCCTCGAGGACACGATCGCCCGCTTCGGCACCGTGCTTCTCGTTGATGCCGGCGAACCCGTCGAGATCCGTCAACGCCACCGCCAGCGGCACGTTGCCGTCATGGAGTAGACGCTGGAGCGCCTCCGTCCACTCGCCGGGTGTGACGCGCCTGACGTTACGTTGCGTACCGACCATGACATATATATGTCATACGTGGATATGTCAGGTCAAGAGTTTCTTCGGATGCCGTCCGTCGATCATGCCCATGAAGGGCGGATGGATGCTGTAGCCGATCAACTCCTGCAGGCGCGGCGGCAGGTCGCGGGCGCCGTCGACGCCCAACGCCATCATGAAGTTCTCCTGTTGCCGCGCCCACGCAGTGGCGTACTGGATCGAGATCCCGAGGCGATTGCCGGTACTGGTGTTCGCACCGCCGGCGTGGACCAACGTGCCGTAGTACACGAGCACCGAACACGTGGGCATCGTCGCCGTCACGACCCGTGGAAGCTCGCGAGGTCGTTCGTTGCCCCAACGATGGCTCTCGGGGTAGACGAGCGTCGCGCCGTTCTCCGCCGTGAACTCATCGATCGCCCACAGCGTGCTGAGCGACACCGGCGGCCGAGGACGAGGCACTTGGTAGAAGCCGTCGTCGGAGTGGAAGTCCTGCGCTGACTCCCCCGGCTCGAGCTTGATCGCCAGCGTCGCGGTGAGGAGAAAGTTCGGGCCGAGCACCCGCTCCGACACGTCGAGCATCAACGGGTCGAGGATCAGCCGATCGAACGCCCGCGACTTCGCCGCCAGGCAGTAGACCCGCTGGGTCTCGTGACCCTCGAACGGGTTGCGGCCGTGGAAACCGAGCCCGAAATGCGGCGCGAGCGCGTCCCGCACAGCGTCGACCTCGGCCGCGTCGAGCACGCTCGGGACGACCGCAAACCCGTCCCGCTCCAGGTCCGCAGTCAGCTGATCGAGCTGCTCAGCCATCAGCGGACGACGCTAATCATCGAAGGGCACCCGCACACAGCCTCATTCTCGGCGGGATTCCGCCGATGAAAAGGGATCGAAGGGTTCCTTTCGCCGAGGGCGCTCGGGCGTCTGTCGAGCGCGTTGTTCCTTCTGTGTGGCGCGCTCGTGGCCACGGGCGCGTTGTTGCTGCCGGCATCGCCGGGCTCGAGCGTTCGGGCGGTCGGAGCGGTCGCGGTACTCGCGGTCGCGTGCGGTGTCGTCATCGGCCTGCTCCCATGGCAACGGTGGCGCCGTTCAGCGACGCTCTGGCTGATGCCGCTCGCGCTGTCGTGTGTGGTCGCGCACAACGTCGCCACCCACGCCGATGGTTTCCGTTACGGCCTCTTCTACATGGTCATCTTCATCTGGCTCGGGCTCGGTCACCGCCCCGGCATGTCGATCCGGTTCGCACCGATGCTGGTGGTGGCCTACTTCGCCCCGCTGGTGATCATCGGTCATGGCACGCCCGGGCTCGAATCGACGGCGTACGCCGTGCCCACGATCCTGCTGATGGGCGAAACGGTGGCCTGGGTGTCCGCGCAGCTACGAAGCTCGGAGCAGCAGGTGCGCGCGAGCGATGGACGGTTCCGCTCGCTCGTCGCCCATGCGGCCGATGTGATCACCGTCGTCAACGACGACGGCATCATCACCTACGAGAGTCCGCCGATCACCGACGTCCTCGGATGGCGGCAGGACGAGCGCGTCGGCACGTACGCATCCGATCGCGTCCATCCGGACGACCGGCGCACACTGGCGATCGGGATGGCGGCGCTGCGCGACGACCCCGATGAAGTCGTGCGCGTCGAAGTGCGAGTACGTCACGCGGACGGCAGCTGGCGTTGGTGCTCGACCTCCATTCGCAATCTGCTCAACGAACCGAGCATCGCCGGCTTCGTGTGCAACAGCCACGACGTGACCGACCAGCGGCGAGCGGCGACCGCGCTCGCCGACAGCGAGGCGAGCTTCCGGATGCTGTTCGCCAACAACCCGCGACCCATGTGGGTGTGGGACATCGACACACTCGCCTTTCTCGAGGTCAACGAGGCCGCGGTCAATCACTACGGCTACACCCGAGACGAGTTTCTCGCGATGCGCATCAGCGACATCCGTCCTGAGGAGGACATGCCGTTGCTGCTGTCAGCGGTCGACGGCCTACGTCCGACGCTCAACAAGCTCGGCACATGGAACCACCGCCTGAAGGACGGCCGCACCATCGAGGTCGACATCACGGCCCATCGTCTCGAGTTCGGCGGCCGCGACGCAGTGCTCGTCGACGTGCAGGACGTGACCGAACAGAACGCGCTCGAGGAGCAGCTCCGGCATCAGGCCTTCCATGATCCGTTGACGAGCCTGGCGAACCGTCCGTTGTTCACCGATCGCGTCGAGCACGCACTCAGCGTGCGCCGTCCGAACGGACGCGGCCTCGCCATCCTGTTGCTCGACCTCGACCGGTTCAAGACCATCAACGACAGCCTCGGCCACAGCACGGGCGACGAGCTGCTCGTCGCGGTGGGTGAACGCATCGTCCAGTGCCTCCGGCCCGGCGACACCGCCGCCCGGCTCGGCGGTGACGAGTTCGTGATCCTCCTCGAAGATGTCGCCGAGTTGTCAGAGGCCACCGGGCTGGCGGCGACGATCATCGAAGCGCTCAGCGCGCCCTTCGACCTGTCGGGGCGCGAGGTCAGTATCCGGGCCAGTGTCGGCATTGTGCTGCATCGCTCCGGCGCGGTCACAGCCGACGACCTCGTCCGCAACGCCGACGCCGCCATGTACGCCGCCAAGTCGAGCGGAACCGGCACCTGGCGCGTCTTCGAAGCCGCCATGCACCACGCCGCCGTCGAACGACTCGAGCTCGAAGCAGAGCTGCGCGGGGCAATCGAACGCGACGAGCTCGTGGTGCACTACCAGCCGATCATCTCGCTGACCGACGACGATGTCGTGGGATTCGAGGCGCTGGTGCGCTGGCAACACCCCGATCGTGGGCTCGTGCCCCCGATGGAGTTCGTGCCGGTCGCCGAGGACACCGGATTCATCATCCCGATCGGCACATGGGTGCTCGACCAAGCGTGCGCCGCGGCTTCACGTTGGCCTGCGCGCACCAACGGCGAGCGGATGCAGATCAGTGTGAACCTGTCGGCCCGGCAGCTGTTCGACGCCAATCTGATCGAGACCGTGCGCTCGATCATGAAGCGCAACGGACTCGAGGTCGGTCAGCTCACGCTCGAGATCACCGAGAGCGTGCTCATGGAGGACACCGACCTCGCCGTGCTCCAACTCAACGCACTGAAGAACCTCGGCGTGCAGATCGCGATCGACGACTTCGGTACCGGCTACTCGTCGTTGAGCTACCTGCGTAGCTTCCCCGTCGACGTGCTGAAGATCGACAAGTCCTTCACCGACAGCGTCGCGGTCGATGTCGAGGGCGCCGGCTTCGTGCAGGCCATCCTGCGCCTCGCGCAAGTGCTGGGCGTCATGACCGTCGCCGAAGGCATCGAGCAGGAAGCACAAGCCGTTCGCCTCCGCGAGCTCGGGTGCGAACTCGCCCAAGGCTTCTACTTCGGTCGACCGGCCGCGGATCCACATCCGGTCCGAATGGCCCACTCAAGCTCTACGGCGAAAACGCCGATCCTTGAAGCGAGTTAGAGAACGGGGATAGGGCGATGAAGACATACCTCTGCGTCGTAGATGTGTTGCCCTCGGGTCGTATTGCTGCCATCGAGGTCGAGGCCGTTGATGCCTTGGCGGCCGAGCGTTCAGCGATGCGTACGAGCCGTGAGCGTTACGGCGTCCACGTCGAAGTGCTCGAAGTGTTGCGCACCGACATTGCCGTTCCTGCGGCCTGAGTAACTAGTCACTCCACCGGTGGCGCCGCGGCGTTGCCGGCCCGCACCACGAGCAGCACGCCGATCGTGATGAGCACTGCCGCCGGATAGGCACCCGCGGGCGGCGTCTCGCTGAACCACCACCACGCAATCAACGTGGCACCCACGATCTCGAAGAGAATCGCCACTGACACCGTCGTGGCGCTGATCGTGCGCAGCACCCGATTCACGAGCGAGTGGCCGAGCAGCTGCGGGCCGATCGTGATCGCCAGGATGATCCACCAGGTGTGCGCCGAGTACTGCCCGAGGTTCTGGCCACCCAGCACGCATACAGCGAGCAGGCCAACCGCGGCCATCGGGTAGCAGATCGACGTGTAGACGGTCGTCGACATCGACCGGCGGGCATCTGCTCCCACGGTCACGTACGCCGCGCCGAAGACACCGCCCGTGAGTGCGAGTGCGTCGCCGAACAGCGCTCGGGTGGACAGCGAGAAGTCGACACCGGTGAGCACCAGCGCGCCGATCAGTGCGAGACCGATTCCCATCCACGCCCCTGACGCGATGTGCTCGCCGCGGACTCGGGCCATCACGGCCGCCCACACCGGCTGCGTGCACGTCAGTGCCACCGACGAGGCCACTGAGGTGAACGACAGGCTCGGGACCCACGTGCCGAAGTGCAGGGCCAGGAACAGGCCTGCCAGCGCGGCCCGCTGCCACTCGCGGCGCGGCAGTGCCCGGAACGCGGCACGATGGCGCACCAGGGCGACGGGCAAGATCACGACACACGCGAGTGCCGTGCGCCAGAAGGCGATCGCCAGCGTCGGCGCGGCGGCTTCTCGAATCAGCGGTCCGGACGTCGACACCGCAATCACAGCCACCGCAAGGAGCACCACATCGAGCGTGGTCGTCGCTGAGGTCACCTTCGAAGACGTGCGCGCCACCCGCACGGAATACCATCCCGCCGTGCTTCGAGACGAAGAAGTGAGCGACCGGGCGCGCCGTTTGGCCAACGCCATCGAACCAGTGGTTGGTCAGGTGTACTTCTCGCCTGAATGCCATGAGGAGTATGTGGCCCTTGGGTTCAGCCCGAGTCCAGCCGAGATCGACGGTGTCGCGATGCCCGACGGGCCTGCGTACTTCACGAGCCGCGGGTCCCTGATGGGTCAGGTCCCCGGCGAGCTGGTGGCGTCCGCGTTTGCAGTCTTCAACCCCGAGATCGTCGTTCCGCTCGTACAGATGGGTTGGACGTTGACCGACGCGCCGACCATCTGTGAAGCGCGCACTCGGGGTGCCGTCGCGCAGCTGGTGCGCATTCTCGGCGAGAAGCCCGATGGGATCGATCGCGCGAACGAGCTCCTCTCGAAGGCCGTCGAACCGCTCCGGCCGGAAGGACGGCCGTTGTACGCCGGGGTGCTCTCGCAGGGCCTCCCCGGAGATCCGATGGGCGACTTCTGGCGACTCGGTGATCAGCTCCGCGAATACCGCGGCGACGCCCACACGGCGTCGTGGACATCAGCCGGCTTCGATGCCACGGAGATCGGACTGCTCACGGAGCTCTTCATCGGCATCCCCCTGCGGACGTACATCCGCAGCCGAGCGTGGAGCGACGCCCAACTCGACGCGGCCGAGGCGCGACTCGTCGCGCGCGGTCTCCTGAAGGACGGCCAGTTCACGGACGAGGGCCGCGCGGCACGCGAAGCCGTCGAGCGCGGCACCGACCGCCAGATGCGGTCATCGATCGAAGCAATCGGCGACGACTTCGACGAGCTCGTCGGCATCGTGGAGCCGTGGAGCGCGGCGGTGCGCACCGCCGGCGGCTACATCAAGTCGGCGATCCAACTCACCGGCAGCTCCTAACCCCCCATGAAATTGCGCTGCCTGACCCCTCATGCGGTGGTCAATCAGCGCAATTTCGAGTGAGGGCTAGAACGCGGCCGCGAGCAGTTCGGCGAACAGCGCTTCGCCGTCGGCTCCCACGCCCTTTGACGAGAACCAGGTGCTGATGTTCATCGCGTCGCGATGCAGGAAGTCGAAGCCGTGTGGGCTCTGCACGAGGTCGACGGCCTGCGGGAAATCGATCAGCCACACCTGATCGTTCCACCACAGCGTGTTGTACGCCGACAGGTCCGCATGCGCGTACCCGGCCTCGGTCACCAGGCGAACGTTCTCGCGCAGTTGCTCCCAAGCAATCATCAAGTCCGGCTTCGAGAGTCGCGCTTGCGCCAAGCGGGGGGCGGCTCGCACCTCGTCGCCGATGTATTCGAGTAGTAGGCCACCGTCGTCGCCGGCACTGATCGGATACGGCACCGACGCGCCTGCCTCCCACACGGCGTGCATCACCTCGTACTCGTGGCCGAGCCACTTCTGCTTCACGAGCTCCTTGCCGTAGTTCGTCATCGTCTCGACGGCGCGACGGTCGCGGCTGCGCTTCCCGTAGTTGCGGCCGTCGCGGTACATGATGTCATTGCGGAAGGTCGGGGCTCGCTCGAAGCCGAGGGCCTGGAGCTCGCCTTTCTTGACCGTGCGTGGTCGGTATCGCTTGCGAGCGAGGAGGTGCGATCGAGTGCCGTCGTGCGCGGTGCGCTCGACGAGTCCGACCTCGCCTTCCTTGCCAGTGGCGATCACCCCGAGGTCGACGTCGTCGAAGTCCTCGGTGATGACCCAATCGGGGGTTGCGCGCGCCAACGCGGGCTCCTTCGGTGGAAGTGCGGATGGGAATCCGCCGGCGGCGCGTCCCTACAAGATCAGGAGCGCGAGGGCCGACGGGAGGAGGCAGCGACAGTCATAGGACTCGGCCCTCCTTCGCTCGGCCCGGATGGAACGCCATATAGTCCGCCACAGGACCACGCCGGTCAACCGGGTTTGGGGGAACGATGAGCCAGGCGGCGATCGACGCACTGCGAGCCGAGCGCGAAGAGGTGCTGAAGCTCGCTCGCAGCCTCTCCGCCGACGAATGGAATGCGCCGAGCGACTGCGACGGTTGGCGGGTGCAGGACGTCATCAGCCACATGACGATGGGCCTGCGCCAGGTCGTCGATCCGGCGTCGGTGCCGGCGCCGGAGAGCGACACGAGCGATGTCGAACAGGACATGGAGCTCGGCGTCGATGCCCGAAAGGACTGGAGCCCCGCGGACGTGCTTGCCGACTACGAGGCGATCAGCGCCCAAGCCATCGATGCCTTTGCCGGACTCCAAGAGGAGCCGCTCGCGTCGATGATCATTCCGATGAAGAACCTCGGATCGCATCCGATGCACCTCGTTCCGAACGCGTTCGCGTTCGACCACTACTGCCATCTCCGAGTCGACATCCTGAAGCCGACCGGACCCATCGACCGCCCGTCACCCCCGAACGACGAGCTGCGACTGGCACCGACGATCGAGTGGATGCTCGCCGGTCTGCCGCAGATGTGCGAGGACGCGCTGGCCAAGGTCGTCACCGCGCCCGTGCGCATCGAGATCACCGGGCCGGGAGCAGGGTCGATCACGTTGGGCGGCGACGGCGACGTCGCCGCGACGATTCGATCGTCGTCGCACGACTTCGTGATCTGGGGCACGCAGCGCCGGCCGTGGCGCGACTTCGGCGTCACCCTCGAAGGCGACGCCGAGCTCGGTGCCGCCGTCGCCGACAACATCAACGTCATCTGACCAGGAGCCCGCGATGCCTCTCGATCCCGCCGTGAAGACGATGCTCGACCAGCTGGCGGAAGCCGGCGGCCCGACCCTCCGCGAGGCCGGCGTCGACCAAGGGCGGCAGATGCTCCAGATGATGGCGATGCTCGAGGGCGAGCCCGCGGAGATCACGCGCGTCGAGAGCGTGACGATCGACGGCATCCCCGCGCGCGTCTATGCCGCAAGCACCGACGACGCATTGCCGGTGCTCGTCTGGTACCACGGCGGCGGGTTCGTCATCGGCGACCTCGAGACGGCGGACCGCACGTGTCGCAAGCTGGCCATCGGCGCCGGCGCGCTCGTGATCTCGATCGACTACCGCCTCGCTCCGGAGCATCCGTTCCCAGCCGGGCCCGACGACTGCATCACCGCGTTGCGCTGGATCGTCGACCACGCGCAGCAGCTCGGCGGTGATCCATCTCGGATTGCCATCGGTGGCGACAGCGCCGGCGGGAACCTCGCCGCGGTGACCGCTCTGCAGGCCCGCGACGCGGGACTCCCACTGCGGCACCAGCTGCTCGTCTATCCCGTGACTGACTGCACGATGTCGTCGTCGTCTTACGAGGAGAACGCCGAGGGCTATCTCCTCAGCGCCGACTCGATGGATTGGTTCATCGGCCACTATCTCGGCGGTACCACGGATGCCAAGGATCCGCAGGTGTCGCCGCTGCATGCGGATGATGTGAGCGGCGTCGCGCCCGCGCTGGTCATCACCGCGGAGTTCGACCCGCTGCGCGACGAGGGCGAGGCCTATGCCGAACGGCTCCGCGACGCCGGAGTCGACGTCGAGGTACGGCGGTTCGACGGACAGGTGCACGGCTTCTTCGGACTCGGGTCGATCTGGCCCGCGGCCAACGACGCCGTCGACCTCGCGATCGCCCACCTCCGCAAGGCCTTCGCCTAACCCGCGAGTGCGGCGGCGAGCACGCGCTCGCCGAGGTGAGCGAACATCGGGTTGTCGGCCGAGTTGCCCAAGTACGCGAGCGCCAGCGACAGCGCCCACGCACGTGCTCGCGCCCACATGTCGTCGTCGATGTCGCCCGCCGCGGCCCTGAACGTCGTACGAGCATCGGCGGGGAGCAGCATCCACGCCACCGCGAGATCGGTGGCCGGATCGCCCGCGGTGATGTCGCCGAAGTCGATGACGGCGGACAGCCGGCCGTTGTCGACGAGCAGGTTCGCCGGATGCAGATCACCGTGCAACCAGAGCGGGGGCCCTGCCCACGGGCGGGTCGCGGCGAGCTCGGACCAGCACGCAACGACCGACGGCGCGTCGATGAGATCGGAGAGCTGCGCGGCGCGTTGCCGGACCACGTCGTCGCGTTCGAGGAGCGGTACGCCTCGGTAGGGGTTGGCGGGCGCGTCGCTGGGCGCGGGGTGGTGCAGCACCGACAAGAACGCACCGAGGGTCTCCGCCGCTTCGAACGGGTCGTCGGGGGCAGCACGCGTCGCGACAACGCCGGGCAGCCAGGGGCAGACGCTCCACGACCACGGATAGCCCGCGCCAGGCCGTCCGGCCTGCACCGGCGCGGGAATCGGCAGTGGCAACCGCGGCGCCAACGCGGGCAACCAGCGTTGCTCGTGTTCGACGAGCTCGGCGGCCATCGCCCGGCGCGGCAGGCGCACCGTGAGCGCGTCGCCCAGCCTGAAGATGGCGTTGTCCCATCCGTACGCGAGCTCGGTCAGCTCGAGGTCGACGAGATCAGGGAACTGCTCGGTGAGCAATGCCCGCACGACGGCCGGCCCGACATCGACCTCGGCCGCGGGCATCTCCTCAGCCGGCATGCGTCATCAGAACTCCGGCTCGTCCCACCACGGGTAGAAGTCGGGCATGTCGCTGCTCGGGCGCATCGTGAACGCGGCGGGCCGTTTCTCGAGGAACGACGAGACGCCCTCGCGCGCATCCGCCGAAGCACCCATGTAGTCGATGCCCTGCGAATCGATGCGATGCGCGGACATCGGATGCGGCTCGCCCAACATGCGCCAGAGCATCTGACGCGTGAGCGTCACCGACACTGCCGACGTGTTGTCCGCGATCTCTCGCGCGATGGCGTACGCCGCGGGCAGCAACTCGTCGGCCGGATGCACGGAGCGCACAAGACCGGCCTCGAGGGCCTCGGATGCGGGAAACACGCGGCCGGTGTACGTCCACTCGGCCGCCTTGTTGATGCCGACGACCCGCGGCAGGAACCACGACGACGCGGCCTCCGGCACGATGCCGCGACGGGCGAACACGAACCCGAAGCGCGCCGAGTCCGACGCGAGCCGGATGTCCATCGGCAGCGTCATCGTCACGCCCACACCGACCGCGGGCCCGTTGATCGCGGCGATCACGGGCTTCGTGCAGTTGAAGATGCGGAGCGACACGAGACCACCCTCGTCGCGGTGCCGCCCTTGCGCGGCGAGGACGTCGGTGTGATCGAACGTCGAGCCTCCTGCCTCACCGAGGTCGGCGCCAGCGCAGAACCCTCTCCCCCGGCCGGTCACGACCACGACGCGCACATCGTCGTCCGCGTCGGCGCGGTCGAACGCGTCGAGCAACTCTTCGTGCATGCGATACGTGAATGCGTTCAGGCGGTCGGGACGGTCGAGCGTGATCGTCAGGACGCGATCGTCGACCTCGTAGGTGATCTCGGCGTACTCCATCGAGCCATCATGGCCCGGGCTCCCCTAGCTCGGGGAAGTCGTGCCTCGCTCGGCCATGACCTCGGCGAGTATCTCGTCGAAGCGGATGAGATCGGTCTTGGGCAGCACGGCGGCGGCACCGAGCTCGAGCTCGTCGAGGTGATCCACGTCGTAGGCGGACACCACGATGATCTTCGTGTCGGGGCTGCGCTCCTGGACGTCCTTGATGATGTCGACGCCCGACAGCCCGGGCATGTTCACGTCGAGCACGAGCACGTCGGGCCGCGTGACGCTCACCAGGTCGAGAGCGGAGATCGCCATGTCGACTTCGCCGATCACGTCGAAACCGGCGTCGGTCAACAGGCCGCGCAGCACTTGGCGGCTCATGAGATCGTCGTCGCACACCACAGCTGAAGGCAACTGCCCAGCCTCCTCCGGTTTCCCCGGAGAGTATCGGCAAAAACGGACGCCGATTTGAGGGTTCGGGCTAGTTACACGTCAAGGAAACGGGTGGCGGCGACGGCGGAGCCGAAGATGCCCACCAGTGCGCCCGCACCGATCAACACGAACGATGTCTTCTGCAGATCGGCTGGTTCGATGTGGAAGCCGGACCAGATCCCACCGCCAGACACCAACGTCGGCAGCATCCATGACTTGAGCGCGGCCACCGTGCCGATGCCGATCACGCTCCCGAGAATGCCCTGCACGAGACCTTCGGCCATGAACGGGATGCGGATAAACCAGTTGGTGGCGCCCACGAGCTTCATGACCTCGATCTCGCGGCGACGGGCGAACATGGCGATTCGGATCGAGTTGACGATGAGCACCAGAGACGTCGCACCGACGACCACCGCGATGATCAACGCGAACGTGCTGAACTTCGAGAAGCTGTCCTCCTGGCGCTTCACCGCATCGCTCGGGGCGATCACGCTGTAGACGCCGGGCAGCTTCGAGAATTGGTCGTCGAGCGATTGGACGACCTCGAAGTTGGCTTCCTTCAGCTTCACCTTGTAACTCGTGGGCGTTTCCTCGGCATGGAGGCTGTCTTTGATCGCGGGCTGGTCGAAGAACAGTTCCTGGAACTCTTTGAACGCGGCCTCGTGGTCGAGATACGTCCTCGACTGCACGTGCGGGTTCGTGTCGATGGCGCGCCCGACCGCGTCGATCTGGTCCTGCGACGCCTTGGGCTGCATGTACACGATGGTGCCGATGTCGCCGTGGAATCGCTTGTTGGAGTTGGCGACTCCTTGACGCATCAGCAGTGCCGCGCCCACGAGGGTGAGCGCGATCGCGATCGTGACCATGGTCGCGAAACTGAGCGTGAGGTTGCGGCGCAGGTTGGTGCCGGTCTCCTTGAGCACGTAGTCGACTTTGAGAGCCATCGATCCTCCTACTCGTACACGCCGCGAGATTGGTCACGTACGATCACGCCGCGGTCGAGTTCGATGACTCGCCGGCGCATCGTGTCGACGATGCTGCGGTCGTGGGTGGCCATCACCACGGTGGTGCCTGTTCGGTTGATGCGATCGAGCAGCCGCATGATGCCCACGGACGTCGTCGGGTCGAGGTTGCCCGTGGGCTCGTCGGCCAGCAGGATCAGCGGCCGGTTCACGAACGCGCGAGCGATCGACACGCGCTGCTGCTCACCGCCGGACAACTCGTGCGGCCGGTTGTCCATCTTCTTCGCCAGCCCGACCAGCTCGAGGATGGCCGGCACCTGGGTCTTGATCACGTGCTTCGGCCGCCCGATGACCTCGAGCGCGAACGCCACGTTCTCGTAGACGTTCTTGTTCGTGAGCAGTTTGAAGTCCTGGAAGACCGAGCCGATGTTGCGCCGCAGGTACGGCACCTTCCAGTGGCTGAGCTGCCCGATGTCCTTGCCCGCGACGAAGATGCGGCCGCGCTCGGGGGTTTCCTCCTTGTTCAGGAGTCGCAGCATCGTCGACTTGCCCGAGCCGGACGGGCCGACCAGGAAGACGAACTCGCCCTTTTGGATGTCGGCGTTGGCGTCACGCAACGCGACGACATCGCCCTTGTAGACCTTGGTGACGTTCTCGAGTTTGATCATGGCAAGGCAGAGCTGACGGCGCAGGACGCGAAGCGGGACGCTCCGCATCCGCACGCTTCGGGCGCAGAGGTTACCAGCGGGTCTCTCAGGGCTGGTGCCACCCCTGGCCTGGACGGCAGCGCCATCGACCTTCGGGTGGATCGAGGATCGGGAGCTTCTCCGCATCCGGAGCACGAGCGGAAGCGCATTCGTAGTTGACCGTAAGGCCTTGATCGTTCGACTCGATGTCGACTCGGGCCAGTTCGTACGGCGGCTCGACCAGCGCCGCGAACGAGAGTTGCAGCACGTTGCGTTCGTGGGTCACCCCACGGAGGTGCAGGTGCCCGCTGAGCACCACCACCGGGCCGTCCTCGGGAAGCGGACTGACCGCGGGCGCCAGATCGGAAAGATGCCCCGAGTACAGCAACCCAGCCGCTCTGGCGCGTCGCCTCAGCGACAGCAGCGGAAAGTGCGTGAGGACGACATGACCCGTGGGCCCCTTCGGCACGACCGGTCGAGCGACCACATCGAACGGATACGTCTCGCGATCGGTGAGCGCGGCGACATCGTGCACTTCGAGGCCGAGACCGACAGCGTCGAACACCTTGGCGGCATCGACGCCGGAGCTCCAGTCTTCGAGTTGTTCCTCGAGGCGAACACCCGGCTCGAGCACGTCGTGGTTACCGCTCAACAAGACAGCCGGCCGCCCGCCGCGTGCCTGAGCGACCGCGTCGATACAACGCCGCAGGGATGCACGGACACCGAAGTGCGAAAGATCGCCGAGAAGCGCAAACGCGTCGATGTCGTCGAGCAGCGGATGCGCGAGCGCAGCGTCGAGGCGCTCAGGCGCGTCCGCGAGCCGGTACGGGTTGTGCCACGCCGCCTCTCCTCCACGCAGGGAGAGATGGGGATCGGCTACGACGCCGAGGCGGAGCGTTGCCATCGCAGGTACGCCTCGATGAACGGATCGAGATCACCGTCGAGCACGCCGTCCACGTTGCCGGTCTCGTGATCGGTGCGCAGGTCCTTCACGAGTTGATACGGCTGGAGCACGTAGCTGCGGATCTGGCTACCGAAGCCCACGCGCTGCTGCTCGCCTTGGATCGCCAACAGCTCGTCCTCCCGCTTCTGGTGCTCGACGTCCGCCAACCGCGCTTTGAGCATCGTCATCGCCTTCGCGCGGTTTTGGAGCTGGCTGCGCTCGACCTGGCACGACACCGTGATGCCGGTGGGCTTGTGGATCAGCCGCACGGCCGAGCTCGTCTTGTTGACGTGCTGGCCGCCCGCGCCCGACGAACGGAACACCTGCATCTCGACATCGGCCTCGTCGATGTCGATGTCGACGTCGCCCTCGTGCAGTAGCGGCACGACGGACAGCGCGGCGAACGCCGTCTGCCGCTTGCCTTGCGCGTTGAACGGGCTCATGCGGACAAGCCGGTGCACGCCGCGCTCGGCCTTCAACCAGCCGTACGCGTACCGGCCCTTCACGACGAACTCGACGGACGACAGGCCGGCTTCGTTGCCGGGGGTGGAGTCTTCCTCCTCCACATCGAAGCCGTGACGCTGCGCCCAGCGGACGTACATGCGGTAAAGCATCTCGGTCCAGTCCTGGGCGTCGGCGCCGCCCTCACCGGATGACAAGGTGCAGAGCGCATCGACCTCGTCGTGCTCGCCAGAGAACAGCGAGCGCAGCTCGAGCTCGTCGAGACGCGCCGCTACCGCGGCAAGCGTCTGCTCGATCTCGGGCACCTGACTCTCGTCGGACTCTTCACGGGCCATCTCGGCGAGCGTTTCGGCGTCGTCGAGTTGCTGCACGAGTGCATCGAACGCCTCGATGTCGTTGGTGGCCGAGGAGTACTCGCCCGTCAAGAGCCTCGCGTTGTCGGGGTCGTCCCAGAGGTCCTGACGAGACACCTCGGTCTCGAGTTGCGGTAGTCGCTGGCGGAGCTCCTCGATCCGGAGGTACTGCTCGGCCTCAGCCAATCGCTGTCGGAGCGCGCCAATCTCGTCGGAGAAGTCGCGCACCGTCAGACCGCATCTTCAGCGGCCATGGCACATCTTGAACTTCTTGCCGCTCCCACAGGGGCACGGCGCGTTGCGGGGCGTCTTATCCCACTCGCTCTTCACGACGGGAACGTTGACGACTTCTTCCTCAGCTGGCACCTCCGGCGCGGCACCGCCATCGAGCGCGGCCTGCGCGGCCGCCGCGGCACCGAGCGTCGAGCCCGCAGTCGACGGGTCTTCCGGCGCCGAGTAGCTCATGTTCGAGACCTGCGGCGCTTCGACGGGCTGCTGCTGGGCGACCGTGACCTGGGCGTGCATCACGTACTTCACGAAGTCCTGCGCGATGCCGTGCATCATCTGGCCGAACATGTCGAAGCCCTCGCGCTGCCACTCGACGAGCGGATCCTTCTGCCCCATCGCACGGAGGTGGATGCCTTCCTGGAGATAGTCCATCTCGTAGAGGTGCTCGCGCCACTTCGTGTCGATGATCTGCAGCATGATCTGACGCTCGACGTGGCGCATCACGTCTTCGCCGAGCTCCTGCTCGCGTGATTCGTAGTAGCCCTGCGCCTCGCCCATGAGGAGCTCGTAGAGCTCGTCGGTGGTCGAGCACTCGACCTTGATGTGATCGGCCGTCGTGCTGGTCGGCCAGTACGTCGCTATCTCCGCGACGAGACCGGGCACGTCCCACTCCTCGGCGTAGTCCGACACGCAGTACGTGGAGATCACGGACTCGACCGCGTCGGCGAGGTATTCGATGGCTTCGTCGCGCAGGTCGGCGCCTTCGAGGATTTGATCGCGGCGCCGGTAGATGACCTTGCGCTGCTCGTTCATCACCTCGTCGTACTTGAGGACGTTCTTGCGGATCTCGGCGTTGCGCTGCTCGACGGTGTTCTGCGCACGTTCGATCGCCTTGGTGACCATGCGGGCCTCGATGGGCACGTCGTCGTCCATCGCCTTGGTCATGACCCAGTTCATGGCGCCGGTCGCGAAGATGCGCATGAGCTCGTCTTCGAGCGAGAGGTAGAACCGGCTGGCGCCGGGGTCGCCCTGACGCCCGGAACGGCCGCGCAGCTGGTTGTCGATGCGGCGGCTCTCGTGGCGTTCGGTACCGAGGACGTACAGGCCACCGAGGTCGCGGACCTTGTCGCCCTCCGCTTTGGTCTCGGCCTCGTACTTCGGGAGAAGCGTGTTGTACCGGGAGAGGCCGTCTTCGCTGTCGGGGTCGAGCCCCTCTGCGATGACGTCGCGGCGCGCGAGTCCCTCCGGGTTGCCACCCAAGATGATGTCGACGCCACGACCGGCCATGTTTGTGGCGACGGTGATCGCCTGCAGACGGCCGGCCTGCGCCACGATCTGCGCCTCACGCGTGTGCTGCTTGGCGTTGAGCACCTCGTGCTTGATGCCGCGCTTCTCGAGCAGGCGGCTCAGCTTCTCGGACTTCTCGACGGAGATCGTGCCGACGAGCACCGGTTGTCCGCTCTCGTAATGCTCCGCGAGATCGTTCACGACCGACTCGTACTTGGCGTCTTCGGTTCGGTAGATGAGATCGGCTTGGTCGTCGCGGACCACCGGCATGTTCGTCGGGATCGGGACGACCTGGAGGTTGTACGTGTTCGCCAACTCGGACGCTTCGGTCTGCGCCGTACCAGTCATGCCGGCGAGCTTGCCGTACATACGGAAGTAGTTCTGCAGCGTGATCGTCGCGAGGGTCTGGTTCTCCTCCTTGATCTTCACGCCTTCTTTGGCCTCGACCGCCTGGTGCAGTCCCTCCGACCAACGGCGCCCTTCGAGCACGCGACCGGTGAACTCGTCGACGATCTTCACCTCGCCGTGCTGGATGATGTAGTCCTTGTCGCGCTTGTAGAGCTCTTTGGCCTTGAGTGCGGCCGAGAACTGGTGCACGAGGTTCTGGGCGACCCCGTCGTAGAGGTTCTCGACGCCGAGCGCGGACTCGACCTTCTCGATACCAGGCTCGAGCGGAGAGACGATGCGCTTCTCCTCGTCGACCTCGTAGTCCTCGTCCCGCCTCAGGCCGCGGACGAGCGATGCGAACTTGTAGTACATCTTCGCCGCGTCGGCGACGCGACCACTGATGATGAGTGGGGTGCGTGCTTCGTCGATGAGGATCGAGTCGACCTCGTCGACGATGGCATAGGCGTGGCCGCGCTGCGTCTTCTGCTCGAGCGACACCGCCATGTTGTCGCGGAGGTAGTCGAAGCCGAACTCGTTGTTGGTGCCGTACGTGATGTCGCAGGCGTACTGGGCCCGCTTGTAGTCGCTGTCGAAATCGCCGGGGACGATGAGGCCGACGCTGAGACCCAACCGCCGGTGGATGCGGCCCATCCATTCGGCGTGAAAGCTCGCGAGGTAGTCGTTGACGGTGATGATGTGCATGCCCCGTCCGCCGACACCGTTCAGGTAGGCGGGCAGCGTCGATACGAGGGTCTTGCCCTCGCCGGTCTTCATCTCGGCGACCCACCCGAAGTGGAGTGCCGCCCCACCCATGAGCTGGACGTCGAAGTGACGCTGGCCGATCGTGCGCTTGGCCGCCTCGCGAGTGACCGCGAAGGCTTCGATCAGCAGGTCGTCGAGGTCTTCGCCCCGGTCGAGTCGCTGGCGGAACTCGGGGGTCTTGGCCGCCAGGGCGTCGTCGGACAGCCGCTCGAACTCGGGCTCGAGCGCGTTGACGTCCGGTACGAGGCTCGCGAGAGCCCTGACCTTCTTGCCTTCACCCGATCGGAGGACCTTGTCGAACATGCCCATGAAGCGATCCAGACTACCGGTCGGTCCCTCCGCCGTTCATGCGCTGGCTGACCACCCTATGAGGGGTTGCGCGGCGCAATTTCGGGATGGCGCCGCGAGCGGGTCAGTGGATGTCGAGGAGCTTTTCGCGGACGGCGTAGACGACGGCTTCCATCCGTGAATGCAGGTGGAGCTTCTCGAGGATGTTGCGCACGTGGTTCTTCACCGTGTTCTCGGAGATGAACAGCTCCTCCGCGACCTCGCGGTTGCTCATGCCCTGCGCGACGAGCTTGAGCACTTGCAGCTCGCGGTCGGTGAGCTTCGGGACGAGCACCTTCTGCTGCGCCTGCTTGGCGAGGTTGTTGAACTCCGACAGCAGCTTCGATGCCATCGACGGCGAGATGAGGCTCTGACCGGTGACGACCGCTCGGATGGCGTTGGCCACCTCCTCGATCGAGATCTCCTTGAGGAGGTAGCCGGTGGCGCCGGCCTTGACCGCTTCGTACAGATCCTCTTCCTCGTCGCTGACGGTCAGCATCAGGATCTTCGCCGAGGGCACGGCATCGGCGATGGCGCGGGTGGCCTCGATCCCGGACATGCGGGGCATGCGCACGTCCATCAGGACGACGTCAGGAGCTGCCTCTTCCGCCTTGAGGATGGCCTCCTCGCCGTCTTCCGCCTCAGCGACGACGTCAATGCCCTCTTCGGACTCCAGCACCATGATCAATCCGCGCCGGAACAGAGCGTGGTCGTCGCAGATGAGGACGCGAATCGCGTCAGTCATCACATCAGGACCGTCGTCAGGCATGCCACAGCTCCTCAGCGAACTAGCCAGTCAGACTAGTCAGTCGGCAGTTATGCCTGGTCGATGAGCCCTACGTCGCCATCATCTCGCCGATAGACCACTGCGGCCCTTTCGGTATCGGCATTGGTGAAGAAGAAAAAGTCATGGCCCATGAGGTCCATCTGGAGAATGGCCTCTTCGGGTGTCATCGGCTTGATCTGAAAGGCCTTGGTCTTGACGATCCGCCGGCGGCCGGAGTCCTCGTCCTCGACGCCCAGATCGGCCGGCGGGGCCGATCCGTTGCCATTGGCCCGTTTTCCGTTGGTGTGGCTGCGCTTCAGCAGCTTGGTCTTGAGCTTGTGGAGCTGGTGCTCGAGCTTCTCGACGGCCAGATCGACCGCCGCGAAACCGTCGGGAGCGGAGACCTTGCAGCGCACGTGATGCCCGTGACCGACGAGCGTGACCTCGCACACTTCCTTGTCGGCGGCACGCTTGGTGTGCTCTTCGGAGAAATGCACCTCAGCCCGGTCCATTCCTTCGAGGAACCGGGCGAGCCGGCCGATCTTGTCGACCGTGCTCTCTCGGAGCAGCTCTGAGACCTCGGTGTGGCGGCTGCTGACGGTGATCTCCACACGCGCCCCCTTGGCTTGGGTCTTTGTCGTCCCGAGGTTACGCGAAGTGGGCGACGAGCGTGCCCGCGAGGTCGAGCGCCGTCGGTTGACGTCCGTCGGCCAATCGAGCCCGTGCGGCCATGATCAGGTCGAGCCGGACCATCGGCTCGTCGAGCGCGAGATGGTCGGTCAGGTCGTCGACGAGGTCGATGTCGTGCTGGTCAATCCCGCCGGTCTTCATTCCTGTGAAGTGTCGGAGCGCGATCGAGCCCGCTTTAGAGGTGTTCGCGCGGCAGCGACAACGGAAATACCGCTGAATCCGGCAGCACGAAGCACCCGGGCGGCAACGGTGACGGTGGTACCGGTGGTGATGACGTCGTCGACGAGCAGCACCCGTATGTGGGCGCCCGTCGGCCTTGCCGCGAGCGCGGGACCGGCGCGCCGATCCTGCAGTGAGCGACCGGTCTGTGGAGGCCCGGCGCCGCGGGTGAGCAGCGCACGACACGGACGGTGAAGGTTGCGGGCCACCGCCCGCGCCATCAGCTCAGCCTGATCGAAGCCGCGTCGGCGCCGGCGTGCTCCCGTCGTCGGGACCCACGTCACGATGTCGACGTCGCCGGCGTCGACGAGCGCGGCCATGTGCACCGCGAGCCAGCGGATGGTGCCACGGGCGTTGCGGTACTTGAGCCGAGCGACGAGCTCACGTCCGGCGCCGTCATAGGCGAGGACGACGGCGCAGGCATCGACCCCCGTCGGCACCGGCAGAGACGGAGCGCGCTCGAGCTCACGAGCGCATGCCCCGCACGGCGCCGGGCCCACCCGGCCGCACAACGGACACGTCCTGGGCAGCAGCACGAAGCAATTTGTAGCCAGGGCCTATGACAGTGACGAGTCGTGTCCTCCGGTTCCCTGACTCAGGCGTCTGTAGGGGCGATGATGACCGCCGTGAGGTCTGAGGTGGGGAGGACCGCAACGCTCGCCGAGCTGCACCGCGAGCACTACCGGTCGCTGGTGAAGCTCGCGTCGTTGTTGATCGATGACCGTGCCACCTGCGAGGAGGTGGTGCAGGACGCGTTCGTCGCGGTCTTCCGGTCCTCCACGAAGTTGCGCGACGAGTCGAGGCTCCCGGCGTACCTGCGCAGCGCGGTGCTGAACGGCGCCCGCTCGCAGTTGCGCAAACGGCAGGTCCGTACGCGGCTGCGCGCCGTGGACGCACCGATCTCCGAGGTCGCATCAGCCGAGTCGGGAGCGATGTTGGCGGACGATCAGCGCGCGGTGATCGACGCATTGCGCACCCTCCCCGACCGCCAGCGCGACGTCTTGGTGCTGCGCTTCTACCTCGACCTCTCTGAATCAGAGATCGCGGAGACGCTCGGTATCGGGGCGGGCACCGTCAAGACCCACACCCGCCGGGGCCTCGATGCCCTGGCCCGAGAGCTGGAGAGCCGGCGATGAACGACATCGAATCGCGCCTCACTGATGCGATGGCCGCACGCGCCCGAGAAGTCGAACCACACGACGAAGACGATGCACTGAACCGCATCTCGGAAAGAGTCACCATGAGTCACCGCCGAACCTTGATGATCCTTGGGGCCGCCGCTGTAGTGGCAGTTGCCGTCGGCACCGTCGCATTGCTGAACCGAGACGACGAGAAGGGCGGTCGCACCATCACGGCCGCCACCGATTCGGGCAGCACCACGCCGCCGACCGTTACCACGCCTGTCTCCGTCATCCCGGGCTCCGATGAGCACCCCATCTGGCCGCTCGAGTCGATGAACCGCACGTACGCCACTCGAGAGGAAGCGGCGAAGAGCTTCGCCGTGGATTACCTCGGGATGACCCACGCTCGCCTCGGCACCACGACCGGCGACGATGTGGAGATCTTCCCCAACGACCGCGGCAACGCTCGAACGGTCGTACACACCGCTGAGTTGTCCACGCACACGTTCGGCGTGACCGGTGCCGATGCGGACGAGATCGTGTTGGACACTCCCAAGCCGAACGATCCGCTCGCTCCGACGATGACGGTGTCAGGCCGAAGCGTCGCCTTTGAAGCACAGGTCGGGATCCAACTCCGGCCGTTCGGCTTGGTGACGTCCGACCTCGACGACTACGTGATGGGTGGTTCGTCCGAGATGCAGCCGTTCTCGAAACAGATCTCGGTGCCCAAGACCGACCAGGCACACGTGCTGATCCTCTTCGAGGGCGACGCGAGCGGGGAGCAGACGTTCACGAAGGCCACGGTCCGGCTGCTCACGCCGGCGGGCGAACCCGAGCCCGCGACGTTCATCGGGCAGGCGCTGAACGGGGACATCATGCTCCTCGACTTCGCCGGCCACGTGCAACGACCGGCAACCGCGCAGGACAAGGCCGCCCTGGAGAACCCTGCAACCCTCCCGCCGAACGTTCCGGGCGAGTTGCCGACGCTGCGGGGCCGGTTCGGGACGATCGCGTTCCACGACGGCGAGTACATCACGTCGTACAACCCGACGACTGGTGCCATCGTGCACCTCGTCCGTCCCCCGGACGCCCCGCCGGTGGTGATCGACGCCGACGCATCCGGACGTCATCTCCTCTGGGTCGACACGAACCACGACCTGTGGACGTGGTCAGGTGGCGCTCCCGTGAAAGTCGGGACGGGCTTCGTCTCCGCTGCATGGTGATGAACCCGCATCGTTAACCTCCCACCGCAATGGCCCGGCGACTGACTCGATTGGTCGCCGGGCTCTTGCTGTGCGGTACTGGCATCTCGCTGATGATCAACGCCGACCTCGGGCTCGCACCGTGGGACGTGTTGCATCAGGGCATCGCGAAGCACACCAGCCTCGGCATCGGCACCGTCGCGATCATCGTCGGCTTCGTCGTCTTGCTGCTGTGGTTGCCACTCAAGGAGCGCTACGGCGTCGGCACGCTGTGCAACGTCGTGTTGATAGGCCTCACGATCGACGTGCTGCTCGCGGTGCTCCCGGATCATCCACCAATGGGCGTCCGCATCCTGTTTCTCGTCGTCGGCACGTTCCTCTTCGGGCCTGGATCGGGCTTCTACATCGGCGTCGGGATGGGTCCTGGCCCCCGCGATGGCCTCATGACGGCGCTGGCCGCTCGGGGCTACTCGGTGCGGGTGGTGCGCACGGTCATCGAGGTGACAGTGCTCGTCATCGGATTCGCGCTCGGCGGCAGCGTCGGCATCGGCACGCTCCTGTTCGCGTGCACGATCGGGCCGAACGTGCACTTCTGGCTCGAACGGCTCTCGCTGCAACACCCCGAACCGGAGACCGTCATCGGCGCCGAGTGACGCGGCTCCCCTCGAAATTGCGCTGATTGACCCCTCATACGGTGGTCAATCAGCGCCAGAACGAGCTAGTAGCGGTAGTGGTCGGGCTTGTAGGGGCCGTCGACGGGGACGCCGAGGTAGTCGGCTTGGTCCTTCGACAGCTCCGTGAGCTTCACGCCGAGCGCATCCAGGTGCAGCCGCGCGACCTTCTCGTCGAGGTGCTTCGGCAGCGTGTACACCTTCTTGTCGAGGAACTCGTGCGAGGCGTGCAGGTCCATCTGGGCGAGCACCTGGTTGGTGAAGCTGCACGACATCACGAAGCTCGGATGCCCGGTCGCGCAACCGAGGTTCAGCAGCCGGCCCTCAGCCAGGATGACGATCGAGTGCCCGTCGGGAAAGACGTACTGGTCGACCTGCGGCTTGATGTTGACGCGCTGCACGTCGCTCATCCGAGCAAGCCCGGCCATGTCGATCTCGTTGTCGAAGTGACCGATGTTGCCAACGATCGCGCCGTGCTTCATCTTTCCCATGTGCTCGGCGGAGATGATGTTCTTGTTGCCGGTCGCACTGATGAAGATGTCGGCCTTGTCCATCACCCGCTCGAGTGTGTTGACCTCGTAGCCCTCCATCGCCGCCTGCAGCGCGCAGATCGGATCGACCTCCGTCACGATCACGCGGGCACCCTGGCCGCGCAGCGACGCGGCGCAGCCCTTCCCGACGTCGCCGTAGCCCATGACGACGGCGACCTTGCCGCCGATCATCACGTCGGTGGCGCGGTTGATGCCGTCGATGAGTGAATGCCGGCAGCCGTAGAGGTTGTCGAACTTCGACTTCGTGACGGAGTCGTTCACATTGATCGCCGGGAACAGCAGCGAGCCCGCTTCCATCATCTGGTAGAGCCGGTGCACTCCCGTGGTGGTCTCCTCGGAGACACCACGAATGCCTTCACCGATCGACGTCCAGAGCTTCGGCTCTTCCGTCAGCGTGCGCGACAGCAAGCCGAGTACGACCTTCCACTCGTCACTGTCGTCATCGGTCGGCTCGGGCACGACGCCGGCCGCCTCGTACTCGGTGCCCTTGTGCACGAGCAGGGTGGCGTCGCCGCCGTCGTCGAGAATCAGGTTGGGGCCGCCGCCGTCGGGCCAGCGCAGCACCTTCTCGGTACACCACCAGTACTCCTCGAGGCTCTCGCCTTTCCAGGCGTAGACCGGCACGCCGGTGACCGCGATCGCGGCCGCGGCGTGGTCCTGCGTCGAGAAGATGTTGCAGCTGCACCACCGCACCTCAGCCCCGAGCGCGGTGAGTGTCTCGATCAAGACCGCGGTCTGGATGGTCATGTGCAGCGAGCCGGTGATGCGGGCCCCAGCGAGCGGCTGCGAATCCGTGAACTCGGCTCGCAGCGCCATCAGGCCGGGCATCTCGTGCTCGGCGAGCTCGATCTCCTTGCGCCCGAATGCGGCCAGGGACAGGTCGGCAACTTTGAAGTCATCAGCCATGAGCGGTTTCCTCCGTAGGAACGCGATGAAGTTGTAGGAGGCTCGGCTGGGACCAACTGGTCCGCTCATGACAGCGCAAGCAGCACAAACCTTACTGCGCGAGCGCCGCTTTGATCTCCTCGAGCACGGTGATCGGCCCCGGATCGACGCCTTCCTGCGCAGCCATGTGCAGGCTGACCAGGCTGCCGTAGAACATGAGGTCGAGCACCTGGGCGAGCGGACCATCGCCCGCGGCGTGCACTTCCTCGATCCGGTTGACGGCTTCCTCGGTCCACTGCCGGATCAGGTCGAACCGCCGCATGATCTGCGGGTGCTCATGGTCGTGGCGCAACAACACGAGCGAGAACACCTGACGGGTGACGTCGCCGTGCTGACCCCAGCCTGCGATCTCGTTGTGCGTGAGCTCCGGCACCGTGTGGATGAACGCCGGCACCTTCGGGTTCTCGTTCATCTCGTTCTTCCAGCGCAGCGAGGCCGCCGCACCGAGTCCGCCGCCGCCGTAGATGATCGGCATCGTGCGGCCGATGTGGCGCGCCAACTCGCGCGCGCCGTTGTCTTCCTTGCAGAGCTCGTCGCGGCGGATCTTCAGCTGCTCGACCGCGAGGTTGATCCAGCCGCTCGCACCCGGGAACAGCCCCGTCTGCTCGAGCACCATCAGCGTGGGAATCGCCATCGCCCCCAAGGCCGCTCTCGGATATGGGATGCCGTCCGGCAATCCGATCAATGTCGCGTCCCACGACCGAGCGAGACGGGCGAGCTCGCCGCCCTTCGCAATGACAACCATGCGCGCCCCGGACAGCGCCGCGATCTGCGCGGCTTCGACCGTCTCCTCGGTATCGCCGGAGAACGACAGCGCGAAGCACAGGGTCGTCGGACCGACGAAGTTCGGAGGCTCGTAGCCCTTCGTCACCACGATCGGCACAGGCATGAACGGGCCAGCGACCGCCGTCATGATGTCGCCGGCGATGCCGCTGCCCCCCATGCCGAGCACGACGACGTTCTCGATCTCGTCGTGCAACGGCAGACCGATCAGCGACTCCGACGATTTGGCGGCGTGCTCGACCTGCTCGGGGAACGCGGCGGTCGAGTCCCACATGCCCTTCGTGTCGATCACGCCGGCGGGGCCGGTCATGCGGGTTCGAACGTGGGTTTGATGCCTTCCGCATCGGCCTTGGCGAGCAGCCGCTGATGCTCGGCGTCGTCGACGGACTCCGCCTCGTCGATCAGCATGATCGGGATGTCGTCCTTGACCGCATACTTGCGCTTGAGTCGAGGGTTGTAGAGCGAGTCCTCGCTCTCGAAGTACAGCAGCGGTCCCTTGTCCTCCGGGCAGGCGAGGATGTCGAGGAGCTGGGGGTCGAGTGCCATACCTCAGCTTCCCATGACGGCTTGGACTTCTGCCACGTGGCGAGCGACCTCGTCGGGCGTGCGGGCCTCGAGGTTGAGTCGCAACAACGGCTCCGTGTTGGACGGCCGCAGGTTGAACCACCAATCACCGAGGTCGACGGTCAACCCGTCGAGCCGGTCCTGCTGCGCGTCCCCGTACGCCTCGGCCACACGCTCGATCACGGCGAGCGGATCATCGACGCGAGTGTTGATCTCACCTGATTGCGCGTAGCGCTCGTACGACTTGCGCAGCTCGGACAGCGGCACACCGACGGAAGACAGCTCCTCGAGCACGACCAGCGCGGCGATCGACCCGGAGTCAGCGCGGTAGTTGTCGCGGAAGTAGTAGTGCGCGGAGTGCTCGCCACCGAAGGCTGCACCGGTCTCCGCCATCACCGTCTTGATGAAGCTGTGCCCGACGCGAGTGCGAATCGGAGTGCCGCCGTTCTCGCGGACGATCTCCGGCACCGCTTTCGAGCAGATGCAGTTGTAGAGGATCGTGGCACCGGGCTCCTTGCGGAGCACCGCTTTCGCCACGATCGCGGTGGTCGTCGATCCCGACACCGGCACGCCCTTGTCGTCGACGAGAAACACGCGGTCGGCATCGCCGTCGAACGCCAGCCCGACGTCCGCGCCCGTGGCATTCACACGCGCCACGAGATCGCGCAGGTTCTCCAACTGAATCGGATCCGCGGGGTGATTCGGGAACGTGCCGTCGAGCTCTCCGTACATCACCTCGAGGTCGAACGGGAGCGGTTCGAACACGATCGGGACGACGAGGCCACCCATGCCGTTGGCCGTGTCGGCGATCAGCTTCAACGGCTTCAGCACGTTCACGTCGAAAAACGACCGCACGTGCGCGGCAAAGTCGTCAAGCAGATCCTGCTGTGTGAGGTCTCCCACGCGCTCCGCAGGCTCGACGCCCGCCGCGGCCATGGCTTTGATCTCGGCGAGGCCGGTCTCCTCCCCCACGGGTTTCGCACCGGCGAGACAGAGCTTGATGCCGTTGTACTGCGCCGGGTTGTGCGACGCGGTGAACATCGCACCCGGCGAGTCGAGCCGCCCGGCCGCGTAGTAGATGAGGTCAGTCGATGCCATGCCGAGATCGACGACGTCGACGCCCTGCGAACGG
>JBEEFW010000056.1:0-2823 GCA_041166385.1 Acidimicrobiaceae bacterium | reverse complement strand
CGGAACTCGTGGTCGTACCAGCCGGCGCCGATGCCCCAATCGAGACGGCCACCGCTGATCACGTCGACCGTGCTCGTGATCTTCGCCAGCAGCCCAGGATTGCGATACGGCGCGCACCCCACCATCTGCCCGAGGCGCACCCGGCTCGTGCGCTGACTGATGGCGGCCATCACGGTCCAACACTCGAAGACGGCCTCGTGCGCCGGCACGGGCACGTTGTGGAAGTGGTCGTAGACCCAGACGGAGTCGTACCCGAGCTCCTCGGCGAGCACCGCGATCTCGACCGTCTTGGCCCACTTGGCCTCTGCCCCCGAGATCCCAGCCAGCTCCATCTTCCAGCCCTGCGGGATGAACGCACCGAACTGCACTTTGTCCATGCCGCGGCACGATAGACGGGGCTGCCCTCCTACCATCGCCCAGTGCTCCGTCGCCGCCTCCTGCTGTTGTTGGCGTCGATGGTCACGCTGGGAACGGCGTGCACAGCCGTCGTCGGTGAGGCGGCGAGCTCGATCACCACTCCCACCACTGCACGAGCAACCACCAGCACCTCGGTGGCGACGGCGTCGAGCGCCGCATCATCGTCCGGGTTCGCGCCCAACCCGATCGCGTGGGAGGACTGCGGCGGTCGACTCAAGTGCGCCACGCTCGACGTTCCCCTCGACTACGCCGATCCGGCGGGTCCCACGATCGAGTTGTCGCTCAACGAGCTGCCGGCCAGACGTTCGAGCGATCGCATCGGCGCGCTGCTCGTCAATCCGGGTGGTCCTGGTGGGTCAGGCCTCGACTTCGTTGCCGGGGGCATCGACCTTCCCGCGTCGGTGCTCGACCGATTCGACATCGTCGGCTTCGATCCGCGCGGCGTCGGTGCGAGCACTGGTCTGCCGTGCGGCGACAGCACCGTGCCCCCGTTCCGTCGTGTCGACTCGACGCCGGACAACGCCGACGAACAGACCGCGCTCGATGCCGCGGCCCAGGCCATCGCGGACGACTGCGGAACGAACGCTGGCCAACTCCTCCCCCACCTCGGCACCGACGACGTCGTGCGCGACATGGACACGATCCGTCAGGCCCTCGGCGAGGACAAGCTCAACTACCTCGGTATCTCGTACGGCACACTGCTCGGCCTGCGGTACGCGACGCTTTTTCCCGAGCGGGCACGCGCGATCGCGATCGACGGAGTCGTCGATCCGAACCAGGACTTCCGCGCCTTCCTCCGCCAGCAGACAATCGCGTTCGAGAAGCAGATCAACATCATCTTCGACGCTTGTCCCGACGGGAAGAGCGGCTGTCCCCCTGGTGGTGCCCGCGCGGCCTACGACGAGCTCGCTCGTCGTGTGGAAGACGCTCCGATCTCCAGCGCCGGCGGCACGCTTGGTCCGTCCGAATTGGCGACCGCCGCGCTGATACCGACGTACGAGCCGTCGGCCGTTCGCATCTTCTACGACGCGATCGGCAGCGCGCTCGATGGCAACGCGTCGAGCATGTTGCAGCTGTCGAAGGCCTATGAGGGCTCGGTCAAGTACACGACGTACGCCGCGGTGGAGTGCATCGACTCACCTCACCCCGTCGGCTCGGACGAGTACCGAGCGTTCGCCGAGGAGCTCGAAGCGCTGTCATCCCGCTTCGGAGGGCCCGTCGCCAACGAACTGCTGCCGTGCGCATTCTGGCCGGCGCCTGTGCGCAGCATCGTCGGGCCGGTCACTGCACCCGGCGCGCCGCCGATGCTCGTCATCGGCACGACCGGCGACGCCGCCACGCCCTACGAACAAGCGGTTCGGGTGGCCGCGACGTTGCAGAACGGCCGCCTGCTGACGTTCGACGGCAACGGCCATGCTGCCTATGGCAAGAGCGTCTGCGCCGAGAATGCGGAGGCGGCGTACTTCGTCGACCTCACGCTGCCCCCCGAAGGCCAGGTCTGCAGCAACTAACTTCCTCGGCCAATGGAGTTCAACCTCGCTCAAGTGCACGAGGCGATCGCCGCGGCGATCCCCGATCGGGAATGCATCGTCTTTCGGGATCGTCGGCTGTCGTGGGCGGACGTCAACGACCGCACGCGGCGCCTGGCGAACGTGCTCGCCGACGCCGGGCTCGGCGCTCGCCCGGAAGGGCGGGCGGGCCTCGCCGGCCACGAGTCGCACGAGGACCACCTCGCGATCTACTGCTACAACGGCAACGAGTACCTCGAGGCGATGGTGGCCGCGTTCAAGGCCCGACTCGGCCCGGTGAACGTCAACTATCGCTACGTCGCCGAGGAACTGCGCTACCTCCTCGACAACAGCCGGGCGAAGGCGATCGTCTACCACTCTCAGTTCGCGCCGACGCTCGCTGAGGTGCTGCCCGACCTCCCCGACCTCACGGTGTTGCTGCAGGTCGGCGACGACTCGGGCCACGACCTGCTGCCTGGCGCGCGCTGGTACGAGGATGCGCTCGCGGCGGCATCGTCCGATCTACCGGCCTGTGCACCGCAGTGGTCACCCGACGACCTGTACATCCTCTACACGGGCGGCACCACCGGCATGCCGAAGGGCGTGCTGTGGCGGCAGAACGACATCATCATGTCGGTGATGGGCGGCGCCGTCGCCGGAACGCCCCACGAGTCCCTCGAGGCGTTCGTCGAAGCGGCCAAGGCCGGCTCCATGCGGGTGATGCCTGCGGCGCCGTTCATGCACGGCGCCGGCCATTGGATCGCGTTCCTGGCGATGAACGGCGGCAACACCGTCGTGATCCAAGACGACGTTCGACGCCTCGACCCGAAGGATGTGTTGTCGCTCGTCGAGCGGGAGCGGATCTCGTTCCTGCAGATCGTGGGCGATGCGTTCGGGC
>JBEEFW010000055.1:0-18683 GCA_041166385.1 Acidimicrobiaceae bacterium | reverse complement strand
AGCGCTTGCCGTTGACCGGCACCGGAAGCGGTGCGGCCTTGGCGAGCTCGTACGCGCCGGGCTTGAGTACGTCGAGCAGCGATGCCAGGTCGACGCCCTTGTCGAAGTCGACCGCCACCTTCACCTTCGTGGACTCGGCGTTCACAACCTTCTCGACGTTGCGGTCGCCAGGCATGAAGGTGAGACGCTCGAAGCTCTCCACCGTGCCGTCGCGATCGACGATCGTGAGGTTGAAGGGGTTCGGCCCGTCGGGCGCGCCTTCCTCCGCTTCCGCGTTCTCGACGTGGACGGTGACGCTCGCGTCGGGTTCGACCGACGTGACCTTCAGCGCGGTGCCGAGCGCACGATCGGCGGCCGGCAGTGCACCTTGTGCGGGCTCGCCCGCCGGTGCGCTGTTCGGGATGCGCACGATGTACGCAATGCTGCCGCCGTTGTTGAAGTAGCCGTAGACCGCGTGCGGAAGCATGCAACCCGGCGCAAAACCGCCGTACAGCTCCTCGAACGCCGTCCAACTCGTCACGAGTCGCGGCTTGGCCCCCTCGGGGTCTGTCGGATCATCAGTCGGCGCTTGCGCCGTGAATCCGACGAACGCAGCGATGGCCGTGGCCGCCGCGCTCAAGACCTTCTGCGATGACGGAACTTCTTCTACGTAGACGCCTGGTGCTGCATATGTGGGCACGTGGTGTCCCCTTTGGCTCGTCGGTTGCGTCGATGACTGCTACTGCTGTGTGCGCGGTGTTGCTCAGCTCATCGAGCAAACGAGGAGACGCCCTGCAGGAAGGTGCGCGGACCGCCGTCCGACCCCTACCCCTGTCCCTCTTCCCACCACTTCGCTCGACCTTACGTGATAAATCTCCGCTGCGCAGCAAATCCATATGAAGTTTCTCGGACATCCGGACATTTCGTAAATGTCGACCTGCCCTTATGACGACATAGTGCGCGTAGTGCCCGGAAAGCCGATGGTGATGACGCCGCCCCACGCGCAGTTGCACATGGACGGCGACGTGAGCGCGGGCATGTTCCCGATCAGTGTCTTCACCGCGCCTGGCTTCCACGGCCCCGCGGGGACCGGCACGCACGGCATCGGTGTGAGCACCCCGAGCGCGGCGGACGTCGCCGCCGCGACCGTCGGGTTCGCAAGGCTCGTGCACATGCCGAACGGCGGGATGTTCATCATCGGCACCATGTCCTTGATCGTCGCCGCGGGCTTGCCTTCGATGAGCACGCGGCTCGTCGGCAGCACGTTCAACGTCGACGGGGCCACACCGAAGCTGCACGTCAACATCGCTGTCGCGGTCACATTCGGTGGCATGGAGTCCCTACTTCCTCGAGTCCTTCACCGACACAGTGAGCTGCTCACCGGTCGTCGTCACGATGCACACGACCTTGCGGTCCTTGCCTTCGTTCCAGCTACGCGCTGACGGCAGCAGGTACGTGTAGAACAGCTTTGAGTCCTGGTACGCGACACCGACGTAACCCTGGTACTGCTCGAGGCACACGCCGTCCGCGAATGCGGTGAGGGCCTGATCACCCGGGTACGCGTCGGCTTTGTCGTAGTTCTGCACCGCGAACGCCTCTTGTGTGTGCGGATCCTTGCACGGCACGACCCGCACCTTCTCGAGCTCAGCCTTGACGTCGCCAGGCGGCGTGATGCAGTCGCCCGCGCGCAGCTCGAACACGGACACATCGCCGGCCGACGTGACGTGGCCATCCTTGTCCCGCTTCAGGCCCCCGCCGCCCGAGCACGCCGCCACTGCGAGCACGGTCGCGACGGCGCACGCGGCGGCCCGCCGCCAACGCAAGCGGTCAGCTCCGGACGTCGACTGCGGGTGACGCTGAGAGATCACGCTGCAAAGAAGCCACAGCATCGAACAGTACGGCCATGTCGTCTCGGAGCTTCGCCGTGCTCGCCTCGAGGCCCTCACCCATCGAGCGCTCCAAGGAGCTGACCCGCTGGACCATCTCGTTCGTCAGCGGGGTGAGCCCGGCCCGCATGCCCTTCAGCACGACCGCCGTCTCCTCGGCGAGCGCCGTGCCAAGGCTCAACTGGAGCGCGGGTGCCTGGTCTCTCACGTCGCGAATGTGGATCACGTTGTCGGACGCGCTGTCGCAGAGCGTTGTGGCCACCCGGTGGCTCGCCTTGTCCACCCGGGCGCCGAGGTTGTACTCGAGGTCGGAAAGGGCCGAGTTCATCATCGAGGCCATCGAGCGAAAGCGCGACTCGATCGTCTGCTCGATACTGCCGGAGACCCTTTCGAGCACCGAGGCGAGACCCCCGATGGAAGCTTCGAGGCCGGACAGTCGCTGCTCCAAAGAGCTGAACCGCTCGTTGAAGGCCACGGAGGTGACGGAGGGTGTGACTGCGGACGACATCACACTGGGCAATGACTGTGGGCTCGGCATCAGCGTCGCCTCGACGGCATCGAGCTGCGCGAACCCGACCGCCTCGGTGTCGCGCTCGTGGCCCGCGTGGGCCGACCAGTCGACCAAGCGCTCGCGCCAGCGCTTCAGTGCCGCGGACAGATCGCCCGGTCGCTCGCGAGAGGCATCGGACGCGGTGTCGGCGCTCGGGAGCTGGAACGAGAGCAGATCGTTCGTGCGCAACACCGCCGTCCATCGGAGGCCTTGTGCGGTGGAAGCGACGAGCTCCGCCGCAACGTGCGCCTCCTCGGTGCAGGCTGCAACAGTGGCGACTGCATCGACCGGATCGGGAAAGTCGCGGATGGCACTCGGCGTGAGATCACCGATCTGGTAGCAGGCGACCGTCCAGATGACCTCCGTTGCCGCGGGGTCCGGCGTCAACAGCCGGCGGAGGTCGTCGCTGGCATCGGCCAGCGCGAGACCCACGAGCAACGAGGCGGCCTCGGTCGCGGCCGCCCGATACGCGTCGCTGTCGTGCTGCTCGTCGCTCAACCGAACAGCTGCCAGTCGGAACGGCCGGGCCGCCCGGGGGTCGGCCTCGACCCCGATCCGTTGCGCCGAGGCTTGCAATTCTGTTTTATTCACTCCGACCCTCCACCCGCGATCACACCCGCCGAACAGCGCAATGGTACGACCCTTCCGGCTGCTGCATAGCCCGAAGAACGAAATGTCCTATTTACCCAAGTTCGTGGCACTAGGGGCGGGACAAAGAAGAAGAATCTCCTGACCCCGTCCAAGAAGCCTGGTTGACTGGATCGGTGGCCAGGAGAGCGGGACAACGGTCGCCAACGCGGGTCGTCAGCACGCCGACCGCGCGCGGCGCGTCGTGGACCGCGCTCCCCGACGCGTTGCTCGAACGCGAAGCCCGCGTCGCGCAAGCGAGCGGCGCGGCATCCGATCCTCTCGCCGGGCTCGTGTTGCGCGACGACGCGATCGACAAGCTCATCGGCGCGCACGCGAACGGCGCGTCAAGCGACGCGATGTTCGCGGCGTTCGCGCAACTGATCGACGAGGCACGCACAATGTTCGTCGAAGCACTCGACGGCGACTCGACGTTCGCGGAAATGACGCGCAACGCGAAGCTGTCGCTCGACGAGGCCGAAGTCTTCGCGTTGTGTTGTGCGGTCGAGATCGAGCCGCGACGCCAGCGGCTCGTCGGTTTTCTTCAGGACGACGTCACGCAACGCCGCCCAACGTTGCACCTGTTGTCGCGCTTGTTCGGTGTCGAACACGCGGGACCGATGACGGTGGCGCTCGATGGGCGCCTCCGGCGCGCCGCGCTCGTCAACGTCGCGGAGGACCGGCCGTGGGCCGATCGAGGCGTGGCCGTGCCGGAGTCCGTGATCTGGACGCTGCTCGGCGACAGCTCGTTCGATGCCGCGCTGCCCCTGAACGCGGATGTGCTCGCCGCGCCTCCGGAACCGACCGGCACCCATCGCCTCGTGTTCGCCGTCGGCGACGATCTCGTCCGCCGTCTCCAAGCGGCCGTCACGGCCGCGGTTGGTCAGACATTCCTCGCGGTCGACGCGCCCGAAACCGATGAGGCGTGGCAGGCGGTGATCCGCGAAGCGACGATGGCAGGCATCGGCGTCGTGCTACGCGTCAACGACGACCTCTCGCCACAGGCTCGCCACTGGATCGAGCGCGCCGATCATCTCGTGTGGGCGGTGGCCTCGCCGGTCGAACTGCCGTTGGATCACCTGCCCCGCCGCCCGTGGGTCGAGGTGCGAGCCGATGCGGCGCGCGTGTCGCCACGCGAATGGGCTGCCGTGTTCGGCGACATCGACCAAGACGGCCGCCAGCTGACCGCACATCAGCTCCGGCTTGCTGCGATCGCGCAAGAGGGTCTGGGCGAATCGCATGCGGCCATCCGTCGACTCGCCAGCGGACCGCTCGAGAAGTTGGCGCGGCGAGTGCGCCCGCGAGTGGGATGGGAAGACATCGTCCTCCCGACGCGCCAGCTCTCGCAGTTGCGAGAGCTCAGCTTGCGCTATCGCAACCGCGACATCGTGCACGGTCAGTGGGGTCTCGCAGAGTTCCCGTCTCCGGGGCTCGTCGCCATGTTCTCTGGCGTTTCGGGCACCGGCAAGACAACCGCCGCCGAGATCATCGCGGGCGACCTCGGCCTCGACATGTTCAAGATCGACCTGTCAACCGTCGTGTCGAAGTACATCGGTGAGACGGAGAAGAACCTCGAAGAGATCTTCCTCGCCGCGGCGGCGGGCAATCTCGTCCTGCTCTTCGACGAGGCTGACGCGCTGTTCGGAAAGCGCTCAGAGGTGAGTGACGCGCGCGACCGCTACGCCAACGTCGAAGTGGCCTATTTGCTGCAACGACTCGAAACGTTCGAGGGCCTCGTCGTCATGACGACGAACCTGCAGAACAACATCGACCAAGCGTTCCTCCGGCGCGTGCACGTCACTGTCGACTTCCCGCTCCCGGAGCCGGGGGATCGCAAGAAGATCTGGGAGCGCTGTCTCGCCGGCGCACCGACTGCCGGGGTCGACTTCGACTTCCTGTCGAACAAGTTCGAACTCGCCGGCGGATCGATTCGCAACGCCGCGCTCACGGGCGCGTTCCTGGCAGCATCGACCGACAACCGGGTCTCGATGGAGTCACTCGTACTCGGGCTCAAGCGTGAGCTGCAGAAGCTCGGCCGGCTCACCACCGAAGCCGACTTCGGCAAGTACTACGACCTCGTCAAAGACGGCACCTAACAACAATCGAAATCCCACTCAGGCGTCTACAAATCTGGGACTCCGCGGGTTTGTGTGGGTCCACCCCGCGCGACGCGGACGTGAACGACGCAGCAAGGACGACCGACGTCGGGGGCGCGTCAACCTCAGGCCGGCTCCTGGTCGAGGCGCGGGCTGCGGTCACGCGGAGGTCGGCCGTGCCGCGAACTCTTGGCGCGCTTGACGACCGGATGTGTCGCCAACGGCGCCAATAGTGGTCGACCTCGACGTCTTGGCGCGCTTGGCGACATTCCACGTCGCTCTGGTACCACAAAGGCGCCTCGGCGCGACCGCACACCTCGACGCGCGCCGCCCGACGCCGTCTTCATCGCGCTGTTTCACCGTTCTGACCAGCGCCGACCCCGACCAATCGGCCGTTGGCCGCTCTAGTCGCGAGGGCGTGGGAGGAACTTCAGGACCGCCTTCGGGTCCTGGCCGTCCTGTTGCGCGATCTTGTCGATCGCCGGCAGATAGTCGTCGAACGCACCGACGTTCGCGCCGATGAGCCGCTCGAGGAGCGCGTCGGTCAAGCGATCGCCGGTGACGTCGATGCTCGTTCGGAAGCTGAGACTGCCGCGATCGAGGTCGAGCTCGAACGCACCGACGGGAACGTCGGGGTTGATCCGAGTGATCAACTCCGTCATCGCCGGTCGCCGCGGTTCCGGGACCTCGTCCTGGTAGCTCGACCACACCAGAACGATTCCATCGTCCTCCTGCACGTCGATCCACACGGTCCAGTCGCCATTGGCGCCAGTGCCCTCCGCTTTGAAGATCGTCTGATCCTCGACGCGTTCGAACGGCAACTCACGTTCGTTGAAGAAGTTCTCGACGACATCGATCAACGGGCTTCCACCTCCTCCGACCAGCGGGCTGTCGACCCATGCTGTCCGAAATCCGGTGCGCAGGGATGCGTTCTTGCCCTCGAACCCCTTCGGTAAATCGAGCTCTTGATGCACGTCGAGGGCGTACCAGTTCTCGCTGTCGAGGAGCTCCTCGTCCCGTTGGTCGACGAGATGCCGTTCGATGTCGGCACCGTCAACCGAGTACGCCACACCGCGCTCGAGTCCGAGCTCGACGTCGACCGGACGCTTCAAGTCGGCGTCATTGGCCCAACTGGTTCCCATGCTGGCGGAATCCAGGTGGAAGAGCTCCTCGTCGACGACTCGCTTCCACGCACTCGGATCGAGCCGAACGGTCAGCCGCACCGAGCCTGGGCCTTCGGCGTCCGCACCGAGGATCTCGACCGGAAGCGGCTTCGTTGCGGTGGCGAGATCGAGCTTGCTCAGCTCACCGTCCACACGCCGGCCTTGTACTCGACCTTGAGCACTCGCTTGGAGCGAGACAGCTTGATTGCAACGATCTTCGGGACGTCGACCTTGAGTTCGCTGCCCCGCTTGATCTCGAACGAGCCGCCGCCTTCGATGCCGTCGAGCGTGAGGACGAGCTCGATCTTGGACGACGACTCGGACGCCGCTCCGGTCAGCTGCTCGACCAAGCCCGGATCCGATCCCGTGTCGGTGCCCTTGAGCTGCTCCACGCCAGAGTTCACGGCCTTGACGCCCTCGGCGATCTTGCCGACCGTGCCCTTGCCCTTCTTCTTGGGCTCGCCCGCCTCGTCTTGGGCCTTGGGGAGGGCCTTCTCCCGGATCCACTCGGTGACCATGTCGGCGAACTTGCCGATGACCGTGGACAGGCCGGGGCCCACGAGCTCCGCGAGCGGTATCTCGCACTCGAACGACACTTCGAGCTCGTTCCCGGTGAGCGACGTGACCGGCGTCTGGCCCTCGCTCTTCCGCGCGCCGTCACTCAGCCACTCGAGCGCCAACGCCACGCCGCCGCCGAGCTTGATGCCGCCGGGCACGCTGGCTTCGAGCTTCGAACTGATGCTCAGCGTGCGCGCGTCGCGACTGACCTTCTTCTGCGCCCCACGAGTGCCACCGCTGACCGCCCGTGCGCCCTTGGCCAGCACTCCACTCGACGCCAGGTTCTTCTGGCCCGCGCCACCCTTGCGGTTCTTCAGCGACTCCCAGTCGATGCGCCGGCCCTCGGTGTAGGCGATGGCCACCTCGCCGGAGAGCACCACCGCGTCGAGCTCCGCGGTCACGCCCACGAGCCCGCCGCTCTCCACATAGATCTTCTCGCGCTTCTCCGCGACCTCCGCGACCTCCTTCTCGAACAGCACGGTGTTGTACGGCGGGGTGCCACCCTTCGTTGGAGGACCCTGTTGGGCGAGCAGATACTTCGGATCCGCCGGGTCGGGATCGGGGATGTCGAACAGCTTCTTCTCGAGGTCGAGCGACCACTGCTCGGCCTTGCCGAAGCCGTACTTGCCGGTGTCGCCGCCCCACATGTAGTTGGCGACCTCGTTGGGACATGCCGCCGATTCGCGGAAGCGGCGGTAGAGCGCGTAGGAGAAGAGGTCCATGCAGTCCGCGCCGTTCTCGCCCGACGCTTCGATGTAGCCACCGATCTCACCCTTGATCTTGGCGAACGCGATGTTGGCGCCGCCGGTGATCGCCAGCTCGGCCCGCATTCTCACGCCGCCGTCGCGCTCGACCTCGGCCTTGAAGCGCCCGCCGAGGAAGCCGACCCCACTGGGGTCGATCGGGAATTCCACCTCGATCTCGAGTTCGGTCGAGTCACCCTCGTCCGGCACGGCCTTCTCGATCATCGAGCCGATCTTCTCGAGGAACGACTTGGCGTCGCCGGTGTACTTCCGTTCGAGAACGAGGAAGCCCGCGGTCTTCTCCTTGATCTCGGTAGTGATGTCGCCGTCGGTGCCGTCGTCCTTCGTCTGACGTCGCTGCTCACGCTGGAAGGCCGAGATCTCGGAGTTCAGGTACGACCGGAAGTCCTTCATGCCCTTCATGCGCTTCTTGCGGCTGGGATCCTCGATCGTGTCGACGCCGCCCAAGTTGTTGTCGACGTCGACGACGTGGTCGTCGATCCACCAATCGACCGACTGCTTCATCTGCAACAGCTGGTCGAGTGCTCTCGCGAGATCGTCGGTGGCGACGACGCCGTGCTCCTCGAACTCGCCGATGTACTCCGTGATCATCACTTCGAGCCGCTCTTGCACATCGCTCTTTCGCGTGAGCGCGCCCTCGCTCGTGGCTTTCGCAAACGCCGCCTTCGTCCACATCTTGCGCTGGACGGTGCGGCGGCTGACGGCGCCACCTTGTTGCACCACGTGCGCCAGCTCATGGGCAAGCAGCTGCTGTCCAGAGTTGGTTTGCGGCTGGAAGCTGCTGCCGCTGAAGAAGATGTCGCGACCGGTGGTGAATGCCTGCGCCTGCAGGACGCGATTGAGGCGATCGGACTCGCCCCCTTCGTGGATGCGTACGGAGCCGAAGTCGTGCCCGAACCCTGATTCCATTCGGCCGCGCACATCACCCGAAAGGGGACGTCCGCCCCCGCGAGCGCGCTCGATGGCCGCGTTCGTGTGCTGATCGACCTCGGCACCGCCGAGCGGATCGCTACCTCCACCACTCGATCGACGCACGGTGGGGGGCTGGTTGCCGTCGTCGCCGTCGTCGCCGTCGTCCCCGTCGGACGAACGGCGCAGGCGCTGCAACACTTCGTCGGCGATCGCGTCGGCTTCGTGCTCCGCAGGATCCGCGGCGTGGCCGACGACGAGTTTCGTCTGCACGTACGCAGCGGTTGCCGCGTTTCCCGCGGTCGCCTGTAGCTGCAACAAGGCGTTGGACATCGGGCCAGGACCCTTGCTTCCCGCCTTGGCCGGCGCTTTCTCCGCTACGTCGTTGCGCTGCTCGTGCTCTTGCTGCGCACCATCAGCCATCGTGCTGCGACGGTACCGGACATGTCGCGTGTGAACCAGGTTCGGCGTGACGCTTTCGGGCATGGCCCGATCGAGTCATCGTGACATCATCAGCGCCCCATGATCGACGTTTGACGTGAGAGCGAGGGCGCTCGTTGCTACTCGCTGGTGGGACGTTTGAGCAGCACCGCGATGACGCCGTTCGCCAGGACAGTCATGCCGACGGCTTCCCACCCGACGCTGCCCTCTCGGTTGAGCGTGTCGACGGCAGCCGAGCCTCCGGGCGCACTCGTCGGCGCGACGAACTCCGGAAGAGCGACGATGAGGTATTCCCAGGCGGTCATGGGACCAGTTCACCACGACGTTCGTTGCTGTGATCTCTGTGCAGCGCGGTGAGCAGCCGATCGATGGAGACCGTCGCGATGCCGATGGCCCCGTCGGAGATCCCGTACGGGAGGACGAGCGTGCCGCCGTGGACCAGCGCGCCGCAGCTGTAGACGACATTGGGCACGTAGCCGTCCTGCTCGTCGTCGGCCGCCACCAGGAGCGGATCGCGCAGCCGCCCGATGACGACCGTCGGGTCGTCGAGGTCGAGCAGGATCGCCCCGATGCTGTACGTGCGCACCGGGCCGACTCCGTGGGTCAGCACGAGCCAGCCTTCGGGCGTCTCGATGGGTGAACCGCAGTTGCCGAGCTGAATCGTCTCCCAAGCCTCGACGGGGTGCTGGACGACCACCGCGCCGCCCCACCGCCGCGGATTGTCGGAGAACGCGACGGAGTTCGTCTCACGGTCCCACCGCGACATGGCCGCGAAGCGCCCGCCGATCCGACGCGGGAACAGTGCGAGTCCTTTGTTGGCCGCGGCTGGTCCCACGATGGGCGACGCGGTGAACGTGACGAAGTCCGAGGTCTCGAGCAGTTGTTGTGTGATGGCGACGCCGTCGAACGCGGTGTACGTCGCGTAGTACGTCGATGATCCGTCGTCGTCGACGAACCGCACGAACCGTGCGTCCTCTACGCCGTGCGACTCCGCCGGAGTGGCCGGCCACAACACGCGTTCGGAGACGTCGCTGTCCGTCGGGAACTCGGCGGTGTATCCGCGCGCGGCGATCGCGCGGAGTTGCGCGGTGGTGTCGCCGGCTGAACGGCGCGTGTCGCGTTGGGCTCGCAAGCGCGCTAGTGCACGATCGAGCTCTTCGTCGGAGAATCGCTGGTCGAGCGTGTCGAGGACGTAGGCCGCGTTCTCGCCGTTCGAGCCCAGTTCGCTGAGCTTGCCGTAGAACACCTCGCGATCAAAGGGTCCGGGCGTGACCGACCCGGAGATCGCATACGGGGTCGCATTGTCGATGGTCACCATGCCGTCCGCGTCGATCGATCCAGTTCGGAAGCCGATCGATGACTGATGGCCCTCGCCGATGGCGCGAAGGCTCATGATGAACCGCAGGCTGCCGGGCGGCGCATCGCGCTGGTCGGGATGAGCGACGATCGAGGGGTTGCACACGGATGCGGCCTCGATCGCGAACTCGTGCGTGAACGTGGCGCCGAGCAGTTGACGGCGGCTGTCGGACAACACGACACCGCTCGTTATGCGGTTGGAGATTCGATCGGCATGAAGGCTGAACACCTCGGACAGGGCGCGGTGGCGGTGAGCGAACCGGCTCGTCACGCTGCTCAACGCGCGCTCGACCTCGCTGTCGTCCAGAGCGAGGATCCGTTCGACGACTCGGGAGGCGCGCGATTCGCTCCCTGCGACGAGTTCTTGGCCCGGGACGAACAGTCGCGAGATCACCCGAGACGCGTCAGGGACAACCCGGTGGCCGGTACGAACCGCGAGCCCGTCTGTCACGCAGGGACCGCGTGCAGGTGGCGAGCGTGTTGCAACGTCGAGATGAGTGCGAGCGTGGACTCGGCACCTTCGTTGAGGTTGGGGCCGTCACTGCGCAGGCCGTCGTAGCCGCCGCCCGTGTCGTCGTCCCACATCGGAGCCTGCGCGTCGTTGTCGCCCTGGAACCACGCGACGGCGGCGGCCACCCCAGTCGCCCATCGAGGATCCTCCGTCACCCTCCACGCACGCGCACAAGCGTCAGCCAGCGCGGCGACCTCGATCGGTTGTTGGTCGAACGCCGGCCTCGTGTCGCCTGGCGCGCTGCCGCCAACGGGGGTCACCGAGAGGTGGCCGGAATGGGTTTCGTGATCGAGCAGCCAGCCCAAGAGCTCGAGACCGTCAGCGACGAGGTCGTCTCGGTCGAGGGCCGCACCCGCGGCGATCATCGCTTCCGGAAGCACGGCGTTCGCATACGAGAGCCGCGGGTCGGGCCAGGGCCACGAGCGATCACGCGCCGGGCGGCCGAGCACCTCGACGGCATCAGCGAGGAGGCCGAGCGCGCCCCGATGTTCTGGGTGAGCGGCCAGCACCTCATCGGCGCCGAGTGCGGCGAAGGCCATCGACTTCGGCCACGGTGAGCGCCGTTTGGCACCGCGCTCGAAACGCGTGAGTGCATCCTGGCGCATCCAGTCGTGAGGACCTCGGGCCGCGGCGGTACCGAAGCCCCAGAGGCTCCTCCCCCAGCAGTCCTCCACGGTGCGACGCCCTTGCCACCGTCCGCGCCGGTTCATCCGGCTGCAGGCGTCGCCACCAACGCCTTGCGCCTCGACGAGGAACCGCAGCGCAGTCTTCGCGAGTCCGAGGACGAGCGAGTTCGGATTGGGCTCTCGGCACGCGACGACGAGGAGACGGGCCATGTCGTCGGTGCAGTAGCCATGCTCAGGACGCGGTGTGGAGTGGTCGGCGTGTTCGAACATGCCGTGCTCGTCGGTCATGTGCGCAACGTGCGCAAAGCTCGGCGCTGGCGCGGTCATCACCGCACCGCTTCCAGGGTGGGCACGAGCTCGCCGGCAAGAGCCGCGTACTGGCTGGCCACCGTGGACCATCCGAGTCCGGGGGCAAGTCGCGCCGCCTCCGCCGCCATCTCCGCGGCGAGACCCGGTTCAGTGAGGACGCGCCGCAATGCGTACGCGAGCGCGGCCGGGTTGCCGTGCGGAACGACGATGCCTGCGCCGCTCGAGAGCAACTCCACCGCGTGGGGAAAGGCGGTCGCCACCACCGGCCGGCCGGCGGCGATGGCGTCGACCAGCACGCCGGACGTGACCTGATCGCGCGAGTCGTACGGAAGCACCACGACCGAGGATTGCTGGATCAAGCTGGTGAGCGATTGCACGTCTCGATAACTGGCGTCGAACGTCACCGACGCTGCGACCTTGTTGGCCCAGGCGCGCTGCACGAGCATGTCCCGGTAGCGCTCACCCTCGTATGCGATGACCTTGGGATGAGTGCGGCCGGCGACGACATAGCGCGGCCGCGGCCGGAGATCCTGGAGCTCCGCAAGCGCGTCGATTGCCCATTCGATGCCCTTCCCGGCGCCGAGCAGCCCCCACGTGAGCATCGTCGGCCGCACCCAGGTTTCGGCTTCTTTTCGCGGGGCGGGCGTCGCGGCACCGTGAGGGATGGTCGTCACTTTCGAAGCGTCGACGTCGAAGCCACTGCACAGTCGGTCTCGTGCCGCTTCGGTCATGACGACCACCGCAGTTGCGGCGTCAGCGACTTCCTCGAGCACGGTTCGCTCATGATCCGAGGGTTCGAGCAGAACGGTGTGCGCCACCACGATCGACGGGACCGTGAGCCCTCTCAGGATCTCGAGGACCTCGTCGCCATCGGTGCCGCCGTACAAGCCGTACTCGTGCTGGACGATCGCGACGTCGCAGTTGCTCAGAGCCATCGCGGCATCCGCGACTGATGCTGGCCGCTCGTTGTGCAACTCGGTCAACACCCGTGGGCTCGAGGTGCTCGACCCGTCTGCGATCCGCACGACGCCCACTCCGGCGCCGTTCCCGACGAGCGCCTCGCTCAGCGCCGCGCTGAACGTTGCGAGGCCACAGCGAGTCGGTGGGTAGGTGCTCAGGATGCCGAACGACAGGTCGGCTCCCGCACGCGCGACAACGGATGGAAAACGAGTAGTAGCAACACGCAACGCAGGAACTCCTCGATTCGGCTCAGACGAGACGACGAACCTGCACGGGGCGACTGCGAGGGCCTGACGGCCGTCCAGCCCAAGTGAAGCGACTCTCCCAAGGGGGTTGTGCACCCAGACTAGCGGGCACTCTGGCGGATACCCTCGGGGCCAGGACAAGCGAGGAGCCCACCCGATGTCGCGTTTGCGGGTTGCGGTACTTGCGCCGATCTCTTGGCGGACGCCCCCGCTGCACTACGGACCGTGGGAGTTGTTCGCGTCGCTGCTGACCGAGGGCCTCGTGGCCCGGGGACATGACGTCACCCTGTTCGCCACCGGCGATTCGGAGACCGAAGCAACGCTGTCAGCGGTCATCCCGCGGGGCTGGTCCGACGACGTCGACGTGGATCCCAAGGTGGCGGAGTGTCTGCACATTGCTGCCGTCTTCGAACGGGCAGACGAGTTCGACGTGATTCACAACAGCTTCGACTTCCTGCCGCTCACGTACAGCGAGCTCGTCTCCACGCCGATGGTGACCACGATCCACGGATTCTCGTCACCGAAGATCGTGCCGGTGTACCAGCGCTACAACCGCCACGGCGCGTACGTCGCGATCAGTGACGCAGACCGGCATCCGTCACTCGACTACGTGGCCACCATCCATCACGGAATCCGGACCGACGAGTTCTGCCTGCATCCCTCTCCTGGGCGCTACCTGCTGTTCTTCGGTCGCATCCATCCGGACAAAGGAACGGGCACTGCGATAGAGGTTGCGACCCGGACCGGACTTCCACTGATCATCGCCGGCATTGTGCAGGATCAGGCCTACTTCGACTCGGTGGTGGCACCCGAACTCGATGGTGATCAGATCCGGTATCTCGGTCCGATCGGACCAGAACGGCGAGCCGAGCTGCTCGGTGGTGCACACGCGTTGCTGCACCTGATCGACTTCGAGGAACCCTTCGGGCTCAGCGTTGTCGAGGCAATGGCGTGTGGTACGCCGGTGATCGCATTCGACCGAGGCTCGATGCCCGAGCTCATCGACGACGGCGTGACCGGCGCGCTCGTGAGAGACGTCGACGCGGCGGTCGACGCAGTGGGACGCATGGGCAGCCTCGACCGCGCCATCATCCGAAAGACTGCGGTCAGCCGGTTCAGCAGCGATCGGATGGTGGACGCCTACGTGGCCGTGTACGAGCGAGTGCTCGGGCGCGACTCGACCTAGAGTCACGGACTGATGGCAGGTCTCGCGATCATCACGGAAGCGTGTATCGACGTGAAGGACCGAGCATGCGTCGATGTCTGCCCGGTGCAATGCATCTACGAGTTCGACCCGCAGAAGAACGTGCTCTTCTCCGAGGAAGTGGCCGGCAGCGGCACCATCGAAACTGTCCACGCACCGAACCCCGATGCCATCGCCATCTTCGGCGACAGCATTCTCTACGTGAACCTCGACGAGTGCACGAGTTGCACCGCCTGTTACCAGCCCGACGTCTGCCCCGTCGGCGCGATCTATTCCGAGGAGCATCTGCCCGACGGATCGCCGACCACGGCGAAGTACAACTCGGAGGATCCGAACAAGGGCAACGACCACACGTTCTTCATCCAGCACAGCCGCGACGTCTTCGCGGACTAGTCGCGAAGAAGAGCGGCCTCGCGGTCCTTCCGTGCCTCTGAGTTGACGAGAGCGTCGAGGTCGTCAGCCGCCATGGGGTGCGCGAAGTAGTAGCCCTGGCAGTGATCACAACCGAGCTCGGCGAGCAGCAGGTGCTGTTCGATGGTCTCGACGCCTTCGGCCACCACGGTCTTGCCCAGCAGGTGCGCCAGTTCGACCACCGTGGTCACGATCGCGTGAACCCCTGGGTCTCGCGCCAGGTCGGCGACGAAGCCTTGGTCGATCTTGACGATGTCGATCGGATACCGCGTGAGGTAATTGAACGAAGAATTGCCAGTCCCGAAGTCGTCGAGCGCGACCTTCACTCCGACGTCTTTCAACTCCTTGAGCACGACGAGCGCTCGCTCGCAGTCCTGTACGAAGACGCTCTCGGTGATGTCCAGCGTGACTCGCTCTGGGTCAGTGTCGGTTTCGGAGAGCACCGACGCGACGATGGTCACGAAGCCTGGCGACAGGAGTTGGTGCGGCGACACATTGATCGACATCGTGAGCTCGTCGGCTTGGCCGAGGGTCTGCCAGCGTTGCCGGTCGGCGCAAGCCTGCGCGAGGACCCACCGACCGATCTTCGTGATGAGTTGGGACTGTTCGGCCAGCGGCACCAGCAACGTCGGCGGCACCGATCCTCGCGATGGATGGTCCCATCGCAGCAGTGCTTCGACACCGATGATCCGACTGTCGGCGGTGGCGACGATCGGCTGGTAGTCCGTGCGCAACTCCCCGCGTGCGACTGCGACGTGCAGGTCTCGTTCGAGTCCGGCGCGCTGGGCGGTGATGTGCTGCTCGCGCAGATCCACGATCTGGTGGCTGGCACCGCCCTTGCGCTTCGCCTGATACATCGCCGTGTCCGCAGCATGGAGGAGTTGCTCGGAAAACTCGTCGACCCGGCCCGAGAATGCAATACCGACGCTGACCGTGATCTCCACCTCGCCGACCGACAGGGCGAACGGCGCGGCGATCGCGGCGCACACCCGGGCCGCGATCGCGTCGACTTCTGCTTGCCCGGCGAGGTCTTCGCACAAGATGACGAACTCGTCCCCCGACAGCCGCGCCAATGTGTCACCCGGGCGGAGCGTCGCACTGAGTCGCTGCGCGACGGCGACGAGCAGCTCGTCGCCCACGGAATGGCCGTGCTCGTCGTTCACGACTTTGAACTGGTCGAGGTCGGCAAAGAGAACCGCTGCAGCCGCACCGGACCGGCGGCCTCGAAGGACGGCGTGGTCGAGCCGCTCGAGCAGCAGGAGCCGGTTCGGCAGTCCGGTGAGCGCGTCGTGCAGCGCGCGCTCATGGGATCGGTCGGACGCGTCGTTCAGATCGGCTCGTGCCTGCGCGTTCAGCAGGTAGGCCGCGGCGACATCGGCCAGCGTCTGAGCCGCACGCATGGTGTCGGCGTCCAACGCGCCGGGCGTGTCGCGGTACAGATCGAGAGCGCCGAGCTGTTCGGGACCGTTGCGCAGCGGGAACGTGAACACGGCGACGAGTCCTGCCTCGATCGCTCGAGGCGTGAACCTCGGGAATCGAACTTCGTCGCGGAGATCCGCCACCGCGACGGCTTCACCAGTGCGGTACGCGAGCAGGCAGGGCCCGTCTCCGAGCTCCGTCTGGAGCTCCTCGAAGCGCAACGCCGACTCGTCAGAGGCCGCCACATACCGCGGATCGGCGCCAGGCGCGATGAGCGTCACCCCCGCCGCGGTGATCGGCAAGACATCGACGATGCGTTTGACCAGGTGGTCGAGGATGCCCTGGATCGGGAAATCCGTGACCATCGTGCGAGCGAACTCGCTCAAGACATCCGAGAGCTGCTGCTCGGTCGGCATTTGACCTTCAGTCCATCCACACACACTTTGGCGGCCGCGGGGTCTGGACGGAGCAGACGTAGTGACTGCAAGCACCACCGTACTGGCCCAAGGGCACATTTGCCCCCGTTAGGGGTCGCGTGGGCACCGGATGTGCCGGATGTGTAAGGCATCCTGTTCGTGATGAGTGGAGCGCCCACCGACGAGACCCGCGCGACCGTACCGGCGGTTCTCCAGGATCAACTCTGGTATGACGCGGCCGACGCGGTGCGAGCGGTTATGCGGCCCGGCGACCTCGTCCTCGCACACGATGACTTCCGGCGAGTGCTGGCCAACGTCGTGAACTACGACGTCCGCCGGCGCATGCTCGACACTCGCATCGACCATTTCGTGCTCCACAAGGGACTCCTCGCCGACCTCGACCCCGAGTACCTCGCGGAAGCCGTGCAACTCACACCCCGCTTCGCGAATGAGGTCTTCGTCGTGTTGTCCCGCAACGGCGGCACGCTCCCGAGCGACCAGCGAAGCCACCTCATGTCCCTGTACGAGTCCGCTCGATCGCTTCTCGACCCCTCGGCTGGCCTTGACTCCCCCCTTCCGCCGGTGGTCGAGGCTCCTTCGCGAGCGCATTCGACCGAGGCCGCGATCCATCTCGTCGGTGCATTTCCCCATCTCGGCGGTGGAACGGAGCACCATGCCGTCGGGCTGTACGACCTCTTGGCCCCCCGCGCCGATGTGTCGGTGTGGTCGGTGTGTCCGAGCGACGCCGAGGTGTCGCGGCGGATACCCGTGCAGCGACTCGACGAGAGCGAAGGCAGGTTCCCTCGAGGTGGCACCGTCGTGTTGGTGGGGACGTACTGGCGAATCGGACCTTGGATCGAGTTGTCGCGGGCGCACCGAGTGGTGCTGCTCCAGACCATCGACGAGTCCGATCGCCTGCTGCGGCGCATTCAGGAGTTGACCGCATACGGCGTTCGCGCTGACCTGTCCTTTGTCTCCGGCGGCTTGCTCTCTCGTTCGGGGGCCTACGGTTCGGTTGGTCTTCCGCCGGTGGACCTGGAGCGGTTCCGCCCGACGAAGGAGCCGGACGACCATGGTTTCGTGGTCGGACGAATGAGCCGCGACGACGCCTCGAAGCACAATCCCGGCGACGTGGGCGTGTATCGCCGCCTGATCGAGGCCGGGTGTGAAGTGCGAATCATGGGCGGGTCATCGATCGCTCAGGCGTGGACGTCGTCGACGCGCTCGATGTCGGCGGATCGCACCGCGTTCCAGGTCCTGCCGTTCGGAGCGGTCGACCCACCAGAATTCCTGCGAGGACTGAGCTGCTTCTATTACCGAACCGGCTTCCGGCTCAATGGTTACCGCCTTTACGAGGGCGGAGGACTCGTCGTCGCCGAAGCGCTCGCCTGCGGAGTACCTGTGGTCGCCGAGCGGTTCGGCGGATACGTCGACTGGGTCGAGCACGGACGCTCGGGCTTTCTGTTCGATGCACCGGACGAGGCGATCGAGTACGTCCTGCGGTTGGCGAACGATCCGGCACTGCTGCGCAGGATGCGAGTGGCGGCCCGGTCGCGGGCCCAAGAGCTGTTCGGTTCGCACGAGATGAACCGCCTGCTCGAGTTCTTCGACGTCGCTGGAGATGCGCAACGGTGACGAGCTCCAGCGGTTCCCGTTGACGCTCAATCAATCGGCAGCGTCCAAAGGGTGGCTCGCAGGATCGGATCTCAGAGGTGAAGCCCGCTTGGGCGGTCCTCGACCAATCTGAATGACGCGAACGCGTCATGAGGATCCGTCCTGAGTTGCCGATGAGCCGTGGAGTGAGAACGGGCCCGGCATCGGCGCTGTGGAAGTGGTACCTGGTCGCGGGCTGCGTGTTGAGCGCGGCGTACTTCTTGCTGTCACCAGCCCCAGCGAAACTCATCGTGTGGCCGGCTATCGGCTGGTCCTCCGTCGCCGCCATCGTCGTGGGTGTGCGCCGGCATCGTCCGGACGCCCGCGTCGCCTGGTACCTGCTGGCGCTGGGCCTGGCCACCTTCATCGTGGGCGACGACCTCTACAGCTTCCAGAACTACGTACAGCACACCGACGTTCCTTTTCCGTCCTTGATCGACGTCGACTATCTGGCCATCTACCCGATCCTCGCTGCCGGGCTCGTGCTCCTCATTCGGCGACGCACGCCGGGTCGAGATCGCGCCAGCCTCCTCGACGCCGCCATCATCACGTGCGGCGCAGGCCTCCTGTCATGGGTGATCCTGATCGTCCCGTACTTCC
>JBEEFW010000054.1:0-4863 GCA_041166385.1 Acidimicrobiaceae bacterium | reverse complement strand
GCGGCGATCATCGTCGACGATCCGACCATCTCGTCCGACGACCTGATCGCGCAGGTCGAGGCCATCGGCTACACCGCGAAGCTTCCGCCCACGGCGGCCGAAGCGGCGACGACCACGGACGACGACGACGACACCGATCCCGAGCTGCGCACCTTGCGGAACCGACTCATCGGATCCGCCGTGCTCGGCATCCCCGTGCTGCTGATGTCGATGATCACGCCCTTGCAGTTCACCAACTGGCAATGGTTGTCCTTCGCGCTGGCCGGCCCGGTCGTGGCCTGGGGCGCGTGGCCGTTCCATCGGGCCGCGTGGATGAACCTGCGTCACGGCGCGGCCACGATGGACACCCTCATCTCGTTGGGCACGCTGTCGGCGTTCGGATGGAGCGTCTACGCGTTGTTCTGGGGCGACGCCGGCATCCCCGGCATGACGATGTCACTCAGCTTCAGCGTCGAACGCGGTAGCGGGCAGCAGGAGATCTACCTCGAGATCGCTTCGGTGGTGACGGTGTTCATCCTCGGCCGCTACTTCGAAGCCCGCGCCAAGCGCTCCTCGAGCGCGGCGTTGAAGGCGTTGCTCAACCTCGGTGCCAAGGATGCTGCGGTCCTCCGCGACGGCAGCGAAGTCCGCGTTCCGATCGACCAACTCGTCGTCGGTGATCTGTTCGTCGTGCGTCCCGGAGAGAAGATCGCGACCGACGGCATCGTCGAAGAGGGCGCATCCGCAATCGACGCGTCGCTGCTCACCGGCGAATCGGTTCCGGTCGAAGTATCAGCGGGCGATGCCGTCACCGGCGCCACCGTCAACGCCGGCGGCCGGCTGGTCGTGCGCGCCGCTCGTGTCGGCGCCGACACGGCACTGGCGCAGATCGCCCGGCTCGTCACGGCCGCCCAGAACGGGAAGGCTCCCGTCCAGAAGTTGGCCGATCAGATCTCGGCCGTGTTCGTTCCTGTCGTGATCGCGCTCGCAGTCGGCACCTTCGGGTTCTGGGTGGGCACGGGCGAGAGCACCGCCACCGCTTTCACCGCGGCGGTGGCCGTGTTGATCATCGCCTGCCCCTGCGCGCTCGGGCTGGCCACCCCGACCGCGCTGCTCGTGGGCACCGGTCGTGGCGCGCAGCTCGGCATCCTCATCAAGGGACCAGAGGTACTGGAGTCGACCCGCCAGATCGACACCATCGTGTTGGACAAGACGGGCACGGTCACGACTGGGCAGATGGCACTTGTGGAGGTCATCACCGTCGAAGGCGTCATCGAAGAAGACGTATTGCGGCTCGCGGGCGCGCTCGAGGATGCGTCCGAGCATCCCATCGCGCAGGCCATTGCCACCGCCGCGCGAGAACGACTCGGTGCGCTCCAACCAGTCGATGAGTTCAGCAACGTCCAAGGACTCGGCGTGCGCGGTGTCGTCGACGGACACGCAGTGCTCGCCGGCCGCGAGGTGTTGCTCGACGACCACGCCATGCACCTCACCGACGAGCTCCGCGCCGCCAAGCACGACGCCGAGTCGCTCGGCCGCACCGCGATCGCCGTCGGCTGGGACGGCGCCGTACGCGCCATCCTCGTGGTGGCCGACACCGTGAAACCCACCAGCGCGGAAGCGATCACCCGGCTGCGGGCGCTTGGCCTCTCGCCGGTCTTGCTGACGGGCGACAACCAACGAGCGGCGCGGGCGATCGGCGATCAAGTCGACATCGACACGGTCATCGCCGAAGTACTGCCAGCGGACAAGGTCGAGGTCATCCGCAAGCTGCAATCCGAAGGAAAGGTCGTCGGCATGGTCGGCGACGGCGTGAACGACGCCGCCGCCCTCGCGCAAGCCGACCTCGGCATTGCGATGGGCACCGGCACCGACGTCGCGATCGAAGCCAGCGACCTCACGCTCGTGCGTGGCGATCTGCGGGTTGCGGCTGACGCGATCCGTCTGTCTCGCCGGACGCTCAGCACTATCAAGGGCAACCTGTTCTGGGCCTTCGGCTACAACGTGGCCGCCATCCCCTTGGCGGCGGCGGGCTTGTTGAACCCCCTGATCGCGGCGCTGTCGATGGCGTTCTCGAGCGTGTTCGTCGTCTCCAACAGCCTGCGCCTTCGACGCTTCCGCGCTCTCTGAGGCGGGAGTTCAGCGAACCTGCGACGATGACGACATGGCCGTCATCGTGATCACTGGATGCAGCACCGGCTTTGGCTACCACGCCTCTCTTGCGTTCGGACGCAGAGGCGACCGCGTCTACGCGTCGATGCGCAACCCCGCGAAGGGCGACCTCGCCAAGGTCGTGAGCGACGAGGGGTTGGATGTCGAAGTGATCGCGCTCGACGTCGACGACGACGCCTCTGTTCGTTCCGCACTCGCGGATGTGCTCGAGCGCGAAGGCCACATCGACGTACTCGTGAACAACGCGGGGATCGGCGGCACGTCCGCCGCCATCGAGGAGCTGGGTGACGACGAATGGATGTCGGTGCTCACCACCAACCTGCTCGGTCCGATCCGTTGCGCCCGAGCCGTGATCCCGTCGATGCGCGTTCGAGGTGAGGGAACGATCGTCAACGTGTCGTCGACCGCTGGCCGTATGTACGGCATGCCGATCACGTCGGCCTACTCGGCGAGCAAGCACGCCCTGTGCTCGTTGAGCGATTCGCTCCTGTCCGAGCTCGAGGGGTTTGGGATCGCGGTGGCGTGCCTCGAGCCCGGCTTCTTCGCCACGTCGGTGCTCGACAATGCCGTGATCCCCGACGCGACCGCCAGCCCCTATGAATCGATGCGACACGCGATCGAGGCGTTCTACCGAACGAGCATCGGCAACGCGCCCGGCCCCGATCCGGTGGTTGCCGCCATCCTCGCGGCGGCCGACGGAACGCTCCCCGCGGACACCATTCATCATCCGATCGGCGAGGACGCCGCGCTGTTCATCGGCGGGATGAATTCGATGTCCTATGCCGAGTACCACGAGATCGGCCGCCAGACCCTCGGCCTGGCGTGAGGCCGCATGGCAGCCGATCACTGCGCGCGTAGCCGCGCCGAGGTGCTGGAGTTCGCTCTGACGCGGTTGTTGGCGTAGATCTGCGCGCGCGGCGTCAGGATCCGTCGGCGGGGTAGGGCGTCGACGCGAGGAGTCGTGCGAGGTGGGCCGCGTTGAGCGCCGCGGCCGCCGTCGCGGCGGCAACCTTCTCCGGCGTCTTGTCGAGGTCCTTGTAGTCCGTGCTCTGCATCGCTTCTCCGACCCAGTACGTCACGCCGTTCGCGGGGATCGTGAAGCCAACGTCGTTCAGTCCTTGGAAGAGCTGCGCGCTCACGTGATGGGCGCCGTCCTCGTTGCCGACGACGGCGACGAGAGCGACGCGGTCGTACGAGATCATGCGCCCGTGGTCGTCCTTCTCGCCGAGGAAGGCATCGAGTCGCTCCAGCACCCGTTGTGCGAACGATGACGGATGGCCGATCCATATCGGTGTTCCGACGACCAGGATCTGCGCGTCGAGGATCCGCTTTCGGATCCCAGGCCACTCGTCGCCGTCGCCCTCATCGCTGGAGACGCCGGGCTTGACGTCGTGGTCGGCCAGTCGGATCGGCCCGTCGATCGACACGTCGTGTGTTCGAAGTTGCGTGGCGAGCTCGCCGAGGAGCCGATCAGTAGAGGACGTGTCGTTCGCCGACGACGGCTTGAGGCTGCAATTGAGGAGCACGGCGCTGATGTCGGTCACGAATCGCACCCCTACCCTGCCCTGGGCGTACGGAGACTCCGCACATCACGCAACGTGGCCTGTCTGTCGCAAGCGCCCGAAGGGCAGCACCCAATGGGTCTGAGCATGAGGAGGGTCACATGCCGCAGCAAGCATGGAGCGCCAAGCGCGAACGGCAGTACAAGCACATCAAGGAAGGCCTACGAGAACAAGGCAAGGACGCGGACACCGCGGAGGAGATCGCGGCGCGCACCGTCAACAAAGAGCGTGCGCGCGCCGGGGAGGCGAAGCAGAGCAGCCGCACTTCCATGGAAGACATCTCATCTGGGCGCCGCGGCGGACTGCGTTCGCATCGCGGTCCGGGTGGACGGACCCGCGACCAGCTCTACAACGAAGCCCGCGAGAAGGGCATCAAAGGTCGATCCAAGATGAACAAGGCGCAGCTCGAACGAGCCGTCGGGCGGTAGGTCGTCACCCCGACGCCGCGAAGGAGCGCACGCCGCGCGAATACATCGTGGGGCGAGCCGGCTGACTGAGGCAGGATCGAGCGATGGCTGATTCCACCGTTCGTGACGAGTTGCGCGCTGGCGCGCGTTCGGTGGCGCCGATGCTCGTCGGTGTGGTGCCCTTCGGATTGGTCGCGGGCGCCACCCCGGTGACGCACGGGCTCGGCGGTGCGGTGGCCGTGGGCTTCTCGGTGATCGTGTTCGCGGGCGCTTCGCAGTTGGCCGCGATCGACGTGCTCGGCTCGGGCGGTTCGCCATTGGTCGCGGCGATGGCCGCGTGGACCATCAACCTCCGGCTGCTGCTGTACTCCGCCTCGCTCGCACCACATCTGGCGCGTGAGCGTCTGCGCACGAGGTTGTGGGTGGCGTACCTGCTCACCGACCAGGCCTACGCGGTGTGCATCAGCCGCTGGGGTCCGAACGACGACCCGAAGCGCCGGGTGCCGTACTACCTCGGCGCCGCGCTGTTGTTGTGGGGCTCGTGGCAAATCAGCACGATCGTGGGTGTCCTGATCGGAGCGACGGTGCCCGACGACGTGCCCCTCGAATTCGCGGTGCCGCTCGTCTTCCTCGTCCTTCTCGTGCCGGCGATCACCGGGCGACCCGCAGCGATCGCCGCGGTGGTCGGCGGAGTCGCGGCGGTCGTCGGCGCCGAGGCCGGCGCGGGGAAGCTTGCGCTCATG
>JBEEFW010000053.1:0-24976 GCA_041166385.1 Acidimicrobiaceae bacterium | reverse complement strand
GACTCGCGGGTGGCGACGCCGATCACCTCGCCGTTCCACCGCACCGGGATGGCGAGCACGCGCACCTGTTCCTTGAGCCCGGTGATCTCGACGGTGGCTTCGACGATCTCGCCGGAGCGGAAGCTGTTCGCGACAAGAGGTCGTTCTTCGGCGGTGACCACGGTGCCGACCCAGTCGCTGCGATAGACGGTCTGCGTCGTCGCGGGACGGATCTGACCGAGGATGATGAACGACTCGTCGTCGCCCCGCACCGGGGCGTACAGCAACAGGTCGGCGAAGCAGAAGTCGGCGAGCAGGCCCCACGTACCGACGAGACGCTGGAGATGCGCGAGCTGCTGGCCGTCGACGTCGGTGCGCAGACGCGCGAGCTCAGCCAGCGAAGCCATGAGAGCACCCTATGGGGGCGGAGTTGCGCCCCGGATCAGCGGGAGGTGGCGAGCTCCTGCTCGGAGGTCGTCCACTTCGCCCAGCAGGTCGGGCAGTGCTGGTACATCCTCTGGTCGACGAGATCGATGCTGTCGAGGTAGCCGTTGGCGCCACACTCGGGGCACGGCGTCGGGTAGCCGAACTTCGGCTCCGGGCGCCGCTCGCGCAAGTCGATCACGGTTTGCTTCGTTGCCTTACGCCCGAACAGAGCCATCGCTCAACCCCTCCCAAGGTCACGTGACGCACCTGACTGGTCACGCAAAGTGTAGGTCACGCGACCCACGCGAAACAGTCATTCGCCCACGAACCGTACGCTTCCTCCTCGGCGAGGATCTCCAGCTCCGGCTTTTCCGGGTTGGACCGCGTGGACGCCCCCGAAATAGAGGTTGCGGGCCGGCCACCGGTTGACGGGCCAGCGGCGTTCCAGGGCCTCGACGGTGGCGGTGGGCAGTCCGGGCTCGACCTGGACGGTCTCGCCGTCCCAGTGGACGCGAGGCGCCTCGACGCCCTCGGTGAGCTCGCGACCGTGCGCCACGACGGCGACGACGACCTGCGCGATGGCCGTCCGGATGCGCTTGCTGCCGCCGCTGCCGAGCGCGAGGACCACGTCGCCGGCGCGATCGAGCACGAGCGTCGGCGCCATCATCGACGCGACGCGCTCACCCGGCGGTCCGGCGTGGAAGCCGCCGGGATGTAGGTCGTCCTCGCCGAGCATGTTGTTGAGCAACACGCCCGTACCGGGCACGACGTCGCCTGACGTCTCGCCGTTCGACGACGTCATGCTGGCCACGTTGCCATCGGCGTCGACAACGGTCATCTGGGTCGTGCCCTTGGTGGCGCCGCTGATCGAGCGGCGTCGATCGACTTCGATCATGACGTCGACGATGGACTCGAGGTGCGCCGCGCTCTGCCACGGCGCAGGCGCGCCGTGGCCTTCGTCGAGCGACAACGCCAGCGCGATGAGCTCGCCACCGAACGACGGTCGAGGGTTGGTGAGGATGCGGTGGCCGCGATACTCCGCAGTCACCGGCTCACGCTCGATGACGGCGTACGACATCAAGTCGTCGACGGTCACGAGCCCATGCCCCTGCTGCATCTGCGTGGCGAGCGCCTCCGCGAGTGCGCGGCCGTAGAACGACGCCGCATCTTCGTCTTCGGCCAACCACTCGAGGTATCCGGCAAGGTCTGGGTTCGTGATCGTGTCGCCCTCGCGCAGCAGCTGGCCTGTCGGAGCGAAGATCGCCGCGCTCTCGGGTTCGCGCAGCACGATCGGGGCGAGCAGTCCGAGTACTTCTGCTTGTGTCGCGTCGACGCGGGCACCACCGCGAGCGAGCGCGACCGCCGGCGCAACGATGTCGCGCAAGGGCAGCCGTCCGAGTCGCGAGTGCACGTGCAGGTACCCGGCGAGGCAGCCGGGCACCGCGACGGAACCGAGCCCGGCATGGAACAACTGGTCGGCCGCCAGGAAGCTGACGTTGACCGGGAGAAAGTGTGGCTGCCGGTCGGACGCGGCGAGCGATCGGCCAGGCGTGTCCACGAAGAAGTCGAACAGGATCTGCTCGCCCGTGTTCGTGTGCGCGAGGAGGAAGCCACCGCCGCCGAGGCTGGTGAAGCACGGCTCGGCCACGGCACCGGCGAACCCGGCGGCGAGGCAGGCGTCGAAGGCGTTGCCCCCGGCCCGCAGCACAGCCGCCGCCGCGTCGCCAACTGCCTCGTGGCCGCAGGCAACGATCCCCTTGCTGCGCTCGTTCACCGCCAGATCTTGTCGCCCAGCCGGACCAGACCCTCGAGGTCGTAGATGTCGCTGTCGAAGTACGGCACGGTCGCGACGACGTCGGGCGTGGCCGCCAGTTCGGAGCGGACCTCGGCCTCGCGCTTGGCGACCACTTGGAAGTTCAAGAAGCTCTCGCCGATCTCGCGAAGCACTCGCTCCACCTGTGATGTCTCCGCGTTCAAGGTCAACATCGCGGCGAGCTTCGGCGAATCGGAGCAGAGGCGCTGCGCGACAGCGGTGGCCTCCTGGTCGAGCAAGTACTTCGGCAGCACCTTGTTGAGCACGATCGCTCCGAGATGCAGGTTGCGGGCGTTCAACTCGCGAATGAAGAACTCGGCTTCGCGGACGGGCGACGATTCGAGCGTCGACACCACCACGAACGTCGTACGGCGGTCACCGAGCACGCGCGTCACCGCGTTCGCCCGCTCGACGAAACCGTCGTACATCGACTGGAACAGCAGGAAGAACTCGGCGATGTCCTCGAGGAACTGCGAGCCGAGAATGCGGTCGGCGACCGTGTAGAAGGGCTTCGACGCAAAGTTCACGACCCGCGATCGAGCGGGCATCGTGAGCCAGCGCAGAAAGCGACTCGAGAAGAAGTCAGCCATACGCGCCGGCGCCTCGAGGAAGTCGATCGCGTTTCGCGTCGGGGGCGTGTCGACCACGATGAGGTCGTAGGTGCCCGCGCTGTGGATGTCGTAGAGCCGTTCCATCGCGATGTAGTCGTGGCTCTGCACGAAGCGGCCCATGAGGTTCTGATACAGCGGGTTGGCGAGAATTGCCTCTCGTGTCTTCGCGTCTGGCGCGTGGCGCCGGATGAGGTCGTCCCACGACTGCTTGGTGTCGAGCATCGCCGCCCACAGTTCACCGCGCGGCTCGACGTTGGCCGATGCGAACGCCTCCGGCGGCACGCGGGTCTCGACGTTGCCGAACTGTTCGAGCCCGAGCGCGTTGGCGAGACGCTTGGCCGGGTCGACGGTCAGCACGAGCACCTTGCCGCCCAGGTGGATCGCAGCTTCCGCGGCGGCGGCCGCTGCCGTCGTCGTCTTGCCGACGCCACCCGAACCGCAGTGGATGACGATCTCCTTCGCGGCGTACAGCTGCTCGAGCGATCCCGGCGGCGCGTCGCTCTTGCGGCGACCCAGCATCAGAACCCGAGCTCCTGCCCGAGGGCCTCGGCGACGAGCTGCGTGGCCCGCACCCCGTGATGACGCGTGAACAGCTCCGGCACGTACAACAAGTTCGCGTTCGGACCGAGCCCCTCTCGCAGCCGGGCCAAGTGACCGGCGCGGGTGCGTCGCAATCGCACCGCGAGCTCGGCAGCGTCGAGTACCGCAGTGACCGGACCGCCGGCGGCTCGCGCCAGCTCCTCCTCCTTGGCGGGCTCGCGCAGCTCCTCGAAGACCTCCTCCTCGCCGCGACCGAAGAGCTCGGGCAGCACGCGGTTGACCACGACCGCGGCGACGTCGACGTTGGTCTCCGTCGAGATGCGCTCGTGCAACTCGATCGTCTCGTTCACCGGCATCTCTTCCGGTGCGGCCACGATGACAACACCGGTGGTCGTCGCGTCGTCGAGGATGTCGATCATCCAACCCGTCTGCTCGCGCACGAGGCCGACCTTCACGAGCTCCCGGATGTGCTGCGGCGCCGCCAGTTGCGCGACGACGTGCCCTGTCGCGGCCGCGTCGACGACGACGAGGTCGTAGTGCTGTTCGCGCACCTCGAACAGGAACTTGCCGACGGTGAGCACTTCCTTCACGCCGGGCGCGGCCTGGGCCACGAAGTCGAACGTGCGGGCCAGCGGTCCGATGCGAGCGAGTACCGGGATCTTCAGCTGGAGACGCAGGTACTCCTTCAGCGACTCCTCGGTGTGCATCGACATCGCGTAGAGGTTCGGGACGATCTCGCGCGGTTCGAAGGACGTCTCACCGACTTCGTAGAAGTCCGCGAGGTTGCCCTTCGCATCGACCTCACCGACGAGCGTGCGCTTGCCGTGTTGCGCCGCCAGCAACGCGAGCGCCGCCGCGATCGTCGTCTTACCAACGCCACCCTTGCCGGTGACGAACAGGAGCTTGCGCTCGAGAAGGGCCGTCACGAGCTGCGCGCTCGGCGAACCTTACGGAGCGCCAAAGCCGATACGGCCGGAGTCTGTCGCGGTGCCGAGATCGATGAAGGCCAGCTTGTCGACGGACACGCCGACCTGGTGGCCCTTGCGATCGGTGAGCCACAACATGCCGCCGGCGGACACGGATTGCTCGACCGATGCCTTGACCGCTTCCGGGTCTGCGTCGTCCGGCAGCTCGATCTCGATCTCCCGCGGGTTGTAGGTGACACCGATGCGGACGTGCACAGCTGCTCCTCGTGTGGGCGGAGACGTCATGCTACGCGTTCTGCCATCGAGTCCTATCGTGGCGGCATGAATACCGGGCGTGACGAAGACGCGCTGACGCGCGGCCTCGACGAGCTCGACGCCATACGACGGCGTGTCGTCAACGTCGTCGGCCACGCCCTGCGCACCCCCGTCACCACGATCGCCGGGATGGCCAACGCCCTCGGAACCGCCGACGACGAGGCGACTCGGACCATGCTCGTCGACGGGCTGACCCGCAACGCGCGACGTCTCGAGGGGCTGCTGGACGACCTGCTGCTGGCCGCCTCCGTCAGCACGGCGCTGCCGGCCGGCGATCCGGAGACGGTTGCTCTGCGGCCGGCATTCGATGCGGCGTGGCGCTCGATCGACGGAACCGGCGACCTCACCGTGCTCGGCCCCGATGTCGAGGCGCTCGTACGACCCGAGTCCATCGAACGCATCGCCCGCGCCGTGCTCGACAACGCGCTGAAGTACGGACACGGGCCGATCGACGTGACGTGTCAGACGACGGTGTCCGGGGTGCATGTCGAGGTCACCTCGATCGGTGACCGGCCGAGCGAGGAGGAAGTGCAGCGCGCCTTCGAGCTCTTCTACCGCGGCGAGCACGCAGTCATGGCCGCGCCCGGTCTGGGTGTCGGGCTATCAGTAGCGCGCGAGCTGGCACGAGCAGAGGGTGGAGAAGTGGGTTTGGAACGACGCGGCGACGCAATCGTCGCAACGGTGGACCTGCCAACGTGACGGCGTCGTCGAACGGCGAAACCCCGATCCGCGTTGTCATCGCCGACGACGAGGCCGACGTTCGGCTGTTGCTGCGCATCCAGCTCGAGCTCGAAGGCTTCGAGATCGCGGGGGAAGCCCACGACGGCCAGGCGGCCATCGACACCTGCCGCGACGCTCAGCCCCACGTCGTCATCCTCGACCTGCTGATGCCGGGCCTGAACGGTTTCGAAGCCATTCCCAAGTTGCGGCGGTATCACCCCAATGTGGCAATCGTCGCCTACACCGCGGTGGCCGGAGAGTTCGTGCGCAAAGAGATGGCACGGATGCACATTCCGTTGTTGTTGAAGAGCGGCAACGTCACGGCGCTGGCCGCCAAGATCCGCGAGCTCGCCGCCGCTAGATGAGCTTGAGCTCGCGGTGGGCGCGCCGGGTTGGTGCGAGCTCGACGTCGACACGTTCCGCGATCTGCGCGAACACCTGGCCGGCTTCACCCGTCGGATCGGTGACCACGATCGGGTGACCATCGTCGCCGCCCTCGCGCATCTTCGGCACCAACGGCACCTGGCCGAGCAGCGGCACCTCGAGCGTCTGGGCGAGCTGCGAACCGCCACCGCGCCCGAACAGCTCGTAGCGCTTGCCGTCGTCGCCCGTGAACCACGCCATGTTCTCGATGACGCCCTTCACCTTGAGGTTGACCTTGTGGGCCATGAACCCGGCGCGTTGCGCGACGCGTTGCGCGGCCGGCTGCGGAGTGGTGACGACGTACATCTCCGCCCGCGGGAGCATCTGCGCGAGCGAGATCGATACGTCGCCCGTGCCGGGCGGGAGATCCACGATGAGGTAGTCGGGCTCGTCCCAGTACACGTCGGTGAGGAACTGCTCGAGGGCCTTGTGCAACATCGGGCCTCGCCAGATGACCGGCTGGTCCTCGTCGGCGAAGAAACCGATCGAGATGCACCGCACGCCGTTGGCCTCGGGCGGCAGGAGCATCTGGTCGAGCACAACGGGCTCGCGCTCGACACCGAGCATCTTCGGGATCGAGAAGCCCCACACATCCGCGTCGAGCACACCGACGCTCTTGCCTCGCTGAGCGAGCGCGACGGACAAGTTCGTGGTGACCGACGACTTGCCGACCCCGCCTTTTCCAGAGGCGATGAGCAAAACACGGGTGCGGCTGCCCGGATCTGCGAATGGGATGGCGCGGCCTTCGGCGTGCCCATGAGCGGCATTTGTCCCCGCGGTCGAGGCCGGGTCGCCGTGCAGGCCTTCCCGGAGCTTGCGCAGCTCGTCTTCGGTCATCACCGTGAAATCGACGGCGACCACGGCGCCGGGGTCCAAGCCCCGTATGGCATCGGAGACCCGCGAGTTGATCTCGGCTCGCAGTGGACAGCCCGGAACCGTCAGCGCGATCAGCACCTTGATATCGCTCCCGGCGATGGTCACCTCTTTGACCATGCCGAGATCAACGATGCTGCGATGGAGCTCAGGATCCTGCACCGGTCGGAGAGCGTCGACGACCTGGGCTTGTGTGACCGGCATGAGCCGTAAACTTACTGGCGTATGGAGCGAGGTCCGCTCTCGCCAACCGAGTTCTCCTCCGCCGTCACCGCGATCACGTCGGCGTTCGGCGATCCCACGCGCCGCGACATCTATCTGTTCGTGCGCGACGCGGACCGTGGTGTGACCGCCAGCGAGGTCGCGGAACGCTTCGAGTTGCATCCCAACGTGGCCCGTCACCACCTCGACAAGCTGGCCGGCGGCAGCTACATCGAGGTCGGGATCGACCGCTCCGAGGGCGGTGGTGTCGGGCGCCCGTCGAAGCGATATCGCGTGACGGAGAAGCACATGGCGATCGAGTTGCCCGTGCGGCACGACGATCTGCTCGTCACACTGCTCGGCAAGGCGCTCGCGCTGTTGCCGCGCGCTGAGGCTGAGGCGATGGCCGAAGCGGTCGGCGTCGAGTACGGCAAGACGATGGCACTGTCGATCGGCTCATCGCCCGCGGGCGAAGCTGTCCAGCGCTCGTTCCGGTCCGCGCTGCACGCGGTCGCCGACGCCTTGAGTGCGCACGGATTCGCGGCGCATGCGGAGAAACGCGGCGACGGTCTTCGCATCGTGTCGGAGCACTGCCCGTTCGGCGACGCGGCCATCGAGCATCCGGTGATCTGCGCGGTCGACCGCGGCTTGGTCAAAGGCATGCTCTCCGCGCTGTACGGCGAGACGACCCCGGCGACGGAGTCGTCGTTGCCCATGGGCGACGACGTGTGCGTCACCGCCGTCGAGTCCTGACCGGCTCCACCTCTTGACCCGGCACTATCTCGATCACGCGTCCACCTCGCCGCTGCGGCCCGCCGCAGCCGAGGCGATGATCGCGTGGTTGCGTGGCCCGGCCGCCGACCCAGGCCGCATCTATGAAGAGGGGCTCACGGCGCGGGTCGCGATCGAAGAGGCGCGCGACTCGGTCGCTGCCTTCCTCGGCTGCCGGTCGAGTCGAGAGGTGGTGTTCACGAGCGGCGCCACTGAGGCGATCGCGGCCGCGGTGTGGGGCGCGGCGGAGCGCGGTGCGCACCAAGTGATGACTGCAGTGGAGCATTCGGCCGTTCGCTTGTCGGCGGAGGTCGCGGGCGACGTGACATTGGTCGGCGTCGACCGCCTCGGTCGCGTCGATGTCGATGCCGTGCTCGACGCGATTCGACCCGACACCGCCTGCGTGCACGTGCAATGGGCCAATCACGAAGTGGGCACGATGCAGCCTGTGCGCGCGGTGGTGGCCGCCTGCCGCGAACGCGATGTTCTGGTGCACGTCGACGCCGCGCAGGCCGCCGGCCACGTGGCGATCGACTTCGACGACCTCGGCGCCGATCTCCTTTCGGTGAGTGGTCACAAACTCGGTGGCCCACCGGGAGTCGGCGCCTTGTTGGTGCGACGGGGACTGCGGTTGCGGCCACTGCTCGTGGGCGGCGATCAGGAGCGGGCGCGGCGCGCGGGTGCCGAGAACGTTCCGGCGATCGCTGGCTTCGGCGTCGCGTGCAGCGTGATCGATGTCGAGGCCGAGGCGGCCGCACAGGTCGCGCTCACTCGCCGCGTGCTCGACACGACGTTCGACGGTGTCGTCGTCTACGGCGACCCCGTCGATCGCGTTCCGCACCTCGTGTGCCTCGGCATCAACGGCATCGAACCCCAGGCCGTGCTCCTCGGTCTCGACCGCCTCGGTATCGCGGCCCATTCGGGCAGCGCGTGCTCCTCGGAGGCACTGGAGCCTTCGCCGGTCCTCGAGGCGATGGGAGTCGACGCCCATCGATCGCTGCGCGTGTCAGTGGGCTGGTCGACGACCGACGACGACATCGACGCGTTCCTCTCCGCGCTTCCTCGCGTGATCGCAGATCTTCGGGGACTCAGAAGTCCGACAGCTCGCGCGGGCGGCGACGCGGGCGCTTCGTGAGCTGACGCCTCAGCTCGCTCAGACGGTCGAGCTCGACCTGCACGTCGAGCGTCGCGGTGCCGTCTGCCGCTTCGAGCTTTGCAATGGCGTGGGTGTTCGGGTGGTACGTGACGACGACTTGTTGCGTTCCCTCGAGAATCGTTTCCTCGAATTGTTGCATTTTCGGGAGGAGATCGACGGGGACGACGAACCAAGTGACCTCGTCCGGTCGCTCGTCGATCGCGACGGGAAACCCAGAGATCTGTCCGAGCTTTCGCGACCGTAGAGATCTCGCAAGACGGTTCGACATGCCGCGCCACGACCACGAGCCGACGTAGCGCCCACGAGTGGTCGCCAACGGGGCATCGATGTCTTCCTTGATCTGGTGATGCGCGCGACGCCCCCACACGAAGTAGGGCACGATGATCAGCACGGCCAGCAGGATGTACATCGCTCCAAACACCACAGGCCACAGTCCCGAGTCGTAGCGGTACGACGTGGGCACCAGCACGCCTCGGACCACCAGGCCCACGACCGCGTCGTTCCCCGCGCTGCGGACGTGCACGGTCTCGCCGGCGCTCACGTTCGGGTCCCGGTCGAAAAGCAGGATCGTGCCGTCGCCGAGGACGACCTCGAACTCACCCTGGTTCGATGACGCGCCCTCGACGGACCGCACCTCCCTCACCACCGCGGGCTTGTCGCTCGTCGAGAAGCCCGCCGAAAGCGTCACGATCACGAACACGAACACGAGGAAGGCAGGCACGCCGATCCACGCCGTGAGTCGGTAGCGACGAGCCTTCAGCAGGGCCTCGGTCGAAACCTGGCCCGGCAGCAGTCCGGATCGCGCTCGCGCCCGAGCGACGAATCCCGGGCGACGCGTCAACCGTGTGATCGTGGACTCCGGGCTGTCGACGTTCACCGATTGATCGGTGCGTGCTTGCGACGCGCGTTGGCCGCAACCGCGTCGGGCACGTCGATCGTCATCCGCAGCAGCGCCGCCCCGAGCGTCTTGCCGAGGTTGTCGGCTCGGAGCGATCGAGGAGCGCCACCGCCGAGCGCATCGTGCATCACGAACTTCAGCGCGAGGACGTTGCGCGCCTCATACCGCTCGACAGAGCCGAGCACGAGCGATCCGAAGTGGGCCTTCACCCGCTCGACCGTCACCTGCTCGAGGATCGCCTCGTACGCGGCGTCGTCATCGGCGAAGAGGGCCAGATCGCTGATGTCGCCCTTGTCGCCTGAGCGGACCCCGCACAGGTCACGGAGCTGGATGCGGGCCATCCCCGACGAAGGTACCTCCCGGGCCAGTTACGCTCGGCCTCTTCTATGACCGTGTTCCTCGTGCGGCACGCGGACGCCAAGAGCCGAGCGAACTGGCCCCACCCCGACGAGACCCGCCCGTTGTCGAGAAAGGGCGACGTCCAGGCCGAGGCGTTGGTCGACCTCCTCCGCGACCACCCGGTCCGGCGGGTGCTGTCGAGCCCCGCGGTCCGGTGCATCGGGACCGTGGCCCCGCTGGCCAACAAACTGGGCTTGAAGGTCGAGGAGACGGACACCCTGCTCGAAGGCGCCAAGGCGTCGTCCGCGTACGACCTCATGCTGAAGATGGCCCGGCAGAAGGGCGACGCGGTGCTGTGCACGCACGGCGACCTCGTCCCGGAGGTGCTCCGGTTGGCGAGCCGAGACGGGTTGGTGGTCGAAGACACACCGCGATGGCCGAAGGGCTCCACGTGGGCCATCGAGGGCGATGGCGAGCGGTTCACCCGAGCGCGGTACTTGCCTCCACCGGAGCCATAGGCGGCGGCGTCGGCCGCGCCGGAACGAGCGGCGGATCGCCCTCGAGCACGACCGTCCCCGCCAGCCGGTCCCACAACGTGCGCCGGCGGACGTCGACGAACATGACCGCGGCGCTCACCGCGAAGTAGGCGGCGGCCGTCGCCTGCAGCCACGGCTGTGCCAACGCGACGCCCGCGAGGAGCGCGACGCCCGGGGCGGCCTTGCCGAGCGCCTCCCGGACCGCCATGCGGCCGAATGAGGCGAGCTGACCGTCGCCGGCGTTCACGACATGCAGGCGCAGCACGACCTTCGCCGGCGACTGGCCGTCGCCCCAGCTGATGATCCACCAGCCGATCCAACCGAATCCGAACGTGCAGGCCACGAGCACGATCTCGAGGCCGAGCTCACCGGCGCGGGTCAAGGGTGACGCGACGGGACGCCGGCGCTCTTCGGGAGGGGGCGGCAGCAGATCGGTCGACGACGTCGACGTCTCGATCGGCGACCCGAGCGGCGGCTGGCTCGGCCAGACGATCGGGTCCGTCATGGAGGCGGACAGTACCGTGACCCGGCTATGGGTCGACTTCAGGACAAGGTCGCGGTGGTCACGGGCGGCGCGTCGGGCATCGGACGTGCGATCGCCGAGCGCTACGTCGCCGAAGGTGCTCGTGTCGTGCTGTTCGATGTGAACAAGGACTTGCTCGCGGAGGTCGCCGGCGGACTTGGCGACGACGTGTGCGCGACGGTCGCCGGCGACGTGACGCAGGAAGAAGACATCGCCGGACTCGTCGCGACGTCGGTCGAGCGGTTCGGCCGGCTCGACATCGGCGTGAACAGCGCGGGTGTGGGCGGGTTCTCGGCCATTGTCGATCACCCGGTCGAGGAGTGGGATCGCGTCGTCGACATCTGTATGAAGGGCGTGTTCCTGTCGATCAAGCACCAGGCGAAGCAGATGGTCACGCAGGGCGACGGCGGCGTGATCATCAACCTCGCTTCGATCAACGCGCGTCAAGCCGGTGAAGGCATGGCCGCCTACTGCTCGGCGAAGGCGGGCGTCGAGATGCTCACGAAGTGCGCGGCGATGGAGCTCGGTCAGCACCAGGTGCGCGTGTGCGGGATCGGACCGGGACTCGTCGACTCACCCCTCACTGCCTTCCAGGCTGAGTTCCCTCAGCTGCGCGAGGCGTACCTGCACAACATCCCGATGGGGCGGTCGGGCCAACCGAGCGACATCGCCGACGCCGCGTTGTTCCTCGCGAGCGACGAAGCATCGTGGGTCACCGGCACCACGCTGTTCGTCGACGGCGCCGAGCTCACCCGCGAGTACCCCCGCTTCTTCGACATCTTCGGCATGCAGTCCTGACCATTGCCGCCCCCAAATCCCACTCAGACGTACACAATTCTGTGTACGTCTGAGTGGGATTTCGCCGGAAGGTCAGGTGCGTTCGAGGTCGATGCGGACCTGGGCGTCGACGACGTCGCGATCGACGGCGAACGGCGTCACGGCGAGCAACTGGGTGGGCCGGCCGTCGCGCGCCCGTCCCGTTCCGCTGATCGTCGGCGGACCCGAGAGCCCGAGCACGCCCGACCCCTGCGCGACCGCGCCCGCGATCGTTGGATCGTCGGCCCGCCACGCGAGCCGTCCCGTCACCTCGGGCGGCTCCCAGTCGTCGGGCACGTCAACCGTCGGGCCGCCGTACGCGTTGACCCCGAAGTACTCCTCGTGCCACTCCTCGATCGGGAGCCCGGCGGCTTCGGCGCGCTTGCGGAGGAACGACAGCGCCGCCCGCGCCTTCGCCTCCGCGTCCGGCCATGAGTACGACAGCCGCGCCTCGCCGGCCCAGCCCGCGGGCGTGCACACCAGGCCCTTGTACGTCGCGGGCGGCGGCGAGCCCTTCGTGTCCGAGACGCGCACGCGGTCGCCACCGAGGTCGTCGACGCGCAACGACGTGAAGTCGGCCGTGACATCCGGGTTCAGGTAACGCGCCGGGTCGTGCACCTCGTAGAGCAACTGCTCGCGCACCGTGTCGAACGTGAGCATGCCACCGGTGCCGGCCGGCTTGGTGAGCACGGCCGAGCCGTCCGGTTCGACCTCGGCAATCGGGAACGCGATCCGCAACGGGTCAGGGTTCTCCCACCACGCCCCTGAATAGTTGCCACCGGTGATCTGGCCGCTGCACTCGAGCAGATGGCCGACGACGACGCCCGCGGCAATGCGGTCCCAGTCGTCCCACTGCCATTCGAACTCGTGCGCCAGTGGACCGACGAACAACGACGCATCCGCGACGCGCCCGGTCACCACGATGTCGGCCCCGGCCGCAAGCGCATCCGCGATCGGACGAGCGCCGAGGTACGCGTTCGCGAACAGCGCGCCAGCCGGCAGCCCGAGCTCCTCAGCTCGGCCGCGCACGTCGTCACCCACGACCGTTGCGACGGTGAGCCCACTCGCGCCCGCGGCCTTCAGCGTCTCGACCACGGCTCGACCGGCGGCGATGGGGTTGATGCCCCCGGCGTTGGTGATGAGCTTCGTACGCCCGTCGATGATGTACGGCAACGCTTCGCTCACGTACCTCGGCAGGTCGCGGGTGTAGCCGAGCGACTCGTCGCGTTGACGGTCCTTCTGGAGAATGGCCAGCGTCAGTTCGGCCAGCGCTTCACACACGAGGTAGTCCACGCCGTCGGCCAGGAGATCGGCGAGCGGCTCGTGACCGTCGCCGTAGAACCCCTGTCCCCCACCGATGCGCAGATCCGAGCGCGTCACCTCGGTGCCGCGCAGTTGTTCGCCGTCGTCGACGTCGCAGACAGCACGTCCGTGATCTGCGCGCGCAGAGGCGCCACGAGCTGCAGCATGAGCGGCGATGGATTGAGCGTGTCGAGTCTGGTGAGCTCATTGGCGGCGTCGCTCGCGCATCCCGCGTCGAAGAGCACGACCGCGAGGAACGCGTGGACGTCGGGGTAAGTGCCGTCGGCCATCACCGCCTGCCGGAGGTCGGTGAGCCCCTGCGCGTCGCCACCCCTGTACTTGATCCATCCACGATACGTGAGCGCCTCGACGTTGTTCGGCGCTTCCTCGAGCACGCTCGTGTAGCACTTCACCGCTTCGGCCGGGGCGCTCTGCCCTTGGCTGAGACACTCGGTGTTGCGCTCGCGCGCGGTCTTCGTGATCTCACCCGTGATCGACCCACCGGCCTCCCGACGGCCGGCCGATCGAGCGACGGCGAACCCGCACAGCAGCGCGAAGATCACCACGGCGGACATGATCAATGCGGTGCGGGCCGGCCGAGTCGGAGGGCGCGCCGCCGCGAGCTCAGCCTTGCCTTCGTCGATCGCCCTCGCCACGGACGAGAGTCGCGACTCGTAGTCGTGCTTGAGCACGTTGTAGTCCTCGGTCTCGAGGTCGCCAACGTCGTGTTCGCGCTCGAGATCGACGAGCGAGCGTTCGAGGAAAGACCGCTGCTCCTCGAGCACCGCCAGAGCGTCCGGGTCGAGGCGCACGACCCTCTTCGTGACCGGCACTAGTCGGCCCACCGCCGCCAGCGCACGAACGCGACCGCGAGGGCGCTCGCCGCCAGCACGAACCCGACCACCGGCAGCACCCACACGAGCCCGGCGAACCCGGACGAGGTCGGGCGCAGCAACACATCGGGCCCGAGCTTGCGCCCGAAGTAGTCGCGGATCTCGTCATCCGATTGACCCTCGGCGATGCGCCGCGTGATCTCGATGCGGATCTCGTTCGCCGCCGGCGAGTCGGACCGGTCCACGGATTGCCCCCGGCACACCGGGCACATGATCGTTTGTGCGATTGCCTGGGCGCGCTCCGCCGGCGTCTGAGGGCTGCCGCCGTGCGTGCCGGCCCACAGCGCGCCGACAAGCACGATCGCCATGAGGCCGTAACTGAGCTTCAACCTCACGAGCTACTCGACACGCTTCCGAAGAGCTTGTCGCTCAGCGCGCTGATCGTCTGGTCGAGCTCGTCCGCGTTCTGGAGCGGACGCGGAATGCGAGCGCGCACGATGCCGAGAGGGTCGATGATGTACGTGTCGGGAGGGCGGATCACGGAGTACTCGAGCGCCATGCGACCTTGATCACCGTCGACGACCGGGTAGTCGCCGCCGTTCTTCGTGAAGAAGTCGCGCACCGAACCGACGTCGTCGCTGAACACCACGCTGATGAGCTGCGCATCGCCGGCCTGGGTGTGCCGGCGGTCGAACGAGACCAGGTACGGGTGTTCCTGCTGGCACGGCACGCACCACGTGGCGAAGAAGTTGACGACCACCCACTTGCCGCGGAGCTTGTCGATGTCGAACGGCTGGCCGTCGAGCGTCGTGCCCACGATGGACGGCGCCACCTTGTCCACCAGCGGGTTGAAGTCCGCTCGATCGGTGGAGCTCTTGCGTGTGACCAGCACGACGATGAGCAGCAGCATCACCACGGCGAGGGGAACGGCGACGAACGCCGCGGCCCGCCGCGTTCGCGGCGGCGCGGCCAGCGGTTCCATCAGTCGACTCCCGTGAGCACGCGCTCGGTCGCCACCGGTGACGACACGGGATCGATCGGATTACGGCGTCGACCGGGCCACGCCGCGAGCACAGTGCCGAACGCGATCACGCCGCCGCCGATCCACATCCACACAGCGAGCGGCTCGATGATGACGCGCAGGTTCACGGCGTCGCTGCCGTCCGGAGCCGTGAGCAGCGAGAGATAAACGTCGTCGAAGGGACCCGTGCGGACCGACGGGGTCCCGATCGCCTGCGAGCTGTTGGGGAAGCGACGCAGCTCGGGCGTGTACTCCTTGCCCCCGTCGACCCGGATGCGAGCGCCAACGCTCGTGCGCCGAGCCTCGATGCTCGTGGTACTGCCGACGTATTCGAGCTTGTGACCCTCGACCGTGATCGTCTGGCCCGGCGTCAGGCGGACCTCGCGGCTCGTCTGGAACGTCGTGCTGGCGATGTAGCCGACGACGAGGAGCACGACGCCGAGGTGGACGATCATCCCGCCGTTGGCGCGGCCGACGAAGCCGCGCCAGCCCTGGCGCCGCGTCGACAGCGCGACCTGGCGCAGTGCAGCGCCGGCGGCGAACCCGCCGAGTCCGAAGGCCACCAACGGAGCGAATCCTCGGGCTTGCACGAGCACGGCGAACACGACCGCGCCCACGCCGGTCCACGCCGGCCACTGCAGCCGCCGAGCGAGTGTCTCGGTGTTCGTCTTGCGCCACGGCAGCACCGGCGCGATCGCCATCATCAACAGGAGGCCAAGCCCCAGCACCATGCCGAAGAAGTCGAACCATGGCCGCCCGACCGACAAGCGCTCACCGTTGACGGCCTCCACGATGAGTGGCCACACCGTGCCGAGCAACACCGCGAACGCGAACACCGCGAAGAACAAGTTGTTGAACAGAAACGCGCCCTCACGCGAGAGCGGGGAGTCGATGCGACCGGGGGCGCGGAGGCGGTCGCCCCGCCAGCCGATCAGCCCGATGGTGACGAGCACGATGATGGCGAAGAAGGTGAGCACCCAGATGCCGATGCCTGACTCCGTGAACGCGTGCACGGAGTCGAGCACACCCGATCGGGTCAAGAAGGTGCCGAGAATCGTGAGCGCGAACGTGGCGCACAGCAGCGTGAGGTTCCAGACGCGCAGCATCCCGCGGCGCTCCTGCACCATGACCGAGTGCAGGTACGCGGTGCCGGTGAGCCACGGGAGGAACGATGCGTTCTCGACGGGGTCCCAGGCCCACGCGCCGCCCCAGCCGAGCACCTCGTAGCTCCACCACGCGCCGAGCACGATGCCGAAGGACAGGAACCCCCACGCGAACAACGTCCAGCGCCGCGTCTCGAGCAGCCAGCCTTCGCCGAGGCGGCCCGTGACCAGCGCGGCGATGGCGAAGGCGAACGGGACCGTGAAACCGACGTAGCCGAGGTAGAGCAGCGGCGGATGGAACGCCATGAGGATGTGGTTCTGCAGCAGCGCGTTCGGGCCTGGCCCGTCGAAGCCGGCCGGAATCGGGAACGGCGTGGCCGCGAACGGATCTGCCGGTCCGATGTTCGGCAACATCAGCCCGAAGAAGAACAGCGAGACCGTGAACATCGTGAGCGTGGCCCAGCCGACGAGCGCGTCGTTGGCTCGCGACTTGAACTTCAGCGCGGTGACGACCATGTAGCCGGCCAAAACCGTGGCCCACAGGATGATGGAGCCTTCGAGCGCCGACCACAGTGTGGCCACGTTGTACGGGAACGGCGTGTGGCGACTCGAGTTGTGGGCTACGAAGGCGATCGACCAGTCGTGGGTGAGCAGCGCGAGCTCCATCGCCCCGAACGCCAGCACCGCGCCGATGGCGACGAGCCACACGTAGGTCCTTCCTGCGATGAGCAGTCGCGTCCGCTTGCGCGACAGGCCGACGCCGAGCGTGACGATGCCGCCGAGCGAGGCGACGAAGCCGAGGATGATGCCGGCAGAGCCGAGTGCAGCAGCCATCTATGGCGAGGTTGAATTCACGTGGTCGGGGTTCGAGGCCTTGTACTCCTCGGTGTGCTTCACGAGGATCCGGTCGCTGGCAAAGAAGCTGCCATCGGCTGACCAGTGGCCTTCGAGCACGACCGGTACTTGCGCCTGGAACAGCTCGGGGGGATCACCCTGGTGCTGCACGTGCACCGACACGTTGTTGAACACGATGTCGAACTCGACCGGGCGCGCGGTCTTGTCGAACGGTTGCACCACGCCTTGCACGCGGAAACGGCGCGTGCCGAGGCTCGACTTGTCGCGCACGGCCTCATCGGCGTTGCGGTAGTACAGCGCCGCGCTGTTGAGGCCCTGGAAGAGTACGAATCCGATGGCGACCACGATGAGGAGCAGCACGCCGTACATCGCCGGGTTCTTCCGTCGTCGGCGTGGCGCCTCCTCGACCGTGCGAGGAGTTACATCCATCGGCGGTCCTCGGGCGGCACTTGCTTGGACAGCGCCCGCCCGCGCAGCAGGGTGCGCACCGCGTACGCGATGAGCGTGCCGAACACGATGCTGTAGCCCGCGAGGACGTAGCCGGCGTTCGTCATGAGCGGAGCTCATGACGAGTCGGGCGAGCGAGCGCCAGCGAGCAGAACGACGATGGGGTCCGGGGGCGCAGCCCCCGCAGCAGCTTCGTCATGACACGAGGGCCTCAGCCCGCCGTTCGCGAATTGCGAGGTCGAGGCCCTGGGTCTCCAGCGCGTCCTCGAGCCACGCAACGCGGAACCGGTGGAGCAGCAGCCATGCGAAGCAGCCGATGAACACGACCATGCTGACGAACAGCGTGAACAGCATCGAGCCGGAGATCGTGGTGTTCAGGCTGAGCGTGGCGGTCTGGTGCAGGCTGCGCCACCAGCTCACGGAGAAGTACACGATGGGCACGTCGACGAACGCCAGCAGCGCGACGTAGGCCGACCGACGATTGCGCACTTCGGGATCAGCGGGCAGCCGTCGAACCACCAGGTACGCGAGATACATCAGCAGCAGGAGCGAGAACGTCGTGAGCCGCGCGTCCCAGGTCCAGTACACGCCCCACGTCGGCCGTCCCCAGATCATCCCGGTCAACAGGGTCAGTGTGGTGAAGACCACGCCGACCTCCGCCGCGGCCACGGCCAACGTGTCCCACCAGCGGGACTTCTTCCAGAGCCACATCGCGCTACCGAGGGCATTCAGCCCGAAGCCGATGTTCAAGGCGATGGCCACCGGCACGTGCAGGTAGATCAGGCGAGCGGCGTCGCCCTGGATCTGGTCGGGAGGACTGACGACGAGCGCCAGTACGAGCACCGTCGCGAACCCTGCGAGCGTGAACGCGCCGATGATCCGGGTGGCCCGGGATCCGGTGTGCTCGGGGGTCATATCAGCTCTCCTCCAACAACGACCCGAAGGCAAGAACGCCGAAGGTCACATAAATGGCGGCGAACGCCGCCAGCAGCTCGACCCAGGGCCAGCCGTCGGACGGGACACCGGCGAGCGCGGCTTCGAACGAACGAGTGGCCCCGAGTAGGACCGGTGCCAGGATCGGCAGGAGCAGGAGCGGGAGCAACGTCTCGCGCACCCGCAGCCCGGCCGCCAGCACGCCGTACAAGCTACCGGCGGCTGCCACGCCGGTGGTCGCGACCAGACACGTGATCACGAGCAGCAGCCAGCTGCGAAAAGTGGTCCCGTACATCAGCAGGACGCCGGCCCCGAGCACGACCTCGAGCACCAGGAGCTCGAGCGCGACGGCGCCCGCCTTGCCGAGGAAGATGCCCGCTGGGTCGAGGCCCGACAGGCGCAGCCCGTCGCGGTTGCCGTCGGCCGCCTCGATGGCGAACGTGCGCTGGAGCGCGAGCAGCGCACTGAAGAGCACCGCCACCCAGAACAGGCCGGACGTCGCGCGAGTCAGGATCCCGCGGTCGGGATCGAGCGCAAACGCGAACAGGATCAACACGAGCAGCGCGAACGGTGCGATCTGGTTCGTGGTCACGCGGCTACGCCATTCGAGACGCAGGTCCTTGCCGGCGATGATCCCGGCGTCGTGGAGCACGGTGTCATGAAACACCGGCGGCGACCTCCCGGCGCGCCTGGTCGCCATGAACGGTGCCCCCCGCGAGGTGCACGACGTTCGTCGCCAGCGCACTGGCCCGCTCGAGCTCGTGCGACGCGATCAAGACGGTCGCGCCGGCCGCCGCCGCGGCCCGCACCAGGCCATCGAGCACATCACGCGCCGAGGCATCGAGCCCGGCGTGAGGCTCGTCGAGCAACCACAGCTCGGGTCGCCGAGCGACCATCGCGGCGATCGACGTGCGGCGCCGCTGTCCCGCGGAAAGCCTCGCGACGGTCACATCGGCGAGCCTTCCGTCGACGCCGAGTGCGTGCATCGCCGCGTCGGCCTCGGCCGGCGCCGCGCCGGCGGCGCGCGCCCAGAAGCGCACGTTGTCGGCCACGGTGAGATCGTCGTACAGGCACGTGGCGTGGCTCAGCAGGCCGACCCGGCGCCGCACCGCTCGGCGTTCGGCACTGTCGCGGAGGTCGTGCCCGAGCACGTTCGCCTCACCGTCGACCACCGGGACGAGGCCGGCGCAGGTCCGCAACAGCGTGGTCTTGCCGGCGCCGTTCGGCCCATGCACGAGCGCGATCGAGCCTTGCTGCACGTCGAGGTCGACACCGGCGAGGGCGGGAAACCGGCCGAGCAGCGAGACCGCGGCACGAAAGTGGACGACGGGCTCCATGACGACGCCGCGAGGCTACTGGTGGCCCTGAGACCTGACCAAGGCGGGGGCGCACCTACCATCTCCGCCCGTGCGACTGGCGAAGGTACTCAGCGCGGTGGGCCGATCGTGCGTCACCGCGGGCGTTTTGATCCTTCTGTTCGTCGTCTATCAGCTGTGGGGCACCGGCATTCGCGAGGCGCAGGCCCAGAACCGACTCGAGGACCAGTTCAACGCGAAGGTGGCGCAAGCCAGCGGCTCCGGCGACGGCGCCACCGTCGGGTCGACCACGAGCACCACCAGTGGCAGCGTCCCGAGCGAGACGTTGCCGGTCACGACCGCGGCGCCGGAAGCCGCCCCGCCGGAAGGCGAGGTGCTCGGCAAGATCGAGATCCCGAAGATCGGCCTGAGCGCCTTCGTCATCGAAGGGGTGAGCGACTCCGATCTGCACAACGGCCCGGGCCACTACCCGGCGACCCCGCTGCCGGGGCAGCAAGGCAACTCGGCGATCGCTGGTCACCGCACGACGTACGGCGCGCCCTTCGCGAGCATCGACGAGTTGGTGCCAGGCGACACGATCAAGGTCACGACGTTGCAGGGCACCTTCACGTACGCGGTCACGCCCCAGGATGACGGCAGCGGACACATCATCGTGTCGCCCAGCGCGGTGGAGGTGCTCAGCGACGCACCGACCGAGGCGCTCGCCAGCAAGAACCTGCTGACGCTCACCGCGTGCCACCCGAAGTACAGCGCGAGCAAGCGGATCATCGTGTTTGCCGAGCTGCAAGGTGAGGCGAGACCCGCGGCGGCGCGCCACCCCGATGCTCCGGAACCTGAGCTCCAGGGACTGAGCGGGAAGCGGGCGCCGAAGCTGCCCGCGATCATGTTCGGCTTGTTGTGCGCGGCGATCTGGATCGCGGCCTGGCGCATCGGCAAGTTGTGGCGCAAGTGGCCGTCGTACTTGATCGGCTTGCCGTTCTTCTTGTTGGCGCTCTTCTTCTTCTTCGAGAACTTCTCGCGGCTGTTGCCATCCAACTTCTAAGGAGCAATCGCGCGTTCCGCCGGCTCTGGGTCGCGCGCACGATCTCGTTCCTCGGCGACTCGGTCGGGCTCGTCGCGCTCATCCTGTACGTGGCGGACAGCAGCGGGACCGGCGCGGCGGTCGGCCTGCTGCTGCTGGCGAGCGACTTCACGCCCTCGCTCTTCAGCCCGCTCACTGGCGCGATCGTCGATCGACTCGAGCATCGCAAGACGATGGTGCTGTGCGAAGTGGGACAGGCCGTCGCCGTCGCCTCGATCGTGATCGCGCAGCCGACCGCCGCACCGCTACTTGCACTCGTTGCCGTGCAATCGCTGTTCGCGTCCGCGTTTCAGGCGGCGTCGCGCAGCGCCGTCGCCGATCTTGTCGAGGATGACGAACTGGAAGCTGCGAACGCGCTCATCGGTGCGGGCACGCATGGGCTCGAGGCGCTGGGTCCGTTGCTGGCTGCGCTGCTGCTGCAGTTCACGACACCTCGGGGCTTGCTCGGTCTCGACGTGCTGACGTTCCTCATCTCGCCGCTTTTCCTCATGGGCCTGCCGCCGATCCGGCACGTCCCGAGCACGGACGGCATCGTCGCCGACGCGAGGGCGGGCATGGCGTGGATGTGGAAGCACCGGACGGTGCGCGCCGTCGCGCTCGGCTTCTTCGGGGTGGCCGCGTTCACCGCGGTGGACGATGTTGCCCTTGCGATTCTCGGCAAGACGACGTTTCACAGCGGCGACTCGGGAGTCAGCCTGCTGTACGCGGGCGTCGGCGTCGGTCTGCTCCTCGGCTTCATCGCGATCGGGAGGCGACCGTTCGGTCGAGCAGCGTCGATCGCGTTCCTGGGTTTGGCGCTGTGCAGCGTCGGCAACATCTTCACCGGGATCGCGCCCGCTTTGTTGATCGCCTTCGTCGCACAGTCCGTGCGCGGCGTCGGCGCCAGCTTGATCGACGTCGGGACGTCGACGCTGATCCAGCGATCGGCCCCACCGGAGATCCGCGCCCGCGTCTTCGCCAACCTCTACGGAGGAGTCGGCTTCGCCGCGGCGATCTCGTATGTCGCCGGCGGCGCCTTGGTGGATGCCTTCTCGCCTCGCGCCGTGCTCGTCGTCGCGGGCGTCGGAGGTCTCGCCGCCACGGCCATCGCGTTCGCCTCCGCGCGAGAGACTCAGACCGGATGAGACGGATCGCGTGGGCGGTGGTGATGGTCGTCTCGGTGTTCGTGCTGACCTCGTGCTCCGACTCGAAGGCGCCACCGGGAGCCGCCAGCGCGTTCGACCCCTTCGCCGCGGGTTCCGGGTCCGCATCCGCGGGACCGGTCTCGGCGCCGGCCGCGCTCGCGGTCGGCGACTGCTTCAACAGCGATCAATTCGCGCCGGGACTCTCGATCGACCCGCACGGGCTGCACCTCATACCCTGCGACGAACTCCATCAACACCAGGTGTACGCCGTCGACGGAAACGCGGAAGCGTCGGGAGTGCCGTTTCCTGGCGACGAGCCACTGCGGGCATTCGCCGACGAGGTGTGCCTCGCGGCGTTCGAGCGAGCGATCGGCGTCGCCTATCTCCAGTCGACGCTCGACTTCGCCACGATCAAGCCCGACGCCGCGGCATGGAAAGCGGGCGATCGCGCGGTGATCTGCGCGGTCCACGACGTCGAGTTCAACGAACTGCAGGGCACCCGGCTGGCGACGACAACAACGTCACTCTCCTCGGAAAGCGGGTGATCGCCGCTCGTGGAATGCGGCGAGGCCCTCGCGCACGTCTGCGCTGGCCCACGCACGCTTGAACGCGTCGGCCACCGCAGGATCCGAGCCGACATCGGCTTCGAGGCGGTTGAGGGCGATCTTGTGCCCTTGGATCGTGAGCGGGGCGAGCGCCGCGATCTCCGTCGCCCACGCCAGCGCCGCGTCGAGATCCCCCGAACGCTGCGCGAGGCCGAGGCGCACGGCGTCGTCACCGCTCAGCACGTCGGCGGCCAGCAGCATCGATCGGGCCGGACCGTGCCCGGCCAGCAACGCGAGACGTTGCACCGTCCAGTGATCGACCATCAGGCCGAGCTTCGCCGCGGGGATCCCGAAGCGGGCCGTCGGTGTCGCGACCCGCAGGTCGCAGGCGATCGCGAGTTGGGTGCCCGCGCCGAGCGCGGCGCCGTCCACCGCGGCGATCGTCGGGAATGACGCGTCGTGCAGCGCTTGCAGCACCACACGCAGCGTCGCAGCGAAGGTCTCGTCCTCGAGCCCGGTGAGATCAGCCCCGGCGCAGAAGTGGCCGCTGGCTCCTGTCAGAACGAAGACGCGGGTCGCGGCGTCGGACGCGGCCGCGGCGATGGCGGCTTCGAGACCAGCGAGCGCGTCTCGGTCGACGGCGTTCCGGCGTTCGGGTCGATCGATCGTGACGAGCGCGACAGCCCCGCGCTGCTCGTGGTGGATCACCCAGCTACCGCCCCACCGCCCACCCTTGAGCGGCGAGCTCGCTGACGCTCACTCACTCCACTCATTCGATCACCGCGATCAAGTCACCTTCGGTGACCTGATCGTCGGGGGCCACCGCCAGCTGCGAGATCGTGCCCGCCAGCGGCGCGGTCACCGGGATCTCCATCTTCATCGACTCGAGGATGACGAGTTCGTCGCCGACCGCGACGGCTTGGCCCACTTCGACGCGCACCTGCCACACGTTGGCGGTGATCTCGGCTCTGACCTCAGGCATCGCCCGACCCTACCGAGCGCGGAGTACCACCCCCGTTCTTGCGTCGGCTGACCCCTCATGCGGTGGTCAGCCAACGCAAGAAACAGCAGTCGAGCGCAACTAGACAGGCAGCACGCCGTGTTTGCGCCAGGGGCGCTGCACGGACTTCGTCGCTGACACTTCGAGGCCACGCCAGATGGCGTGACGGGTGTCGGCCGGATCGATGACGTCGTCCACTTGCGCGTGACCGGCGGCGATGTAGGGATCGATGTTCTTGCGGAACTCCTCGGCCATGGCGATGCGCGCTTCGTCGCGCTCCTTGCCTTCAGGGATCTGCTCGAGCTGCTTGCGCATCGTGATGTTGACCATGCCGTCGGGTCCCATCACCGCGATCTCGGCGGTCGGCCAGATCGCGAGGTAATCCGCTTCGTACGCAAGTCCGTTCATGACGAAGTACCCGGCGCCGTAGCTCTTGCGCAGCACGATCGACACCTTGGGCACCGTCGCCTCGGACACCGCGAAGAGCATCTTGGCGCCGTGCCGGATGATGCCGTGCTTCTCGACCGCCGAGCCCACGATGAAGCCGGGCACGTCGTGGAGGAAGACAAGCGGGATGCCGAACGCATCACAGAGCCACACGAAGCGGGCCGCCTTGTCGGCGGCATTCACGTCGAGTGCGCCGCCGAGCACCATCGGTTGGTTGGCCAGGATGCCGACCGGGCGTCCGCCGACGCGCGCCAGCGCGGTGACGATGTTGCGAGCGAACTGCGGCTTGATCTCGAGGAAGTCGCCGTTGTCGACGACCGCCTCCACGACTTTCCTCGTGTCGTACGCACGCCGCGGCGCCGTGGGCACGAGGTCGTACAGCTCCTCTGCGCGCCGGTCGACCGGGTCGTCGCAGTCGATGACCGGCGGGGGCTCCTGGTTGTGGCTCGGGAAGAACGACAGGTACGTGCGCACCATCTCGAGGCACTCGGCGTCTGATTCGACTTCCTGGTCCGCGCACCCGCTGATCTTGTTGTGGACCTCCGAGCCGCCCATCTCCTCTTCGGTCACGTCTTCGCCAGTCGCGGCCTTGACCAAATGGCGACCGCCGAGCGCCATCGACGACGTGCCCTTCACCATCGGCACGAAATCGGTGAGCGCGGGGATGTACGCAGTGCCTGCCGCGCAATGGCCAAGGAGCGCACCCACTTGGGGCACGACTCCGGAGAGCACAACCTGCTCGCGGAACAGTGCGCCCGCGCCGGCGAACGTGGAGCCCGACGTCGATTGGATTCGGGCGCCGCCGGAGTCGAGCAGGTACACGATCGGAATCCGCTGGCGCAGCACCAGCTCGCGCATGCGAGCGGTCTTCTGCTCCCCCACCTGGCCCATCGAGCCGGCCATCACGGTGAAGTCGTAGGCGATGATCGCAACTCGCCGGCCGTCGATGCGGCCGATGCCGGTGACGACGCCGTCGGCCGCGAGCGAGCCGCGCGCGGCCAGCGACGGATCCATGTGGTCGGCCAATGCTCCGTACACAACGAACGATCCCTTGTCGAGCAGGATGTCGAGGCGTTCCCGCACGGGCAGCTTGCCGAGCTCGC
>JBEEFW010000052.1:0-2961 GCA_041166385.1 Acidimicrobiaceae bacterium | reverse complement strand
GGTTTCTTCGCTGCCGTCGATGCGCCGCCGAACCCTGCTGCCTACACCGGTCTCCGTTCCCGCGCCTGCGGCACCGACAGCGCGCCGTTGCGACTCAGTGCGCGTCGCAGCGCACCCATCGGCATTCTCACCGGCGACTTCGGCGCCAGGGTGCTCGCCCCGCTCGTCGATGATTTGAATCGCCACGACGTCAGGATCATTCCAGTGCCCAACGAGTTCTTCGGCGGCAACACTGCGGTGACGGGACTCATGGTCGGTCACGACCTGCAGCGTGTGCTCGCGACGGAGCCCGCCGGGCATCGATACCTGCTGCCGGACGTCTGCCTCTCCGAAGGTCGGTTCCTCGACGGCACGACCGTCGACGATCTTCCCCGTCCCGTCGAGGTCATCGCCACCGATGGCATCTCCCTTCGCAGAGCTCTGGACCCCGCATCATGACGCTGCCCACCGTGGTCATCGTCGGGCGGCCCAACGTCGGAAAGAGCACCCTGTTCAACCGGATCGTCGGCGAACAGGTAGCCATCGTCGAGGATCAGCCGGGCGTCACCCGCGATCGCAACGAGACCGAAGCTGACTGGCTCGGCGTTCACTTCAACCTGGTCGACACCGGTGGGTGGCTCCCCGGAGGAAACGATCTGGACGAGAAGGTCAGCCGCCAGGTCGAGGCCGCCGTGAAGACAGCCGATGTCGTTCTGTTCCTCGTCGACGCGACGACCGGCGTGACCGACGACGACGAGGCTCTTGCCAACTGGCTGCGCAGGATCAAGGCACCCGTCCTGCTCGTCACGAACAAGGCGGACAACGAACGACGCGAGAACGATCGGTGGGAGTTCCTGGCACTCGGGGCCGGCGACCCTTACCCGGTCAGCGCGTTGCACGGCCGGCGGGCGGGCGACCTGCTCGACGAGGTCATCTCGCTGCTGCCTGTCGCCGACGATGTCGACGATGCTCCCGGCCTCGACCTCGAGGATGCGACAGAACTGTGGAAGGCCGGCGATCAGCCGCCGCCTCGCGTGGCTATCGTCGGCCGCCCCAACGTGGGCAAGAGCACGTTGTTCAACCGCCTCGTCGGTGAGGACCGTTCAGTGGTGCACGACATGGCCGGCACGACCCGCGACGCGATCGACACGCTGGTCGACACACCCGATGGACCGATCGTCTTCGTCGACACGGCGGGCATGCGGCGCCGCAGCAGGATCGACGATTCGGCCGAGTACTACTCGGTGATTCGTGCACTGAGAGCGATCGATGGCAGCGACATCGCCCTCTTGGTCATCGACGCGACCGACGGCATCACGAGCCAGGACCAGCGTCTCGCGGAGCGCGTCGATGCGGCCGGCTGCCCGATCGTGGTGATGCTGAACAAGTGGGAGTTGATCGAAGATCCGGAACAACGCCTGCAGGTGCAGGCCGAACTGAAGCGGAAGCTCTACTTCGTCGGCGATGCCCCGGTGCTGAAGATCTCGGCGCTCACGGGCAAAGGGGTCAACAAGCTGCGGCCGGTGCTGCAAGAAGCCATCGCGCAATATCACCGGCGTGTGCCGACGCGCGACGTCAACCGCGTGATCTCCGACGCTCAGCAGCGTCAACCCGCCGGCCACGGCGTGCGCGTGCTGTACGCGCTGCAAGGTGCGACCGATCCGCCGACGTTCACGTTGTTCGTCAACCGCGAGTTGCCGCAGACCTACATGCGCTACCTCGAGCGAAGCATCCGTGAGGCATTCGAGTTCGGCAGCACCCCGCTGAAGCTGCGAGTCAGGAAGCGGACCGACTAGTGCCGTGGTGCGAAGACTGCGCCAGGTACTGGAGCCCGGCGGCGATGAACCAGGACGGGACGTGCCCGACGTGCGGTCGAGTGGTCGAGACACCGGCGCGACAGCCGATCACCGCCAAGAACCTCAACCTGCGCGAGCTGGCAGCGGGGGAGGAGGGCGAGGACTCCGTCAAGGCTCCATGGCACTTCAAGCTGCTGATGGTGCTGCTGGCCCTGTACCTCGCCTGGAGGATCGTTCAACTCTTCACGTAACTGCGAAAATTCAGGGGTAACGCTGAACCACGTGCCGGCCGATGAACTAGGCATGCCGTCTCCACTCGATCCCGAACGGTTCGAGGAGGTGCTCGTCAACGCCGGAGCCGGAGACCCGCGCGCAGTCGAGGAGCTGTTCCGCGAGTTGCAACCTCGACTGCTGCGTTTCCTGCGGTCGCAGGAGAGCCGAGGCGCCGACGATCTGGCAGCGGACGTATGGCTCGCAGTCGCGACCGGTATCTCCGGTTTCGCCGGAGATTGGCCGGACTTTCGTGCGTGGGTCTTCGCCATCGCACGAAAAAGGCTGGCCGATCATCGTCGTAAGGCGATGCGTCGACGCACTGATGTCGTCGATATCGCCGCATTCGACCAGCAGCGGGCGCACGACGAGCCGGACACCGAGGCATTGGACAAGCTGTCGGGCCAACAGGCCGCGAACCTGATCGACTCGGTGTTGAGCGGAGATCAGGCCGAAGTCCTGCTGCTTCGGGTGCTCGCCGACCTCGACGTCGATCAGGTGGCTTCCATCATGCAGCGGACCCCGAACTGGGTCAGGGTGACCCAACACCGGGCGGTGCAAACACTGACCAGGCGTCTCGGCCCGAAAATCGCTGTAATGCGATGAGCGACTGGAACGATCTGGAAGGTGTGCCAACGCCGTGGATCTCCGAGGAAGACGTCGAACGTCTCCTGTCGGGCGTGTCCGCGGAAGGTGACCTCGGCCATCTCGACGCCGTGTTCGGGGCTCTCCGAGGTCAGGCCGAGCCCGACGAGCTGGCAGGCCTCCATTCCACTCTCGTCGCGTTCGGAGCTGCAGGTGCCACGGCGCGACCTGATTCCGTAGCGAGTGCACGTCCGATCACGAAGAAGATCGTGACCGGCAAGGCGCTCGCGATCATCGGCGTCCTCACCTTCGTGTCAGCGGGTGCTGCTGC
>JBEEFW010000051.1:0-2694 GCA_041166385.1 Acidimicrobiaceae bacterium | reverse complement strand
ATGTCGACCGCGGTCCCATCGAGCGCTGAGCGGAAGCCGCGAAGCTCGTAGACGAACGTCGCCATGCGGCGGGTGCCGCTCGTGCCTCCTGCGGTGCCGGCGTAGACGTACTCCTCCCGATGGAGTTGTTGGATTCGGACGTCCGGGCCGAGGAGGCCCTGCAGGTTGCGGAGAATCTCTGGGTCCTCGGCATTCGCGAGCTCGCCGTGGTTGACGATCATCGTGACGTGCCGGTCGAGAAGAAAGTGGGTGGTGGCTTCAGGGGCTTCGTGGCGCGCCTCTTCCCACTCGAACGAGTTCACGACGCCGTCGAGATTCACCACAGGACGGTCGGAGAAGTAGCCGATGATGCCGGCGTCCCACGATGCGATGACGGTGCCCGAGGGCGTGTTGTCACGTACCCAGAGCGCGGTGTCGCGGTCGCCTTCTTGCAACGAGCGCAGCTTCGGGTTGGTGATGAGCAGGATGCCGAAGGCGCACCCGATCAGGAAGGGCACGACGAGGATCGCCTGGACGGTACGCAGGGATTGGTCCTCGGCGACGACCGCTTCGGTGAAATCCGCGGCGCCGTGGAGCAGCAGCAACAACAGGTACAGCGCGACCGGCGCGTAGTACCAGAGGTACACCTCGACCGACAGCACCTGGTAGTAGCCGACGAGCAGCACGCACGCGGCCGCGAACCAATACGTGGCGGCCAGGAACGACGTCGTACGTTCGAAGCGAGCGCTCGCGAGCCGCTTGGCGCCAACGGCAATGGCGAACGCAATGGCGGCGACCACGAGCATGGCGATGATCCGGCCGAGCGTGAGCGGCTGCCGTTTGATCACGCCACTGACCTGCAGAGGATTGCCGAACACCACCTGGTTGAACGCGAGGTACGCGGCGGCCACTGCCGCGACGGGGATGAACCATCGCCAGACGCGTCTTGCCAGGAAGAGACAGCCGATCACGAAGACGGCGTCCGTCCGCCCGAGGAACGCGACCACGAGCCACAGCGAGATGAGCCGGTCGTCGCGCTTCAGCACCGCGGCGATGAGCCCTGCGTACGCGAGCGCGGTGAGTCCCGACTCGAGACCGTTCACGAAGATCTTGAAGACGTAGGGGTTGCCGGCCACGAGCGCCATGAGCACAGCGGTCGTCGCGGTCGACACTCGGGACAACCGTGGGCCGATGATGCCGGAGATGATCCACAGCGTCGCTGCCCACATCGCGAGCTGCAGCAAGAGCAGCGCCCGCACCGCGGCCAACCCGGTGAGCCCGACGAGGTAGGGGAGCGCGCAGATCAGCTGCCAGAGCGGGTGGTAGCCGTTCGTGTGATCGAGTCCGTTGAACGTGGAACCGTGGCCGTGCGCCAGTTCCTTGCCGATCTGGAAGTAGTAGTACGCGTCGTCGAACGTGACCGTGAACGGTGTGTGCGCCCACACCACGATGACCGGCACCCACACGGCGCACACCGCCAGCGCGGTGATGCGCAGCGCCCGCGTCGGATCCACGCGTTACATGGTCTCCGCGAAGCTGACGTCGCCCTCGCCGCGCAGCACGTTCTTCAGGAGCTTGCCCGACGCATTGCGGGGCAACTTGTCCTTCGTGATCTCGACATACGCCGGCACCTTGAAGTTGGCGAGCGTCTCCCGCACCCACGCCCGCACTTCGTCTTCGGTGATCGTCTCGCCGGGCTCGACCTGCACGACCGCTTTGACCTCCTCGCCGAGCTCGGGATGCGGAACCCCGATGACCGCAGCATCGGCGATCGCAGGATGCTCGACGAGACGGTTCTCGATCTCGACGCAGTAGATGTTCTCGCCGCCGCGGATGATCATGTCCTTCTTGCGGTCGGTGATGTAGAGGTAGCCGTCTGCGTCGAGGTAGCCGATGTCGCCGGTGTACAGCCATCCGTCGCGCACCGTGTCGGCCGTGGCCTCCGGCTTGTTCCAGTACCCCGCCATGATGAGTGGCCCGTACATCGTGACCTCGCCGGTCTGGCCGGCCGGCACCTCGTTGCCGGCCGTATCGCGGATCTTGAGCTCGAGCGTCGGCACCGCAGGCCCGACGGATGTCGGCTTGTCGATCGCATCCTGCCCGCCGATGGCGGTCGCGACCGACGACGACTCGGTGAGCCCGTACGCGTTGGTCGTGGTGCGTACGTTCGGAAACGTCTCGTGCACCTTGCGCTGCAGCTCGTCGGCCGACGGTGACCCGCCGAAGGCGACGCTCACGACCGTCGACGTGTCGTAGTCGTGCCGCGACGGCTCCTCACACACGCGCCACACCATCGTCGGCACAGTGGCCCAGAGGGTGACGCCATAGTCCTGGATGAGCTCGAGTGCCTTCTGTGGCTCGAAGCGGCCTTCGATCATGATCAGCTTCAGGCCGGCGAGGAGCCCGACGACCAGCGTCGAGTGGCAACCCGACACGTGGAACAGCGGCGACGTGAAGAGGGCCACAGGCGCCGTCGGTCCTTGCGGGATCGCACCCCCGCCGGTCAGCGATCCGGCGAGGCCGTTGAACAACGTGTTCTGCAGGTTGGCGATCATGCTGCGGTGCGTGCTGATCGCACCCTTCGGACGGCCGGTGGTTCCGCTCGTGTAGAAGATGACCGCGTAGTCGTCCTCGTCGATCGCCACGTCGGGAGCCGTCTCGGAGGGCGCGGTGGTCAGCTCATCGAACCGGTGCAGCCGGGGATCGTCACCGAAG
>JBEEFW010000050.1:0-4110 GCA_041166385.1 Acidimicrobiaceae bacterium | reverse complement strand
GCAGCAACTCGCGGCACGGGAACACGACCGCCCGTTCGAGTGGGTCGGTCGAGCGCTGGTCGTTGACGGAGAACTCGCTGAGGCGATCGATCTCGTCGCCCCACAGGTCCACGCGCACTGGCGTGTCGGCCGTCGACGGGAAGATGTCGACGATCGACCCGCGCACGGCGACCTCGCCGCGATGCTCGACCTGTTCTTCGCGGCGGTAGCCCGCCTGCACGAGCACGCTGACGAGCTCGTCACGGTCGCGGCGCTGACCGATCTCGATCTCGATCGGCTCGACCTTCTCGACGTCAGGGCCGAGGCGCTGGGCCAACGCCCGGATCGGAGCGATGACCACGTCGGGCGCGCGCTCCGGCTCGAGCAGCCGCCAGATCGTGCGCAGGCGGCGGCCCATCGTCTCGACCCCGGGGCTCACCCGCTCGAACGGGAGGGTCTCCCACGCCGGGAAGAAATCGACGCGGTCAGGTCCGAGGAAGGCGGCAAGGTCGTGCGCGAGGCGTTCGCCATCGGTCGTGGTGGGGACGGCAACGAGATAGGGCCGGCGCTTCGTGGTCTCGACGAGGCCGGCGATCGTGAACGCTCGAGCGGGCTCGGGTACGGCGACGAGCGCGCTCGTCCGCCCCCGAACTTCGAGAAGGGCGGGGTCGTCGCGCAGCAGCTTCGGAAGATCGAACAAACTCATCGACAGCCCGCAAAGGCTACCGGTGCGGTCGTCCTCATCCGACTGAAGTGCACCCGCATGACGGAAGCGTCATGTCCGTGCACTTCAGTCGTTAGTGTCCGCGGCCATGGGGGAAGCGAAGACGCACATCAGAGCGAACGCAGAGACCGTGTACGCCCTGGTCGCCGACATCACCCGCATGGGTGAATGGAGCCCGGAGAACACGGGCGGCGAATGGTTGGACGGCGCGACCGGTCCGGCCGTCGGAGCTCGATTCAAGGGCAAGAACAAGCGCAAGGCTGGCTGGAGCACCAAGTGCACCATCACCGCGGCCAGCCCGGGGCACGAGTTCGCGTTCGATGTCGGCAAGGGCGAGACGAAATGGCGCTACCGGTTCGAGCCCGTCGGCGATGGCACCAACGTGGTCGAGTCGTTCGAGATCGTGAAGGAGCCCGGCGCGATCGGCCGCTTCCTCACGAAGCTCGGCACCGGCGTTCCTTGGTCGGAACGCGAAGCCGACATGGTGAAGGGCATGGAGCAGACGCTGGCCAATCTCAAATCGGCGGCCGAACGCCCGTAGCCCACCGTTGTTCGGGAGTAGAACGGCGTCGTGCTCTCGAGGCGAACCTTTCTGACCGGCCTCGGCGCCGGCGCGGTCGGCCTCGCGGTGAACGGCTGCTCCAAGGGTGGGGGTTCGTCAGCGTCGTCTTCGTCGTCGTCCGTCGGCACCACCACGACCACGGTGCTGCGAGCGGCGGGCGATCGGCCGGATCCGTCGAAGCCTGAAGGCGTCGACCTGCTGCCGCAGATCGAGCACATCGTCGTCGTGATGATGGAGAACCACAGCTACGACAACTACCTCGGCATGCTCGGACGCGGAGATGGCTTCACTCGCGGACCGGACGGCAAGCCCACGAACTCCAACCTGGACGCGACGGGCCAACCGTTGCGCGCGTTTCACATGGCCAACACGTGCCAGGTGCCGCGGAAGCCGAGCCAAGCGTGGGGCGCGACCCATCAGCAGTATGCGGGCGGTGCGATGGACGGCTTCGTGCAGAGCGACAGCGGGCCGGTGGCGATGGGCTACTGGACCGGCGACGACATCCCGTTCTATTACGCGCTCGCCAACACGTTTCCGGTGTGCGATCGCTGGTTCGGGTCCTGTCTTGCACAGACATTCCCGAACCGGCGCTACCTGCTCGCGGCCACCTCGATGGGCTCGGTCAACAACGATCTGAACTTCGTGATCAGCGGTCCGCAGCCTGCGGGCGGCACGATCATGGATCAGCTCAACAAGCACAGCATCCCGTGGCGCGACTACTTCACGAACCTTCCGTCAGTCGGCCTGTTCCCTCCGGTGTTCCAGGCAAACCAGGACAAGATCGTCAACATCAACCAGTTCTACGCCGACGCGGCTGCAGGCAACCTGCCGGCGTTCTGCCTCGTCGAACCCGACTACGACCGGACGAGCGAGGAGAACAGCGAGGACATCACCTTGGGCGAAGCGTTCACGGCGAAGGCGGTGAACGCGGTGATGAACGGACCCGGCTGGGCGAAGACCGTTCTGATCTGGTGCTACGACGAGCACGGCGGCTACTACGACCACGTTGCGCCACCGGTCGCGATCGCACCCGACAACATCCCGCCGATGATCGGCGCGAACGATGCTCCGGGCGACTTCGCTCGGTACGGCTTCCGTGTGCCGGCGGCGATCATCTCGCCGTGGGCGAAGCGCGACTACGTGTCCCACGTCGTGCACGACCACACGTCGATCCTCAAACTCGTCGAGCGCAAATTCAACCTGCCGGCGCTCACCGCGCGCGATGCGAACGCTGACGACCTGCTCGACTCCCTCGACTTCGATCACGATCCGGCATTCCTGATCCCGCCGAAGCTGCCGGCGTCGCACAACAACGGCGTCGACGCGCTGTGTGCGGCCGCCGGTCCGGTACCGAACCCGCAGGGCTAGACCTCGTCGTTCTCGGTTCGGTTGTAGACGCCCATCGCCGCGTCGACGCCGTCGCGCACGATCATCTCCACCGCGTCGGCGGCCTGCTCGATCGCGACGTCGAGCTCGGTGCGCTCGCTCTTGCCCGGACGGCGCAACACATGGTTGGCGCCCTCCTCGCGTCCCGGCGGCTTGCCGACGCCGATACGCACGCGCACGAACCCATCACTGTGCAGATGCGCCTTGATCGAGCGCAGACCGTTGTTGCCGGCGAGCCCGCCGCCCACCTTCACCTTCAGCCGGCCGGGCGGCAGGTCGAGCTCGTCGTGCACGACGATGACGCGTTCGACGTCGTCGAGCAGGTCGTAGCGCCGCGCCAGCGTCGCCACCGCGATGCCAGAGTCGTTGTAATACGTCTGCGGCCACGCCAGCGCGACGCGGTGCCCGCCGACGATCACCTCGCCCGTCAGCGCGCGTGAGCGATCGCGCTTGAGCGCGCCGTCGTGCCGCTTGGCCAGCAGCGCGACGGTCTCGGCTCCACAGTTGTGCCGGCTGCGCTCGTACTCCGCGCCCGGATTCCCGAGGCCGACGACGAGATGTTCCGCCGGCAGCGTCTACTCCTCGCCGCCGCCCTCGGACGGTGCGGCGTCGGGCGCCTCGCCGGCGGCTTCGCCAGCGGCGGCTTCGCCCTCGGCGACCTCGCCTTCGACGGGCTCGGCCAGCTCTTCGGCTTGAGGCGCCGAACCAATGACGACGGGCTCTTCGGGATCGACGTCGGTCTCGACACCCTCGGGGAGGGTGAGATCGCCGACGCGTACGGCATCGCCGATGGTGAGACCGCTGATGTCGGCGACCAACTCGTTGGGGATCGAGCCGGGCTTCGCGCTGATGGTGAGGTGGAAGAGCGCTTGATCCACCGTGCCGCCGTCGCGGATGACCTGCTCGGCTTCACCCGTGAGGACGATCGGGACTTCGACCTCGATCGCCACATCGCGGCTGACACGCAAGAAGTCGATGTGGCGCACGCTGCGCTTGATCGGATGGCGCTGCATCTCCTTCACGATCGTCAGCTCGCTCGCGTGGCCGTCGATCTCCAGGTTGATCAGCGCGTTCATGCCCGCTTCGGTCGTGAGCGCATGGCGCAGGTCGCGCCAGTCGACGCTGACCGTGACGGCATCGCCGCCGAGTCCGTAGACGGTGGCGGGAACCTTGCCCTCGGCCCGCAAGCGGTTACTGGGTCGTGAGCCCGTGGGACGGCCGGTATGGGCCGGAAGAGTGATCTCAGCCATCGGAAGCTCCTACTTCAGAGATCGCGCCGGGGCGCTATGGGAAGAGCGCGATGCTACCGACCCCCGGGCGGGGGCCGCCAAAGGAGGCGCCGTGTTCCTCGCGAACATTTCCGACGACCTGTTCACGATGGGAATCCCCACCGCGGAGAAGGCCATCCGAACCGTAGCCGTGTACCTCGGCATCCTGATCCTGCTGCGGCTTGCTGGAA
>JBEEFW010000049.1:0-4343 GCA_041166385.1 Acidimicrobiaceae bacterium | reverse complement strand
GCTCGCGCGTTGAGGGCCGAGAGCGCGGCATACGACGTCGTACTCATGCTCGGACCGATGTACCACCTGCCCTCGCGTGCTGACCGCCTCGCTGCTCTTGGAGAGGCGTGTCGCGTCGCGCGTCCGGGCGGTCTCGTCGCGGTCGCGGCGATCAGCCGCTTCGCCTCGCTGTTCGACGGCCTCACCCGCGAGTTCCTCTTCGATCCCGAGTTTCAAGAAGTCGTGGTGACCGACTTGGAGAGCGGCTGTCACCAGAACCCGCGAGAGCGCAAGGGCTGGTTCACCACCGCGTACTTCCACCTCGCGGCCGACCTCCGCGCCGAAGCCGAGGAGGCGGGGCTGCGCGTGACCGACGTGTTCGGCGTCGAGGGTCTGGCTGGATGGTTGCCGCACCTCGCCGACCGTTGGGACACCGAGGACGGCCGGCGCACGATTCTCGACGCCGCCCGCGCCGTCGAGACCGAACCGTCGCTACAGGGATTGAGCGCACACCTGCTCCTCATCGCGCACGCCCCGTAGATCAGATCTTGCGCGCCCGCCACACCTCCTCTGACGGCCACTGGCGCGCCCACTCTGTCGTGACGAACTCGTAGCGCGTGGTCGCATCCTCGGCGGGCCGCAGCTCGATGAGGTCCTCGATGACGAACCCGTTGCTGCGGAGCAGGCGGATCCAGTCGCCGTAGCCCAAGTGGAACTCGACGGCGGGATCGTCGGGCCACTCGAACCGGTGCATTCCGAAGTACGGGCGTCGCATCCAGTTCTCCGCAGGAACGCCGTCCTCGTCAGGAACGCACAGCATCATGATCGTGCCGTTGCCGAGGAAGATCAGTTCGCCTCCCGGTCGCAGCAATCTGGCGGCTTCCGGGATCCACCGATACGGGTCGCTCCAGATCGCGGCGCCGTATTCACTGATGACGAGATCGCAGCACGCAGCTCGCAACGGCACGTGCTCGGCGGCTCCTCGGACCAGAGGGAACGACACATCGAACTCGCCCTGGAACTGCCGGGCGCTCGCGAGTTGATTCGGGGTCGGGTCCAGACCGACGGTGCGCCCTCCGAGGCGCGTGACCCACGACGAGATGTAGCCCGTTCCGCAACCGAGCTCCACAACGTCCGCGCCGTTGACGTCGGCCAGCAGGCGCAACTCGGTCTCGGGGATGTCGAACATTCCCCACGTCGGCTCTTTCGACCAGTTTCGGCGCCCGGCGTCGACGTAGTCCGCCGCCATCGCGTTCCACGCATCCTGGTTGCGCTGCAGGTAGTCGAAGGCGGTGTGGTGTTCGGCGCGCTCGTTCATCCAAGACCGATTCTTGCGGACCGCCAGAAACGATGGCGGGCTAGGCCGGACGGCGCTCCGCGGCCGGAGCCTCCGACGACTCGGCCAGTCCTTTGACGAGCAGATTGACGAGCTCGGGGGCGGCGTCCACCGGAACCCTCGTCGCGGCGACACAGACCTCGCCGCGCCAGTGACTGACGACGAAGATGCGATTCTCGGCGTGCCACGTCACTCGCATGAACGTGTCGTCCCGTCGAACGTCCTCGACGATCACGCGCCGTCCGAAGGCCCAGTGACTCTCCGCCACAGGCCCAGTGTGCGCCGCCGTGAGCGTCTTGTCGAGGGCGGGGATGCTGGCGGGCCTTACCATCGGCGCCCATGGCACTGCCTGCACCGGCCGCTGACCGGACGTCCATCGTGACCGGAGCATCCTCGGGGATCGGGAGCGAGCTCGCGCGCGGCCTCGCGAAGCGGGGGCTCGGCGTCACGTTGGTCGCCCGTCGTGAGGATCGCCTGCGCTCGCTCGCCGAGGAGCTCACGAAGGAGCACGGTGTGCGCGCCGAGGTCATCGCCGCCGACCTGACCGACGAAGCATCGCGGAGTCGCATCGGCTCCGAGCTCGCGTCGCGTGGATTGACGGTCGACGTGCTGGTGAACAACGCCGGGCTCAGCACCACCGGCGCGGTGCACCGCAGCGCGCCGGATCGCGACCTCGCGATGATCCGCACCGACGTGGAGGCGATCGTCCACCTGTGCAGCATGTTCGTTCCGGGGATGGTCGAGCGCGGCCAGGGTGCGGTGCTGAACGTCGCCTCGACGGCGGCGTTCCAACCGCTGCCCGGTCAAGCCGGGTACGGCGGCGCGAAGGCCTTCGTCCTCTCGTACAGCCGGGCGACGCGCGCCGAGCTCAAGGGCACGGGGGTGACGATGACCGTGTTGTGTCCCGGGCCGGTCGAGACCGAGTTCGCCGAGACCGCCGGGTTCACGGAGGAAGAGTCGTCGAACGCGTTGCCGAAGTTCATGTGGGTGTCCGCGGCTGACGTGGCGAAGGCGGCACTCCACGGTCTCGAGCGCGACCGCGCCGTTGTGATCCCCGGCTTCTCCAACCGTGTAGGCGCCGCGGTCGCGCACCTCACGCCGCGTCGCCTGCTCCTTCCGCTCCTCGCTCGTCAGCATCCCGCGCTCAAGAACTGACGGAGCCATAGCGCGCATGAACGAGTTGACCGTGGGTGACGTGACCCTCGCGTTCGACGTCGCCGGCGACGGCGAGCCCGTCGTGCTCGTGTGCGGTTGTGGTCAGCCGGCCGTGGGCTGGCAACTGCAGATCGTGCCGGGGCTCGTCGCCGCGGGCTATCAGGTGGTCACGTTCGACAACCGCGGGGTGGCGCCGTCCTCCTCACCGCCGGGGCCGTATGCGATCCGCGACATGGTCGGTGACACCCTGGGACTGATCGATCATCTCGGCTTCGAATCGGTCCGCATCGCCGGCTACTCGATGGGCGGCTGGGTCGCCGAGACGATGGCGATCGAGCACGCTGATCGCGTGCGCGGGGCCGCGTTCATCGGAAGCTGCAACGTCGCCACATCGTGGGAGAAGGCGATCACCACCGTCGAGCGCGACATCGCGAAGCTCGACCCGGATCTTCCGCCGCTCTTCTACGCGACCGAGACGCTCAGGTACCTGCCGAACCGGGACCTGCAGAACAGCGAGCTCGTCGATGGCTGGCTTTCATTGATCGGCGATCTCCCGCCGTGGCCCAATCCGGGTCGTCTCGGCCAGTACGAGGCCTGCCTCGCATGGTCGAACGACGTCGAGCGGACCAAGGGCTGGTCGACGATCGGGGTGCCGTGCTTGGTGCTGGCGTTCGAGCATGACGTCGACTCACCGCCAGCGTGCAGCCGGGACGCCGCCGAGCAGATCCCGGGCGCACGGTTCGTGGAGATCCCTGATGCCAGTCATCTCGGCGTCTTCACTCATGGTGGAGAAGTGGCAAGAACGTTGATCGACTTCTTTGGGAGGGTCTGATGGCAGTCACCGGTGCGCACATGCTGCTGTACACGTCCGAGCCGGACGCGCTTCGGGAAGTGCTCCGCGACGTGTTCGGGTGGAGCAACGTCGACGCCGGAGGCGGCTGGCTGATCTTCGCTCTGCCCCCGGCCGAGATCGCCGTCCATCCGGGCGATACTCCGTCGCATCAGATCTCGCTGATGTGCGACGACATCGAAGCGACGATGGCCGACCTGCAGACCAAGGGCATCACCTTCACCGGCGAGCCCATGGACGCGAGGTTCGGCATCGCGGTGACGATGCTGCTCCCGGGCAACGTCGAGGTCATGTTGTACGAACCGAAACATCCGACGGCAATCTGAGCGAGGCGCGCATGGATTTCGAAGCCCTGATGTCGAAGGTCACTGAATCCACCGGCGCCGGCCGAGCATTCGGACCTCCGATCGAGAAGGGGGACGTGATGATCATCCCTGTCACCCTCATCGTCGGTGGTGGTGGCGCCGGAACCGGCCATCCGTCCGACCATCACGACGAATCCGCGACGACGCGAGGCGAGGGCAAGGGCGGCGGGGTCGGTCACCTCTCGTGGCCGATCGGTGCGTACGTGGTTCGGAATGGCAACGTTCGCTGGATGCCGGCCGTGGACGCGACGATCGTGGCGGTGGCCGCCATCGGCCTGCTCAAGCGAATCGTCAAGCTCCGCCATCGTCGCGCCGCTCGCGGGTGAGAGGATCTGGCATGGACGTACGCAACGTGCAAGAGGTCGAACCCGAGGTCGAGCACAACGGGACGGTGCCGGTGTGGTGGCTGATCCGTCCCCGCGAGATGCTCGACCTGACCGATGGCGGCTACCTCGAGCTGGCCAACGAGTTCGAGGTCGCGGTCGGCGGTGAAGTGTTTCCGCACACCCACCCGACGCACGAGTTCTACTTCGTGATGACCGGCGTGGGGGTCATGACGATCGGCGACGAGCATCGCGACGTTGTACCGGGCGATCTCGTGTACATCCCGCCCGACGCGGTGCACAGCTTGCGTCCCACCGGCGACGAGCCGATCCAC
>JBEEFW010000048.1:0-4066 GCA_041166385.1 Acidimicrobiaceae bacterium | reverse complement strand
GCCACCGAGAGGTGCGTCGTCGTCCTCGCCGTCGTCGAAGGGCACGAAGACCAACGATAGTGACGGGTCTTCGCTGGGGGACCGCGGGCCGTAACCTGTCAGATCTATGCAGCAACCACCGACATCGGGGGATGTCTGGTTGGGGCTCTCGGGCGATCCGTTGCCTGTCGCGCCTGCAACCGACTGGGTCGTGCGCCCGGACTGCGGTGCCGTCGTGGTCTTCAGCGGCACGGCGCGGGATCACGCGCCCGGACGGCCGGGCGTCGAGCTGCTCGAGTACGAGGCCTACGAGGAGCAGGTCGAGCCGCGGCTGTGCGCCATCGCTGACGAGGCCCGTGCGCGGTGGCCGGCGATCGGACGCATCGCCCTCATCCACCGTGTCGGCGTCGTGCCGGTCGGTGAATCCGCCGTCGTGGTCGCTGTGTCCGCGCCGCACCGGGACGAAGCGTTCGTAGCGGCGCGCTTCTGCATCGACGCGGTGAAGGCGTCCGTGCCGATCTGGAAGCACGAGACGTGGTCTGGCGGCGAGGCGTGGGGGAGCGACGTGCAGGAGCTCGTCGACGCGAACGAGTTGGGCCGTTCGCCGAAGTGAGCATTCTTCTCTTCCTCCTGGTGCCGCTGATCGTGATCGTCGTCAGCTCGTCCGTGCTCATGCTCCGTCAGCGCAAGCCGCAAGGGATGCGCTCGAGCATCGAGGGCTTCCAGCAGCAGATGAAGGCTCTGTCACCAGAAGACGACGCCGAGCCCAGGATCTGATGGCCCGAGACCTCGCGATCGACCTCGGCACCGCGAACACGCTGGTGTACGAGCGAGGGCGGGGCATCGTGCTCAACGAGCCATCGGTCATCGCGCTGAACAGCCGCACGGGTGACGTGTTGGCGATGGGACACGAGGCGTGGCAGATGATCGGACGGACGCCCGGCTACATCGTCGCCGTGCGGCCACTGCGTGGTGGAGCGATCACCGACTTCGACATCACCCAGCGCATGATCCGGTTGTTGCTGCAACGCGTTGGCGTGAACCGATTCAACCGACCGCGCGTCGTCATCTGCGTGCCGTCCGCCATCACCGAGGTCGAGCGGCGCGCCGTGACGGAGGCGGCCCGCCGCGCCGGTGCCGCTGACGCGCAGCTCATCGAGCAGCCGATGGCCGCGGCGATCGGCGCTGGGCTGCCGATCAACGAGCCCGTCGGCAACATGGTCATCGACGTCGGCGGCGGTACGTCCGAGACGGCGCTCATCTCGCTTGGCGGCATCGTCGCGTTGCAGGCGGTGCGCGTCGGATCGTTCGACATCGACGCGGCCATCCAGACCTACGTGCGGCGTGAGTACGGCATCGCGGTGGGCGAGCGCACCGCGGAGGAGATCAAGGTCGCCATCGGTTCGGCCTATCCGACGCTCGACGAGTTCAAGGCGGAGGTGCGCGGCCGCGACCTCATGAGCGGGCTGCCCAAGACGGTGATCCTCTCGCCCGAGGAGACGCGAGAGGCGATCGACGAACAGGTGGCGGCGGTCGTCGACTCGGTGATCGCGTGCCTCGGACAGGCCCCGCCGGAACTGGCGCAGGATCTCATCGTTCGGGGGATGTACCTCGTCGGCGGGGGCGGGATGCTGCGCGGGTTCGACCTACGCATCTCCGAGGAAACCGAGATCCCCGTCCACCTCGTCGACGCACCACTCGAGTGCGTCGTCATCGGCGCCGGTCGCGTGATCGAGAACTATGACCGCCTCAAGAGCATGTTCATGGGCGCTCGTCGCTGACCAACACGGTCAACACCGCGGGGTGCGACTCGTAGCGCAGCGGTGAATCCATGGGCATGACCTCACCGTCGACGGCAACCCGCACCTCGTGCCCCATGTCGAGCTCGACGGACGCGCAGCGGCTGCGGTCGATGAGCGGCGACTGTTCGAGGCGTCCGAACAGCACCGCGCCAACGATGCGTAGCCGTGACAGCCGGCGGTCGGCGTGGGCGATGCGCACGTCGAGCTCTCCTGCGTCCAGCCGTTCTCGACCGGTGAGGTCGCGCAGCGAGTCGCCATAGCAGTTGTTTCCCACGAACACCGCCCACGCCGTGACGGTCGAGCCGTCGACGCGGACACGCAGGTGACGCCCGTATCGCAGCTGGTGCCATGCGGCCACGATCGCCGCGAGACCCTTCGGCATGCGCGACTCGCGCGCCTCTCGGTGGGCGACGAGGCGCGGGTAGACACCGACGCTCGAGTTGTTGATGAACCACACGTCGTTCACCGTGGCGGTGTCGATGACGAGCGTCCTGCCCGCGCTGGCCGCGCTGGCCGCATCGTCGAGCGTTTCGATGCCGACATCGTGGGCGAAGTGGTTGCGGGTGCCGGCCGGGATGGCGAGGAGCGGAACGTTCGGCGCCGTGTCGAGCAGTACTTCCACCGCCGTGCGAATCGTGCCATCGCCGCCGGCGACTCCGACGAACGCGGGCCGGTCTTCCGTGCGCAACACGTTGCGCACCTGTTCGGCGAAACCCTCGGGCTCGCACTCGACGACGTCGTGACCATTGAACAATTTGGTCAGGTCGTCGACTTCGGTGCCGCTGCCGGAGGTCGGGTTGACGAAGATCACGCCCCGCCCGGTCACGTCGTCACGTTGCCCTCGTGGTCATCGAGTCAAACGCTCGGCCAGCGCGCGCGGCGTCGTCAGGACGTCGTAGCGGTCGCGATCGCTGAGCCACGCGTGGTTCAGGGCGTGCAACTCGTCGCCTTCGTCGAAGTGGTTCAGATAGACGAGCAGCGGCCACGGCGCCACCGCTGCCGCGGACAGTCGCACGAAGTTGATCGTGCCGAGACCAGCGTCGGCCACCATGACGACGAGATCCGGCTCGAGCAACTCACAGATGTCGGCACTGTCGCCGTCGAACGCGATGGGCGAGCGCACGCCACCGACCGTCTCGACCCAACGCACGTCCGGCTCGGGTGATGGCCAACGCAGCTCGCCGATCAGGTCCTCGACACTGAACGCATCGCGTTCCAGCACGGCCGCGGCCATGGGCGGCGCCATCGCCACGGGATACCAACGGTGCGCCGGGCAGATGTCGTGCGGGTGCTCACCGGTGGCCAGCGCGAGGACGTCGGCGTCGGTGGGGCCGGTCTCGGTGCTGTCGAAGGACTGCACCGGCTTGCGCGCCGCCACCCTCGTGCCGCCGGCGGCCAGCGTGGACAGGACCGCCGCGCCCAACCATGTCTTGCCGATCTCGGTGCCCGTGCCCGTGCACACCACCAACGTCACAACTGGGTGAAGCTAGTCACCGAGCAGGTCTTCGGCCGCCTGACGAACCTGCCAGTCGCGGTCGGTCAGCGCCTTCTCGAGGGCGGCGTCGACCTCGGGTCCGTCGAAGGGCGCGAGGGCGAGCACAGCTCGGCGACGCACCGCAGGCTTGTCGGTCGTGCCCGCCAGGATCGCGGAGAGGCCGGCGGTGTCACCGATGGCGCCGAGCGCGGCCACGGCCGCCTCGCGCACGAGCGCGTCACGGTGTCCGGTCGCCAGCACCGAGAGTTCGGCGACGGTCGCGGGGTCGGGGTCGGTGACCTCGCCGCAGGCCCAGGCCGCCACCTCGACGACCGTCGCGTCGCGGTCGGCCAGCAGGCCGCGCAGCAGCGGGTGCGCGTCGGTGGGGGGGAGGGCCAGCGGTGCCACTTCGGCGGCCCGGGCGCGGACGACGGCATCGCGGTCGGCGACGGCGATCGTCAGGTCGGCGATCGTCAACGCGCCCAGCCGGCTGAGAGCGCCCAGCGCCGTCGCCCGAACGGCCGCGTCGTCATCGGCGAGCCCGGACCGGGCCGTGGTTTCGTCGCCTTGATGGCCGGCCAGCGCGATCGCCCGGCGACGGGCGACGTGGGCCGGCATGCGTCCGGGAGCGGACATTGCACATCCTCGCTCAAGTCGGTCGTATATGGGTCCGATGACCCACATGGGTTGGAAGCCTCGTCAGAAAGTGAGCCACCCGTGTCCCACATGGTCAGTTACCGCAGCTCAGACGGGAAGCAGAGCTACCACCAGACCGACGAGCTGAGCGATGCGATGCAGTACGTCGAGCATC
>JBEEFW010000047.1:0-2656 GCA_041166385.1 Acidimicrobiaceae bacterium | reverse complement strand
GTCGAGATCTTCGGCAACGAGCGCGTCGCGCAGTGCCTCCGTGGCGGTGTCCCATCCTTCGTCCGTGCCGACGAACTTCTCTGCGGGCTTCGTCGAGAGATTGGCCTCGAAGTCCTCGAAGCCGAAGGCGCGTAGGACCGACAGCACGAAGCGCAGCAGGCTGACGATCTCGCCGTGAGCCTGCTCGGGTGTGCAGAAGATGTGGCTGTCGTCCTGCGTGAAGCCGCGGATGCGCATGAGGCCGTGCAACGTGCCCGCCCGCTCGTAGCGGTACACGGTGCCGAGCTCGTAGAAGCGCAGCGGCAGCTCGCGGTACGACCGTTGCCGGCTCTCGTAGATGAGGATGTGACCCGGGCAGTTCATCGGCTTCGGGTAGTACGAGCCGTTGTCCATCTCCATCGGCGGGTACATGCTGTCGGCGTAGAAGCCGAGGTGCCCGCTCGTCTCGAACAGGCGGGCGTTCGCGAGGTGCGGGGTGTACGCGAACTCGTAGCCACCGTCGAGGTGCCGCTGACGGCTGTAGTCCTCCATCTGCTTGCGGACGATCGCACCCTTCGGATGCCACACCGCCAGCCCGCCGCCGAGCAGTTCGGGGAAGCTGAGCAGGTCGAGTTCGTTCGCGAGCTTGCGGTGATCGCGCTTGGCCGCCTCCTCGAGGCGGTGCAGATGCTCCTCGAGCTCTTGCTTCGTCGCCCACGCCGTCCCGTAGATGCGCTGGAGCTGCGGCTTCTTCTCGTCGCCGCGCCAGTAGGCACCGGCGACGCGCATCAACTTGAACTGGCCGAGATGGCGCCCGGTGTGCTCGACGTGCGGACCCCGGCAGAGGTCGATGAACTTCGGTGGGTTCTCGTAGGTGCGCACGAGGCCCGACTCCGTCGCCGACATCGGGTCTGTCGACGCGTCCTCGATGATCTCGAGCTTGTACTTGTGATCCCTGAACAGCACGCGCGCCGCGTCGGCGTCGATCTCGTCACGAATGAAGGGCTGCTGCTCCTTGATGATCTCCCGCATACGCGCTTCGATGCGCGGCAGGTCGTCTTCCTTGAAGTGCTCGCTGTGCCCCTCGGCATCGGCAGGCAGCTCGAAGTCGTAGTAGAAGCCGTCTTCCACCGGCGGACCGATGCCGAACGTGGCGCCCGGGTACAGATCGAGCACGGCCTGGGCCAGCACATGCGCCGTCGAATGGCGAATGGTGAAGAGGCCGCGGTCCGACGACGCCGTGATGATGGCGACCTCGTCGTCGTCTTCGAGGGGCCACACGAGATCGCGCTCGACGCCGTTCACCGCGGCGATCACGGCGGCCTTGCGCAGCCCGGACCCGATCGTCGCCGCCAGATCGCCCGCGGTCGTCCCGGTGGCGACCGCTTTGGTCGAACCATCGGGAAGCCGGACTGTGATCTGGTCGGACGCTGACATAGCCATCGAGGCTACTGAGAAGCCGCCGCCGCTCCGGTCGGATTCAGAACGTCGGCCGATGAACGTCTCGGCGCATCTGTGTGCCCGTTCGTCGACTCGACGTGGGCGACTTCGGTCGGCAGCCCCTCGGCCTTCTTCGTGGCGTACGTGTCGACGTACTCCTGGCCGGACAGCTCCCGGATCGAGAACATCACCTCGTCGATCATCTGGCGGAGGGCGAGGTGATCGTCGCGGTCGCGGTAGCGCGTGGGGTCGACCGGTTTGCCGAAGCTGATGCTGCACACCTTGAACGGCTTCGGAAATTTCGCTTCGGGCGGCTGGATGTCGCGGGTGCCGCGCATACCGACCGGAATGATCGGCGCGCTGGTCCGTAGTGCGAGACGCGCGGGCCCGGTGTGGCCCTTGTGCAGCACACCGTCGCGCGAGCGGGTGCCCTCGGGATAGATGCCGAAGAGCTCGCCGCGCTCGAGGACACGCGCCGCCGCGTTGAGTGCCCGCTCGGCGGCGTTGCCGCCGGAGCGATCGATGGGGATCATCCCCATCGCCGGAAACAGGAACTTCGTCTTCCAGTCGTCCATGTACTCGGCCTTGCCCACGAAGGTGATCCGCCTCGGGAGCACCAGCGGCATCATGAACGAGTCGATGACCGAGGTGTGATTGGGGCACAGGATCGCCGGTCCGTCCGTCGGAACGTTCTCGAGGCCCTCGACCTTCACCCGCCAACCGAAGCGGAACAGCGGCGTGAGCACGCCTTTCGCGATCGTGTACAGCTGCCCGTACTCGCGTTGCTCCTGTGCCACTTGTCCGATTGTTACAGGTCCACCCCGAGGAGTGCCGCGGCCTTCGAGACGCCCTGGCCGGCACCGGCGGCACGGTCGATTGCTTCGACCGCGGTTGGCGTGTCGAGATCGTCGTCGAGAGCCGCACGCACCTCGTCGAGCGCCCCAACGCCCTCGCCCGCCGACCGCCAGCGTTCGAGGCGCTCCGCCGCCCGGGGCAACCGCGTCTCGTCCCACTCCCACGACGTGCGGTAGTGGTTCTCGACGAGCATCGTGCGGACCGCCGCGCCATCCCACAGCTTGAGCAGGTCGGAGACGAACACGAGATTGCCGAGCGACTTCGACATCTTCTCGCCGTCCATGCGCACCATCGCTTGATGCATCCAGTGGCGCACGAACGGCTCGCCGGTCGCGGCTTCCGACTGGGCGCGCTCGCATTCGTGATGCGGGAAGATCAGATC
>JBEEFW010000046.1:0-3789 GCA_041166385.1 Acidimicrobiaceae bacterium | reverse complement strand
CGCTGCACCTTGGCGGTGCTGCCGTCGATCTCGATGTGCTTGGCGAACGTGACGGAGGGCAGCTCCAGCACCGCGGCGATTTGCTCGGGCACCGTGCCGGTGTAGCCATCGGACGACTCCGTGGCCGCGATGACCAGGTCGAACTCGGTGCGCTTGATGGCCGCGGCCAACACCTTCGCGGTGTCGAGCGCACCGGCGCCCTTCAGCGCGTCGTCACTCACGAGCACAGCCTTGACCGCGCCCATGGCCAAGGCAGTGCGGAGCCCGGACGTCTCGCTGTTGGGCGCCATCGAGATCAGCGTGACCTCGCCGCCACCGGCCTTGTCGACGAGTTGCAGGGCCATCTCGACGCCGTAGGAATCGGATTCGTCGAGGATCAGCTTGCCCTCGCGCTTCAACGTGTGGTCGGCGTTGAGCTGCCCAGGCTCGGCCGGATCGGGGATCTGCTTGACGCAGACGGCGATATTCATAGGGGTGCGATCTTGCCAGTAGCGGTGAGCGCGTGACCAACTGACGGCAGTGCGTCTCCTGCTCATCGTCAACTCGTCGGCATCGTCGGTGACCGCACGGGGCCGCGTCGTCATCCGCAAGGCCCTGTCGGCCGACCACGAAGTGGCGATGGCCGAGACCAACCGGCGAGGCCACGCCACCCGGCTGGCGCAGGGCGCCGCCAACGATGGCGTCGACGTTGTGGTCTGTCTCGGCGGCGACGGCACGCTGAACGAGGTGGCCAACGGCCTCGCCGGCACCAACACCGCCCTCGCGCCGCTTCCCGGCGGCTCGACGAACGTCTTCGCCCGCACGATCGGCCTGCCGAACGACCCGATCGAGGCCACGGGTGCGCTGCTCGACGGCCTGAGCGAGAACCGGATCGAGCGCGTCGGTCTGGGCTCCGTGAACGGGCGCTATTTCCTGTTCCACGTCGGCATGGGGTTCGACGCGGTCGTGGTCAAGCAAGTCGAACGCCGCGCCGCGCTCAAGCGCTACGTGTCACACCCGCTGTTCATCTACGCCGCGTTCGCCACGTGGTTCCGGCACTACGACCGGAGCCGCCCCCGCTTCTCGGTGCGGGAGGACGACGGCGCGGCGATCGACGATGGCTACTTCGCGATCTGCCTGAACACGAACCCGTACACCTATCTGGGCAACCGACCGTTCGACGTGATCCCCGAGGCGACACTCGATCGGGGGCTCGCGATGGTGACGTTCCGCTCGCTCGCGCTCGGCACACTCGTTCGTGCCGCGGCCAGCGCGCTCGGATTCGGCAAGGACATCCGCCGTCAGAAGCACCTCGACGTGCGCACCGACCTCACGAACTTCGTCGTGGACGGCCACGGGCCGTTCCCTTACCAAGTCGACGGCGACTACCTCGGCGAGACCGAGCGACTCGTCTTCAAGCACCAACCCGACATCCTCAAACTCGTCCTACCCCCGTAGGACGGCCGCGGCGACGTCGGGGACGTTGGTGACGATGCCGTCGACACCCATCTCGGCGAGCTCCGCGATGCGTGCGGGATCATCGACGGTCCACACGTTGATGGCCAGCTGCGCGTCGTGCGCGAGCTCGACCAGGTCGCGCGTGACCGTCCGATCGAACGGATGGACGGCGACGTGCCCCGCCGCGAGCGAGTCCGCGATGACGCGCTCGGGATCACGCAGGTCGAATGTGAGCAACGCCCTGTCGATGGCGGAGTCGACGGAGCGCAGCCGGTCCAGCGTCGGCGCGTGGAAGGACGAGACGATGATCGGCTGCAGGCAGGCCCGGATCACCTCGACCACTGGCTCGACGAGGTTGGCGGCCTCGTCGAAGTCGACGTCGTGCGGCGAGTTCTTGATCTCGACATTCACCCCGAGGGGGTGACAGGCCTCGAGCGCCTCGGCCAGCGAGGGCACGTAGTCGGGGAGGTCAGCGGCGGCGAGCTCGACGATCGCCCGCCCGTCCCCCAGGTGGGCATCGTGGTGCACGGCCAGGGCGCCGTCGGCCGTCCGGCGCACATCGAGCTCGACCCAATTGGCGCCGAGCGCCCCGGCTGCCCGAAATGCCGCCACCGTGTTCTCTGGGTAGTCAGCAGATGCCCCTCGGTGGGCAATGACGGCCGTTTGCAGGAATCTCATTTCGGGCAGCGAAACAAGTGCTTGCCCCTGCTAGCAGAGGCAGTTACGATCCCGAAACATCCAGCTACACCCGTTCTCCGTATCGAGCGGGGTAGCATGTGAAACTCGTCACAAAGTGCATTTCGTGACACCGAACCACCTGGAGGACCGGTGGCGCTGCCCCAGACTTTCGAGCCGATCTCAATTGAAAACGACGACTGGCGCGATGTTGCGGCGTGTCGCGACACGAACCCAGATCTCTTCTTCCCAGTAGGCACCACTGGCCCGGCGATCGAGCAGATCGAACAGGCCAAGGCCGTGTGCCACCAGTGCCCCGCCCAAACGGCGTGCCTCGAGTTCGCGCTCGTGACCAACCAGGACTCGGGCGTGTGGGGCGGCACTTCGGAAGAAGAGCGCCGCAAGCTGCGTCGGGCCTGGGTGGCCCGCCAGCGTCGCGCTTCGTAGCGACTCGTCACCTCGGCGCCGCTTGGTCGAGCGGCACCCGTAACTCGACCACCGTTCCTGGCCGATCCGCGGCGCCGTCTCCGGACCGCAGTTCGATCGTCCCTCCCAGCTCGGACGTCACGAGCGTGCGCACGATCGACAGGCCGAGCCCCATCGAGTGCTCGAGGTCGAATCCGTCTGGGAGCCCCGCGCCGTCGTCGACGACCCGCACCGTGAGCTGCCCGCTCTCCCGCTGAAGATCGAGCACGACCTCACCGGCGCCGATGTCCTTGTGCTCGGGATACGCGTGATCGAAGGCGTTCTGGAGCAGCTCGTTCAGCACGACCGCCAGCGGCGTGGCCACCTGCGCGGGCAGGTTCCCCGCGTCGCCGTCGACACGGCAGCGCACCGGCCGGTCGGGTGTGTGGAACGCCTCCTCCACCATGCGGCAGACCGGGCGCACGATCTCGACGAAGGGCACGTCCTCCCCCGCCTCGCGGCTGAGGATCTCGTGCACCAGCGCGATCGACCGCACCCGCCGCACGGACTCCTCGATCGCCGCCTTGGCCTCCGGCGACTCCAGCCGCCGCCCTTGCAGGCGGAGCAGCGACGAGATCGTCTGCAGGTTGTTCTTCACCCGATGGTGGATCTCTTGGATCGTTGCGTCCTTCGAGAGCAGCAGCCGATCACGGCGTCGCAGCTCGGAGATGTCGCGCAACAGCACGACGGCGCCGGACACCTCGCTTTGTTCCAGCAACGGGATGCAGCGGAGCAGCACCGTGATCTCCGGCCCCTGCTCCAACTCCTCGGTCACGGGCCCCGGCATCGAGAACGCCCGCTGGATCGGGGCTTCATCGAGACCGAGTTCGCCGAGGCGCATGCCTTCGGTGTTGGCGTGCACGCCGACCCGGTGGAGCGCCGACACTGCGTTGGGCGACGTATAGACGACACGACTCTGCCCGTCGAGCAGCATCACGCCGTCGCCGACACGCGGAGCCTCCTCGGGTTCGGGCTCGTCGGTGGGAAACGGGAACACGCCGGCGGCGATCATGCGTGCGAACCGATTGAAGATCTCGACGTAGACCCGTTCCAGCTCACCCGGCTGCCGGCCGAACGTGAGTGCGGACTCGCGGGTGGCGACGCCGATCACCTCGCCGTTCCACCGCACCGGGATGGCGAGCACGCGCACCTGTTCCTTGAGCCCGGTGATCTCGACGGTGGCTTCGACGATCTCGCCGGAGCGGAAGCTGT